>NZ_JBICVJ010000012.1:0-229260 GCF_043198895.1 Streptomyces sp. NPDC048696 | reverse complement strand
GTAGACGGCTACGCTGGCGATCCCGGCGTCCCGGCAGGCTCGGGCAACGCGGACAGCGATTTCGCCACGGTTGGCGATGAGCACCTTGCGCACGACGGCTCCTCAACTTGCGGGTGCTGAGCGGAAAAGATCGGAACGGAACGCCAGTGGTTTGTACTGCGCCACCCTCGAAGCATCCTGGAGGGAACGTATCTGGCGTTACTCCGCAGTTGTCCACCGTCGGGTGATGGCACGTGCGTGGCGGGGTGCGGACGTGGCCGTCAAAACCCCTTCTGTGCAGGGGTTTTGACGGCCCGGGCGCCTCGGGTCGGGCGGCTGCGCCGCCGCTGCCCCACCAAGGGGAATTGCGCGAAATTCTTGCGGAACGCGAGTTGTTGTTTTCTGAATTCGGCTGCGGGCCGTGCGTGGCTGGTCGCGCAGTTCCCCGCGCCCCTAAAGGCCTACGCGAGCGCGGGTGTCATCCCCGACGTGCCGTCCGGCCTCAGCGCCGCCATCAGGCCCGGGCTGCCGTCCGGGCGCAGGGCGTCCAGGGCCTCGGGGCGGGCCAGGCGGGGGAGGAGCAGGCGCCAGAACCCGCCGAACATCTGGCGCGAGAACCAGCGCGGCTGGGCGCGCCCCATCGTCTCGAACCCGACGGTCGTCGCCGCGATCACCGCCTTGGCGTCGTCCACGACGACCCCTTCGGCCAGTGCCCCCTCGGCGGCCGCACCGGTCAGGACCTCGCCGACCCAGTCGACCCAGTACTGGCGCAGATCGGTCGAGCCCTTCCAGGTCGCGTCGGAGCTGAGCCCGAACCCGGCGCGCAGCACCACGTCGTCGCCGAGCCGGAACGCCAGCGCGTGTGTGGTGTCGACGAGCACCTGGAGCGCCCGTCCGTGACCGGCCTCCCGGGGGCGGGCGATTTGCCGCAGCGACGCCATCGCGCTCTCGCAGACCGCCTCGGCCAGGGCGTTCTTGCTGACGAAGTGGAAGTGCAGCGCCCCGTTGCTGACGCCGGCCCGGGTACTGATCGCGGTCAGTGAGGACGGTGCGAAGCCGTCCGCGTCGAACACTTCCGCCGCGGCGAGGATCAGCGTCTGACGCGTCCGCTCCGCCCGTTGCTGCTTGCTCATTGTGTCACTCCGTTGTCCGGCAGGGGCATAGGCATGGGCTGGGCATGGCATGCGTATGCGATTTTACAGAAACCAACCCGACGGTTTCTTATTTTCCTGGACTATGGCCTGAAGGAGCGTGGAGCGGCTGGAAACCGTGCTAGATGGCCCCGACACAGAACCGGACGTGCTGTTTGTGACGGCAAACAGCTAAGGGTGCGGCCGGGGAGGGTGAGCCGGGGCATGCGAAAGGGGGTGCGGGCCACCATGGCCCGCACCCCCTCGCTGCGTGTACGCCGACTACTTCGCCGCGCACTCCTCGCACGTACCGAAGATCTCCACGGTGTGCGCCACGTTCACGAAGCCGTGCTGTTCGGCGATCGCCTCGGCCCACTTCTCGACCGCCGGGCCCTCGACCTCGACCGCCTTGCCGCACACCCGGCAGACCAGATGGTGGTGGTGGTCGCCGGAGGAGCAGCGGCGGTAGACGGCCTCGCCGTCGCTGGTGCGCAGCACATCGACCTCACCGGCGTCGGCGAGGGACTGCAGGGTGCGGTAGACGGTGGTGAGCCCCACCGAGTCGCCCCGGTGCTTGAGCATGTCGTGCAGCTCCTGCGCGCTGCGGAACTCGTCCACCTGGTCGAGGGCCGCCGCCACGGCGGCCCGCTGCCGGGTGGACCGTCCGCGTACAGGTGGTCCAGCCGTCGCCACAGGTGCCTCCTTGCCGTCGCCCGCTCACGTCGTCGGGCCATTGTGCCAGGTCGGGGTCAGACCGTGGCCTCGTCCGCCGCGCTCCGTGCCCCCGGTACCTCCAGGGTGCACTCCCGCGCGGCACTTTCGGCCACCCGCGCGCGCCGTCGCGCCAAGGGGGCGGCGAGAGCGGTCAGGGCGATGAACGCGCCGATGGCGAGCAGCACGATCGTCGCACCGGGCGGCACGTCCTGGTAGTAGGAGGTGACCGTTCCGGCCAGCGTGACCGTCGTACCGATGACCACCGCGAGGACGAACGTCACCACGAACGAGCGCGAGATCTGCTGGGCCGCCGCGACCGGCACCACCATCAGCGCGCTGACGAGCAGCAGTCCGACGGCCCGCATCGCGACCGTGACGGTGATCGCGGCGGTCACCGCGATCAGCAGGTTGAGCGCCCGCACCGGCAGCCCGGTGACCCGGGCGAACTCCTCGTCCTGGCTCACCGCGAACAGCTGCCGCCGCAGACCGACCGTGACCAGCACCACAAAGGCCGCGAGCAGGCAGATCGAGGTGACGTCCGAGTCGGAGACGGTGGAGAGCGAGCCGAACAGGTACGAGGAGAGGTTGGCGTTGGAGCCGGTGTCCGAGAGGTTGACCAGAAGCACACCGCCCGCCATGCCGCCGTAGAAGAGCATGGCGAGCGCGATGTCGCCGCGCGTCTTGCCGTACGCGCGGATCAGCTCCATCGTCACGGCGCCGACGACGGAGACGAGCGTCGCCATCCACACCGGGCTGCTGTTGAGCAGGAAGCCGAGGCCGACGCCGGTCATCGCGACATGGCCGATTCCGTCGCCCATCAGGGCCTGGCGGCGCTGCACCAGGTAGATGCCGACGGCGGGGGCGGTGATGCCGACCAGGACGGCCGCGATGAGCGCCCGCTGCATGAAGGCGGTCTGGAGGATTTCCATGATCAGGTCAGCAGTCCTGTACGGATCGGCTCGGCGGCCGAGTGGGGGTGGACGTGGTCGTGGCCCGGCAGGGCGTGCTGGCCGGTGGCCTTGGGCGGCGGGCCGTCGTGGGTGACGCAGCCGTCGCGCAGCACCACCGCGCGGTCGATCAAGGGCTCCAGCGGGCCGAGTTCATGGAGCACGAGCAGCACGGTCGCGCCGCCCGCGACCTGCTCGCGCAGGGTCGCGGCGAGGATCTCCTGGCTGGCCAGGTCGACGCCCGCCATCGGCTCGTCCATGATCAGCAGCTCGGGCTCGGAGGCGAGCGCGCGGGCGATCAGGACGCGCTGGTGCTGGCCGCCGGAGAGCGCGTTGACCGAGTCCTTGGCGCGGTCGGCGAGTCCGACGAGCTCGATGGCCCGGCGCACGGCCGCCCGGTCCGCCTTGGAGAGCAGGCCCAGTTTCGTACGGGACAGACGGCCCGAGGAGACGACCTCGCGGACCGTGGCGGGGACACCGCTCGCGGCGGTGGTGCGCTGCGGTACGTAGCCGACCCGCGCCCAGTCCTTGAACCGCTTCAGCTCGGTGCCGAACAGCTCGATCGCGCCACCGGTGAGCGGCACCTGGCCGATCACCGAGCGCACGGCGGTGGACTTGCCCGAGCCGTTGGCGCCGAGCAGTGCGACGACCTCGCCGCGCGCGACGGTGAGGTCGATGCCGCGCAGCACCGGACGCGAGCCCAGCGTGGCCGTGGCCCCGCGCAGGGATATGACGGGTTCCATCGCTGCTGCTTCCATCGCTGCTGCCTCCGATGCGCCGGATGCGGACGGGAAAGGGGTTGCGGGGGCGGTCACTTCGCGCCGAGCGCCTTCTGGAGCGCGGCCAGGTTGGACTCCTGGACCGCGATGTAGTCGGCGCCCTTGGACTTCTTGGTGATGCCCTCCAGCGGGTCCAGGACATCCGTCTTCAGGCCGGTGTCCCTGGCGAGGGTCTTGGCGGTCTTGTCGCTGGCCAGTGTCTCGAAGAAGACGGTGTTGACGTGGTCCTTCTTCGCCAGCGACTGGAGCTCCTTGATCCGGGCGGGGCTGGGCTCGGCCTCGGGGTCGATGCCGGCGATGCCCTCCTGGGTCAGCCCGTAGCGCTCGGCGAGGTAGCCGAAGGCGGAGTGGGTGGTGATGAACGTCTTGGTGGCGGTGGTCTTCAGGCCCGCCGCGAACTTGTCGTTCAGCGTGCCGAGGTTCTTCACCACGGTGTCGGTGTTCTTCTTGTAGTCCGCCGCGTGGTCCGGGTCGGCCTGCTCCAGGGCCTTGCCGACGCCCTTGGCGACCTCGGCGTACTTCACCGGATCCAGCCAGATGTGCGGGTCCGCGCCGGCCTCGTTGTCGCCCTGGTGCGCGTGGCCCTCGTGGCCCGGGCCGGTCTCGGTGCCGTGGTCCTCCAGCTTGGTGAGGCCCGCCGCGTCGACGGTGTGCTTCACACCGGACTGGTCGATGGCCTTGTCCACGGCGGGCTGGATGCCCTTGAGGTAGACGATGACGTCCGCCTCGCCGAGCGAGGCCGTCTGCTTGGGGCTGAGCTCCAGGTCGTGCGGCTCGACGCCCGGCTTGGTGAGGTTGGAGACGGCGACGTGCGAGCCGCCGATCTGCTCGGCCAGGTACTGCATCGGGTAGAACGACGCCACCACGTCGAGCTTGCCGTCCTTCTTGCCCGCGGTGGACGAGCCCGAGCACGCGGTCAGCGCGGTGAGGCCGAGGACCACGGCGCTGGACAGGGCGGCGGCGGATATGAGGCGTCGTACGTTCATGACACTCATTTTCAACAAAATTGGAAACGATTGTCAACAACAGCCCGTCAAGCCCTGGCCAAGCCCTCGTCAAGCGATGGCCCGAACCCTTCGCCGGGTCACCCTCCGAGCCCGTCCGCGACCCGTCCGCGACCCCTCGGCGGCCTCTCGGCGACCCTTCGTCTGCGCCGGTCCCGGATACCGATTTGATCCAGGGGTGCAGGCCGCCGCTACCCTGGGGCATTCGCCGTTCGTCGTCGTCGTAATGAAGAGAGCACCGTGGCCGCCGACAAGATCGACACCATCGTCAACCTGAGCAAGCGCCGTGGCTTCGTCTACCCGTGCAGCGAGATCTACGGTGGTCAGCGTGCCGCCTGGGACTACGGGCCGCTGGGTGTCGAGCTGAAGGAGAACCTCAAGCGCCAGTGGTGGCGCTACATGGTCACCTCGCGCGAGGACGTCGTCGGTATCGACTCGTCGGTGATCCTGGCCACCGAGGTCTGGGAGGCCTCCGGCCACATCGCTACCTTCACGGACCCGCTCACCGAGTGCACCTCCTGCCACAAGCGGTTCCGCGCGGACCACCTGATCGAGGCGTACGAGGAGAAGCACGGCAAGGAGCCCGCGAACGGCCTCGCCGACCTCAGCTGCCCGCACTGCGGCAACAAGGGCACCTTCACCGAGCCCAAGAACTTCTCGGGTCTGCTCTCCACCCACCTCGGCCCGACCCAGGACAGCGGCTCCGTCGCCTACCTGCGTCCCGAGACCGCGCAGGGCATCTTCACCAACTTCGGCCAGGTCCAGCAGACCTCCCGCAAGAAGCCGCCGTTCGGTATCGCCCAGATGGGCAAGTCCTTCCGCAACGAGATCACGCCCGGCAACTTCATCTTCCGCACCCGCGAGTTCGAGCAGATGGAGATGGAGTTCTTCGTCAAGCCGGGCGAGGACGAGAAGTGGCAGGAGTACTGGATGCAGGAGCGCTGGAACTGGTACACGGGCCTGGGCCTGCGCGAGGAGAACATGCGCTGGTACGAGCACCCGAAGGAGAAGCTCTCCCACTACTCCAAGCGCACCGCCGACATCGAGTACCGCTTCCAGTTCGGCGGCAGCGAGTGGGGCGAGCTGGAGGGTGTCGCCAACCGCACCGACTACGACCTCTCGGCGCACGCCAAGGCGTCCGGCAGCGACCTGTCGTACTTCGACCAGGAGGCCGGTGAGCGCTGGACCCCGTACGTCATCGAGCCCGCCGCCGGTGTCGGCCGCTCCATGCTCGCCTTCCTCCTCGACGCCTACAGCGAGGACGAGGCGCCCAACGCCAAGGGCGTCATGGAGAAGCGCGCCGTGATGCGCCTCGACCCGCGCCTGGCGCCGGTCAAGGTCGCGGTGCTGCCGCTGTCGCGCAACCCGCAGCTGTCGCCGAAGGCGAAGGGGCTCGCGGCGGACCTGCGGCAGAACTGGAACATCGAGTTCGACGACGCGGGCGCGATCGGTCGCCGTTACCGTCGCCAGGACGAGATCGGTACGCCGTTCTGTGTCACCGTCGACTTCGACACGCTCGACGACAACGCGGTGACCGTGCGGGAGCGGGACACGATGTCCCAGGAGCGCGTGTCCCTGGACCAGATCCAGTCCTACCTCGGTAGCCGACTGCTGGGTTGCTGATTCGGGCAAAGGTCTGGCCCCGTACCGCCGAGCAGGTGGTACGGGGCCAGACCATTTGCCTTAAGGGGCGCGGGGAACTGCGCGCTCAGCCCAGCACGGTCCGCAGACGAAAACGCACCCCCCTTACGCCCGCCGCGCCGCCAGCACGCCGCATGCCACCGCGAGGGGCAGCTCCGCGCAGAGGGCCAGGATCACGGACGTGGTGAACTCCGGGCCCGGGGCCGAAGTCGTCACGTCGAACCAGGCGTCCACCAGCAGCAACGCCCCCGTCGCCGCTGCCGCCTGCCCCACCCGGGCGTCACCTCGCTTGAGCAGGGCGCCCGTTCCGGTCAGGCCGATCGCGAGCAGCGCGTCGAGACCGATCCAGGCCGTGGACCAGTTGGAGACCTCCGTGGTCTGCGGCAGCGTCCGGGCCAGCACGATCATCCACGGCAGCAGCGCGACCCCCGCCCCCGTCAGCAGCGTCGCCAGACGCGGCCGGCGAAGGCCCGCGACACCGGCACCGGTACGGGACGTCGTACGGCGGGTGCGGATCTGCGGGGCGACGAGCGTCATGGCGGCGCGGCTCCTTCCGGCCCGGAGGCCTGTCCGCCGGGTGCAGTGACAAGCCTCGTCTTTTCGGCCGCCCCGGTCAGTAGCGCGGCTGTCCGAACCGGGGGTGGTGCCAGCTATACCCCCGGGCGGGCAGCAGCGTGATGGCGCGGCCCCGACCTGGGCATTTACGGTATGCACATGGCAACTCCCGGCCCGCTGCGGCGCGCATTCGACTGGGCCGCCGCACACGCCCCTTGGTCGGCGTGGGCCTGGCGCAACACCACCTTCGCCGTGGCAGGCGTACCCCTCGCGCTGCCCGCCGCGGCCGCCTTCACGTACATGGTCGCGGCGCCCGGACACACCCCCAGCGCCCTGCTGTTCGTCCTCGCCGTCAATCCACTCCTCACCACCCTCCAGCGCAGCCGCTTCTGGTCGCTGCTCGGCCTGGACGTGCCGCACATCGCCTGGCGCAGCCGCAGGCTGAGCTGGCGCGGACTCGTCGAGCGGCTGCGGTCGGAGTCGACCTGGCGGCAGTACGGCTACCACCTCCTGGTCGCCCCGCTCGCGGCGGCGGCCGGTGTGCTGGTGGTCTGCTCGTGGGCGGCGGCCCTGGCGGGGACGCTGGTCTTCTCCTGGGTGTGGGCGCTGCCGATGGACGACCGGATGCCGGGCTGGACCGACGAGTACGTCCTGCTCACCGTCGTCGGCGTCCTGCTGCTGTTCGTCACGCCCTGGTTCGCCGCCGCCACCGTCCGCCTCGACGCCCACGCGGGGGCCGCCCTGCTCGGCCCCAACCGAGCCAAGGAGTTGGAGCGCAGGGTCGAGACGCTGGCCGAGAGCCGGGCCGGAGTGCTGGACGCCGCCGACGCCGAACGCCGCCGTATCGAGCGCGATCTGCACGACGGCGCCCAGCAGCGGCTCGTCTCGCTCGCCATGAACCTGGGCCTGGCCCGCGCCACGCTCACCGATCTGCCGCCCGACGCCCGGGCCGTCATCGACGAGGCGCACCGCGAGGCCAAGGAGGCCATCGAGGAGCTCAGCAACCTGGTGCGCGGCCTGCACCCGGCCGTCCTGGACGACCGGGGCCTGGACGCGGCGCTCTCCGGCATCGCCGCCCGCGCTCCGCTCCCGGTCGAGCTCACCGTCGACCTCGACCGCCGCCCGGCGCCGACCGTCGAGGCCGTCGCCTACTTCGTCGTCTCCGAGGCGCTGGCGAACGTCGCCAAGCACGCCCGCGCGACGCGCTGTTCCGTCCAGGTCCGCTGCCGCGACGGCCTGCTGCGCATCACGGTCTCGGACAACGGGGTCGGCGGCGCGGACGCGGCGGGCGGCACCGGACTGCGGGGTCTCGCCAAGCGCGTAGGGTCCGTGGACGGAACCATCCGGATCAACAGCCCCCTCGGGGGCCCGACTGTCATCACTGTGGAGTTGCCGTGCGGGCTGTGATCGCCGAGGATTCGGTGCTGCTGCGGATAGGACTGGTCAAGGTCCTGGAGATGGCGGGGTTCGAGGTCGCCGCCGAGACGGAGGACGCCGAGGGGCTGCTGGCCGCCGTCGAGGAACACCGCCCGCGGCTCGCGCTCGTCGACGTCCGGATGCCGCCCAGCTTCACCGACGAAGGCGTACGCGCCGCTCTGATGATCCGTCAGCAGTGGCCGGACACGTCCGTACTGCTGCTCTCGCAGTACGTGGAGGAGCGGTACGCGGCCGATCTGCTCACCGCGCAGACCGGTGGCATCGGCTATCTGCTCAAGCAACGGGTCGCCGACGTCGAGGAGTTCATCGACGCGCTCAAGCGGGTCGCGGGCGGCGGCACCGCGCTCGACCCGCAGGTCGTCGCCCAGCTGCTGCTGCGCCGGGGCGGCGGCGCCGACCCGCTGGAACGCCTCACCCCGCGCGAGCGCGAAGTCCTCGCCCTGATGGCCGAGGGCCGCTCCAACGCGGGCATCGCCGAGCAGCTGGTCGTCAGCGAGAGCGCGGTCGCCAAGCACATCAACAGCATCTTCGCCAAGCTCGACCTGCCCGTGGCCGACGGCGACCACCGCCGCGTCCTGGCCGTTCTGCGGTTCCTGGACGGCGGGTCGTGAGCACGGGCACGGGCACGGGCATACGCACGGAGAGCGGCCCCGGCCCTGGCCCCGCTTCCGGTCCGGGGCCGGAGCGGCCGCGGCGCCGGGGGTGGTGGATCCTGGTCGCCGCCCTCAGCGCGCTGTTCGTCGTCGCTCCTCTCGTGTTCGGGTTGTACGGGGAGTTCTTCGGCCGCGAGGCCAGTCACAGCAGCGTCGAGACGAACGACCACCACGCGGTACGGGCCGTCCAGATCGACTCGGGCAGCGCCCAGGTGACCGTCGGACCCGGCGCGGACGGCGAGGTCCGGGTCAAGGAGCGCCTTTCCTGGTCGCTGCGCAAGCCCAAGGTCACCAAGGAGTGGGACGGCGACACCCTCAAGCTGCGGCCCGAGTGCGGCGGCCTGCTCTCCGTCACGGGCCTGGACTGCTCGGTCCAGCTCGATCTGACCGTCCCGGCCGGGGTCGAGCTGAAGGTGAAGAACGGCTCGGGCGCGGTCCGGGTCACCGGCCTCACCGGTCCCGTCGACGTACGGGCCGGGTCGGGCAGCGTCAAGCTGTACGGCGTACGCGGGCCGATCACCGGGTCCGTCGACTCCGGGTCCCTCAACGGGTCCGCGATCGGGTCGGCCGACGCCGAGGTGCGGGTCCGGTCGGGGCAGGCGTCGCTGGAGTTCGTGGCCCCGCCCCGGCGGGTGAGCGCGTCCTCCGGCTCGGGGAGCGTGGAGGTCTCGTTGCCGCCGGGGTCCCGGTACCGGGTGGCGGGGAAGGCCGGGTCGGGGGTGCGGGATGTCGACGACGCGCTCGTCGACCCGGCGTCGGCTCGTATGCTCACGATCTCGACGGGGTCAGGTAGCGCGAGCGCCGGGTACGCCAACTGGCAGTAGGCGTGCCGTGGGTGCGGTGTGGGGGGTGCGCTTTCGGCTGCGGGCCGGTGGGGGCTGGTCGCGCAGTTCCCCGCGCCCCTTTGGGGCGCTCCTAACTCGCCGGGGTCCTCAGTCCTCGTATCAGCAAGTCCACCACCGCCTCGAACTCGTCCTCGATTCCCGGGCGTTGCCACTGTGGTGCGTATGCCGGGTCGTGGAAGCGGCCGGTGGCGTCGAAGAGGGCTCGGGCCACTGATGTGTCGGGGGTCGTCGTGGTGAACTGGCCGCGGTGGACGCCCGCGTGGACTATCCGGGCCAGCTGCGCGACCAGGTCCGCGATGTGGTCCTCGACCACCGTACTGTTCTCGGCGAGCAGCACCTCGTACGTGGCGAACAGCTGGGGGTCGTCGCCCGCCTTGTGGCGCTTGGCCTCGAACAGCGCCGCCAGCCACTCGCGCAGCGTCGACTCCGCGTCCTTCGGCTCGTCGTCCGCGATGGTGCCGAGCCGCAGCGTCGTACGGTCCAGCCAGCGCTTGGTGACCGCTTCGCGCAGCGCCGACTTCGTACGGAAGTGGCGGTAGACGCTGCCGTGGCTGACGCCGAGCTGGCGGGCGACGTCGACGACCGTGGCCTTCGCCGGGCCGTGGCGGCGCAGCACCTCCTCGGTCGCTTCGAGGATGCGCTCGGCGGTCAGTGGTTCCGTACTCATGACCTTGACGTTACCCGGCGCGTACGACACCGGTCCGGCCCTGTGGACAACTCAGTGCTCGCTGTCCAGATGCGCCATCTGGGCCGCCGGGTAGCGGTCGCCCGCGGCCGCGCCGGCCGGGACCGCCGCCTCGATCGCGGCCAGGTCGTCCTTGCCGAGCGTGACGTCGAGCGCGCCCAGCGCCTCGGCCAGGCGGTCCCTGCGGCGGGCGCCGACCAGCGGCACGATGTCCGCGCCGAACCGCTCGCCCTGCGCCATCACCCAGGCGATCGCGATCTGCGCGACCGAGACGCCCTGGTGCTCGGCGACCTTGCGCAGTGCCTCGACGAGGTCCAGGTTGCGCTCCAGGTTGGCGCCCTGGAACCGGGGGCTCATCCCGCGGAAGTCGTTGGCCGCCAGCTGCCGGTCGCGGGTGAAGTGGCCGCTGATCAGGCCGCGCGAGAGCACTCCGTACGCCGTGATCCCGATGCCCAGTTCCTTGGCGGTCGGCAGGATCTCGTCCTCGATGCCGCGCGAGATGAGCGAGTACTCGATCTGGAGGTCGCTGATCGGAGCGACGGCCGCGGCCCGGCGCAGGGTCTGAGCGCCGACCTCGGACATCCCGATGTGCCGTACGTGTCCGGCCTCGACCAGTTCGGCGATGGCGCCGACGGTCTCCTCGACCGGGACGTTCTCGTCGAGCCGGGCGATGCGGTAGACGTCGATGTGGTCGACGCCCAGGCGCTGGAGCGAGTACGCGGCGAAGTTCTTCACCGCCGCCGGGCGGCCGTCGTATCCGGCCCAGCCGCCGTCCGGGTCGCGCAGGGCGCCGAACTTCACGCTGGTGAGCGCCTGTTCGCGGGCGGCGGCCGGGGCGCTGCGCAGGGCCTCGCCGATCAGGAGCTCGTTGTGGCCCATGCCGTAGAAGTCGCCGGTGTCGAGCAGGGTGACGCCCGCGTCGAGGGCGGCGTGGATGGTGGCGATGGACTCGGCCCGGTCGGCCTCGCCGTACAGCGCGGACATGCCCATGCAGCCGAGGCCGAGCGCGGAGACCTGGGGGCCGGTGGTGCCGAGAGTGCGGGTGCGCATGGCGGTGACTCCTTGAAAAGGGTGGGGGAGGGGGAGGTGCGGTGTGCACCCCCGCATCCACCATGACATGACAGATGACAGATTTCAATATCTGTCATCTGTCATTTGTCACCCCACCTCCGGGCGTCACCCCGGCCGCCCGGGCGTCACCCCCAGCTTCCGGGGCAGCCGCAGGCTCAGCAGCACCGTCACGACCACCGCCGCCAGCTGGACGAGCAGCGTCACCACCAGCGCGTCCCGGGTGCCCGACGACGGGGCGAGGGAGAGGAAGAGGCTGCCCAGGGTGGCGACACCCAGGGCGAGGGACGACTGCTGGGTGGTGACCATGACGCCGCTGCCGACGCCGGCCCGGTCCGCCGGGACGTCCGAGAGCACGATCCGGAACAGCACCGGCAGCTGGAGGCCCTGGCCGAACCCGGCCACCGCGACCCCCGGGGCCAGCGCCGCGATCCCCAGGTCCGGCCAGCCGTAGTGCACGGTCGCCACCAGGACCGCGATGCCGACGCCCTGGATGAGGCCGCCGACGGTGACCACCTTGCTGCCGTACCGCCCGATCAGGCGGGGCCCGGCCAGCGAGGCCACGAAGAACGCCAGCGCCATCGGCACCAGGGCGAGACCGGCCTCGACCGGGCCCATCCGCAGGCCCTGCTGGAGGACGACCGCGATCACGAACATGAAGCCGCTGAAGCCGATCGAGAACGGGACGATCAGCGCCAGGCCCCGGTTCAGGGACGGCAGGCGCAGCAGGCTCGGCGGGACCAGCGGGGTGCCGCCGCGGCGGTCGATGCGCTGCTCGGTCCGGAAGAACGCGAACGCCGCGAACGGGAACACCCCGAGCGATATCCAGGTCCACAGCGGCCACCCGGCCGCACGCCCCTCGGTCAGCGGCAGCAGCAGGCTGATCAGCGAGAGGGCCAGCAGGAGCGTGCCGGGCACGTCGATCGAGGCGGCGCGCTCCGAGCGGGTCTCCGGCACGCTGCGCACCGCGAGCACCAGCCCGACGACGACCACCGGCACGTTGACCAGGAAGACCGAGCGCCAGCCGCTGCCCGCGATGTCGGCGGCCACCAGGACGCCGCCGAGGATCTGACCGGCGACCATGGACAGGCCCGCGGTCGCGCCGTACAGGCTCATCGCGCGCGCCCGGCGCGGTCCGGCGGTGGTGGCCTGGATGGTGGCCAGGACCTGCGGGAGCATCAGCGCGGACGTGGCGCCCTGGGCGACCCGCGCCCCGACCAGCGTCCAGGCGGTCGGCGCCAGGCCGCAGGCGAGCGAGGTCAGACCGAAGCCCGCCATACCGATGAGGAAGAGCTTGCGGCGCCCGGCCGTGTCGCCGAGCCGGCCGCCGAGTACCAGGAGTACGGCGTACGCGACGCCGTAGCCCGCGACCACCAGCTCCAAGGTGGCCGCGCCGGCCGACAGGTCCTTGTCCATGGCGGGCAGGGCGACGTTGACGATGAAGAAGTCGATCAGTGGCAGGGCCGCGCCGAGCAGCACGGTGAACAGCCCGAGCGCGCCGATGGCCGCGCCCTCGTGACGGATGACCGGGACGTCGGCCGGGGTGGTGGCCGGGACGGTGGCGGACCTGGGTGGGGTAGCGGATGCGGTCGAAACAGAACTCACGTCGTTGCTCACGCATCACACGATCGCGGGTTCCTCAGCCTGGTACCAGAGTCTGGTTATCCTGGTATTCGCACTACCTGGCAATGGGGTCGACCGTGCGGCACCCTGGTGTGCATGACCACTGTGGCACCGCAGTCCGACGTTCGCAGGCACGAGTTGGCCGAATTCCTGCGCAGCCGCCGCGAGCGCATCACGCCCGAGCAGGTCGGCCTGCCGCACGGCCGCCGTCGACGCACGCCCGGGCTGCGCCGCGAGGAGGTCGCGCATCTGTCCGCCGTCGGCGTCACCTGGTACACCTGGCTGGAACAGGCCCGTGAGATCCAGGTCTCCGCGCAGGTCCTGGACGCGCTCGCGCGCGCGTTGCTGATGGACCCCAGCGAGCGCGCCCACCTGTTCGCCCTGGCCGGCACCGGCGACCCGAACCCGAACGCGCCCTGCCCCACCGTGACACCGGCCATGCGCGCGATGCTGGACCAGCTGGAGCCGATGCCCGCCTGCATCCAGAACAGCCGGTACGACATCCTGGCGTACAACCGTACGTACGCGAAGCTGCTCTGCGACCTGGACGCGCTGCCGCCCGGCGACCGCAACTGCATGTGGCTGGCCTTCACCAACGACGACTGGCGGGCGGCGGTCGCCGATCTGCCGGACGTCAACCGCATGATGGCCGCCAAGTTCCGTGCCTCCATGGCCGAGCACCTGGCCGAGCCCGCCTGGAAGACGCTGCTCAAGCGTCTGGAGAACGGGTCGGCGGAGTTCCGCGAGATCTGGGCGCGGCACGAGGTGGTCGGCATGGGCGGCCGCGAGAAGTTCATCCGCAACGCGCTGGTCGGCCTGCTCCACCTGGAACACACCAACCTGTGGCTGGGCCCGAAGTCGGGCCCGCGCCTGGTCACCTACGTACCGCTGGACGAGGACACCCGAGTACGCCTGGCCCGCCTCCAGGAGCTCTCGACCCGGGTGCCCACGCACGCGTAGCGGCGTTCAAGGGGCGCGGGGCTGTGTCGATTTGCGGCTCCGCCGCGATGGGGGTCCCCCCTGTTCGAGCGGAGTCGAGAACTTGGGGGAGCGACCGGCCACCCACGGTCCGCAGCCGAATATCCGCGCCCCCCCCGCGGAGCGTTACGCCGCCGAACCAGCCAGTTCCTGTTCCATCTCCAACCGCTCCGCCGTGCGCCGCGCGGACTCGCGGGCCCGCCGACCGCTGGTCGCGGCTCCCATCAGCAGCACGGCGAGCCCGCAGCCGGTGATGATCCACCACGCGGGACGCGCGGCGTCGGGAAAGGCCGCGGCGTACGCCCCCGGCGCGGCCGTCCCCGCAAGACCGCCCGCCAGCACCGCGCCGATGACCGCGACGCCCAGCGTCTGCCCGGTCTGGCGGCTGGTGGAGGCGACGGCGGCGGCGACGCCCGCCTGGGCGCGGGGCATCCCGGAGACCGCGGTGTTGGTGATCGGGGAGTTGACCATGCCGAAGCCGAGGCCGAACAGGACGTACCCGGTGAAGAGCAGCCCCGTCGACGACTCCCCGTCGAACGCGGCGAACAGCAGCCCGCTGGCCGCCATCGTGACCCCGGCGATCAGCAGCGAGGGCCGCGGCCCCCGCGCGGCGACCAGCCGTCCGGACAGCGGTGCGACGACGAGCGTGACGGCCGCCATCGGCACCATGTAGAGCCCGGCGTGCAGGGCGTCCAGGCCCCGGACGTTCTGCAGATAGAGCGTGTTGACGAAGAGGAAGCCGCCGAGCGCGGCGAACGCCGAGACCGCGATGACGGTGGCGCCGCTGAACGGTGCGCTGCGGAAGAACCGCAGGTCGATGAGGGGTTCATGGCGCCGGGGCTCGTAGCGCAGGAGCCCGGCGAGCGCACCGGCGGCGACGGCCGCGCAGAGCAGGATGCGCGTGGACGTCCAGCCCGCGCTGGGCGCCTCGATGATCGCGTACGTGAGCGAGCCGAGCAGCGCGATGACCAGGAGCTGACCGACCGGGTCGGGGCGGCGCGGCCGCTCCGCGCGGGACTCCGGTATGTAACGCCAGGTCAGCAGCAGCGCGGCGAGGCCGACCGGAAGGTTGATCCAGAAGATCGAGCGCCAGCCGACCGAGTCGACCAGAAGGCCGCCGATGATCGGGCCCGCGGCCATGGAGATCCCGACGACGCCGCTCCAGACGCCGATGGCGCGGGCGCGTTCGCGCGGTTCGGTGAAGGTGTTGGTGATGATCGACATCGCCACCGGGTTGAGCATCGAGCCGCCGACCGCCTGGATCGCGCGGAAGGCGACCAGCGAGGACAGGTTCGGGGCCAGCGAGCAGAGCAGCGAGCCGAGGCTGAAGACGACCAGGCCCGCCATGAAGACCCGGCGGCGCCCGATGCGGTCGCCGGTCGAGCCCGCGAGCATCAGCAGGGAGGCGAGGACGAGGGTGTACGCGTCGATCGTCCACTGCATCCCGGAGACGGAGGTGTGCAGTTCGCGCTGCATGGTCGGCAGCGCCACGTTCAGGATCGTGTTGTCGAGGCCGACGATCAGCAGACTCATGCAGCAGATGGCCAGCACGAGCATGCGGCGCCGAGGACTGAGATCGGGCATGCGTAGATAGTACGCCTAACTAACGACCATGGTCCATCTAGTACGTCTAACTAATTACCGTCGGGATGCGCGACAATGGCTGGATGACCACGCTCAACATCGGCCCGCATGCCGTGCAGCCTCCGGTGGTGCTGGCGCCCATGGCCGGCATCACCAACGCCCCGTTCCGTACCCTCTGCCGCGAGTTCAGCGGCGGCAAGGGGCTGTTCGTGAGCGAGATGATCACGACGCGGGCGCTGGTCGAGCGCAACGAGAAGACCATGCAGCTGATCCACTTCGACGAGACCGAGAAGCCGCGCTCGATCCAGCTGTACGGCGTCGACCCGGTCACCGTCGGCAAGGCCGTCCGCATGATCGTCGACGAGGACCTGGCCGACCACATCGACCTGAACTTCGGCTGCCCGGTGCCCAAGGTGACCCGCAAGGGCGGCGGCTCGGCGCTCCCGTACAAGCGGCCGCTGCTGCGCGCGATCCTGAACGAGGCGGTGTCCAACGCGGGGGACCTGCCGGTCACGATGAAGATGCGCAAGGGCATCGACGACGACCACATCACCTACCTCGACGCGGGCCGCATCGCCGTCGAGGAGGGCGTCACCGCGATCGCGCTGCACGGCCGCACCGCCGCCCAGCACTACGGCGGCACCGCCGACTGGGACGCCATCGCGCGCCTGAAGGAGCACGTCCCGGAGATCCCGGTGCTCGGCAACGGCGACATCTGGTCCGCCGAGGACGCGCTGCGGATGATGAAGGAGACCGGCTGCGACGGCGTGGTGGTCGGGCGCGGCTGCCTCGGCCGCCCCTGGCTCTTCGGCGACCTGGTGGCCGCCTTCGAGGGCACGGACTCCTTCGCGCGCCCCACACTGCGCACGGTCGCGGACGTGATGGTGCGGCACGCGACGCTGCTCGGCGAGTGGATCGGCGACGAGTCGCGCGGCGTGATCGACTTCCGCAAGCACGTGGCCTGGTACCTCAAGGGCTTCGCGGTCGGCTCGGAGATGCGGGGGCGCCTCGCGATCACCTCGTCGCTGGACGAGCTGAGCGCTCAGTTGAGCGAGCTCGATCTGGACCAGTCGTGGCCGGACGGCGCCGACGGCCCGCGCGGGCGCACCTCGGGCAACAACCGGGTCGTCCTGCCGGACGGCTGGCTCAAGGACCCGTACGACTGCTCGGGCCTGAGCGCGGACGCCGAGCTGGACACCTCCGGCGGCTGAACCCGTACGAAACGGTCGAGGGTGGGGCGAAAGCGGGTCGCGATGTTCGCGGCCCGCTGTCTTGTGATGGCGTGATCCAGGGTCCGGATCGTGGAATTCCGGCCCGTCCGGCGGCGTGATTCTCGCCACCCCTGATAGGGGTTGCGCTCAGATGAGCACTTTCGAGGCGGCTGCATCTCTAGAAGGGGTGGCACTGAGTGCCACCCCTTCTGCGTTCAAGAAGTGAACTCAGATGGCGCTAGAAGCGCTCAGATGAGCTAAATGGGGCGCCTTTCGGCACTTCCGTCTTCAGGGAGTGAAGCAATGTCGATCACCCGGTTACCTTGCAGTTACTTTCGATCTGCTGGCGGACGAGTGGTTAAAGCCGTATGACGCGCAAGTGGACGTACCCAGACACCTTCGATCTGGGTATGTTCCTCGCCGTCAGGGCAGCCAACGAGTCGTCGAGGAGTCGAGACCCGTGTCGGAAGACAAAGACCTCCAGCACAGCCAGAAGTTCGTCTACGACTTCACCGAGGGGAACAGGGACCTCAAGGACCTGCTCGGCGGGAAGGGCGCGAACCTGGCCGAGATGACCAACCTCGGCCTGCCGGTGCCTCCCGGCTTCACCATCACCACCGAGGCGTGCAAGGTCTACCTCGACAGCGGCGAGGAGCCGGCGGCGCTGCGGGACGAGGTGAGCGCCCACCTGGACGCCCTTGAGGCGAAGATGGGCAAGAAGCTCGGCCAGGCCGACGACCCGCTGCTCGTCTCGGTGCGCTCGGGCGCCAAGTTCTCGATGCCCGGCATGATGGACACCGTCCTCAACATCGGCCTCTCCGACGCCTCGGTGACGGGCCTGGCCAAGCAGTCCGGCGACGAGCGCTTCGCCTGGGACTCCTACCGCCGCCTCATCCAGATGTTCGGCAAGACCGTGCTCGGCGTGGACGGCGAGCTCTTCGAGGACGCCCTCGACGAGGCCAAGGCCGCCAAGAAGGTCACCGTCGACACCGACCTCGACGCCGCCGACCTGAAGAAGCTGGTCAAGCACTTCAAGAAGGTCGTCAAGACCGAGGCCGGGCGCGACTTCCCGCAGGACGCGCGCGAGCAGATGGACCTCGCCGTCAAGGCGGTCTTCGAGTCGTGGAACGGCGACCGCGCCAAGCTCTACCGCCGCCAGGAGCGCATCCCCGGCGACCTCGGCACCGCCGTCAACATCTGCTCGATGGTCTTCGGCAACCTCGGCCCCGACTCCGGCACCGGCGTCGCCTTCACCCGTGACCCGGCCTCCGGCCACCAGGGCGTCTACGGCGACTACCTGCAGAACGCCCAGGGCGAGGACGTGGTCGCGGGCATCCGCAACACCGTGCCGCTGGCCGAGCTGGAAGGCATCGACAAGAAGTCGTACGACCAGCTCATGCAGATCATGGAGACCCTGGAGACCCACTACAAGGATCTCTGCGACATCGAGTTCACCATCGAGCGCGGCCAGCTGTGGATGCTCCAGACCCGGGTCGGCAAGCGCACCGCCGGTGCCGCCTTCCGGATCGCCACCCAGCTGGTGGACCAGGGCCTGATCGACGAGGCCGAGGCGCTCCAGCGCGTCAACGGCGCCCAGCTCGCGCAGCTGATGTTCCCGCGCTTCGACGAGTCCGCCAAGGCCGAGCTGATCGGCCGGGGCATCGCGGCCTCGCCCGGCGCGGCCGTCGGCAAGGCGGTCTTCGACTCGTACACCGCCGTCAAGTGGTCGCGCTCGGGCGAGAAGGTCATCCTGATCCGCCGCGAGACCAATCCCGACGACCTGGACGGCATGATCGCCTCCGAGGGCATCCTGACCTCGCGCGGCGGCAAGACCTCGCACGCCGCCGTCGTCGCGCGCGGCATGGGCAAGACCTGTGTCTGCGGTGCCGAGGAGCTGGAGGTCGACACCAAGCGCCGCCGTATGACCACGCAGTCCGGCGCCGTCATCGAAGAGGGCGACCTGGTCTCCGTCGACGGCTCCACCGGCAAGGTCTACCTCGGCGAGGTCCCGGTCGTCCCGTCCCCGGTCGTCGAGTACTTCGAGGGCCGGATGCACGCGGGCGCCGACGACGCCGACGAGCTGGTCGCGGCCGTGCACCGGATCATGGCGTACGCGGACCGAGTACGCCGCCTGCGCGTACGGGCCAACGCCGACAACGCCGAGGACGCCCTGCGGGCGCGGCGGTTCGGCGCCCAGGGCATCGGCCTGTGCCGCACCGAGCACATGTTCCTCGGCGAGCGCCGCGAGCTGGTCGAGCGGCTGATCCTGGCCGACACCGACGAGGAGCGCGAGGTGGCACTCAGTGCCCTGCTGCCGCTCCAGAAGAAGGACTTCGTCGAGCTCTTCGAGGCGATGGACGGGCTGCCGGTCACCGTACGGCTGCTGGACCCGCCGCTGCACGAGTTCCTGCCCGACATCACCGAGCTCTCGGTCCGGGTCGCGCTCGCCGAGTCCCGCAAGGA
This sequence comes from Streptomyces sp. NPDC048696, assembly GCF_043198895.1. Lineage (NCBI taxonomy): Bacteria > Bacillati > Actinomycetota > Actinomycetes > Kitasatosporales > Streptomycetaceae > Streptomyces > Streptomyces sp. NPDC048696. The sequence continues at coordinate 209,964 of NZ_JBICVJ010000012.1, read as the reverse complement.
CGCCAACGAGAACGACCTGCGCCTGCTCCAGGCCGTCCACAAGCTGCACGAGCAGAACCCGATGCTGGGTCTTCGGGGCGTCCGCCTCGGCCTGGTCATCCCGGGGCTGTTCGCCATGCAGGTGCGGGCGATCGCGGAGGCCGCGGCCGAGCGCCGCAACGCCAAGGGCGACCCGCGTGCGGAGATCATGATTCCGCTGGTCGGCACGGTCCAGGAGCTGGAGATCGTCCGCGAGGAGGCCGACCAGGTCATCGCCGAGGTCGAGGCGGCCACCGGCACCGACCTCAAGCTGACCATCGGCACGATGATCGAGCTGCCGCGCGCTGCCCTGACGGCAGGTCAGATCGCCGAGGCCGCCCAGTTCTTCAGCTTCGGTACCAACGACCTGACCCAGACGGTCTGGGGCTTCTCGCGGGACGACGTGGAGGCGAGCTTCTTCACCGCGTACCTGGAGAAGGGGATCTTCGGGGTCTCGCCGTTCGAGACCATCGACAAGGACGGCGTCGGCTCGCTGGTGCGGTCCGCCGTCCAGGCCGGCCGGGCCACGCGCCCCGACCTGAAGCTGGGCGTCTGCGGCGAGCACGGCGGCGACCCGGAGTCGGTGCACTTCTTCCACGAGGTGGGCCTGGACTACGTCTCCTGCTCCCCGTTCCGCATCCCCGTGGCGCGCCTTGAGGCGGGCCGCGCGGCCGCCGAGTCGCGAGGCAGCGACTCGCGATAGAGCCCCGGAGCCGCCGTCGGGTCCCCGACCCTCAACACCGATCCGGCGGCGGCTTCGGATCACATGGAAGGGGCGGCACCCTGTGCGGGGGTGCCGCCCCTTCCGCCTGTTCTCATCCGATTCCCGGCGATGGCCGGATGTTCCCTGAGTGTGCGGCCGCTTAATTCCTGTTGAAGCGCGGACATTTCATGAGCTCGTCGCCGTAAAAGCAGAGTGCGGTTCACGGATCCCCATCCGCGAACCGCACTCTGTCATCCCCGCCGGGCACGGAGCCGCCACCATGCCGACCGCCGCCAGACGAAGCAAAGCCCCCCACGGTCCTCACAACGTCTTTCCGGTTGGCCCGGTGTCGTGCCCGACGACGTACAGCTTTTCGGTACGCACGGGCTGCTCGCGAGGCCTTTCAAGTGTGGCTGAAAGGCCGGTGGTCACGGCCTGTGACGGTAGGCATACTCAGGGGCGGGACGATTGCGGATGCAACACAATGCAACACGTTGCAACATTCGAGACAGGTGGAGATTCGGTGCTGCGTATTCATTTCACTGGCGTGGACCTGGCCCGGGTGCGCATGGCGCCCGGTCCGGACGCGCTGTGGGAAACGATTCTCAGCTTTCATCGATTAAGAGACCGTCGGGGCGCCCTAGTCTTCGGTGAATGGCGAACGGAAACGCGTACCCGGTTGAACGGTGAAACGCGACTGCTCTCCGCAGTGGTGCCGGGCCGCGGCTATTTTCCCGACTTTCTCACGCCCGCCGAAGGGCCGCACACCCTGGAGTCAGGCCTTGAGGCTGTGCGCGAGACCGGTCAGGACCGACTGTACGAGGAGCTCACCCGGGTCGCGGGGCCCCGGGGGCTGCCCGGGTGGCTGCGGGCGGTGGCCGACGGCGGCGCCGAGCCGATGGACCGTCTGCTCGGCGCGCTGCGCGCCTACCACCGGGCCGCCATCTCGCCGTACTGGCCGCACATCCAGGCCCGTGTCGACGCCGACCGGGCCGCGCGCGGCCGTGCGCTCCTGGACGGCGGGGCCGACGAACTGCTCGCCTCGCTCCCGCCGATGATGCGCTGGCGCGCGCCGGTCCTGGAGGCGGACTACCCGGTCGACCGTGACCTGTATCTGGAGGGCCGCGGACTGCTGTTGCAGCCGTCCTTCTTCTGCCGCCGTACGCCGGTGGCGCTGCAGGACCCGCTGCTGCCGCCCGTCCTGGTCTACCCGGTCACGCACACCCACGCCCCGTACGAGCGGACGACGTCGGGCATCGCCCCCTCGCTGGGGCGGCTGGTGGGGCACACCAGGTCGACGGTGCTCCAGTCGATCGGGCACGGCGCGACCACCAGCGAACTGGCCCGCCGGGCCGGGGTGTCGCTCGCCTCCGCCAGCCAGCACGCCGGCGTCTTGCGGGAAGCGGGCCTGCTGGTGACGCTGCGGCACGGTAGCGCGGTGCTGCACACGCTGACCCCGCTGGGGACGGCGCTGCTGCGGGGCGGTCAGCCGGCGATGGCGGAACGTTCCGCCCCGGCGACGATGTAGTGCCCGCGCCCGGGGGTGGCCGGAAACGGCCGCTCCCGGGCGGGTGTTCAGAGCCGGAACCGCAGGCGGCAGATGACCGCGTCCGTGTCGCGCCGCACGGCGTGCGCGAGGACGGCGCCGCGCTGGTTCTGCAGCAGCCGCTGCCAGATGTGCGCGGGCTCGACCTCCGGTATCAGGACGGTGACCCGGGTGTTCGGGTGGTAGCGGTGGACCCGGTCGACGTACGCGGCGACCGGGCGGCCCACCGTGCGGTGCGGCGAGTGCAGCTCGACCAGCTCCACGCCCGGGTTCCACGCCTCCCAGTCGCGGCGCAGCTCCTCGGTCTGCGCGCGGTCCTCCTCGTCGGGGTGGGTGACGGTGACGGCCCGTACCTCGTCGCCCAGGGACACGGCCGCGTTCAGCGCCTCGCCGGTCAGCCGGGACAGATGCGAGACGGGCACGATGACCAGCGAGCGGTCGCGGTGCGGCGGCTCCGGGACGCGGCCGAGCCCGAGGCGGTCGCTGATCCTGCCGTACGCCCGGTGGACCGCCTCGAAGGCGAGCACGAGCAGCGGCAGGGCGACGACCACCAGCCAGGCGCCCTCGGTGAACTTGGTCGCGGTCACGACCACCGCGCTCACCCCGGTCAGCACCGCGCCGAAGCCGTTGAGCAGCGCCTTGGCGCGCCAGCGCGGCGAGCGCTCGCGCCGCCAGTGCAGCACCATGCCGGTCTGGCAGATCGTGAAGCCGACGAAGACGCCGATCGAGAAGAGCGGTACGAGGGTGTTGGTGTCGCCGCTCGAGAAGATCAGGAGCGCGCCCGAGACGGTGGCCAGCGCGAGGACGCCGTGGCGGTGGACCTGGCGGTCGGCCTTCAGACCGAAGACGTGCGGCAGGTAGTTGTCCCGGGCGAGCAGCGACATGAGGACGGGCAGCCCGCCGAAGGAGGTGTTGGCGGCGAGCGCGAGCAGCACGACGGTGGCGAACTGGACGACATAGAAGGCCCAGTTGTGGCCGAGGGAGGCGTCCGCGAGCTGGGCGAGGACGGTGACGCCCTCCACCGGCTGGAGATGGAAGCGGCCGATGAGCACGGAGAGCCCGATGAGCATCACGCCGAGGAGCGCGCCGAGCGCCACCTCGGTGCGCTGGGCGCGCTTGGCGGCCGGGGCGCGGAACGACGGCACGGCGTTGGCCACGGCCTCCACTCCGGTCAGCGCCGAGCACCCGGAGGCGAACGCCTTGAGCAGCAGCAGCGCGCCGACGCTGGTGGCGTTGCCCGCGAGGACGGACGCGTGCCCGTCGGCGGTCGCGGTGGAGACGGGCGCGTCGCGGAAGAGCCCCACCACGACGATCGCGAGAATCGAACCGATGAAGACGGCCGTCGGCACGATGAACGCCTTGGCGGACTCGACGATGCCGCGCAGGTTCACGGCGGTGACGAGCACGAGCACGCCGAGGCAGATGAGCAGCCGTTTGTCATAGAGACCGGGGAACGCCGAGGTGAGCGCGGCGACGCCGGCGGTGACGGACACGGCGACGTTCAGTACGTAGTCGAGGATCAGCGAGGCCGCAGCGACGAGCCCGGTGCGCGGCCCGAGGTGCGCGCGGGCCACCGCGTAGGACCCGCCGCCGTTCGGGAACGCGGCGATGACCTGGCGGTACGAGGCGACGAGCACGGCGAGCAGGGTGGCGATGGCGACGGTCACCGGCAGCGTGAACCCGAGCCCGTACGACCCGGCGGCGGCCAGCACGAGCACGATGGCCTCGGGCCCGTACGCGACGGAGGCCATGGCGTCGAGGGAGAGCGCGGCGAGCCCCTGGGTGGCGGTGAGGCGATGCCGGTCGGGGGAGCCCTTGCCACCCGGGACGTCGGGCACGGCGGGGGTGCCCGACGCACCGGGGATCCCGGCTGCCCCGGGCGGTTCCTCGGCCGCGGGGTCGGCGGCCCGGATCGACGACTTGATCAGCATGCTGTTCAGCGTGCGGTCGCCCCGACGGGATACGGCCGCTCTTGTCGGGGCCTTGGCGGAAGGGGCGGCCATCTATACGAACCTTTGACGCCTTCTCGGGGGCTTCGCCCCCGGACCCCCGGGCGGGGCTGTGCCCCTGCACCCTCTCGGGGCTTCGCCCCTTACAACCCGTACCGCACCCCCGTAAGCCCCTCAGAAGCGACCCACAACCGCTCGCCCGTCGTGTCGTTCAGGGTCCACTTCGCTCGGGTCGACCTCGTGGGGGCGCCGCGCCAGCCCTGGATGCGGGGGCCTGTGAAGGAGTCGGGGCGGACTCCCGGGGCCGTGGCCGCGTACAGGGTGGGCAGGGCGCCCGACTCGGCCGGCTGGGCCACGACCCGGTTGCCCAGTTCGGCGATGCGTTCTGCCAGGCGGCGGCCCTCCATGCGGGCGCCCGCCGTCTGGAGGTTGGTCGCCGCGTAGCCGGGGTGGGCGGCGGCCGCGACCACGTCGGAGCCCACCGAGCGCAGTTGCCTCGACAGTTCGTGGATGAAGAGGAGGTTCGCCGACTTCGAGCGGCCGTAGGCGATCCAACGGCGATAGCGGCGCTCGCTGTTGAGGTCGGTCAGGTCCACGTCGGACAGGACGTGCAGGCCGCTGGAGACCGAGACGATCCGCGCCGCCGACGCCGCGCGCAGCTTCGGCAGCAGCAGGCCCGTCAGGGCGAAGTGGCCCAGGTGGTTGACGCCGAACTGCCGCTCGAAGCCGTCCGCCGTCGTCCCGTACGGCAGCGCCATCACACCCGCGTTGTTGATCAGCAGGTCCAGACGCTCATGCGGATACGTTTCGGCGAACGCCCGTACCGAGGACAGGTCCGCCAGGTCCAGCGGCCTGAACTCGACGTCCGCGCCGTACACCTGACGGTGGATCAGCGCCACCGCCTCCTTGCCGCGCTCCTCGCTGCGGCACGCGAGGACCACATGCGCGCCCTTGCGGGCCAGCTCGCGTGCCGTCACGAGTCCGATGCCGCTGTTGGCCCCGGTGACGACGGCCGTGCGGCCGCTCTGGTCGGGGATGTCCCTCGCGCTCCAGCCCTGAGTCATGCGGCCACCGTACCGTCCGGTAGGTCTGGAGCGCAGGGGCCCCTGGGTCAGGCGGACGCGCCGCCGTCGATCACCAGATCCGTGCCGACCGCCGACGCCGCGTCGTCCGAGGCCAGGTAGAGGACGGCGGCGGCGATCTCGGCGGTCGTCGAGACCCGGCCGAGCGGCGAGGCGCCCTTCATGCGCACCGCGCGCTCGGCCTCGCTCTCGCCGGGTCGCAGCGACATCGTGGTGGCCGAGGCGCCGGGGCTGACCGCGTTGATACGGACGCCGTCCTGGATGTGGTCGAGGGCGGCGGCCCTGGTCAGCGCGGAGACGGCGGCCTTGGTGGCCTGGTAGCCGGCCGCGCCCGGGATGCGCTTGTGGGCCCCGAGGTTGGAGCCGATGTTGACGATGGCGCCGCCGTTCTCCTGGGTGCGCATCTGGGCGATCTCGGCCTGGAGGGCGAGGAAGACGCCGGTGAGGTTGATGTCGAGCATGGCCCGCCAGTCGTCGGTGGCCAGTTCGCCGATGGGCCCGCCGCCGCGCAGCACCCCGGCGTTGTTGACCGCCACGTCGAGGGAGCCGAACCGGGCGACGGTGGCCGCCACCAGGGCGCGCATCGCGTCCTCGCGGGACACGTCCGCCGTGAACGCGGCCGCAGTCCCGCCCGCCTGCTCTATGAGCGCCACGGTCTCGTCGAGCGAGGCCGCCGTCCGTCCGGCGACGGCCACCCGGGCCCCCTCGGCGGCGAACGCCAGCGCCACGGTCCGGCCGATGCCGGAGCCCGCGCCGGTGACGAGGACGGTCTTGTCGGTGAAGCGAAGGCCAGTAGACATATTTTTCTTGACCAATCGTTCTGTTATAAGGGCAAAAGTGAGCGGCGACACTCGGTCGCCGTTCGTGTCGGTTCACATTCGTGTCAGTCCAGCAGCGTCAGCGCGGCCTCCGCCGCCGCCCGCACCCTGGCCGGGTCGTCGCTCGCCTTGCCGACGACCCGCATGCCCTGCATGAGCACCAGGAGCATGCGGGCCAGCGCGTGCGGATCGCGGTCCTCGGGCAGCTCGCCCTGTGCCCGGGCGCGGACGAGTGCCGAGTGCAGCAGGGTCTCGACGTGCTCCCAGCCCTGCTCCACCCGGCGGGCCGCGGCTGCGTCGTGCGGTCCCAGCTCGGTCGCGGTGTTGGTGACGAAGCAGCCGGTCAGGCGGGTTTCGGTGGCAGTCGACTCGGCCGCGAACCGGCGCACCACGGCTCGTACGGCGTCCAGCGCGGAGCCGGATCCGGACAGCTCGTGGACCAGGATCTCGCCCTCTGTCGCGCCGTAGCGGTCGAGCGCCTTCAGATACAGCTGGTGCTTGTTGCCGAAGGTCGCGTAGATGCTGGCGCGGCCGATGCCGAGGTGGTCGACGAGGTCCGCCATCGACGTCGCCTCGTAGCCGCGCCGCCAGAACAGCTCTAGGGCCGACTGGAGCGCGGCGTCCGGATCGAATTCCTTGGTCCTGGCCACACGGTGACCGTACGACTATGTGGAACGATCAGTCAAGTATGCCTGGATCGCCACCTCGTCGTCGTCCAGGCACGCGCCGGTCTCCAGGTCGAAGCGCTGCTTCAGGAGCGGCGAGGCCACATACGGGCGGCCTTGTGGGGACAGGCCGAGCAGGCCGCGCGAGAGCACGTACGCGCCGGTGAACGGGTCGCGGTTGTCGACCGCGTAGGCGCGGCCCGCCCGGTCGGTGAAGACCGCGGCCTGCCGCCCGTCGGGCAGCAGTACGGCGACACCCCGGCCGGGGATCAGCCGCGTACGGTCGCAGACCTCGAACCAGCCGTCGTCCAGCAGGACGCGGACGCTGCCGTCCTGAACAAGGGCTTCCACTTCGGTCAGCTCGGCCGGCTCGGTCATCGGGCCGCCACCTCCAGGGCCAGTACGGGCAGTTCGGGCTTGATCTGACCGCGCTCCGGCACGAACCGCACGGTCGGGTCGGGCGTGCCGGGCGCGTTGACGAACGAGACGAAGCGGGCCAGGCGCTCGGGGTCCTCGATCGTCTCGGCCCACTCGTCGCGGTAGTCGTCGATGTGGGCGGCCATCAGCGCCTCCAACTCGTCGCAGATGCCGAGGGAGTCGTGCACCACCACGTCCTTGACGTGCTTCAGGCCGCCCTCGATCCGCTCCAGCCACACCGAGGTGCGCTCCAGGCGGTCGGCGGTGCGGATGTAGAACATCAGGAAACGGTCGATGAGGCGGACCAGTTCGGCGTCGGAGAGGTCCTGGGCCAGCAGGTCCGCGTGGCGCGGGGTCGCGCCGCCGTTGCCGCCCACGTACAGGTTCCAGCCGTTGGCCGTGGCGATCACGCCGAAGTCCTTGGACTGGGCCTCCGCGCACTCGCGCGCGCAGCCCGAGACCGCCGACTTCAGCTTGTGCGGGGAGCGCAGGCCCCGGTAGCGCAGCTCCAGCCGGATCGCCATCCTGACCGAGTCCTGCACCCCGAAGCGGCACCAGGTCCGGCCCACGCAGGACTTCACGGTGCGCAGGGACTTGCCGTACGCGTGGCCGGACTCGAAGCCCGCCGCCACCAGCTTCGCCCAGATCTGCGGCAGTTGGTCGACCCGGGCGCCGAACAGGTCGATGCGCTGGCCGCCGGTGATCTTCGTGTAGAGGCCGTGGTCGCGGGCCACCTCGCCGATGACGATCAGCTTCTCCGGGGTGATCTCGCCGCCCGGGATGCGCGGCACGATCGAGTACGAGCCGTTGCGCTGGATGTTGGCGAGGAAGTGGTCGTTGGTGTCCTGGAGGGCCGCCTGGCCGCCGTCGAGGATGTGGCCGTTGCCCAGGCTCGCCAGGATCGAGGCGACCGCCGGCTTGCAGATCTCGCAGCCGTCGCCGCCCCGGGCCGACTCGCGTCCGTGCTCGTCGAGCAGCGCCTCGTACGAGGTGACGCGCAGCGCGAGCGCGATCTCGTACAGCTCCTGGCGGGTCTTGGCGAAGCAGTCGCACAGACCGCCGTCGCCGGTCCTCGGCAGCAGCTTCTCCAGGGTCTTCACGCAGCTGCCGCAGCCCGTACCGGCCCTGGTGCACTTCTTGACCTCGGGCAGCGAGGAGAGCGGGGTGACCTCGCCCTTGGTGACGTTGTGGCAGGAGCAGATCACCGCGTCGTCGGGCAGCGCCTCCGGGCCGAGCGCGACGGGCGCGCCGAGGCCGGCGGGCAGCACCAGCTGCTCGCACGGTATCGGCGGGATGTGGCCGGTGAGCGGGCGCAGCGTGCCGTACATCTCGGCGTCGCCCACCAGGACGCCGCCGAGCAGGGTGCCGTCCGGGGAGACGACCAGCTTCTTGTAGATGCCCGAACGGGCGTCGGTGTAGACGACGTCGAGGCTGCCCTCGGTGGCGCCGTGCGCGTCGCCGAACGAGGCCACGTCCACGCCGAGCAGCTTCAGCTTGGTCGACATGTCGGCGCCGGTGAACGACTTGTCCAGGCCGCCCGCGATCGTCCCGGCGGCCGTGACGGCCATCTCGTAGCCGGGCGCGACCAGGCCGTACACCTTGCCGTCGCTGGTCAGCGCGCACTCGCCGATCGCGAAGACGGCCGGGTCGGCGGTGCGGCAGCGCTCGTCGACGACGATGCCGCCGCGCTCGCCGACCGGCAGGCCGCACGCGCGGGCCAGCTGGTCGCGCGGGCGCACCCCGGCCGAGAAGACGACCAGGTCGGTGGTGAGACGCGAGCCGTCGGAGAGCAGCATGCCGTCCACGGCGCCCGCCCCGGTGATCTCCTGGGTGCCGACGCCCGTGTGGACGGACAGGCCCATGTTCTCGATGGTGCGCAGCAGCGCCGCGCCGCCGCCGTCGTCGACCTGCGCGGGCATCAGCCGGGGCGCGAACTCCACGATGTGCGTGGCCAGTCCGAGCCCCTTCAGCGCGCCCGCCGCCTCCAGGCCGAGCAGTCCGCCGCCCACCACCGCACCGGTCGTCGCCGTCTTCGCGTACGCCTCGATGGCCAGCAGGTCCTCGATCGTGCGGTAGACGAAACAGCCGGTGAGGTCCTTGCCGGGGACCGGCGGCACGAAGGGGTACGAGCCGGTGGCGAGCACCAGGACGTCGTACGCGACGGAGCGCCCCGCGCGCGTGGTGACGGTCCGCGCCGCCCGGTCGATGTGCGCCGCCGGGTCGTCGAGCAGCAGCTCGATGCCGTGGCGCTCGATGAACCCCTCTTCGACCATGGACAGTTCATCCGGTGTGGTGCCCGAGAAGTACGAGGTGAGGTGGACCCGGTCGTACGCCGCGCGGGGCTCCTCGCCGAGCACCACCACGCGCGCGTGGCCCATGACGCCGTTGTCGGCGAGGGCTTCGAGGAAGCGCTGGCCGACCATCCCGTGGCCGACGACCACGATCGTGCGGTCGCATCCGGGGGCGGAGGAGGTGCGGGGCACGGGGACGGGTGCGGTCGTGGCCGGGGTCCCGGTGGGTTCCGTGGTCATGGGCAGGACCCTCCGTCGTGGGTGAGCGGGGCGCGGTGGCCGCTGGTGATGGTGCTGCCATCAGCGTGGGCGGCGGCTGTTTCCCGACCGCATCTGTCCCGTTTCCCGGGAGCAACGGCCTGCTCAGCGGCGTGCGGGGCGGCCGGTGAGGCTGCTCAGGGCGGGGCGGGGGCGGGCGTGAGGCCGGGCGCGCCCGCGCCTTCCCCGTGCGCCTTCACGCCGTGCCGGTCAACTCTCACGCCGTGCCGGTCAGGTGGGCGAAGACCACCACGTTCCCCCGGTAGCCCGACTTCTCGCTGAAGCCGCCGCCGCAGGTGATCACCCGCAGCTCGGGGCGCCCGGCCGGGCCGTACACCCGCCGGTCGGGGAAGGCTTCATTCGCATACACCTCCACCGCGTCGACGGTGAACACCGCGGTGCGCCGGTCCTTGCGGGCCACCTCCACACGGCTGCCCTTCTTCAGCACGCCGAGCGCGTAGAAGACGGCGGGCCCGTGCGCGTCGTCCACGTGCCCGGCCATGACGGCGGTCCCGGGGGACCCCGGCGCCGGGCCGTCCTTGTACCAGCCGGCGGTGCCCGACCGGCCCGGCGGCGGTACCTCCAGGCTGCCGTCCGGGGCGAGGCCCAGCGGCAGCACCGGCGCGTCCACGCGGATCGCCGGAATCCGGATGCGTACGGGCTCGGAGGGCGCCAGCGCGTCGCCCGGGCCCGCCAGTGCGCCGCCGGTGCGGGCGTCACCCGCGCGGGCGTCGCCCACGCGCGCGTGGGGCGAGCCGGTGGCGGGATCGGCCGCGGACCCGGTGAAGGACTCCGCACGCGTCGGCTGCGGCGGCTGTGCCTCCTCCGTGCCCTGGCGCACCAGCCACACCCCGACGCACACCGCGATGCCGATCAGCCAGCCGTTGCGCCGCCGCGCGGCCTGGGCGGCCCGTACCGACTCCGCCGACTGCGCCGACACCGGCGGTCAGTTCCGGCGGTCGGGGGAGCCCGCCCGGCGGCGCAGGAGCAGTCCGCCGGTGACGGCGGCCACCGCGAGCACGGCCGCCCCGGCCGCGATCTCGGTCCGGTTGGAGATCACGCTGCCGCCGACGCCGGACTTCACATGGCCCTTGGGTTCATTGTGCTCGCCGTGCTCCGCGTGGTCGGCGTGCTCCCCGTGGTCGGAGCGCTCGCCGCCGCGATCGCTCTCGCCGCCGTGGGCGATCGTCAGATCACCCCGGGCGGACTTGCCGTTGTCGCAGGTCACCGAGATCTCGAAGGTCCCGGGCTTGGCGTGGTGGGGCACCACGAACTGACCGGCGAGCACTTCCTTGTGGGTGGACACACTGAGGTGGAACTCCCCGTCGCCGACCGCCTTGGCGTCCCCGGTCGCATGGCCGTCGTGGCCGCACGCGGTGGTGTTCACGGTGACGGTGGTGCCCGGCGAGGCCGTCGCGGGCCAGACCTCCACGCCACCGCCCCCGAAGTCGTTGTTGGCGTACGCGGGTGCGCCGCCCAGGCCGAGCAGGGCGGCCGCGAGGGCGGAACCGGTCAGCAGGCGGGCAGTACGCATGGGTCCTCCGGGGAGCGGGGTGCCGTGCTTCTCCCTTCGAGGTAAGTGGCCCACGCGGACGGCCGCCCCCCGGCGGGGGGCGAAAGGGTGAGGCGGTCACCCGTTCGCCCGGCCGCCCGGGAACCCGTTCGCCCGGCGGTCCCGGAACATTCGCCCGGCCGCCCGGATCCCGTCCCGCCGCGTCAGATCTCGTCCCAGGGGACCTCCGCGTACAGCCGCCACACCGTCTGCATCAGCTCGGCGTCCACCGTGAACTCGTGCGCGTCGACGGCGGCCACCGGCGCGATGCCCTGCGAGTTGGTGACGAAGGCCGCCCGGTACGCGCCGAGGCCGTCGAGGGTGACCGGACGCCGGACGGTGGCCGTGCCGTACTGCGGCAGCCTCGCCTCGACCAGCGCCATGGTGATGCCGAGCAGCGCGGGCCGGTCCGGCCACACCACTGAACTCCCGTCCCAGAACGCGATGTTGGTGACCGAACCCTCGGCGATCTCGCCGCCGGGACCGGTCAGCAGCGCGTCGGTGTAGCCCTGGCGGACGGCCTTCTTGCCGAAGTAGAGCTGGCCGAAGCCGCCGAGGTGCTTGAGATGGGCGGCGGGCCGCTCGTACGGGACGGACAGGAGCCGCTGCGGCTCGGGGGAGAGGTCCTGCGGCGGCCGTACGGTCACCATCACGGTCGGGTCGTCGTCGGGCCCGTATACGTATACGCGCGTCGAGGCGTCCTCGGCGCCGGACGCCTTCAGGGCCTGGCGGACCAGCGCGCGCACCCGCTCGCCGTCGAGGCCGGGGCCGAAGATCTCGCGGGTGGCGGCGTCGAGCCGCGCCAGGTGCAGCGCGAGACCGCGCACCCGGCCGCCGCGCACCTGCAGCGCGCTGAAGTGGCCGTAGTTGCCGGTCAGGGCGGGGATCCGGAGGTTGTCGGCGTCGGCGGGACGGCCGTTGATCTCGGCATACGCATCGCTCATGGGGCCACCGTAGTGCGGGTTGACCTCAAGCTAACTTGAGATGTGACGCTCCTCGGCATGGACATCACCACAGCTCCCGTCGCGGAGCCTTTCACCGCTGCCGCCACCCCCATCGCCCCGCTCAAGCTCGCGGTCGTCGTCGGCTCCAACCGGGAGGGCCGGTTCGGGCCGGTCGTCGCGGAGTGGCTGCTGGCCCGGCTGCGCGAGCGCGACGACTTCGAGGTCGACCTGATCGACCTGGCCGAGGTCGCCCTGCCCACCTCGCTCTCCTATGACCCGGCGCCCCCGGTGCGGGCGGTCCTGGACACCGTCACGCCGAAGCTCGCCGAGGCCGACGCCTACGTCGTCCTGACCCCCGAGTACAACCACTCCTTCCCCGCCTCGGTCAAGAACCTGATCGACTGGCACTACACGCAGTGGCAGGCCAAGCCGGTCGGCTTCGTCTCGTACGGCGGGATGTCGGGCGGTCTGCGGGCGGTCGAGCAGCTGCGCCCGGTCTTCGCCGAGCTGCACGCGGTCACGGTCCGCGACACGGTCAGCTTCCACCACGCCCGGGACCGGTTCGGGCCGGACGGCGAGCCGGTGGAGCCCAGCGAGGCGGAGGCGGCGGTCAAGCGGCTGCTCGACCAGCTGAGCTGGTGGGGCCGGACGCTGCGGGACGCGCGGAGGACCCGTCCGTACGCCGCTTGAGTCCCGGCGTACGGACGGGTGCGGTGGCGCGGGTCAGCCGACGGAGACCGCCGACCAGGCCGCGGCGACCGCGTTCTGCTCCGCGCTGCCGCTGCCGTAGAGGTCCTTCGCCGCGTTCAGGGTCGCCGTGCGGGCGGCCGCGTAGTTGGTGGAGGACGTCATGTAGACGGTCAGGGCCCGGTACCAGATCTTGCCGACCTTGTCGTGGCCGATGCCGGAGACCGTGGAGTTGTCGCAGGTGGGGCTGTTGTAGCTGACGCCGTTGATGACCTTGGCGCCGCTGCCCTCGGAGAGCAGATACGCGAAGTGGTTGGCGACGCCGGACGAGTAGTGCACGTCCAGGTTGCCGACGCCGGAGCTCCAGCAGTCCGCCGAGTTCCCGTCCGTGGACGGCTTGTCCATGAAGCGCAGCGCGGCCTTGCCGAAGCCGGGCTTCACGATCTTCTCGCCGATGAGGTAGTCACCCTGGTCCGAGGGGTTGTTGGCGTACCACTCGACCATGGTGCCCATGATGTCGCTGGTCGCCTCGTTCAGCCCGCCGGACTCACCGGAGTACGTGAGCGCCGCGGTCTTGGCGGTGACGCCGTGCGTCATCTCGTGCCCGGCCACGTCGAGCGCGACCAGCGGCCCGAACGTGGTGCCGTCGCCGTCGCCGTACGTCATGCAGAAGCAACTGTCGTCCCAGAAGGCGTTGTTGTAGTTGCTGCCGTAGTGGACGCGGTTGTACGAGCCCTTGCCGTCGCCGCCTATGCCACTCCTCCCATGGACGTTCTTGTAGTAGTCCCAGGTGGTGTTGGTGCCGTACTGGGCGTCGACGGCGGCCGAGGCGCGGTCGGAGTTGGTGCCGTTGCCCCAGTGGTTGTCCGCGTCGGAGAAGAGGTCGGCGGGCGCCCGCCAGAGGCAGATGCCGAAGAAGCAGAAGTCGGTCTGGTTCTGCGCGTCACCGGTGTACGTGTTGCCGCGTGTGGGGTCCGTGAGCTGGTACGAGGACCCGGACCGCGTGGTCTCCAGCGCGACCGTGCCGCTGTACAGCGACTGGCCGTCGCCGCTGACGGTCTCGATGGAGTCCCAGGCGTCGATCTTCGCGCCGGTGTTCGCGTCGGTGAGGACCACGCGCGCGACCGGGTTGCCCAGCGAGTCCCGCGCGGCGGTCCGGGTCTTCCAGGCGAGGCGGGGCGCGCCGTGCAGGGCGTCGACGACCAGCTGGGGCTCGGCCGTGAGCCGCTTGAGGGAGACGCCCTTGTGCGCGGCGCGCAGCTCGGCACCGGCCAGGTCGGCGGCGCGGGGCGCGGAGAGCGCGGGCGTGACGCTGGGCACGGCCAGATCGCCCGCGACGGCCCGGTCGGCGCCGCGATAGGCCCCGGCGGGGGAGAGGTGGACGACGAAGTCACCGCCCAGCACGGGCAGTTGGCGGTACGTACGGTCGTAGCGCACATGCCGGCTGCCGTCGGGGTCGATGACGACGTCCCGTACGGACATGCCCTGCGCGGCGGTCACGGCCAGCGCGGCCGCGTGCGCGGCGACGGCCCGGTCACCGTCACGAACGGCGAGATCCCGGGAGGGCGCGGGGCGGGCGGCGGCGGAAGCGGGGGCGAGCGCGGCGGCGATCATGGCACCGGCCGCGACGACTGTCCCGGCGGCGGTGAGGCGCGATGCGTTCCGTGTAGGTCTCATCGGGCTCCTCGATCGAGTTCCATGGGGGGTGGCTCGGGAGAATCTGATGCCACCTCAGATTTTAGGTGGACATGACAGGCCGATGTCTAGAGCCCCGTCAGGGGCAGGGGCGCGGGGAACCGCGCGACCAACGGCAGCGAGTGGCGCACAAACCGGTCGACCAGCGGCGTCGATACCTAGGGGCGCGGGGGGCGCACGAACGGTCGACCAGCGGAGTCCGTACCTAGGGGCGCGGGGAACGGCGCGACCAGCCACACACGACCCGCACCCGACGACGCACCCGGAACTCCGAACCCCGCCCTGCCGAGCGCTCAAGCTCCCGGCAAGGTAACGGTGGCCAAGGCCCCACCATCGGCCGCGTTGCACAACGCAACCCGCGCCCCGATGACCTCGGCCTGCCCCAGCGCGATGGTGAGCCCAAGACCGGTCCCCTGCCCCCGGGACATCGCCCCGGTGACAAACCGAGAAGGCCCGTCCCGCAGCAGCCGCTCGGGGAACCCGACCCCGTGATCCCGCACGGTCACAGCCGTACCGGAGACGGTCACCTCGACCGGCTCGGCGCCGTGCCGCCGCGCGTTGGCGACAAGATTGGCCACGATCCGCTCCAGCCGCCGAGGATCTGTCCGCACCAACGCCCCCGCATCCCGTCCCACCGCATCCGCACCCACCGCATCCCCACCGGTCAACGCCCCCGCGAACCCGCACCGCTGCAGAATCCCCTCCACCAGCGGCGCCAGCGGACGCACCTCCAGATCCGGCCGCTCCGCCCGCGCGTCCAGCCGGGCGACCTCCAGCAGGTCCTCCGTGAGCGTGCGCAGCGCCGCCACCCGATCGCGCACCAGCTCCGTCGGCCGACTCGGCGGCAGCAGCTCGGCCGCCGTGTGCAGCCCCGTGAGCGGCGTACGCAACTCGTGCGCCACATCGGCCGTGAACCGCCGCTCGGCCTCAAGGCGCCGCTGGAGCGACGCGGCCATCGTGTCGACCGCGCAGGCGAGCTCCGCGACCTCGTTGCGCGCGGCGGGCGCCGCCGACTGCCCGATCCGCGCGTCGAGTTCACCCCGCGAGATACGGCGCGCGATCGCCGCGGCCGTCCGCAGCTCACGGCTGAGGCGGCTGGCGAGACCCGCCCCGCCGAGCGCCGCGAGCGCCACCACGAGCGCGCCCCAGGCGATCAGCTCGCGGTCGAACTCCCGCAGGTCGGACCGCTCGGCCAGCAGCGGCCGCCGCACCGACAGCACCTGGTCGCCGATCGGCCGCGCGGCCCACACGGCCGGGTCCGGACCGTCCAGGTCCACGAAGGTGCTGCGGCGCCCGGCCAGCGCCGACTGCCGCAGCTCGGCGGGCAGCCGCAGGTCGTCGACGGCCGCGTCGATGTCGCTGCGGTCGACCTGCCCGGTCAACTCGTAGACCTGGCGCACCCGTGCGAGCTGCATGGTCGCCGACTCCCGTGCCGTCGCGACCAGCTGCGAAACCCGCGCCTGGTGCATCAGCGCGCCGATGGTGACCGCGACCAGCGCGCAGCCGCCGGCCAGCACCACCGCGATCTTCCAGCGCAGACTGAGCCCCTGCGGAACGGCCCGCAGCCGCCGCAGCTGCTCGCGTGCGAAGCGCCACGCGCGCGTGGGCGTCACGGCCCGGCCTCCTTCGCCGCCCGGTCCGTCCCGTCGGCCCCGGCCGCGTCGTCCGCGTCGTCGTTCTTGTACGTCTTGATGTCGCTCACCGACGACAGTCGGGCGCCGTCCCACCGGTAGCGGACGTCCTGCTCGGCGCCGTCGTCCGAGGCGCTGCGCACCACCAGGTCGGTCCCGACGGTCTCGACCGCGAGCCGCTTGCCCGCCGTGTAGAGGATCGGGACGACCTTGCCGTCGCGGGCCGTGTACACGGCCAGCACCGTACGGCCGCTCTCCAGGTCGGCGGAGATGATCAGCTCGGGCGAGCCGTCGTCGGTGAGATCGCGCAGGACGGGCGGGCGGATACCGGGCTGCCCCGGGCGCTCGCTCCGCGCCAGGCCGCCGAACTGCTTGGCGCGCGGGTCGGCCCGTATGACGTCGTCCACATCGATCGCCGAAAGGCCCTCCTTCGGCACCGCCGGACCGTGGGCCAGCGGTTCCGGCGGCGGCTGGGCGCCCGGCACGGCGGGGCCCGGCCGCT
This sequence comes from Streptomyces sp. NPDC048696, assembly GCF_043198895.1. Lineage (NCBI taxonomy): Bacteria > Bacillati > Actinomycetota > Actinomycetes > Kitasatosporales > Streptomycetaceae > Streptomyces > Streptomyces sp. NPDC048696. The sequence goes on along the minus strand of NZ_JBICVJ010000012.1, from coordinate 193,206 downwards.
TGCGGGACCCGTCGGACCAGTCCGGCCAGAGCGGCTTCGGCGACGGCTGCGCGGCCACGGGCGGCGCGGCCCCGCCGTCGCTGAGCCCGGTGGGCGCGCCGCACCCGCTCAGGGCGAGCGCGGCGACGGCGGCCGCGACAGCGGCGACCGTGGCGGCGCGAAGACTCTGGATCATGGAGAGGGCGGCCTGGTGGCAGGGGGCGGGGGACCGGCCGGGTCCACCGGCCACGACAATCGACGGTAGAACCGCTTCATCACGGAAGCCAGGACGGTATGTAACAGCTGTGCGTAGGCCTGCCCCGACCGTCGGATCAGGGACTTTCGGCCAGGTCGGAGTGCCCTTTTGTCCCCATGTCCCGTGTTCCCCATGCCCCGAGGGAGAGTGCCCGTGACATCGGCAGAGCGGACCGCGGCGCCGCTGCCCTTCTTCGCGTACGGCACGCTGCGGCCCGGCGAGCGCTACCACGCGGCGCTGCTGCGCGGCCGCACCGCCGCCGAGGTGCCCGCGCGGCTGCCGGGGGCGGTGCTCTACGAGGGGCCCGGCTATCCGTACGCGACGGCGGGCGACGGTGTGGTGACCGGCGCCCTGATCACCCCGAGTCCCGACGCGTACGCCCAAGTCCTGGTCGTACTCGATCAGTTGGAGGACTTCCACGGTCCTGACGACCCCCGGAACATGTACGACCGGGTGAGCCGGACGGTCGAGCTGCCGGGCGGCGCCACGGCCCGCGCCTGGGTCTATCTGGCCGCACCGGAGCTGGCCCGGCGGCTGCGGGCCGAGGGCACGCCGATCCCCGGCGGCGACTGGGTCACGGCCCGCGGCGGCCCGCCCGGCGAGCGCGTCTGAGCGGCGTCATCCGGCCAGTGCCCGCGCCACCCCGGTCTCCTGCGGGCCGAGGAAGGTCGGGTCCGGCCGGAAGGCGGCGTCGAAGGCCGCCTTGCCCGCCGCGAACACCTCGCGGGTGGTGCCGTAGTACCAGGTGACGTCGTGCACGGCGTCGACCGCGACCCCGTACGAGTGGACCCCGGCGGCCTCGCACAGCGCGACCGCCCGGCGGATGTGGAAGCCCTGGCTGACCAGGACGGCCCGGCGCACCCCGAAGATCTTCCGGGCCCGTGAGCAGGAGTCCCAGGTCGCCGAGTCTGCCTATGCAGAGTCAAGGGAAACCACCGATCTCCCTACCGAACGAGAACTAGGTAGGGGAGTACACACCATGGGCCTGACCAGGCAGGACGCCCCGGTTACGCCGTACGACGGTTGCGGTATGTGTCTGCTGGGGGTCAGGCGACTGTCCCGGGTCAGTGGCGCAACGAGCAGCCCCGAGCGTCAGCAAAACCTGATCTTGGATGCTGTGGAGGCGGTAGGCGGGCACATCATCGCGTGGGCCGATGACTGGGAGGTCTCGGGCGCTACGGACCCGATGACTCGGCCCGAACTTGGTCCCTGGCTCCGAGGGGAGAAGGGGCCGTATGACGGGCTCGCCGGCTCGGCGGTGGACCGGATCGGCCGCAACGTCGTGGACGTGCTCAGCACCGCCTACGCCAATCACAGCGCGGGGCGTGCGCTCGTCACGGCAGATCACACGGGCGTGTGGGACCTGAACGACTCCAACCAAGAGAACGAACTCACTCTTAAGGCCATGGGCGCGCAGATGGAGCACCGCTCCATACGTGAGCGCGTGCGGCAGGAGTACAAGCGGGCCCGCGACGCTGGGCAGGTCACCAACCGTCCCGCGTACGGGTTCAAGCACGTTCGCCCGTCGCCCACGGCAAAGGTGACGCACACGGAGAATGAGAAGCACTCCGCGGAAGTCATGCGCAACGTTGCTACGCGCATTCTGCTCGACCAAACCGGCAAGACCACGCCGTACAGCGAGGCAGCCCGCCTTAACCGTGCCCGGGAACTGTCACCCCGTGACTGGCTGCGCGTGCAGTACGGGCGTGAGCCTGTCGGAACGAAGTGGGGCGGTAAGGGGCTCAAAGACATGTTGCTGAGTGAAGCGGCATTGGGCTACCTCATGCACAAGGGGCGGCCCGTGCTGGACAAGGAGGGGAAGCCGTACAAGATTGCACCGCCGCTTTGGGACCGTGCCACGCATGAAGCACTCAAGGCGAAACTAGCCCCCAAGGGCATTCGCTCGAACTCGCGGACGCCCAAGGGTGCGAACCTCATTGCCGATGTGGCGTTCTGCGGCAACTGCAATGACAAGCTGTACCGCGCGGCGACTGTCCGAATTCAGGGTGTCCTGTATCCGGCGTATCACTGCACGGCGAGGCAGCGGGGTATTCCAGAGTCCTGGTTCTGCGGTCGCCCTCGCGGTGTCAAGGATGGCGGGCACGTGGCAGGCGTGGTGATCGCTCAGTTCCAGCTCAATGAGGTTGTAGCGGCGTGGTTCCTTGAGCGGTACGGCTCGGGTCAGCTCATGAAGTCCGTCTATGACCCCGGGACGGGCTATGCCTCGCAGATAGCCGAGCTGGAGTCCTCGCGGACTCGACTCCGCGAGGACCGTAACGCGGGTGTCTATGACGCCCCGGAGGATGCCGAGTGGTTCCGGACCCGGTTCGCCGAACTCGGCCGCGAGATCACCGAACTTAAGAAGCAGCCGGACCGCCCCGCCGGGTGGGTCAGCATCCCCACCGGCAAAACCGTGGCGGACGAATGGCACGCGGCTGCGGACGATGCCGAACGGCGCGAAATGCTGGAAGCGCATGGCGTGCGTGTGGTCGTCAACTCGGTGGCGAGCGGGCGCGAACGCGTCGTGATCACAGCGGACATTGCCCACGACCCCGGGGTTGAGGTGACCGGTGCGCAAGAAGGCGACCAGGGGCGCCCCGACGGACCGAACGTGGGCCGTACGTCCGTCCGCCTCGCCGAGCCCGTGCTAGCCGCGTAGCCGCCCCTGTAGGCCATCAACAGCCCCGGTTGGTCCGTGTTGACCGCCGGGGCTTGTTCGTACCCGCGACCGCTCACCAGGGCTGCCCTGTACGGGAATTTGGGGTGTGGGGCAGGGTTCGCCGTTCGTATCCTGCCCCCATGGACACGCTGACTGACCACCAGGTCCGGGACGCCCTACGGCCCTACCAGGATGGGGGCACGCTAAGCGCGCTGTTCGAGACAGGCGAGATCACCGAGGACACGATTCCCGCCCTCGGCCTCGCCATGCAGAGCCGAGACCAGTTGAACGAACACCAGGAGACGGACACGCTCGGGGACGTTCTCGCGTACGTGGACGCTGTGGGCGAGCGTCAGCCCGTCCCGAACTGGCCGAACCGCTGACCCCTCGCCACCCCGATAAGCTCACTACATCCCGCACCGACATGGAGTGTGCGGGATAGGCCCGGTGCCTTACAGGTTCGTCCTGGAATGCAGTACGACCGGCCCGACTTGCCCCGGTAGTCCCTCGGGACCGCCGGGGCTTTCTCATGCCCGTACACGGGCGTACGGGCGCCCCTGGGGCTACCCGCCGGCTCGCGCTCGGGCTCGGTCAGCCCAACAGCGGGGCGAAGAGTGTTGAGGGTGACGACTTACGACACTTTTTTAGAACGCATAGAAAAAATAGAGAAAAGAGAGAACGGGGTCTCTGACGACACCGCATCACTCTTCCGGACATGGGAAACCTTCGTTCTCCCTTACGAGTGAGAGCGAGGAGGCTTCAACCGCCTTAAGGGTGCGGGAAACCTTCGCTCTCCCTTACGAGTGAGAGCAGGATTACCGCGCACCCACCCCAAGGGGGACACCCGGCGGTCCGAGTGCCTGACTCTCACCAGCGTTGCCCGTGCACCACACGCCCCGCGTTACCGGGGTGGTCGCAGGGGTCGTGAGGCAACGCGTACGGGGACTGCACCGCCCATGAGTAACCCGCGCACCAGCGCGTGCCGAAAGGGGTTGTAAGCGCGTGCAGTCCCCACGCCGTTCGGGGTCGGTCGGTCAGCAGGTCATCCTGCTGCCTCGACCTCGTCGGCCTGCATGCCCTTCTGCCCCTGAACAGCTTTGAAGGTCACTTTCTGCCCTTCCTTAAGAGCCTTGAAGCCGTATCCCTGGATGGCCCTGAAGTGCACGAAGAGGTCGGGGCTGCCGTCATCCGGCGTGATGAAGCCGAACCCCTTCTCGTCGTTGAACCACTTCACGGTGCCGCTCTGCCTGTCCGCCATGAGCACTCCCTAAGTCACGCGGGAACCGTGGTGTTCCCCGGTCGTCACGCTCGGATCATGACCCAACCCACACGCCACGTAAAGAGAGCATCACAGTGTGCAGTCGAAGCGACTTGAAACAGCAGCGAGCCCGCTGACCCAACAGGTAGAGGTGCGCCGTACCCAATCGGCAGAGTTCCCCGGTTCGAGTCCGGGGGCGGGCACTTCACAACAACGAGCACCAGGCGGTGACTGATGACGAGCTGTATCGAGTGCAGCGAGGCGGCAACACGCCGTGGGCGTTGCGTAGTTCATGACCAGGCGTACGAGCAGCGTCCTGCGGTGCGGGCTCGGCGGTCACGCAGTAGGCGGCGCGCGAAGCGGTTTGATGCTGCGGCTCGGCTCCGCCGGCGAATGCAGGAACGGGGCTCGGCGTGGTGTGACTGGTGTTTGGGCGACTTCCCCGCGGGCGGGGTGGACGTGGACCATGTGCGTCCGCTGTCCCTCGGTGGCGAGGACATAGACAGCAACGTTCAGGTGCTGTGCCACGGCTGCCACGGGCTCAAGACCTCAACGGAGTTCGGGTGTGCGGTCTAGGCGGGGCCGCTCTTTGCTAGATGCCACCCTTCGGGCATCCACCTGTCGACGGCGCCGCTCCGGGTTTCTCGGGAGTAGCCGAGGAGGTAAGCCCATCGGACCAGCTCCGCCCAAGCCGCTTCCTGCTCGCCTGACCAATCTCCATGCGTGGATTCCACGGTGTCCAGGGTCATGGCGATGCGCTGTTCAATGACCGCCATCTGTTCGTGGGTTCCGGCGGGCAGGAGGTCGCCGCGTGCATCCATCATGGTGTGGAGTTGTTCGCAGCAACGGGCTAGGTGCTCGTGCATGTTGGAGATTTCGTCTCCGGTTGGTTGGGGTTGTACGGCCTGTTCGAGTAGGTCACCCGATGCGAGGCGAAACCAGAGGGTTCCCTCGCGGAACATCGGCTCTCTCTCGTAGTGGGGCAGGCGAGACCACGGCGGTGGTAAGCGTTCGCCGTTGGCACGCGCGTCGGCACGGGCCTTGTCCACCCACTGACGGATGAGCCCGTCTACCTCACTTGGGATGAAACGCATAGTGCTGCCCCCTTGTCGTGGCTTGTGGGCTCAATCCTGCTCCGCCACCAGGTTGTTGTCGGGTCGCTGAGAGCACACAGCGTATGGCGTAGGTCACTCTCTACGCCCCCTTCAGGAGGTGATCCCCCATGCCCCGTAAGCCCTGCCCTCCTTACTCTGTCCCCGGGTGCCCCGAGCTGACGACTGGTGGGTGCTGCCTGGACGTGGCTCCGCCACGGTACGGGCGTTGGCTAGCTCGCATCGGGGCAGGGCGGGTGTCAGGGTTGCCGCTAGCTCAAGACGCGCGAGGACTTGGGGGCCACTGGTCCGCCGTTCTGACATCACCCCGGCACGGGCGTTGGGCAGTTCGCAGCGGGACGGAAAGGGCTCTCAACGGTAGAGGCCAGCATTGATATCAGGTTCCCTAATCGTCCTGGAACCGGAGAACAAACGAAGGATCCGTCGCCGGGGCGGGTACCGCGCGGCGCGCCTGGATGGTGGGCGCCTGGATCAGCCCCACTGTGTAGATGCCTACAGGGCTGCCGGAGCCGTCCACGATTGTAATGGCGGCGGGTGCAGCGGTTCCACCGCTGACGACGAGCTGGGCCACGTCATCCACGTATCGCAGGCTGAGTGCGCCCATATCCTCGGGCTTGACCTGGTCGGCCGGGACGAGCGCGGGTTCGGTTGCTTTGGGCGTGTACTGGACCGGGGCTGGACCCTTGGCGTTGGGCGTGGTGTCGGACATGACTGTCTCCTGCGTTGGTGAGGGTGTCGGGGTTCAGACTCCTGCGTTCTGTCGCCGCCGTTCTACCTGATCGTGCTGTTGTACTCGACATGAGCGGTATTGATGGTGATACCTGGGCAGTGCGATCAATAGGAGCCGCCCCGTACGCCGCAACAGCGTTCCCAGCCCCGTCAACGACCGTGAGCCCTGCCGGGATGACTGTCCCGCCGCTGACGACGAGTTGGGGCACGTTGTCCACGTAGCGCAGGCTGAGTGTGCCTACGTCCTCGGGCTTGACCTCGGTGATGGGATGGGCGCCGGGGCAGTCTCTTCGGTCTGCAACTGAATCTTGGCTGTGCCTTTTGAGTTGGGCGTGGGCTCAGGCACGATGTTCCCCCTCCGCGTTCTCGATGACCTTTGCGACGCCGTTTTCGAGCACTGATACACACGAGTTGGTGGTTCCGAGGTCGATGCCAATGATCTTTCCCCGCGAGGTCATGGCTCCAGCGGCCGAGAGGGAATACGCCCCGACGGGATTGCCGGCCCCGTCCTCAACCGTGAGCCCTGCCGGGATGACTGTCCCGCCGCTGACGACGAGTTGGGGCACGTTGTCCACGTATCGCAGGCTGAGTGTGCCGACATCCTCGGGCTTGACCTCGGTGATGGGATGGGCGCCGGGGCAGTCTCTTCGGTCTGCAACTGAATCTTGGCTGTGCCTTTTGAGTTGGGCGTGGGCTCAGGCACGATGTTCCCCCTCCGCGTTCTCGATGACCTTTGCGACGCCGTTTTCGAGCACTGATACACACGAGTTGGTGGTTCCGAGGTCGATGCCAATGATCTTTCCCCGCGAGGTCATGGCTCCAGCGGCCGAGAGGGAATACGCCCCGACGGGATTGCCGGCCCCGTCCTCAACCGTGAGCCCTGCCGGGATGACTGTCCCGCCGCTGACGACGAGTTGGGGCACGTTGTCCACGTATCGCAGGCTGAGTGTGCCGACATCCTCGGGCTTGACCTCGGTTGCCGGGATGAGAACCGAGTCAGGGACGTCAGTTCCTGAGTCCGTGCCGGGGATTACGCCCACTTGTTCGCCAATTCGGCAGTAGGCACCAGCCACCGCCGGTGAGGGCGGCAGCACCCCACGTGCCGAAAGTACGGGCGGTACTTCCTCGTCAGACATTCCCAGTCCCTCCTCGCTCGACGCCATGTCGACCTGCTCAGAGCGTCGCAGGACTCAGCGTCACTGGACGGTGACTCTCGGAGGGATGGCCGGTATTCGACATGGTGGCGCAAAGGCGCCGCCCCGTACTGACCTTGATCAGGTCCGACTACCCCACCCCTTGGGAGGTGATCCCCCCTGCCCCGTAAACCCCGCCCCCCTTGCTCCATCCCCGGGTGCCCCGAGCTGACTGCACGTGGTGGTCGCTGTGAGGCTCACCGACGCGAGGCCGAGCAACAGCGCGGTACGAGCGCCGAGCGCGGCTATGACACACGGTGGCAGCGCATCCGACGCGCCTACCTATACCGCAACCCGTGGTGCCTGCTGTGCGGTCGCATGGCCACGGTGGCCGACCATTTCCCTTGGTCGCGACGTGAGTTGGTCGCGCAAGGTGCTGCCGATCCTGACGCGCCGAACAGGCTTCGTCCGTTGTGCACGCAGTGTCACAACAAAGAGACCGCGAAACGCCAACCTGGTGGTTGGGCTGCCGCGAATGCGAAACCAATTCGGACATAGGGTGCAGCCCGACCAGGGGGGTACTCCCTCCCCCTCCCCACGCTGATCGGCAGGGAGGCAAAAAACTCGCATGGCTCATTTGAGCGTTTCCGTGGAATTCCCACTTAACCAGAGGAGTCGCTATGTACGACCCGCGTGCCATCATGCAGCACTTTACGGACTACAAGGCCAATGAGGAGCGCCTTTCTGTCGAGGAGGACTTGCTTCGCATGGCCTTTCACATTGCGGCAGAAGTGATGGTGAATGTACTTCCGCCGGGGGCGGAACGTTCCGCCGGTTTGCGCAAGCTGCTTGAAGCAAGGGACTGCGCGTTCCGGGCGGAACTCGATAAGGAGTAGTTTCGGTGGCGGTTCCCGGGCAGAAACCGAAGCCCCATATTCAGGCGGTGCGCGAGGGCACGTTCCGCGCTGACCGCAATTCCGAGGGCGCGTCGTTCGCCCCTCTGGCTCCGGTCGAGCCGGATTGGTCCGAGCTGTTGCCGGGTGGCTCCGCCGAGGACGTGCGGGTTAAGGCCCGGGACGTGTGGGCGAGGACGGTGCCCGCCCTGGTGCATTCCGCTGGTCTGACCGACCCGCAGCGAGAGACAGCCATTGAGTATTGCGTGACGGTCGCCCGACTGTGGCAGGCCGAAAGGGAGTTGAGCCGAACCGGCCTGGTGGTCGAGACGGAGCGCGGGAACGTCAAGTCCCCGTGGGTGACGATTGCCCACCAGTACCGGAGTCACTTCCGGTCGCTGGTCGGTGAGTTGGGGCTCAGCCCTGCGTCAGCCACGCGGATTACCCCGCCGGAAAGCGGGGGCGACGATGACGGGATTTTCGACTGAGGATCTGCCGGTCCCGTATGACGCGCTGCTAGAACTCGGGCTGACCGAGGACGAGATAGGCGAGGCGGTCAAGTCCCGTCCGCTCGTCCTCGCCCACCAGGCCCCGCAGCGCGAGGGCGCCTATTTCGACGTGCCCGCCGCTCGCCGAGCCATTGCGGCTATCGAGTCCATGCGGCACACGAAAGGTCGTTGGGGCGGGACTCCGCTCAAACTCGCGCCGTGGCAAAAGGTGTGGATCATTGCCCCGATCTTCGGATGGCTGTGGTTCGACCCCGAGTTGGGCCGACCGGTTCGTGTCGCCCGTACGGTGTGGATTGAGGTTCCCCGTAAGGCGGGTAAATCAACGCTGTCGTCGGGTATCGGTCTGGTTCTGCTGCTTGCCGACCGCGAGATTGGCGCGGAGGTCTACGCGGCTGCTGGCAGCCTTCCACAGGCCGAGCGTGTCTTTGATGACGCTAAGCGTATGGCGCTCACCAGTAGGGCCATACGGGGCCGCGTAGAGGTTCTACGCGGGCTTATCCGGGTGCCCCGTACGGGCGGTGTGTTCCGAGCCCTCTCCAAAATCGCTGAAACCGCCCACGGGCTGAATGTGTCCGGCGCCATCGTTGATGAAGTCCACGTGCACAAGCGGCGTGACCTTATCGACGCCATCGAGACCGGTACGGGTGCCCGCGACCAACCCTTGGTCGTGTTCATCACGACTGCTGATGAGGGCACCGAGGGCAGCATTTACGACGAGAAGCACGTATATACCCGCCGCTGCGCCGACGATGTGATCTCCGACCCCGGGCATTACGGGGTCATTTGGGCTGCCGAGGAAGGCGACGACCCTTACGACGAGACGACGTGGCGAAAGGCAAATCCGGGGCTCGGTGTCTCGCCCTCGCTCGCTTACATGCGGCGTGAGGCGAACAAGGCCAAGTCCACACCGAGTTACTTCCCTACCTTCTGCCGCTTGTCGCTGAATCGCCGTATGCGCTCGTCCTCGCGGTGGCTGCCGCTTCCCGTATGGGATGCCAACGCGGGCGCTGTGGACGAAAAGCGATTCCGTTACCGGCGCGCGTGGGGCGGGGTGGACCTGTCCGCGGTGTCTGACCTTTCCGCATGGGTGCTCGCTGTCGAGTCTCGCAAACCCGGGGTTGAGTTGGAACTGATCTCGCGGTTCTGGCTGCCCGAGGAACGCGTAGACGAGCTAGAGGCACAGCTACAAGTCCCCTTGCGTCAGTGGGTAGATGAGGGCCTTCTGACGCTGACTGAGGGTGACGCCATCGACTACGGCGCGATTGAAAAACAGATCATTGCGGACTGTCGCCGGCTGGACGTGCAGCGCATCAGCTATGACCGGATGTTTGCCGGTCAGCTTGTCCAGCGCATTGAGCAGAAGACGCGCGGCGTGGACGTGGTGCCGGTCGCGCAAACATATCTAGGCATGAGCCCTGGCAGTAAGGAACTGGAAAGACTGCTGCGCGAGGGCCGAATACACCACGGCGGTAACCCTGTTCTCCGCTGGAATGCAAGCGTGGTTGAGGTGTACCGGGATGGCAACGATAACTTGCGTCCGGTGAAACCGGACCGCGGGAAGTCGAGCGCCCGCATTGACGGTATCGCCGCGACGGTCATGGCGCTGGACGGGTATGTCCGCCGACCGCTCAAGCGTGCCCGTGCGGCGAGCGCATAAGTCCGAGGGGGATGCATGGCGGAGACGCCACTACAGATGACAGAGCGGCTGTACGGCAAGGTGCAGCGCCGCAGACACGCCGCTAAGAAGTGGTCCGATGCGTATGAGGGTGACCGCCCGCTGTTGTTCGCGTCGCCGGAGTTCAGTACGCAGACCGGCGGGCTCTTTGACGAGTTCTCTGACAACTGGTGTGCCGTGGTACCCGACGCGACCGTTGAACGGCTCATGCCGATCGGCTTCCGGCTGGAAGACGGGACGGTTGACCAGGCTGCGGGTAGAGCGTGGCGCCGGTCTGAATGTGATGTAGAGATTGGGCTTGCCCTGTTGGAAGCGCTCATTACGGGGCGCAGTTACGCGCTGGTCTGGAATAACACCGATGCCGGTTGAGATCACCTTTCAGAACGCGTCCAACGCGATAGTTGAGTACGTGCCTGGTCGTCGTCGACTCCGTAAGGCGGGGCTCATGACGTGGCGCGACTACGACACCGAGTTTGCAACCTTGTTCACGCCGACCATGGTCTACCGGTGGCAGCGCCCGACCCGCGAGGGCGGAGCGTGGACCGGACGCACTGCGGGACTTGCCCGGGGCGAGCCGAGTCACATTCCGAACCCGCTCGGTGTGGTGCCGCTGGTGGAACTCCCGAACCGGAGCCGGCTACACGGCAAGCCCCGCAGTGAGATAGCGACGGTCCTTCCGCTACAGGATGCGGTGAACACCCTTTGGGCTCACCTCATGACCGCATCCGATGGGCTCGCGCTGCCCGCTCGGGCGGTGCTCGGGATGGACCGGCCCGTCCGGGAAATCGTGGACCCAGAGTCAGGGGAAGTGGTCGGCGAGGAGGATTTGCCGCTAGACCGCTTCCGGTCCGACCGCCTGTTGTGGCTTGAGAGTCAAGGCGCGTCCATTGCCGAGTTCTCCGCCGCTGATCTCGACAACTACCTACGCGTTATTGAAGTCGCGGTGCAGCACATCGCGGCACAGACCCGCACCCCGCCTAGCTATCTAGCGGGGCAGCTTGTCAACGTGTCCCCGGATGGCGTGGCCGCGAGCGAGGCGGGTCTAGTTGCCAAGGTGAACGAAAGGCAGCGCCATTTCGGTTCGGCGCTGCGCGAGATCATGCGGCTAGAGGCGCTGGCGCAGGGCGAGGCGGGGCGCGCGGAATCGCTCGCGCTCGGCTCGGTCATCTGGCGTGACCCGCAGTTCCGCAGTGATGCCCAATACTCCGATGCGCTGGTGAAGTTGAAGTCAATCGGGGTTCCGGATGAGGCTCTGTGGGAGCGCATTCCGGGTGTGACTCCGGACGAGATCGAGCGGTGGAAGACGATGCGCACGGATGCGGCGGGCGCCATCCTCGGCGGGAACGTGGCCGATCTGTTCGGCCCTAAGCCCGAGCCCGACCAGGGCGAGCCTGATCCGACCGCCGACGATGTTCCGGAAGCGGCCTAGATGGGCCGTGCGGAGGATTTGGCGGCCGATCGGTACACACAAGTCCAGTCGATTTCGCGGGGCGTTGTGGAGGCGGTACAGGGGCTGTGGCGGGACGTGCCCGCCGATCGGATTCTCTCGGCGATGCAGGGTGAGACCGGACGGCAGATCCTCAACGCTGTGATGGCGGGGCAGCTTTCCGCGGCCGAGGGGGCACAGGCTTTCGTCAGTGCGTCCATGCTCGCGCAGGGTGCTGCGGCGGCGCCGCTCGGCACGCTCAACCCGAGGGCGTTGGTGGGGATCGCGTCGGACGCTCGTCCGCTCGCCTCGCTGCTGCAACTGCCCGCCATCACTACGGCGCGGAGTCTCGCGGCGGGTGAGAGTGCCGAAATGGCGGCGCTGCGCGGTCTCAACCAAATGGCGATGATGACGGGCACGCAGATCGCGGACACTGCGCGGGCTGCAACGTCGGTAGCGATGACTGCACACCCTCGCTGTGTGGCGTACGTGCGTGTGGTGCGGCTGCCCGCGTGTGCCCGCTGCATCGTCCTGTCGGGGCGTCAGTACACGCATTCCACGGGGTTCAAGCGGCATCCACGCTGCGACTGTGGCATGCAGCCCATGGCGCAGGACGAATGGCACCAGGCGCAGAGCCCCGCGGACCTGTTCCACTCCATGAGTCCCGAGGAACAGCGGAAGCGGCTCGGGCCGGCTGGCGTCAAGGCACTGGAGAACGGTGCCGATCTCGGTCAGCTCGTCAATGCCCGCCGTGGGATGGCTACGGCTGTCACGGGGCGGGGTCCGATGAGCGTCACGACCGAGGGCACCACCAGACGCGGTATCGCCGGTAAGTCGCTGGACTCGGGATTTCAGAAGGGTCCCGGGCAGCGCTACGAGCGAGCCAAAGAGGCACGGCTCATGCCGGAAACCATTCTCAAACTCGCTGGTGACAACCGCGAGAACCAAATAGCCATGCTGCGAAAGCACGGATACATCACGTAGGGGGAACCAATGGCAGATGACCCGCAGAGCGTCCCGGGTACCAGCCCCGAGAACGACCAGGACGAGCCCGGTACGGCTACCGGCACCGAGCACCAGGGCGAGGCGGGCAAGGGAACCGAGGGCGACCAGGCCGAGGACGTGAAGACCGAGCGGGCAGCCCGCGAGGCTGCCGAGAAGCGCGCGAGCGAGGCCGAGCAGGAAGCGGCACGGCTCCGCCGCTCGAACGCTGCGACCAAGGGCACGGACCTTGACGCGCTCCGGTCGGAGATTCGGCAGGAGTTCACGGCGCAGCTCGTCCGCGCGGAACTGCGAGCGGCTGCCGCTGGTCGGCTCCGTGATCCGGCGGACGCGCTCGCGCTGCTGGACGTGGCGGCGCTCGCCGGCTCCGGGGGCGATATCGACGCTGCCGCGGTAGCTGCCGCTGTGGACCAGCTCGTCAAGGACAAGCCATATCTAGCGGCCGACCAGGGCAGCGCCCCCGCGTGGGGGGATGTGGGCGCCGGTCCGCGCGAGGCTACCGAGCCCGAGCCCGCCACACCGCTTGACCGTCTGCGGCGCGCATACGACGCATAGGCTCCGCCCTTTTCGCAGAAACGATTCGCACCCGTTCCAGGGACGCACTCGCATTGAGTGCCGTCCCTTTTTTCATGCCCAAAATCAGGGGGAATTCACTCAATGGCACTTACTCTTCCCGAGGCTGCCAAGCTCTCGAATACAGACCTTCAGCGGGGCGTTATTGAGACGTTCGTTCAGGAGTCGAGCATTCTCGACCGGCTGCCGCTGCTCACCATCGAGGGCAATTCGTACGCATACAACGAGGAAGCGACGCTGCCGGGCGTGCAGTTCCGGGCAGTGAATGAGGCGTACGCCGAGAGCACCGGCGCTGTTAACCAGAAGTCCGAGAGCCTTGTAATCCTCGGCGGCGACGCGGACGTTGACAAGTTCATCGTTAAGACCCGCGGCAACCTGAATGACCAGCGGGCTATCCAGACGCGCATGAAGATCAAGGCAGCGTCGTACAAGTTCCAGGATTCGTTTTTCAACGGTGACGTTGCCACCGACCCCAAGGGGTTTGACGGTCTGCGTAAGCGTCTGACTGGCGCGCAGGTTATTTCGGCGGGCAAGGATGGCGCCCCGATCGTCGGTGCGGGGGCGAACGACAGCCACGCGTTCTTTGACCTGCTCGACCAGCTTGTTGCGCAGGTACCGGGCCTGACCAGTGCGAACGGTGCGCTGTACGCAAACCGCGCGGTCATTGCGAAGGTGCGTTCTGCGGCACGCCGGATCGGTGGTTTTGAAATGGTCCGTGAGGCGCTTACCGGAAAGATGGTCGCCACCTATAACGGTATTCCGCTGCTTGACCCGGGCCAGACCCCGGCGGGTGTTGACATTCTTCCGCAGACGGAGACGCAGGGCACCGCAACCAATGCGAGCAGCATTTACGCCGTGCGCTTCGGTCAGGCCGAGGACGACCGCGCGGTGACCGGTCTCACCAATGGCGGCATTCAGGTTACGGACCTGGGAGAGCTTGAGTCCAAGCCCTCTTACCGCACCCGGATTGAGTTCTACACAGGACTTGCGGTGTTCGGTGGCCGTGGTGCTGCTCGTCTTAACGGCGTGCTCGCCGCGTAACGGAAGGGGACGGAATGCCGCCGCGTAAGCGGGTAGCAGCGTCCGCCCCGAAGATTCCGCACACGGATTCCTGCGGCGCCCCGGAACGAGTGGAGAGCTTTCCCGTTCTCGATTCCTCCGGGGCCCCGCGGACCGTGGCGCGGTGTCTGGCGTGCGGCGCTCAGACAGTGAATTGATCAGGGGAGGCAACGCGTAATGGCACTCCCCGCATTGGCCACCGTGGACGAACTCGCGGCATGGATACAGCGAGACAAGACCGAGTTGCCCGAGGGCGCCGCCCTGGTGCTCGACACCGCGTCCGCCATCGTGCGGAGCGAGGCACGGCAGCGCTTTACCCGGGGCTCAACGACCGTTGCACTGTCCCCGCGCGGACGGGTGGTCGCACTGCCCCAACGGCCCGTTGTGTCAGTTGAGTTGGTCCGTCGCGGGGGCCGCGTGCTGCGCCCGGATGAGTACCGGGTGTGGCGGGACCAACTGTGGCTCGTCCCGCTCGGGCTCGGGCCCGTGGTCGTCACCTACACCCACGGATATGCCGAGGTTCCGGCGGACGTGCGTGCCATCGTGCTGACGCTCGCCGGCCGGGTGCTGACCAACCCGTCCGATCTTCGGCAAGAGTCGGTCGGCTCGGTGAACGTCACGTATGCGGCCGAGACGATCGGCGCGAGCCTCGCCCCCATCGAGCGGGACCAGCTCGCCCGGTACCGCCCCCGCGCTGCGGTGGTGCAGCTCGACCAGGGGCGGCCCTGGTGACCATCCACTACACACAGACGGTCGTGATCCTCCGGGCTCCGTTCGTGGTGGACAGGTACGGCAACGCGACCACCGAGCGGGATTGGACGAGCGCGACCAGGACCACGGTCCGCCGGGTGTCCGTGCAGCCCACCGAGTCCGCCGAGGACGACGGCGACCGCCCAGCGGTGACGACAGGACTCCGCCTGATCACACGCCGCGGAGTCGATATCGACCTGATCCCGGGTGACCGCGTAGTTGCCGTGGGGCGGGTGCTCGACACCGACGGGGACGTTGCGCGGTACGTCGTCGGGGGCCGACACCACCACACCGAAGCACGACTCAAGGAGGTGTCGGGATGAGATTCCGGCCCAACCGGACCAACATCAATTCGTTCATGAAGACGCCCGAGAGCGGGCGCGAGGTCGAGCGCATCGCGCGCCGGATCGCTGCCAGTGCGGCGGGGTCCGAGGGGCAGTTCCGCACTGACTCGGCGCTAGGTTCCCGGCGTTGGCGAGCCGCAGTGATCGGCAATTACAACTTCGCCAAGTCGGGCGGGCACGCGGGCAGTCGGCGCGATCTGCTGCGCGGTCTGGATGGCGCCCATGGCGAGTAAGCCCGTCATCGTCATGCCGGACGCCGTGGCGGTGGTGACGGGCTATCTCCGGGGCGCTCTGAAGGGTGCAGGTCGGCCCGTCCCTGTCGTCTCGCGCGTCCCAACTCCGCGCCCGCCCACGTTCGTTCGGGTTCAGCGCATCGGGGGCACACGACAGACCCCCGTATCGGACCGTCCTCGGCTCGATGTGCACTGCTGGGCCGAGAGCGAATCGGCCGCTCATGATCTCGTGGCGCTCTCGCGTGCACTGCTCGGTGACATTCCCGGGGTGCGCGACGGGGTGACCGTCTACCGGGTGTCGGAAGTCGGGGGCCCGATGTGGCTACCCGACAACCAGACCAGCGCCGCGCGGTTCGCTTTCGCCGTGGAAATCCACATGCGCGGAAGCGCTCTCTAAACACCACTTTTCTTTTACTACAGGGGGACACCCATGTCTCTTAACGCTAACGCTGTGCGCGTAGCGGTTACGGGCGCTGCTTATGTAGCGGTGCCAAAGTCCAAGCTTCCGACCGATGCGACGAGCCCTTGGGACGCTGCGTTCACCGATATCGGGTGGATTTCGGATGACGGGATCACCGAATCCAACTCGACGGATACCACAGAAATCAAGGGATGGCAGGGCGGACAGACAGTCCGCAAGGTCATTTCGTCCAGTGAAATGACCTTCCAGTTCACGGCCATCGAGACGAGCAAGACGGTTCTTGAGCTGTACCACAAGGGCTCGAAGGTAACGACCACTTCAGGCAAGAGCGTGCTTGCTATTAAGGCCCCGGGACCGGACCGTCGCACGTTCGGTTTCGACGTGATCGACGGTACCTCTCATATCCGCATCGTGATTCCGGACGGCGAGGTCACCGAGACCGGAGACATTACGTACAAGGGCGACGAGGCAGTTGCGTACGAGCTGACCGTAACCGCCTACCCGGGCGCTGACGGAACGGTTGCCATCAAGTACAGCGATGACCCTGCGTGGACGAGTACCCCGCCCGCTTAAGTCATTGCAGAAACGTTCCGCCTACATCGTAAGAGGTACAGCACGTGAGTAATGCATTCGACCTTGACGTATGGGTCAAGGAAGCTCGTAAGGAACCGTTTCGGTTCACCCTGTCCGGGCTGGTATTCACTATGCCCGCAGCCGGCGAGCTGGATAAGTCGGTCCTGTCCACGGTGAACGTGGACAGCCCGAGCGCCCGAGACATTGAGGTCCTGCTTAAATCCGGGCTCGGCGACCAGTGGTCCAAGTTTGATGCTATTCCGGCTCCGCTTGCTGCGCTCGGTGAGCTTTTCCGACAGTGGCAGAAGCACGAGGGCATTCCGCTGGGGGAATCCTCGGCCTCTGCCGACTCCTGAGTGAGTACGGCGAGGCCATAGAAGCAGACTTGCAGCGGTATTACGCAACCGATCTGCGCAACCTATTCCGCCCCGGGTCGGGGCTGACGTGGCGCCGCTTGCGCGCTTTGGTGACAGGTCTTCCCGCCGACTCTGCATTGGCCCGAGCAATATCCGGACCCGATGCGGTCTGGACGCTGGAAACACAGCTACTCGCGGCGGTGCATGACCGCTTGAGCGAGGCCAATTGGCAGCGCGGGAACGCGGGCTCGAAAACGCCGACCAGGCGCCCGAAACCCATTCCCCGCCCTGGTGTCCGCTCGGGCCGGATCGGTGGCACGAATCGCGAGGTGCGCGAGGTAGCGGCCTATCTCGCCAAGTTTCAGCCGGAAAACGGGGGGTGATCCGGCATGGCTGTCGAAGTGGGAATGGGCTATGTGTCCATCGTCCCCGAGGTACAAGGTTTTGCCGGGCAACTCCAACGGCAAGTAACCGGGCCCGCAGAATCAGCGGGACAGGAGGGCGGACAGGCAGCCGGCGAGGGCTTCACCGGGAAAATGGGTGGAGTCCTCAAAGGCGGACTTGCCGCTATCGGTCTCGCTGCTGCGGCAGTACTGACCAAAGGTTTCATGGACGCTCTCGACCAGGGCGCCATTAACGGCAAGATCCAAGCCCAATTGGGCAGCACCCCCGAGGAAGCCAAGCGCTACGGCAAGGCGGCCGGACAGCTCTACGCGGGCGGTGTCACGGACTCCGTGGAGGAAGCGGCCGGGGCGATATCAGGTGTCATGCGCTCCGGAATCCTTCCGCCGGATGCGACAAACGCACAGATCGAATCCATAACCGGGAGGGTAACTGACCTAAGCAAGACCTTTGAGTTGGACCTAGGCCAGACCAGTAACGCAGTCGGGCAGATGTTGAAAACGGGTCTGGCGAAGGACGGTGCCGAGGCGCTTGACATTCTGACGACTGGAATGCAGAAGCTCGGCCCCCGCGCCGATGACCTCATGGACACCTTCAATGAGTATTCGACCGTATTTCGCGCAATTGGCCTAGACGCAAAGACATCCATGGGCCTGATCTCCCAGGGAATGCAGGCGGGTGCCCGGGATACGGACCAGGTAGCCGACGCCATCAAAGAGTTCACGATTGAGGCGGTTGCCGGTTCCGACAAGTCCGCCAAAGCCTTTCAAATGGTTGGGCTGAACTCAGACAAGATGTTCGCAATGATCGGGAAGGGGGGCCCGTCCGCGCAACGGGCCCTTTCGATGACCCTGGATGCGCTGCGGAGCATCAAGGACCCTGTAGAGAGATCTGCCGCGGCAACCGAGTTGTTCGGCACGAAATCAGAGGATATGCAGGCCGCGCTCCTCGCATTGGACCCGTCAAGTGCCATAAAGGCACTCGGCGATACTGCCGGAGCCGCCGAGAAAATGGGCGACGCACTGCACGACAATGCGGGCGCCCGGATCGAGCAGTTCAAACGGGGACTTGAAGTCGGTCTGACCAACTTCATAGGGGACAAGGTAATCCCCGCGCTGTCCGCTGGCGCCAACTTTCTTAAGACGGTTTTCGGTCCTGCCTTTGAAGCGACCCAACGAGCGGTCGGCCCGGTTCTCTCCGAGATATCCGGCGGAATCCGCGCATTCGGTGCCGCATTCAGGGCGGGTGGTGATGACATCACGTCCAGCGGTTTTGCTGGCGTGCTGGAAGGAATCGGGCTCAAGGCCCGCGGGCTGTTCGATATTTTTCAGACGTCAATCATGCCCGCCCTGTCGGGGCTCTGGGGTGTCGTTAGCGGTCAGCTTTTGCCCGCTTTCTGGCAGATGGAGTCTGCTATCGGTGGTGCTGTCCTTCCTATATTCCGGCAGATCGGTTCGATTCTCGTTGACGTTGTATGGCCCGCAGTGATGAAGGTGTATGGGGCCATCCTTGAGAATCTGCAACCGATCTTTTCCGCTCTGGCCGAGTTCATGACGTCACGGGTAGTTCCGGCGGCGCAGATGATCGGTGAAAAGCTACAGGGTGTGGTCGAGAAAGCGCGTCCGCTTATCGAGGTTGTGACGTCGGTGGTGTCGTGGCTCGGCCGACTTGTGGCCGACATTCTCGGCGCTGTGATACCGGTGATCATCCGACTCGCGGGGCCGATCTTTTCGGGGCTGTTCTCAGCCCTCGGAACCGTGATCGGCTGGATAGGCAACGTGATCGGCTGGCTGTCATCCATGGCGACCGGAATCCGCGATGCGGGACGGTGGGTCGCTGATTTCTCGTCCAATGCCATCCGGAAGTTTGGCGAGTTCGTCGATTGGGTGCGCGGCCTTCCGAAGCGGATCAAGGATTCGCTAGGCGATTTCGGGCAACTCTTGGTCGACAAGGGCGCCGATCTGGTGCGTGGTATCTGGGAGGGTGTCAAGGGCATGGGCCGTTGGCTGGCCGACACACTGACCGGCTGGGCGAAGCGCATCATTCCCGGACCCATTGCCAAGGCACTCGGAATCGCGTCGCCCTCGCGGCTCATGCGAGACGAGATCGGCCGGTGGATTCCGCAAGGAATCGTTGCCGGTATCGACTCCGAGCAGAGCACGTTGGACGCCCGTTTGCAGTCCATGGTCACGGTCCCCGATATCGGGGCCGTACGGGCCGCCGGAGCCGTGGGGATTCCCCGCGGAGCGTCGGCAGTGGATACGGGGCTTGCGGACGTGCTGCGGGCCCTGGAGGGCGAGCGGGACCGGGACATCGTGGTCCGGATCGGTGAGCAGGAAGTAGCCCGTGCGGTGGCGTACGGGCAGCGGCAACTAGCAAGGAGGTGACGGGAATTGTGGATCGGTCGGCCGGGCGCGCTGCGGCAGATCACTGACGGGGCCCGGAGTTTTGACCGGTCGCCGGAGCTGCGCGTGTCTGAGTTCGTTTCGCTGGACGGGGGTGTCACGACGTGGGCGCCTCCGGTCCGGCCTCGCCGGCTCAAGTTGAGTTGGTCCGCGATGCATCGGGACGACGTGGCCCACTTGGACCGGCTCGCGCGGCGTGTGGATGGTCCCGGGCCCGTGACAGTGCTGGACCCGCTCGCGCGGAACCTGCTCGCCGCCGACCAGGCGGCCGGACTCGGCCCGGCGGGCGGCAAATGGTCGGTGACCGGATCGGAAATCATCCTGTACGGCGGCGGGCTCAGCCCGTACGTCCCGAACACGGTGTCTGTGGAGACCGTGCCCGCCGTGGGCTACACGAACTTGCAGTGGCGGCACCCGACCTTTCACGGCATCCCCGTGGTGGCGGGACAGACGTACACGTGGTGGGCGCCGGGGCTGGTCGCATCGGGTGCAGTCATGATGAGCGCCCGCGTTGCCTGGTACGACGCGTCACGGACGTACCTGAGCACGAGTGCCGCCCCTGCGGCGGGTGTCCCGCTGGTGGCTGCTGCACCCGTGAACGCCGCATACGTACAGCCCTACGTGGCGTTCACCGCGAAGGGCGTGTGGGAGTTGGGTCCGTCGGTGTTCGCGGCCGGGGACATCGCGGCGGCGCTGCTGGCCGGCGAGCTACCGCCGGGCGAGGGCACCCCGCCTTTCAGTATCACTCGGTACTCGCATGTTGCGACGGACGGGGACGGCGCGTACCGGGATATCGGGCTTGAACTGGTGGAGGTGGTGACCGCATGAGGGGTGCACCTCCGGCCCTGGTCGCCGCTCTCGCCATCGGAGAGCGCTCCGCAACACACTCAACTCGACTCGGGGGCAGGAAGGTTGGTCCGCAGATCGCTTCATGGGCGGTAGACCGGTCGTACGCGACTGATCTCCCCGAAGCGATGCGGGCGTTCTCTGGCTCTTCCAGCGCACAGTTCACCGCGGACCTGGTGGGCACGGGCGGTCAGCCGGCCCCCGCGCTGTACGGTCCGTGGGCACCACGAGCAACCGGCGACATTGCCCGCCCGGGACAGTCGGTCACACATCAGTGGGGAGTCGGCGGGAACAGCCTCGCCACGTTCCGGGGGTCGGTGCGGGCCCGGAGCGCCGAGAGCGGTACCGATGTGGTGCGGCTGTCTGCGCTGGACGGTGCCGAGCGGCTGCGGATGCCCGCCAGGGTGCCCCGCCCCGAGGGCAGCTTGAAAGCCACCTACTGGCAGTCGCGTTGGGCCGCGAGCCCGGTATGGGTGGTGGACCACTTGCTACGGGGTGCCGGTATCCACACGGCGCCGCCCCCACGGCCGACCAGCATTCTGTACGCCTCCCTGCATGGCGGGGTGGCCGCGAATGTGGGCTATCTCGAATCCACCGAGGGTGGCTGGGGCGAGTGGTACAAGACCGGCGCCCCGTTCGAGTGTGCGGCGGAAGGCGGATATGGGCCGCCCTACTACGCAACCTATGTCCCCGCGGTGCTTCCGTCCGCCAATAATGGGCCCGGCTTGTGGTTCGAGTACTGGGTGACCAACCAGCGGCCCACGGTGGGTGATTCCGAAGTGGAACTGCACACCACATGGCAGACGGAAGCGGGACCGAACCACTATGTTACCTTGAGCGTCAATTTCACTAAGGGCACGCTCACCGCGCGCAGCGGCGCCAACGCCGATCCGACGAAGAACAATACTGTTGGGTGGACATGGACGCCGCTTAAGACCGAGGGCAAGCGGATGCACATCGGGTGGTGGGTGCGCTTTTGGACGCGGGATCAGATGACCGTCACGCCCGTTGTCACGGTTGATGACGGAGTTCCGGCGTTCCTTAATGAGGGGAGTTTGCCCACTCCTTCCATGCGGCTGGCATGCACGCTGGAGAAGGTCCGCTTTGGGCTCACCAACCTGTTGGCGGAAGCCTTTCAGGTGTCGACGCAACTTTTCCGCCCGGGAACGGCCGCGGAGGTGACGCAGAGGGGAACGTGGAAACGTGGTGCCCGGCTCGATGCCCCGCAGTTCCCGCTCAGGATGCTTCCTGCTGTACGCGGTAGCGCGTGGGATGTGATTACTGAGATAGCCCGCGCCACCATGGCAACCGCGGAGTTCACAGCCGACGGCTACTTTCTATGGCGAGATCACAGACGCTGGAGTGCACCGCCAAGCGTTGCAGACCTTGAGGTGACGTCGGCCCGCGAGCTAGCCGGCCTCACCATCACGGAGGAAATCGACGCGTGCCGGAACTACTGCACCGTAAGAGTCTCGGACTGGTCCAACGTGGTCGGTGCCGGGGAAGAACTTCTCAAAGACGCCGTGTCTACCCCGATAGAAATAGCGCCGCAGGGCACGCTAGTGCGCACTCTCCCGATCGAGGAAAAGAAGAACGACCCCCGTACACCGCGGGGGCTCATGCCGACAGGCGAGCTGCCCCCGAGCCATGCGGTCATCCGTAGCGGCAGCGCCGCAGACTCGCAGCTCACACCGTCCAGCGTCGAAATCTCCATGCGTCGTGATCCAGGGGCCATCACGCTCGGGTTCCGCAACCTTTCGGCGAGCCCGGTCTACTACCACGGAGCACAGCTAAGCACGATTGCCCCGTCCGAGGACCCGGGCTCGTATGTGTGGTCAGCATGGAACGACGAAAGTCGGCGCCTGTACGGGACGCAGGTATATGAGCACGATGTTAAGGGCTGGGTGCAGGATCTCGGCTCGGCCATGGAGTTGGCCGTAGCACTGCGGAATGCTGCCGCATTCCCCATCCCTCTGATGCAGTCCGTTGAAATCCTGCCCGACCCGCGGATTGAACTCGGGGACGTAGTACGGGTGAAAGACACGACCGGGGCCCAACTTGACACCCTTGCATGGGTCATTGGGATAAAGACCTCGGGGAGCAGCGGACGGGTGACGCAGACGCTCACACTTCGCGGTACCGCGTTTAACGGTGTGCCGCAGGATTCCGGACTGACACCTGATCTACCTGCTGATCCGGCTGTACCCCCGCCGTGACGAGCCCAGTAAGGGGGAGACGTGCAAGACGACCAGGACCCGCTAGCGGTCCGCATCGGAGCCCGCGAGATCTATCACGAAGTGATCGGGCTCCGGGAAGACGTGCGGTCGCTCGGGCAGCAGGGGGAAAGCGTGGACGAGACGCTAGAGGATCACGAGACCCGCATACGGGGTCTGGAGAGCGAACGAGGCAAGTTCGTGTTGCCCGTCGCCCTGATTACCGCTGTGGCGACCG
The DNA here is from genome assembly GCF_043198895.1 of Streptomyces sp. NPDC048696. Lineage (NCBI taxonomy): Bacteria > Bacillati > Actinomycetota > Actinomycetes > Kitasatosporales > Streptomycetaceae > Streptomyces > Streptomyces sp. NPDC048696. Next base: position 170,162 of record NZ_JBICVJ010000012.1, on the reverse strand, counting down.
TAGTTGCCGCGGGTCTCACCGTGGCGAAGGTGGCTGGCTAGAGCCACCACACCGAATACCAGCCCCGTTCCGGGTCTACCGGGCGGGGCTTTTTCATGCCCAAACGAGGGGGAAACACATATGGCCTGGTATCCCAACGCACGCAAGTGGGAGCTACAGCCGGAGAGCGACGCGCAGCCCGCCATCCGCCCAACACAGTTGATTTTGCACAGTGTTGCGGCTCCGTGGACCGGGCAGCGCACTTACGAATACTGGCGTGACTCGACCAATCTTGAGAGCCATTTCTTTGTCGAGTTCGGCGGAGATATGTTCCAGTACATCGGCACCGAGACCAGGGCCGACGCGAACATGTACGCCAACCGTCGCAGCGACGGGTCCGGGGCCGTTTCGGTCGAGTCCGCGAGCAACATGGACCACACCGACGCGTGGACTGATGCACAGGTTGCCGCGCTGATCCGGCTCGGTGTGTGGATGCACCAGACGCACGGCGTACCGCTGCGCATCTGCCGCAGCCACGACGACCCGGGCTTTGGTACGCACCGCATGTTCTCGCAGTGGTCGGACGGCGGAACTGCGTGCCCCGGAGACGCGCGACAGGCGCAGTTCCGCAACGTGATCTTTCCCGGCATCGTGCGGGCCGCCGGGGGCGAGCCTGTCCCGGAGCCGTCCGGGGGCGGGGCCGTGACCATCGACGGCGAGAGCTACGGTCCGGGCTCGTCCGGCGAGCACATCACCCGCATGGGCCGCGCGCTCGTCCGGGCGGGCTGCTCGCACTACTCCGAGGGTCCGGGGCCGAACTGGACGAGCGCCGACACCGAGTCCATGCGCGCCTACCAGCTCAAGATCGGCGACACCGCGAACGCCGACGGAATCCCCGGACCGCTCCAACTCCGCAAGCTGCTGAGTGAGTTCGGCGGCAGCGCGGGCGGGTTCGCCCCGTTCCCGGGTAGCGACTGGTTCCGGGACGAGCCGCGTAGCGCGCTGATCACTGCCATGGGTCGCCGGCTGGTCACCGAGGGCTGCGGGCGCTACTCGGACGGTCCGGGCCCGCAGTGGACCGACTCGGACCGGAACTCGTACGCAGCATGGCAGCGAAAGCAGGGCTTTTCGGGGGGCGACGCGGACGGGTGGCCCGGAGCCAAGACGTGGGACGCGCTGCGCGTTCCGGCTGCCTGACCACATCCCGTCACGGCTGCCCGAATTGCCGGGACCAGCTCGGGGCCGACAAGCCCACACCCATCACACAGCGTGCCGAGCGGTGGTCCGTGCTGCCCCGGTTCCGACCGGCTGTCAGCTGACCCGCTCGGCCCGCTTCTACACACGCACAGCAACAACAAGGGGGACACCTTGATCACGTTCATTCGGCAGCACCCTGCCCGTATCTACGCCGTGGCGGTCGCCGCTCTTGCCCTGGTGGCGCACTACGTGCCCGAGCTGCCGAGCGCGCTCGTCCTCGGCCTGGTCGCCGCGGTGCTCGGTACCGGTGAGGCTGTCCAGCGCACCGAGGACCGTAAGACCGCCGTAGCCGGCGAGGACGACGACCAGGCCGACGAGCACCAGGCCGACGACGAGCCCACGGCGTGAGCTTTCGGCACGTCGCTCTCATGGGTCGAGCGGGCTCCGGCAAAGACACCGTGGCCGCTCGGCTCGTCCGGCGGCACCAGTTTGTTCGCGTCGCGTTCGCCGACCCGCTCAAGGAATCCGCGATGCGGCTAGACCCGATCATCGGGGCCGAGGGCACGTCCTACGGTGCGCTTCCGATCCGTCTGTCTGACGTGGTGAAACGGTACGGATGGGACCGCGCGAAGAACAGCTATCCGGAGGTACGGCGGACGCTGCAACGACTCGGTGAGGCAGTCCGCGGGGAGGACCCCGGTTTCTGGCTGCGCATGGCGCTGGACAAAGTGGCGACCGCCGACCAATGGTCTCTGCCCGTGGTCGTCTCCGATGTGCGCTACGCCAACGAGGCGGATGCACTGCGCGCGGCGGGTGCGCTCATGGTCCGGATCGAGCGGCCCGGGGCGACCGCCGGGGGCGAGGCCGCACGGCACGTCTCCGAACTCGACCTAGACACGTACCCAGCGGACGTGACGGTCACCAACACGGGCTCGCTCGACGAGCTGTACGCCATGGCGGACCGCCTCGCTGTTCCCCGCTGCTGACCAGCGCGTGACGGGGTGGCGAGAGTGACCCCAACTTCCCTTTTTCTCTTGTTTTTCTTGGTGTTCCAAAAAAGCTAGAGAACTCGTCACTCTGTCACCCCTCGCTCTGCTGGACCCACCCAACCAACTACCCCGAGGGGATACCCATGCCCGGAACCATCCGGACTATCAAGCGCGGTGGTAGCCGCTTCTATATCGACCCGCAGAGCGCCGAGAAGGTGCCCGGAGTAACCAGCGTCGTCGGGATGCTTCCTAAGCCGTTCCTGACCTTCTGGGCCGCCCGTATGACCGCAGAAACGGCGGTCGATAACCTGGACGCTGTGCGGTCTATCGCCGAGCGCGACCCCGCGGGCGCCGTAGATTTCCTGCGCAACGCGCACACGCGGTACACCAGTCTGCGCGCCAAGGTTGGCAGTGATGCGCACGACCTTTTTGAACGCATGATCCGGCTGGAAGAGATCGGCCGTGTGCACCCGGACCTAGAGCCGTACCGGCTCGGGTTCGCGGAATTTCTCCTCGCTGTGCGCCCGCAGCTCATCCGGGCCGAGGACGTGTGTTGGTCGGACGAGCACCAGTACGCGGGCAGCTTTGACGCCCTGGTGCGCGTCCGGCTCGGCGAGGACGGAAAGCCCGACCACGAAAATGGCGAGTGGCACACGCTCTTGGTGGACTGGAAGACGAGCAAGTCGGCGTATCCAGACGTTGCGCTACAGCTCTCGGCCTATGCGCACGCTGACCGGATCATTGCGCCCGATGGCACGTCCGAGCCCATGCCGAAGGTGGACGGCGCGGCGGTTCTCCACATCACTCCGGAAGGCTGGGTTTTCAAGCCCGTTCGGATTGACGAAGAGATCTTCAATGTCTTTCTGACGCTGCGCCATGTCTTCCAGTGGGACCGTGAGATCAGTAAGACCGTGTTCGGTAGCCCGATTGCGCAGAGTGTCCGCCGGCTCATCACGGGAACGCAGCGCCGAGCCGCATAGCAGCACCGCACCACAAGACCAGGCGAGCCGTAATCCACGGTCCGCCTTTTTTCATGCCCAAAACCAGGGGGAACACACCACATGGCTATTCGCATCTTCGAGACCGACCCGTCCGCCAAGCCCACGTCAACGTTTTCCGATGACACCGTGGGCCGCTTCCATGGCGGCCGTCAGGAGAACGGCGTACCGGTCGCGCTTTCCGAGTGGCGTGTGACGACCGGCGACCCTGACGTTGCCGCGGCTATCGCGCAGCTCATCGGCGGAACTCCGGTCGAGACGGATTCCACGTCGGAAAACTACATCGAGATCATGACCGGCACCGATAAGGTCAAGGCCGTTCTTTCCGGCCCGGACGCTATTACGTCGGACCTCAAGCTGTGGAACGGCAACGTTCTCATTCACCACTGCGACGGTATCGAGTTCCTTTCCCCGGAACTGGACAAGGGCAAGCCGTGCGGCTGCCCGCCGCTCATGGAGGACCGCAAGGCAGCCCATAAGGCCAAGCGGGGTCCGGGTCCGTCCATTTCCGTAACGTTCCGGCTCGCCGAGGATTACGACCTTGGCGTTTTCCGTCTCCAGACCGGTTCGTGGAAGCTCGCCGAAGTCCTGCACGAGGTAGAGAACGCCCTGAACAAGGTGAGCGGGGAAGCTCTCACCGAGCTGTCGCTAGAGCTGGTCGAGTACACCACGAAGAAGGGCCGTGACGTGTCTTACCGCAAGCCGTCTATCCGCGTTCTCAAGTCGTGGCATGACGCGATTGCAGAGCCGAAGTTCTAGCCAGCCGAGGGGCCCCCGGGACTGATCTCGGGGCCCCTCTTTCACAGGGGAAAGCGCATCCCAATTCTTGAGCTGTGCGCCGGATACGGGGGCATCGGTCGGGCCGTTGAGGCTATGACCGGGGACAGGATCAAGATCGTCGCGGAGATTGATCCGTACGCGTCTTTGATCCTGGCGACCCGCTATCCGCACGCACGCAATATCGGAGACATTACCCAATTTGATTGGGCCACCATCACGGGAGAGGTGGACATCATTACGGCAGGGTTCCCCTGCCAGGACATTTCCAATGCAGGGAAGAGGGCGGGTATTCATGGCGAGAGGTCGGGTATCTGGGAAAGCGTTCTCGGGTCCATTCGCGTTCTTCGACCACGGCTCGTTTTCCTGGAGAACGTATCCGCCATCCGAAACCGGGGCCTTGCGCACGTACTCGCGGGACTGGCCGAGGCACGGTATGACACGCGATGGTGTTGCCATCGGGCGTCCGCAGTTGGAGCCGCCCACCACCGAGATAGATGGTTCCTCATCGCCACCCCTGCTTCCGACTCCGCTCGCGTCGGACGCCACGAAGGGACCTGATTTCGCGAGGGATGATCGGCAGGGTAGCGGCGGGCAGGATCTCGTTACCGCCGTGGCGCGGCTATTCGACAAGGAACGCGCACACACGCTGTTCAAGACGCCGACCGCGAATTTGGGCAGCAACGGGGCGCCACAACACCCGGATAAGCGGCGTGCGGGCGGTCATGGGCCGACGCTCGATGACGAGGTTTCGTTCCTGTTGCCCGTTGATCCAGACGTTGCCGAGGAAACTCCGGGCGCTTTTCACAGCCCGCCGGAATGGTGGGCCGAGTACGGGCCAGCGGTACACCGTTGGGAAACCCTGATGGGCTCGCCGGCTCCGATTCCGGTTGAGTTCGGCCCGCGCGGTGGTCGTCGTCTCGCGTCCGTGTTTGCTGAGTGGCTTATGGGGCTGCCGCGGGGCTGGATCACGCATATCCCGGGGCTCAATCGCGCAAGACAGCTAAAGGCGGTTGGAAATGGTGTGGTCAGTCAACAGGCTTTCGCTGCCTACCTGCATCTACTGAACTACAAGGAGGGGTCCGAGCATGGCTAAACGGGGGGTCGTCACCGACTACGGGGGCGAGGAGCTGTACCGGGGTGATCTCGTCAACTACGGCTCGCGGCAGGGGAATCGGGTCCGGGTCGCCGACGGAATCATTGACCGAGTGACTACGCGGCTGGTGGACGGTCGGCTACGGCCCATGCTGCGCGTGCAGCCGACCGGTACGGAATCCGGATTCGCCAAGCGCCGCTCACTCCGTAAGGAGTGGATCACTACGGAACATGTCCGTCTGCTGATTCCGAACGTGACGGGCGAGCGCGACCAGTAACACGCAACGAGGAAGGGCCGGACGTACCCGATGTGGTGCTGTCCGGCCCTTTCGCATGAGGGGACCAATGATCTACGAAATCAGTGCCGAGTATGCGCCACCCCTTGGGGACATTCGCGAACTCAGTGCAGGGGATGAGCTGTTCCTCATGCCCGGATGGAAGCAGCGCGAGGACTGGATTAGGTATCTCGCTGCGGCAGCACACGCTATGGCCCGGGGTTGTGTCATCCATCAGGGGGCCGACCTTGGCTAACCCGAACAAGCAGAAGGGGACCGCGTGGGAGTCGAGCATTCGCGACTACCTGAACCGCTTTCTCGGCCTGGTGGACGAGCGCGGGGCGTTCCTTGACCCGTTCCACGCGGGCAACGTCCGCCGTGCCGCGCAGGAAGGCGCTCGGGACGTGGGCGATATCCACTGTGTTCCGTTCGTGCTGGAAGCGAAGAACACCGCAACTACCGCCGTGCCGACGTGGATTCGACAGGCGGAAGTCGAGGCGGTGCACGCGGGATTCCCGTTCGGAGTGGTCGCGCAGAAGGTACGCGGCTCCGGGACCGCTGTAGGCCGTGTGCATGTGTCGGTCCGGACGTGGACCCGTATGCGGCTCGCCCTCGGGATGCCTACGGATGAGTTCGCGGCGCTCTACGGCTGGTCGGTCTCGCTGCGCGGGCTCGACTCGGGCCGCTGGTATCTGACGACCACGCTTCGGGACTTCGCTCACCTGGTGGACGACTACCGCCGCAACGTGCCGGTCGCGGGGGTGGCCCATGCTGTTCGCTGATCTGCTCGACCGCTTCGACCAGGTGACCGCCGAGGGCGACGGGGGCTATGCGGCACTGTGCCCCGCACACCAGGACTCGCGCCCCTCACTCCGTATATGGCGGGGCGAGGACAACAAAGTCCGCATGACCTGTCGGACAGGCTGCGACACCGCCGACGTGATCGCAGCGGTACGGCTCGGATGGGGGGACCTGTTCGACGCGACCGGCCCCGGGGCGACCGTTCCGGCCGAGCGCCCGCAGCTCGTCCCCGTCGCGCTCACTGCCGCACTCGCCACGTACGGGGACCGTGCCTCGCTCGCCCTCGGCGACTACGCGGCCGAGTGGCCCGCGCGGGCCCGGGACTATCTCACTGACCGCTTCGGGCTCGACATGGACACCGCCGCGGAACTCGGGCTCGGCGTGGATGACGGGACAGCCGGCGAGGGCTTCCCCTATCTCTCCCGCGCCTACCGCTCGTTCGCACGGCTGACCGTGCCCCTGGTCGGATTCGACGGAGTGACCCGGGGGCTACAGGGACGGGACCTGACCGGCAAGTGTCCGGGGCGGTGGCTGTCCCTGATCAACCCTCGCGGGCACCGTTGGGCGCCGTACGGCGTGATGCGTGGCACGGGCGGTTGGGGCACGGTCCTGATCACCGAGGGCCCCGGGGACGGACTCACGGCCGTAGGGGTCGGCTATGACGCGGTGGCCGTGCGCGGTGCCTCGCTCGCCGGCTCGCCCGAGCTGGTGCACGAACTTGCCGAGGGTCTGCGGGGCTCGCTGGTCATCCTGTGCGGCGACAACGACCGTGCGGGCAACGGGTTTTCGGCCCGCCTCGCCGAGGGGCTGTCCGCCCACGGGGTCACGGCGTACGTGCTCGACATCCCGCACCAGGGCGACGACCTGACCGCATGGCGCGAGCGGGACCCGTCCGCGTTTCCCGATGCGCTGCACCGCGCGGTCAAGTCGGCCCGACCCGCGAGGGACACCGCAGAGGTTCAAGAGGCCGAGCGGTCCGCGGAGTTGGCCAACCGCACCGGAGCCGACTCGGTGTCCCGCGACCAGGGCAGCGAAGCGGCGCGCATCCTGTCGGACCTGGTGGGCCAGTACGGCGAGAGCGACGCCATGAACGCTCACGCCCTGGTCGCGTTCACCAACGGCACCATTCGCCACGCCCCGGGGCTCGGGTTCTACACATGGAACGGCTCGGTATGGGTGCGCTCCGATCTGCGGGTGAGGCAGGAAATCCACCGTATGGGGGCCGCTCTCGTTCTTGCGGGGCAGAACCAGCTAGCGCGCGGATTCACTATGACGACCCGCATTGACGCGCTTCTGACCGAGTTGTGTTCTGTGCCGAGCGTGTCCATTGAAGCCACCGACTTTGACAACCGGCCCGATCTGATCAACTTCAAGAACGGCACCGTAGATCTCCGTACGGGTCTGCTGCGCCCGCACGACCAGGCCGACCTACTGACGTACCGGCTCGATCTCAACTACAACCCGAACGCCACCTGTCCCCGATGGGAGAGCTTCCTACAGGAAGTCTTTCCCGGCATGGACGACATGCCCGCCTATATCCAACGCATGGTCGGGTACGGCGTGACCGGACACACTACGGAACAGAGTTTCGGCGTGCTCTGGGGGAAGGGTGCAAACGGCAAGTCGGTACTTGTGGACACCCTTACGTCTGTGTTCCGTGCGATCTCTCGCACCACGCCGTTTAGCACGTTCGAGGAACGCAAGAGCGGCGGTATCCCGAACGATATTGCAGCGCTCCGCGGGGCACGGCTCGTGATGGCGTCCGAGGGCGAGTCCGGTAAGGCCATGTCGGAATCCATCCTTAAGCGGGTCACCGGTAAGGACATGATCTCGGCCCGGTTCCTGCGGCAGGAATATTTCGAGTTCCGCCCGTCCTTCCTGCTGCTCCTCGCTACGAACCATAAGCCCAAGTTTAAGTCACAGGATGAGGGGCTTTGGCGACGCGTCAAATTGATTCCGTTCACGCGATGGTTTGCCCCCGACGAGCGCGACCCTTCCCTAGACAGGAAGCTGCTCGCCGAGTCCGAGGGCATTGCCGCGTGGGCGGTACGCGGGGCAGTCGAGTGGTACCGGGGCGGACTGCAAGACCCGCAGCTCATCACGGGTGCAAGCCAGGAGTACCGCGAGACGTCAGACCCGCTCGCGGGCTTCCTGCCGGGGGTTCTGGAATGGGCCGACGACGCGGTGACCATGAGCGGCAACGAGGTTTTTAACACGTATCTCGAATGGTGCGAGGCCGAGAACCTTCCGCTTAAGGAACGGTGGACTCGTCAGGCTTTCTACTCGGCAATGGAGGAACGCGGAGCCACAAAGAAGCGCACCAACAAGGGCATTTCTCTGGGCGGGCTACGCCTCGCTGACGCGAGCCCCGATGCGGTCGGGCCGGGGATCTTCGCCAACTAACGCGCGCACTCGGGGCCGTTCACCTACACCAGGTGGGCGGCCCCATTTTTGTTTTCAGGGGGGAAGCATGATCACACTTCGACACGAGATAGCCGGCGAGCACGTGACCGTCCGCGTGCCCGAGACGACGGAAGATCTCGGCGAGTTCTGGAAGTGGCTATATGAGGCACGGGAACGGGGCCCGATCGCCATTGACACCGAAACCACGGGTCTTGAGATATTCAGCCTGTCGTTTCGGCTCCGCACGGTGCAATTTGGTGACGAGCGAGACGCGTGGGTATTGCTGTACGAGCGGGGCGGATACCACGCCAGTTATGCCCGTGACGCGCTGCTGCGTTGCCGGGAAATCATGATCCACAACGCGTCGTTTGACTGGCTCGTCCTGGGGCAGTGTGCGGGAATTCCTCTGGAAGACCTCGCCGAATCGACCACAGATACCCGCATCCTTGCGGCGCTCTGCGATCCGAGGCAGCCCCAAGAGGGCGGGGCAGGAACGGCGCTCAAGCCCCTTTCGGCGAAGTGGATTGACCCCGCGGCCCCGGATACTCAGGGCGGGCTTACAAAGGTCTTCAACTCGCTCGGGCTGACCAAAGACACCGGATGGGCCGGAATCCCGCTCACCCACCCGACCTACCTCCTTTACGCCGGTCTCGACGTGATCCTGACGGCTCGGCTCGCCCCCGTACTGCGGCGCGAGCTGGTGCGGCTCGGCGTGCGGGACCAGCTCGTCACGTACGAGCACGAAATAGCGAGGCTGTGCGCGGTCATGCAGCGCACGGGGCTACTGGTGGACCAGGACTATGCGGCCCCGCTCGCTCGCCGGCTCGCCGAGGAGACAGCGAAGTACGGCGCGGTTGCAGCCCGGTACGGAGTCGCGTCGGTCGGCAGCCCTGCCCAAGTGGCGGAAGCGCTGCAAGGCATGGGCGAGACGCTGACCGAGCGGACTGACGCGGGCGCGCTCAAGGTAGACAAACACGTCCTGTTGCCGCTCGCCGACCTTGACCGGGACTGGCAGCGCATCGGGGCCCGCGAGCCAAATCCGTTGGCGTACGCGGTACTTCGGGCCAAGCGGGCAAGCAAGTGGGGCACCAGCTACGCCGACCGGTTCATGAACAAGCTGTCCGCCGCGGGACGCATCCACCCGGTGATATCGCCCCTCGCGGCGCGCACAGGCCGTATGTCGGTGACGGACGGGCTGCACCAGCTTCCGAGTTCGGATCACGTCATCCGGCGCGCGATCCTCGCCGAGCCCGGACACGTCATGATCAGCACCGACTTTCAGGCAATCGAAATGCGGGTCTTGGCTGCCCTTGCGGACGTGCGCAAGATGAAAGAGGGATTCCTTAGCGGTGGCGAGAAGTTCGATATTCACGCCTATACCGCTCGCCTGATCAAGGGCGACGCTGCCACCCCCAAGGATCGGAAGGTATTCAAGGGGGCGGGTTTCGGGAAGGTTTACGGTGGTGGCATCCGGACGATTGCGAGGCAGACCGGTGCCACTGAAGACGAGATTGCACAGGCTGTAGCCGCCTATGACAGAGCTTTTCCTGAGATCAAACGCGCGTCCTCGCGCTGGCAGCGTCAGGCATTCCAGAACGGCATGGTTTTCGTGTCGGCAACGGGGCGTCGGCTACCGCTCGACCGGGACCGCACATACGCCGTAGTCAATTACGCCTGCCAAAGCGTCGCGAGAGACGTTCTCGGGCAAGCCATGCTGAATGTTGAGTCTGCTGGCCTGCTCGAATTCTGTCGCTTGCCTATTCATGACGAGCTGTTGGCGTCAGCGCCGCGGAAGGAAGCGGAAGAGATCGCCCGGGAGTTCGAGCGGTGCATGACGTGGACTCTGTACGGAGTCCCCATCGAGGCAGCAGCAGAGATAGGCGGACGGTCGTGGGGCAGCCTCTATGGAGCCGACTACTAGTCACGGTCCGTTCGCGTTACCGCCGGATATCCAGCACCGAGAGTCACCAAAAAGTGAACAAGTAAGACCAATGAACGGCCCCCGCGGTTGCATCCATCAAGATCACAGATAGATCACTGCGGGGGCCTTTTGTCGTGCTCAAGTCCTGGTGACCAAGCTGTCAGATCATCCCTAGGAAGGATGCGCACACGGAATTTTCACACGGTGTGACCGAAAGATCTCGACTTGGGTCACAAGTCGAAAGCTCTGCCCGTATCTGTCCCAGTAAGTCCGTAGTAACACCTTTGCCGCTGTCTGCGTTTCAGGCGAAACCTTGAATTCAGCAGCGATAAGGCAATGCGCAAGCCCCGTCCTGCACCACCCGGGACGGGGCTTTTTCATGCCCTTATCCATGCGCATTGAGTAATGGCCTTGGGGTCTTTGTGGACCCCTCATGCCCCGTTCCGGGAAACCACCGCTCTCCCGTGAGAGCAAAGCCACCCGAGTACGGAGCAATGCTCAATGACGCACCTGACCGAGGAAATGATCTCTGCTGCCAAGGGTAGCGATGGTTCGGCAATATCTGCGCTGATAGACAAATTGGATTCTCTCATTGTCAGTCGAGCCCTAGACTATGCGACCCGTGGAGGGCGGACCGATTATGACATTGTGGACGATCTCGCGCAGGCGGGTCGAATCCGCATCTGGGAATCACTCGAAAAGTTTGAAGGGTCTGGGCGCGGCGAGTTCCTGAACTATGTTGAGATGGCTTTGCGCTCCGCGATGACGGAGCACCGTCGTGAAATTACCTGCCCCGGAGTCAGCCCCGCCACCGCAAAGGATTTTGAGCGGGCGATAGAGATCGCAGCCGGCGACCCGTACGCAGCAGTCCGAATCGCGATTACGGACGCCATGGGGCCGCGAAAGATGACCCGAGATCGCGCCTACGCTGCGTTGCGCTCATGGCTCGGGACGGAATCGCTTGACCATCTGTACGAAGATGACGCCGATGGCGAGCTCGTAACCCTTGGGGACGTGCTCGCGTCCGAGATCGGCGTACCGGCGGATCTGCTGGAACCGCGGGACTATGAGACCGCCACACGTAAGGCAGTCAGGTCCCAAGTCCACCGCGTTCTAGGGCTGTTGAGCGAGCGGCAGCGCCACGTACTCAAGGCCGACCACGGCATAGCGCCGGTCGGGTACTACGGGGACGGGCCGGATGCGGTGCTTGCCGACGACATGGGCGTGACGCCGTACCAGGTCAAGCAAGCTCGCGTGAAGGGGAAGAATCGTTTCGCCGAGCTGTACCGGGCGGGGGCTCAGTCGTGGTGACCCTGCCGACCCGCAACGGCGGAACCATCGAGATCACGCGATGCGGCACGCTGGTGGATATTCACGTTCGGGATGCCGAGGGGCGGACGGTCGCCACTGTGACGCGTCGAACCGGCGAGGCTGTGACACGCTCCCTGAGTCGCCAGATGTGACGGACTGTCAGGCCGCAGGTCGCGAATCGAACATTCCCCCGTGAGTCAATTCCGGCTAGGTAACTCTATGTAATGGCCCCCCGCTTCGGCGGGGGGTCTCCTGCGTTCGGTGCAACACTCTGTTGAAGCTACGGATCTCAAGGTCATGTCGGACTTGCGCAACCAAATCGCGAGGCAGGGCGTCGTGTACGTGGTCAGAACCTTGCCTGTGCATGACCTGTTCATGACCTGAGTCACAGAAAGTAAAGATCTTCCCGTTGTCAGACCTGTGGGTTAACGTCGGATCATGGTTACGCACTGCGAGGAGTTCCGTGTTCGAGCAACCGTGATCGTGCCCATGACGCATGGGGGAACCGCGGGGGGAAAGTGGATGGAGTGTCCGGATCTGCCGGACGTGCTGGGGGAGACGCGTATCAGGTCATGCCGGGACCTGACTGTTGCCCTGGAGACGCAAGGGGGGACCGTTGCTCGTTTGCTGCGTGCAATGGCCGAGTACACCGGTTTCCGTGTTCTGGCACGGGACCGTCAGACGGAAGGGCTCGCCGGCTCGGTCGAGTGGGTCCGCAGCGAAACGGGGATGTGGGTGCAGTGGGACGAGCCATGGACGGGATGCGCGTACGGACAGCACATGCCCGCTCATACCCTGCTGCTCGCGGCATGAGCGCGCGAATGCTCGTCCTCGGCGGGACGACCAGACCCGCGGCAGTCGCCGACATGCACCGCCTCGCCGCTGCGCTGCGCCGCACGGGCATGACCGATCGCTACGGGGTCAGCGTTCACAGAGTGCCCGGACGTAAGGGCTGGGGGGTCTATGTCACCGACCGCACGCCCGAGCTGGGCCCGCCGGACGCATGGGCCCGCGCGGTGTTCCAGTCCAGCGGACTCGCTGCCTGACACAGAGAAGCCCCGCCACTTCCGAAGGGGGAGGAAGCGGCGGGGCCTGGTTGGTCGCTATCGGGTTTGTTCGATGGCTTCAAAGATGTCTGCGTCTGTCTGCTGTTGCCACTCGGGCAGGTCCGACCAGTCGGCGACATAACTCGGCTTAGGGTCTTCAAAGTGCTTGTAGATTTGGGCAGTCCAGCAAATGGCGACGAAGCGCCCCTTCTGTTCGCGGGATAGCTTGGAGGTTTGCCCGTTGCTTACTCGGATGAAGTCCGCCACCTGCGTGCACACCGCGGCGGCTGCTTCCCGCTCCCACGCGGGGGTCTCTTCCCACGGGGTGACGTACCCCGACTTCGGCTCTCCGGGGTAATGCTTCGTTACGCCGGAAATCCACGCCTCGCGGAAGATGCGTCCGTTCTCGCTCTGCAAGACTGCTCCCTTGTTGGTCAGGTGGTCATGGTGAGTGTCGAAATTTGGGCGTTCAGCTCCGATACGCGTCTATCGGACAGCAGGGGTTGTAGCTGCCCCTGTAAGCCTTCCAACTTACGTGCGATGTAACCGGACTTGGTCTGTGAGGCTAGGTCGAGGGCCTGTGACGCGTAACTAACGAGCTGGTCGATATCCCGCCTTTGAACGCCTAGGGTTGCGAGATCGGCTAGGACGCTACCGCGTCGCCGCATAGACATGGGCTGCCCGAGTGCGTCAGCTAGTGCCAACTCGGCCAGGTCTAGACGGCCAAGTCTGACGTAGCATGTGCCGCGCTCCTCGGCGAGGCGCGACCCATCAAACCGGAGCCATCCGCCGTTCTGTATCGGCCCGCTGAGTGTGTGCACTTCTTCGGCGTGGTCTAGCGCCCTCTTGCAAGCGTTCAAGTCGCCAAGACTGGCGAATACTTCTGCTTGGACGGCTGCCACCCAATGGCGGGTTGATAGTCGACTGTCACCTTGGCTGGCTACCTTGGCAGCGGCAGCGAGTAGAGATGCGGCATCGCTGGGCCTCTGCTCGTAGATGCTGACGAAGGCATGGCGCGTTAGCGCACATGCTGACAAGTCTGGGTTTCGTGCCTCGCGACCAGCACTTGCCGCAAGGGTGTAACAGTGAGCGGCATCCGTGTAGTTGTTGCTATCGAAGTGGATTTCGCCCGCTAGCTGAAATAGGTCTCCGACTACGGAACAGAGCTGTTGCCGTTCGCCTTCTGTGTGCACGTCGGCGAAGCTGTCAGCAATGGCTCGCGCGTGACTATGTACCATCGGTAGGGTTGTGCGCTTTGTTTTGGCAAGGGCGAAGATCTGCCACAGATGCGAGTTCACGGCGGTGTACGTTGCAACGTCGTTGGTTGCAGATGTAGCCAAGGGGTGATCGGCGGGGACTGCGTCGCTGGTGACCGGTAGGGCGGCAAGTGTCCCCGTGACGGTCAACAATCGTAGAAACTCACGCCGAATCATTTCGTCAAGATCACCCGTACCTAAGTCGTCCTCGGATGCTGCATACCTGACAAGTGCCCCTTGCGCCTTGTGCGTAGTGGGTAGGTACTCGGTCTCTGGCGCTTCTGGCTTCAGTAACTCGTCCAGCTCGGCAAGCGTGACTTGCAGCCGCGCGGCAAGCTTCGGGCGGATGTACGCCTGTGGCTCCCCTTGGCCCCGCCCCCATCGCCCGACGGTTGTCGTGTCCACCCCGAGGGCTTGAGCTAGTCGCTCTTGACTGTAGCCGAGCGCTTTCCAGCGCCGCACAAGAGCCTTTCGTGGTCCCATGCTTGCCCCTTCGACCTGTCCGCGGCCATCTTCCCAGCTCAGAACGGCCAATGCACTGGAGATGCAAGACAAATGCATTGAGTCCGCCCTGGTCTTGTTCAACCGCTGGGAGTTGCCTAGGGAAACGACAGCTCAGGCCGACCCGCGAGGAACTGCCATGGTCACGGATGGCGTAGCGATGCAGACGAGCCCGCACGAGTCGACGACCACCCGGGCCTACTGGGCGGAGGTGTTCGCCGAGGGCCCGGCGGGCGGCAAGACAGTCCGCATGGTGCTTGGAACGTTCCCTACGCCGTACCGGGGGCGCGCGCTGCGGTGGCTGGTGAGACAGGCTCGCTGGATCGCTGACGGACTCGACCCCAACCCCGATGTGCCGTGGCTCGGCGGCGAGTTTCCGCAACAAGTGCAGTCGGGACTTCCCGATGCACCGCACTACTTGCGTAGCTGGTGTGAGAACAACGCCAGTAGGCAAGCCGCGTACGACCAGCTAGGCAGCGGGCACCCGTTCACGCTCTCCGCGACCGACCACAACGGAGCGTTCTTCCTGTCCATCCTCCCCGTGGACGTTCCGGCAAGCCTTGCGAGTGAGTCGCCCCGTACACATCGGCACCGCCGCACGAAGCCCCGACGCACGTCCCCTTGGCTCGCGCACTTTCGCTGACGAGCTGCCCCGATCTTCCCGCTTCCGGTTGGGCCGGCGAGGGCGACCGACCCCCCGACTGGTGGCGGGACTCCACCCCCGAGGGAGGCAGTGAACGTGTCCGCTGATCAGGGCGTGAGGACCACCTCCGTACGTGATGCCGAGCGCGAACCGCGAGAGCCTGCCGCCGTGGTTGAGCGTTGGGGAACCCCGCGTGAAGGGGCCGAGCTGCCACCACGGCAGCGCTACCACCGATAAGCCCCCGCCCGGATGCCCAACTGTGACGGTCGACATCCGGATGGGTCTCGCTCAGCAGCACCCGCTGCGGAGTCTGCTTCAACCCTAGGAGAACGACGCGATGAACGTTGACGAGCTGTTCACCGGAGACCTGATCACCGGGGTTCCGGCTATGTCCGCCGCGCTCATGGACAAGATGCCGGGCGGCGGAGACAACAACGGCGATCACTGCTCCGCTAAGTGATCGAAACCTGACGTGCGGCGGGGTGGGGCTGACCAAGCCTCGCCCCGCCGTACTTATGAGAGGAGTAACCGCGTGCTGTCGTTGCGTCTCCGTCTGGCAGATCTAGGGTCGCCCAACTGGCATTGGGAGTATGGGCGTTGGGCTTGCGGAGAAAGCTGGATCATGCCCGCGAGGGTGTCGGCGCTCGTCACCGTGACCGATGACGATCCGAAGTGCGTGAGCCTCATCGTTCGAGAGCACAAGGAAGGCGAGGCGGACGTTACGTCGGTTCAGATGAAACCGGGGGAAGCTCAACTCTCAGCAGGGGTGTTCGGCACTGCCCCGCTGTATCTCATGGTGGCTGGTGAGGTGCTGCACGGGTCATGGGATCTCGTAGACCTGTACCCGCTCCTGCGGACGGATCGGCTCGTACCGCGCGCTGTTGTCCGCACGTTGACCAGGCAGCATCGGTACACCGCGGACACGCTTTTTGAGGGGGTCTACCGACTGACCGAGCGCGCATCGGCCGTGTTCACGTCCTCGGGTCTTACGGTGACCTACCCGGAGCCCGCCGAGCACGTTCTAGAGCCCCGGGCCCTCGTGCGGGGGGTGCATCCGCTGGACGCGTTCGACTCCCTGTTGCTTGAGGCAGTGCACGGGGCACCCGCGGCGACTGGGTGCGTTGGGGTCGAGCTGTCCGGCGGTGCCGACTCGGGCAATGTCGCTATGTCGGTCAGCATGGCCAGCTACGACCAGGTGCACAGCTTCGGGCTGCTCATGAGTGGAAGTCTTGGCGCTCAACAGCGCGACAGGAGACGGGCGTTGGTCGACTGTTTCGGTTTCCGGGACACCGCCATTCCTGCCATGCAGCATCCCCCGTTTGTGCCGGGCGGGGTGCGTGCCCGTGGGTTGCCGCACGATCCCGCAGGCGCGTTCTATCAAGAGGCGTTCGACGCTGTGCGCGAGCAAGTGGCCGCACGGGGCTGTGAGGTGATCTTTACGGGATGCGGCGGCGACGAGGTCAACTCTCACCACTCACGGACGAGTGCCGTGCTGCCCTCGCCGGAACCGGTCCCATGGCTCGGAAGCAAAGCAACGGAAGCCCTTGCCGACGTGGACGAGAACCTAGCGCCGATTCCAGTCCTGCCCGTGCCTACGCTCATGGCGTGCGGACTGCACAACCCCGGCTATCTGCGCGTGGGTGTCTGGCCCGTCAACCCGCTGGTGCACCCTCGCATCGTGCGGTTCATGGAACAGCTACCCGTTGAGCACAAGCGGGGGAAGGCGCTGTTCCGGGAGCGGCTACGGCGCGCGGGACTGCCCGAGTCGGTTGCCTCGCCGAGTGAGCCTGAGAACTTCCTAGGAGTCATGGAATACGGGCTGCGCGCATACGGGCTGCCGATGTTGGGTGACATGCTGCGGGAATCGGTGCTCGTGGACCTCGGATATGTGGACCCCGTGGCGCTCTCCCGAGCCGGCGAGCGCGCCGAGCACGCCCCTGTGGTGCCTGACCTCCTGTGTGACGTGATCGCACTGGAAATGGGACTGCGGTCCCTCGCATGACCAGCCCCGACGTGGAAGCGAAGCACGTGGAAGAGACAAACCTTTTCTACCGGGACCCCGCGCTGTACGACGCGGTGCAAGCGGACAGCAGCACCGCCGAGAGCTGTCAAGCCCTGATCGAGCAGCACCGCCCCGACGCGGCAACGCTGGTGGACTTCGGATGCGGCACGGGGCGAGACCTAGAGATCCTGGCGAAGCGGTTCGAGTGCACCGGCGTGGACCTACAGCCGGGAATGGTCGACTACGCGCGCCAAGCACGCCCGGGGCTCGACATCCGGGCCGGCGACATGCGCACCGTGCGACTGTGGCGACGCGCAGACGTGGTGACCTGTCTTGGCAACTCCCTTGCCTACGTGCACGACAACAGGGCGGTCGGCGAAGTGTTCGCCACGTTCGCGGCACATGCCCGCGCGGGGGCGCTGCTGGTGCTCTGCTCGCCCGTGTGGCCCATCGTCCAGCCCGAGCCGACCAGTGCCGAGGTAGCGACCCCGGACGGGCTCGCAGCGGTCACCATCCAATACGAGTGGGACTTGCGGACTCAGATCAACACCATGCATCGGCATTGGGTCCTGCCCTCGGGCGAGGACGTATGCGACGTGATCCGGCGACGAGTGCTCTTCCCCCGCGAACTGGAGCAGTACGCCAACGGTGCGGGCTTTGAGCTGGTGGACATGGCGAACGAGTCCGGCGGCGGACTGTCAGGGCCGACCGCGTACACCGTGGCTCGCTTCACTCGCTAAGCGGCTCAGTCCGTGTGCCGCCCCTGTGGCGCATGGGTGGGGCACCTTCGCTACGCGTCGCCCTGGTGCGCGTCCTCGCCGACGGGCTCGCTGCGGTCCGTGACGTACGTTCCCCGCCCCGGGACGGTATAGACGAGTCCCCGTTCCCGCAGGACTGCGAGGGCGGACCGTGCCGTGCTCCGGGCGACCCCGTACCGCTCCACTAGCTCTTTCTCCGAGGGGAGCGGACTGCCCGGAGGGAGGTCCGAGCCTTCCCGCTCGATCTCTTCCGCGAGATCGGCAGCGATCTGCCGGTAAGGGGGCTCGGGGGCCCGGGGGTCGATTTCGCGCGCTGCCATACGGCGAAGCGTAGACAACACGCCAACCCATGAATGCAGCCTAGACAGGGTTGAACGCGCCTAGACGGACCTATACAGGTTGGCTTACCGTCGAACACGAAAACGCCCCGACAGACCGCGTAGGACCGGTTTGCCGGGGCTCCGCCGAACAGCTAGCTACGGGAGCTGAACGACTTATGCGCGATGCTATCGCCCGCGCCCTTACCTGGGTGCTGCGTTTGTTACTGCCCGCCCGAGGGCGACACAGCGCCACCACCACACCGACCCCGCCACAGCCCCCCACCCCAATCACGTTCGTAATCTGCGCGCCCACGGCACCCATTACGTTGGTCGTCCCCGACCGGACCATGCCGGAAGTCGAGAAGGGCGGACCCCGCATCCCGCCCTATCTCCGTGCATGGGTCCAGCGGCAAGAGGACGAGATAGAGCGTCAGCGTCAGCGCTGCGTCGCCCTGGTCGCCGCGAGCATGGGCTACCACTACCCCAACCCCGAGCGGTACGACGAGTACGCGGCGGTGTGCGCATGACCCGCGACGCGCTCACCGATGAGACCCCCGAGCCTGCGCGGCCCGTACGCGGAATCTGCGGGCACTGGACCGGCGCCCCCGTTGTCGTGGGTCACGTGCAGAGCATGAGCGGCGGAGCCGGATACACCCACTACGTGTGCCCCGACTGTGTACACCGCTACCCGCAGCGGGCGCAGTGGGACCAACTGCCCGCAATGCGCCGATGACCGGCCGAAAGGAGCCCGTAAAGGCCAAGCAACGTGATAGTCAAGTGCTGATCTTGTGTACACCCAGGGGAGGGACCGCCATGGAGCGGAAGAAGCGTAATTGGATCATCGCGGGCGTTGCCGTAGTCGCGTTCGGCGGAGTGCTCTCGCTGTTCCAAGACGACAACGACAAAGCCGAAGCGGACGCCAAGCCCAAGACCACCACGGCACCCGCCAAGCCCGCCGACAAGCCGAGCGAGGCAGCGTCCAAGCCTTCGGACACCCCTTCGCCCGACGCAGCGCAGCGCGAGGCACTGATACGAGCGCTCCGAACCATCGAGCCCGGATTGGTCGCCAAGGAAGACCGCGCCGTGAACCGAGCCCGGAACATGTGCTCGGACATCAAGAGCGGCATGGATGACGCCAAGGTCAAAAGCCTCGCCAAAGCCCGGTACGAGGGCGGTACGGTGCCGAGCCTCACCGACGACCAGGCCGCGAACATCGTGACCGCCGTACGGTCGTCGTTCTGCTCGTAACGCCCCACCAGACAAGCCCCGTTCGGCCAGTGCCGGGCGGGGTTTTGTTGTTCCTGCGGAGCGGCTGTCAGGCTCGTTCGCTAGACTCTGTATAGAGGGGGTTGGCGGTGTCGAACCCGGCGAAGTCGCTGACCACCTGTTTGTCGGGGACGCCGTGCTTGACGAGGTAGGCGCGCATGGCGTCGGGCTCGTCGTACTCGGCCCGCCCGTTGTCCCCGGTCACGAGCACGGCCCTGACCTTGTGGGCCCGGTACAGCTCGATCGCCGCGTCCAGCCGGTGCGCCAGGTACGGCGACGGCTCGCCCTTCCACAGCCCGGCCCCGAAGACCACCGCGACCCCGGACGCGGGCGCCTGCGCGACCGTCCCGACCTTGCCGTCGGCCGCGGCGAACACCCAGGCCGCAGGGGCGAGCGCGAGGACACAGGCGGCGGCGACGCCCTGCACGAGCCGGCGCTGCGCCGTGCGGGTGCGCGGCAGCCCGATCCGGATGCGAAAGCGCGGCAGGCGCATGAGGGTCCCCCTGGGTCGACTGTCTCCACTGGACCGAGCACTGAACGATCGCTGGTCCGAGTGCTCGGACGCGGGGGAGGGCCGAAACGGTTCTCCGGGCGTGTTTCCCCGGTCCGTCGGCCGGTGCGTGAGGCGGCGGAAAACACTCGTCACCGGGGCGCAACGGCGTGGCAATGTGGGCCCGGCAGGATCGGTTCATGACGGAGACGGAGACGGAGACGGACAAGCACGCGCAGCCCCTGCCCGCCCGCCACTCGCTGCCCCTGGACAGCACGGCCGAGCTCCTCACCCGTATCACCGCCCAACTGGGCAGCCAGCTCAGCCACGTCCGACTGAACGGAAGCCGCAAGCCGATGCCCCCGACCGACCTCCCCGACGCGGCCCGGCCCACCCTGGTCGCGGTCGCGCACGGCAGTCGCGATCCCCGGGCGCTGCGGACCGTGGGCGCGCTGCTCGACCTGGTCCGCGAGCTGCGCCCCGGACTCGACGTACGCCTGGGCCACATCGAGATCGACGAGCCCGCGCTGCCCGACACGCTCGCCGCGCTCGGCGCGGGCCGCGCCGTCCTCGTACCGCTGCTGCTCAGCCGTGGTTTCCACGTCAAGCAGGACGTTCCGGCGGCCGTCGCGGCCGCCCCGAGGCTGCGCGCCCGCACCGCGCAGCCGCTCGGCCCGCACCCGCTCCTGATCGAGGCGCTGTACGAGCGGCTGGTCGAGGCCGGGTGGCAGGACGAGCCACGCGCGCGTCGCACCGGCGGCGTGGTGCTGGCCGGGGCCGGTTCGCGCGACCCCGAGTCGGCCGCCGACACCCGCCGCACCGCCGAGATGCTGAGCGAACGCCTCGGCGGGGTGCCGGTGATACCCGCGTACGCCTCGGCCGCCGCGCCCACCGTCCCCGACGCGCTGCGCGCGCTCGCCGCGCGCGGCCGCCACCGGACCGCCATCGCCTCGTACTTCACCGCGCCCGGCCGGTTCGCCACCCAGTGCGCGGGCTACGCGCGCGGGGTCGTCGCGGCCCCGCTCGGCGCGCACCCGGCCGTCGCCAGACTGGTTCTCAACCGCTACGAGCAGGCGCTCGCCGCAGCCCCCTTCGGCGAGCTGCGGCGCGAACTCGCCACGGCCTGATCGCCCGGGGAACGCCGCTTGTCAGTGGTTCCGTTTACTGTCGGTGCATGGAAGGCATCCAAGGACACCACCCGGGATACGACCCGTCCGACGTCGAGCGCTGGGCCGCCGAGCCGGACAAACGACCAGGCCGCACCGCCTTCCAGCGCGACCGCGCGCGGGTGCTCCACTCCGGCGCGCTGCGCCGTCTCGCGGGCAAGACGCAGGTCGTGACGCCCGGGGTGACGGGCCAGTTGTGGGACGCGAGCCCGCGCACCCGGCTGACGCACTCGCTGGAGTGCGCCCAGGTCGGCCGCGAGCTCGGCGCCGCCCTCGGCTGCGACCCCGACCTGGTCGAGGCCGCCTGCCTCTCGCACGACATGGGCCACCCGCCGTTCGGTCACAACGGCGAGCAGGCGCTCAACGACTTCGCCAAGGACTGCGGCGGCTTCGAGGGAAACGCGCAGTCGCTGCGCCTGCTGACCCGCCTTGAGCCCAAGCGGTTCGTCCGCGGCGAGCGCGGCGGCGAGCCGGTCAGCGTCGGCCTCAACCTGACACGCGCCGCGCTCGACGCGGCCACCAAGTACCCCTGGCCGCGCGGCGCCCACCCCACCGACCCACGGTCCGTGAAGTTCGGGGTGTACGAGGACGACCTGCCGGTCTTCGACTGGGTGCGCCAGGGCGCCGAGCCGTACCGCAAGTGCTTCGAGGCCCAGGTCATGGACTGGTCGGACGACGTGGCGTACTCGGTCCACGACTTCGAGGACGGGCTGCACGCCGGGCACATCGACCCCAACATGCTCTTCTCCGAGCCGGAGCGCGCGGACATCTGGCGCGTCGCGATCGGGCGGTACGTGCCGGGCGACACCGATCCGCAGGAGCTCGCCGACGCGCTCGACCGGCTGATCGGCGAGGAGTGGTGGCCGCACGGGTACGACGGGTCGGCGGTCGCCCAGGCCCGCCTGAAGGACGCCACCAGCCAGTTGATCGGCCGGTTCTGTCTGGCGGCCGAGGGCGCCACCCGCAGGCGCTGGGGCTCGGGCCGGCTCAGCCGGTACGGGGCGGAACTGGTCGTGCCGCGCGCGACCCGCAACGAGTGCGCGGTCCTGAAGGCGGTGGCCGACCGGTATGTGATGCAGCGCGACGAACAGGAGCGGCTGCGCGCCGACCAGCGCGTGATTCTGGCCGAACTGGCCGAAGCGCTCACGGCGCGCGCCCCGGCGGACGGTCTTGACCCGCAGTTCCGCGCGCTGTTCGCGACCGCCGGTGACGACCGGGCGCGCAAACGGGTCATCGTCGACCAGATCGCGTCCTTGACGGACGCGGCCGCCCTGTCGCTGCACGCCAGACTCACAGCACGTCACCGATGACGTACCCATGAGGCATCGACAGGTACCGGCCGGGCGTCTGTCGCACCGATGAAGCCCGGCCACTCGGCGCCCCCAACGGAGCAAGCCCCCTTCCCCCATCACGCTCCGTGCGGGACGCTCGCTGATGGCGGTTGAGCAACGAGGAGGCATCAAGTGGTCGACGCAGACCGGACATTTGTCATTGTCGGTGGAGGACTGGCCGGGGCCAAGGCCGCCGAGACCCTGCGCGCGGAGGGTTTCAACGGCCGGGTGATCCTCATCGGCGACGAGCGGGAGCACCCGTACGAACGGCCTCCCCTGTCCAAGGGGTTCCTCTCCGGCAAGGAGGAGCGCGACAGCGTCTTCGTCCACGAGCCCGCCTGGTACGCGCAGAACGACGTGGAGCTGCACCTCGGCCAGACCGTCACCGCCATCGACCGCGCGGCCAAAACCGTACGCCTGGGGGACGGCACCCTCGTCGGCTACGACAAGCTCCTGCTCGCCACCGGCTCCGAGCCCCGCCGCCTCGACATCCCCGGCACCGGTCTCGCGGGCGTCCACCACCTGCGCCGCCTCGCCCACTCCGAGCGGCTGCGCAACGTCCTCAAGGCGCTCGGCCGCGACAACGGCCACCTCGTGATCGCGGGGGCCGGCTGGATCGGCCTGGAGGTCGCCGCCGCCGCGCGCGGCTACGGCGCCGAGGTCACCGTCGTCGAGCCCGAGCCGACCCCGCTGCACCAGGTCATCGGCCCCGAGCTCGGCCAGATCTTCACCGATCTGCACGCCGAGCACGGCGTCCGCTTCCACTTCGGCGCCAGGCTCACCGAGATCACCGGCCAGGACGGCATGGTCCTCGCGGCCCGCACCGACGACGGCGAGGAGCACCCGGCGCACGACGTGCTGGCCGCGATCGGCGCGGCCCCGCGCACCGCGCTCGCCGAGAACGCGGGTCTGGCCCTCGTCGACCGCGCCGACGGCGGCGGCGTCGCCGTCGACGCCACCCTGCGCACCTCCGACCCGGACATCTTCGCCGCCGGTGACGTGGCGGCCGCCCACCACCCGCTGCTCGACACCCGGCTGCGCGTGGAGCACTGGGCCAACGCCCTCAACGGCGGCCCGGCCGCCGCGCGCGCGATGCTGGGCCAGGAGGTCTCCTACGACCGGATTCCGTACTTCTTCTCCGACCAGTACGACCTGGGCCTGGAGTACTCGGGCTGGGCGCCGCCCGGCAGTTACGACCAGGTGGTGCTCCGGGGCGACGCGGGCAAGCGCGAGTTCATCGCGTTCTGGCTCAAGGAGCGGCGGGTGCTGGCCGGGATGAACGTGAATGTGTGGGACGTCACAGACCCGATCCAGCGGCTGATCCGGGCCGGAAGCAAGGGTGTCCAGATCGACCCCGACGCCCTGGCGGACCCCTCCACGCCCCTGACGGACCTGGCACCGGAGGCGCCCTGACCGGGGCGGCCCTTTCACGCCCCCCGGAGAGTCGGCGCGGCACCGTAGACTCACTGCGTGGCAGGACGGATCAACGATGACGACGTGAAGGCGGTCCGGGACGCGGTCCCGATCGATGCCGTCGTGTCCGAGTACCTCCAGCTGCGCAACGCGGGCGGCGGCAACCTCAAGGGCCTGTGCCCCTTCCACGACGAGAAGTCCCCGTCCTTCCAGGTCAGCCCCAGCAAGGGTCTCTTCCACTGCTTCGGCTGCCAGGAAGGCGGCGACACGATCGCCTTCGTCCGGAAGATCGACCACCTGTCGTTCTCCGAGGCGGTCGAGCGCCTGGCCGCCACCGCGGGCATCACCCTGCGCTACGAGGAGGGCGGCTACAACCCGTCCCACCAGCGCGGCGAGCGCATCCGGCTGGTCGAGGCGCACAAGATCGCCGCGCAGTTCTACATCGAGCAGCTGACCACCAGCCCCGAGGCCGAGATCGGCCGCGCCTTCCTCGCCGAGCGCGGCTTCGACCAGGCCGCCGCCGCCCACTTCGGCGTCGGCTACAGCCCGGCCGGCTGGGACCACCTCACCCGCTTCCTGCGCGGCAAGGGCTTCTCCGACAAGGAGCTGCTGCTCTCGGGCCTGGCCCAGGAGTCCCGGCGCAACCCGATCGACCGGTTCCGGGGCCGCCTGATGTGGCCGATCCGCGACGTCGGCGGCGAGGTCGTCGGCTTCGGCGCCCGAAAGCTCCGCGACGACGACAACGGCCCGAAGTACCTCAACACCCCCGAGACCCCCATCTACAAGAAGTCCCAGGTCCTGTACGGGATCGACCTCGCCAAGAAGGACATCGCCAAGGCGAGCCGCGCGGTCGTGGTCGAGGGCTACACCGATGTGATGGCCTGTCATCTGGCCGGGGTCACGACCGCCATCGCCACCTGCGGCACCGCCTTCGGCGGCGACCACATCAAGATCCTGCGCCGCCTCCTGATGGACAACGGGAGCGCGCGCGTGATCTTCACCTTCGACGGTGACGCGGCGGGCCAGAAGGCCGCCCTGCGGGCCTTCGAGGACGACCAGAAGTTCGCCGCCGAGACCTACATCGCGATCGCCCCCGACGGCATGGACCCCTGCGACCTGCGGCTGGCCGCGGGCGACGAGGCGGTCGCGGACCTGGTCCAGCCCCGCACCCCGCTCTTCGAGTTCGCGATCCGCCAGATCGTCCAGCGCTACGACCTGGAGACCCCGGCGGGCCGCGCGGCCGCCCTGGACGAGGCCGCCCCGATCGTCGCCCGCATCAAGAACGTGGCGTCCCAGCACGAGGTGGCCGTCCAGCTGGCGGGCATCCTCGGCATCCTGGACACCCAGTTCGTGGTCAAGCGGGTGGCCCAGCTGGCCCGTTGGGCCCGCGACCGGGGCGGCAAGGGCCCCGCCCCCGACCGGCAGCGCACGCGCGAGTACGGCGACGTGCGGGCCCCCGCCGCCGCCTCCGGCCCCGCCCTCAACCTGCGCAGCCCCGCCCACCGCACCGAGCGCGAGCTGCTGAAGCTGGCGCTCCAGTACCCGAACCTGGTCTCCCCGGCCTTCGACGCGTACGGCGTGGACGAGTTCACGGCCCCGCCGTACGCGGCGGTGCGCCAGTGCATCATGGACGCCGGCGGCGCCACCGGCGCCCCCTCCGACTACCTCCCCGCGGTCATGGACGCGGCGCCGGACGACACGGTCCGCGCCCTCGTCACGGAGCTCGCCGTGGAGGCCATCCACGCGCGCGTGGTCGACGAGGCGTACGCGGGCGAGCAGTTGGTGTGGGTGCGCCGCCGTGCGGTCGACCGCCGCCTCCTGGACATCCAGGGCACCCTGGCCCGCCTCGGCCAGAACGGCGACCCGGCCCGCCTCAGCGCGGTGCAGAACGAGCTGTGGGTCCTCCAGCAGTACGGCCAGGCGCTGCGCAACCGGGGCGCGCAGGCACTCTGAGTCCCGGCCCGGACCTGCGCGCCCCGGCGTAGCGGGACCGCCACGGGGTACCCGTACCGCAGTCAGGGCGGCGCGGAGCCGCTGCCGCACGGGTAACCGCCCGGTCACGGACCGGCTTCAAAAAGTCATCGCACGCCCCTCGTGGCGGAGATGTGTCTTACCCCACACTGGGGTGCGGTGCCTGAGTCCTCGGAGCGCGGCCGGCCCACCGAAGGTGGGTACCTCACCCCCGCGGATCCGCTCATCGTGTACGGGACGGACAGCGGCCCGGCCGCCCCCGTCCCGCTGCCGCACGCCCCCGATCCGGCAGCGATCACCCTGGAGGTCGCCCCCGTGCAGACCCAGACCCTGACCGATACGGACGTCGCCACCGTGCCCCCGCAGGCCCGGGCCGTGCTCCACCCCGAGGCCGACGCGCCCGCCGTCGAACCGCTCGTCGACGAGGTGGTGGAGGTGCCCGAACCGCCCGAGCGGGTGCCGGGGCGGGTGGACACCGGCGGACCGTCCTCCGACCTCTTCCGGCAGTACCTGCGGGAGATCGGGCGGATCCCGCTGCTCACCGCCGTCGAGGAGGTCGAGCTCGCCCGCCGGGTCGAAGCGGGCCTGTTCGCCGAGGAGAAGCTCAGCACCACCCCCGATCCGGACTCCCAACTCGCCGTGGATCTCGACAAGTTGGTGGTCATGGGCCGGATGGCCAAGCGCCGCCTGATCGAGGCGAACCTGCGCCTGGTCGTCTCCGTCGCCAAGCGCTACGTCGGGCGCGGGCTCACCATGCTCGACCTGGTCCAGGAGGGAAACCTCGGACTGATCCGGGCCGTCGAGAAGTTCGACTACGCCCGGGGCTACAAGTTCTCCACGTACGCGACCTGGTGGATCCGCCAGGCCATGTCCCGCGCCCTGGCCGACCAGGCCCGTACGATCCGCGTCCCCGTGCACGTGGTGGAGCTGATCAACCGGGTCGTGCGGGTGCAGCGCCGGATGCTCCAGGAGCGCGGCTACGAGCCGACGCCGGAGGAAGTGGCAGCCCACCTCGATCTGCCGCCGGAGCGCGTCAGCGAGGTGCTGCGGCTCGCCCAGGAGCCCGTCTCGCTGCACGCGCCGGTCGGTGAGGAGGACGACGTGGCGCTCGGCGACCTCATCGAGGACGGCGACGCCGCGTCCCCCGTGGAGTCCGCGGCCTTCCTGCTGCTGCGCGAGCACCTGGAGGCGGTGCTGTCCACGCTGGGCGAGCGCGAGCGCAAGGTGGTCCAGCTCCGCTACGGCCTCGCGGACGGGCGGCCGCGCACCCTTGAGGAGATCGGCCGCATCTTCGGCGTGACGCGCGAACGCATCCGCCAGATCGAGTCCAAGACGCTCAACAAACTCCGCGACCACGCCTTCGCGGACCAGTTGAGGGGCTACCTCGACTGAGGGGGAGCGGGCCGCGGCCCGCTCCCCGCACGCCCTTAGTCGACCTCCGCCACCGCCTGCGCGAACTGCGCCGCGTACAGGCGCGCGTACGCGCCCTCGGCGGCCAGGAGTTCGTCGTGCGTGCCCTGCTCGACGATCGAGCCGTTCTCCATCACGAGGATGACGTCGGCGTCGCGGATCGTGGAGAGCCGGTGCGCGATGACGAACGACGTACGGCCGTGCGCGAGGCGGGCCATCGCCTTCTGGATCAGCACCTCGGTGCGGGTGTCCACGGAGCTCGTCGCCTCGTCGAGCACCAGGATCACCGGGTCGGAAAGGAACGCCCGGGCGATGGTGATCAGCTGCTTCTCGCCCGCGCTGACCCCCGTCCCCTCGTCGTCTATCACCGTGTCGTACCCGTCCGGCAGCGTCCGGATGAACCGGTCCGCGTGCGCGGCCCGGGCCGCCTCC
Organism: Streptomyces sp. NPDC048696; assembly: GCF_043198895.1. Taxonomy (NCBI): domain Bacteria; kingdom Bacillati; phylum Actinomycetota; class Actinomycetes; order Kitasatosporales; family Streptomycetaceae; genus Streptomyces; species Streptomyces sp. NPDC048696. Next base: position 142,411 of record NZ_JBICVJ010000012.1, on the reverse strand, counting down.
TCGATCTCCTCGCGGGTGACCGCCCGGTCCGTCCCGTACGCGATGTTGTCCGCGATGGAACCGCCGAACAGCCAGGTGTCCTGGAGGACCATGCCGATGCCCGCGCGCAGCTCCTCGCGCGACATCTTGGCCGCGTCCACCCCGTCCAGGGTGATCCGCCCGTCCGTCACCTCGTAGAACCGCATCAGCAGATTGACCAGCGTGGTCTTGCCCGCGCCGGTCGGGCCGACGATCGCGACCGTCTGGCCCGGCTCCACCTTCAGCGACAGATCGTCGATGAGCGGCTTGTCCGGCTCGTAGCGGAACGCCACCTTCTCCAGGGTGACCGCGCCGCGCCGCTCCACCGGCCGCTCGCCCGCCGCCGCGTCCGGCTCCTGCTCCTCCGCGTCCAGGAGCTCGAAGATCCGCTCGGCGGACGCGACACCCGACTGCACCAGGTTGGCCATCGAGGCGACCTGGGTGAGCGGCATCGAGAACTGGCGCGAGTACTGGATGAACGCCTGCACATCACCGATCGACAGGGAGCCGGAGGCGACCCGGAGACCGCCGACGACCGCCACCAGGACGTAGTTCAGGTTCGAGATGAACATCATCAGCGGCTGCATCACACCGCTGTTGAACTGCGCCTTGAACCCGGCCTCGTACAGCGCGTCGTTCTGCTCGGCGAACAGCCGCGCCGACTCCTCCTGGCGCCCGAACACCTTCACCAGGGTGTGCCCGGTGTACATCTCCTCGATGTGCGCGTTCAGCTTGCCCGTGGTCTTCCACTGCTGCACGAACTGCGGCTGCGAGCGCTTGCCGACCTTGGTCGCCACGAACACCGACAGCGGTACGGTCGCCAGCGCCACCAGGGCGAGCAGCGGCGAGATCCAGAACATCATCGCGAGTACGCCGACGATGGTCAGCAGCGAGTTGATGAGCTGGCCCATCGTCTGCTGCATCGTCTGCGAGATGTTGTCGATGTCGTTGGTCGCCCGGCTCAGCACCTCGCCGCGCTTGGCCCGGTCGAAGTACGACAGCGGCAGCCGCGACAGCTTCGCCTGCACCTCCTCGCGCATCCGGTACACCGTGCGGTTGATGGCCCGGTTGGAGAGCCGGGTCGCCACCAGCATCAGGAGGCCCGCGGCCACGTACACCGCGAGCGCGAGCAGCAGCACCCGGCCGACCGCGCCGAAGTCGATGCCCTGGCCGGGTGTGAAGTCCACCCCGGAGAGCATGTCGGCGAGGCCGCCCTCGCCCTTCCTGCGCAGGCCCGACAGGGCCGCGTCCTTGGTGGCGCCGTCCGGCATCTGCCGGCCGACGACGCCCGCGAAGACCAGGTCGGTCGCCTTGCCGAGGATCTTGGGGCCGACCACCGAGGCGGCGACGCTGAGCACACCGGCTCCGAGCATCACCCAGAGGGTGCGCCTCTCCGGTGCGAGCTGGCGCAGCAGCCGCTTGGAGGAGCCCTTGAAGTCCATCGAGCGCTGGGCGTCGCCGCCGCCCATCATCCGCGCCATGGGTCCGCCGCTCATGCCGCCTCAGCCTCCGTCAGCTGGGAGAGCACGATCTCCCGGTACGTTTCGTTCTCGGCCATCAGCTCGTGATGGCGGCCGGTCCCGACGACCCGGCCCTCGTCCAGGACGACGATCCGGTCGGCGTCGCGGATCGTGGAGACCCGCTGGGCGACGATCACCACGGTCGCCTCCCGGGTCTCGCGCCCGAGCGCGGCCCGCAGCGCCGCGTCCGTCGCGTAGTCGAGCGCCGAGAACGAGTCGTCGAAGAGATAGATCTCCGGGCGCTGCACCAGCGTGCGCGCGATCGCGAGCCGCTGGCGCTGGCCGCCGGAGACGTTGGTGCCGCCCTGGGCGATCGGCGCGTTCAGCCCGCCCTCCAGCTTGCTCACGAACTCCTTGGCCTGCGCGACCTCCAGCGCGTGCCACAGCTCGTCGTCGGTGGCGTCCGGGTTGCCGTACCGGAGGTTGGTCGCGACCGTCCCGGAGAACAGGTACGGCTTCTGCGGCACCATCGAGACCGTCTTGGCGAGCAGTACGGGATCGAGCGTGCGCACGTCCTCGCCGTCGACCAGGACCGATCCGTCGGTCACGTCGAACAGCCGCGGTACGAGCCCGAGCAGGGTCGACTTGCCGCTGCCCGTCGACCCGATGATCGCGGTCGTCTCGCCGGGCCGGGCCACCAGATCCACGCCGTCGAGGACGGCCTCCTCGGCGCCCGGATAGGTGAAGTCGGCGCCGCGCACCTCCAGATGACCGCTGCGGCGCAGCTCGCGCACGGGGGCCTTCGGCGGCACCACGCTGGTCTCGGTGCCCAGCACCTCCTCGATGCGCTCGGCGCAAACCTCGGCGCGCGGCACCATCATGAACATGAAGGTGGCCATCATCACGGCCATCACGATCTGCATCAGATACGTGAGGAACGCGGTCAACTGGCCGATCTGCAGCGACCCGTTGTCGATCCGGTGGGCGCCGAACCACACCACGGCCACGGACGACACGTTCACGACCGTCATCACGGTCGGGAACATCAGGGCCATCAGCCGGCCGGTGCCGAGCGACACCTCGGTCAGCTCGGTGTTGGCGCCGCCGAAGCGCTTCTTCTCGTAGTCGTCCTTCACGAACGCCCTGATCACACGGTTGCCGGTGATCTGCTCGCGCAGCACGCGGTTCACCGTGTCCAGGCGGGTCTGCATGGTGCGGAACAGCGGCCGCATCTTGCGGATGATCAGCGACACGGAGATGCCGAGCACCGGCACCACGGCCAGCAGCACCGCGGAGAGCGGCACGTCCTGGCCGAGCGCCATGATGATGCCGCCGACGCACATGATCGGCGCGGAGACCATCAGCGTGAACGTCATCAGCGTCAGCATCTGGACCTGCTGGACGTCGTTGGTGGTCCGGGTGATCAGGGACGGCGCCCCGAAGTGGCCCACCTCGCGCGCGGAGAACGACTGGACGCGCCCGAAGACCGCCGCCCGGATGTCCCGGCCCACGGCGGCGGCGGTGCGCGCGCCGAAGAAGACGGCGCCGACATTGCAGACGACCTGCACCAGGCTGACGGCGATCATGACGCCGCCGTACTCCAGGATGTAGCCGGTGTCCCCGCTGACGACACCGTTGTCGATGATGTCGGCGTTCAGGGTCGGCAAGTAGAGGGTCGCGCAGGTCTGGAGCAGCTGGAGCAGCACCAGGAGCGCGATCGGTTTCTTGTACGGAACCAGATGGGTCCGCAGAAGTCGTATGAGCACGTGGGGGCTCTCCGGGTCGGCAAGATCGGGGTATCGAACCCCATCTTGCGACACACCACCCCCGCAACCCCAAGCGATTAAGCCAAGGGCGAGTCAAAAGGATGAGTCAAGAGCGGACCTCCGGCGTAGTCAAGTCGCCACGCCGGGGAACGCTGTACGAATCCTCCGTACGGCCCTGTGTGCGAGGGGTCAGGAGGCCCCGGCGCCGCCGAACGCGCCCGGGTGGATCTCGTCCCGGATGGCGATGTACTGCTGGCGCACCGCCTGCCCCACGGCCAGCTCCTCGCCCGGCTCGAAGACCTGCGCGGCCGCGCCCTGCCAGGCCGGCGGGGTGTGCGGGGCGAGGGTGCCCTGCGAGACGCCGAGCGCCCAGGCCGCCTGGCGGGCGGCGCCGAGCGCCGCGTACTCGGCGGGCTGCGGCACGACCACCTGCGTGCCCAGGATCGCGGGCGCGGCCGCCTGCACGGCGGGCAGTTCGGCCGCCGCGCCCAGCAGGAAGACCCGGCGGACCTCGACGCCGCGCATCCGCAGCACGTCCAGCGCGTCCGCCAGCGAGCAGAGCATGCCCTCGAACGCGGCCCGGGCCAGGTGCTCGGGCTTCATCGACTCGCGGCGCAGCCCGGCGAGCGTGCCCGCGGCGTGCGGCAGCCGGGGCGTGCGCTCGCCCTCCAGGTACGGCAGCAGCACGAGCCCGCTGGCGCCCGGCGTCGACTTCAGCGCGAGGGCGGACAGCTCCTCCAGGCTCTCCGCGCCGAGCATCTCGGCCGTGCCGCGCAGGGCCCGTACGGCGTTGCTCGTATGCACGACGGGCAGATGGCGGCCGGTGGCGTCGGCGAACGACGTAATCATCCCGGCCGGGTCGGCCAGCGCCTCGTGATGCACGGCCATGACGGAACCCGAGGCGCCGAGCGAGACGACCGCGTCGCCGGGCCCGACGCCGAGCCCGAAGGCGGCGGCCATGGTCTCGCCGGTGCCGGCCGAGATCAGCAGCCCCTCGGGGGTGGTGCCGGCGGCGTCGGAGGGGCCCAGGACCTCGGGCAGGGCCACCTGGTGGCCGAGCGCGAGCTCCACCAGGTCGGGCCGGTAGAAGCCGGTCGCGGCGGACCAGTACCCGGTGCCGGAGGCGGCGCCCCGGTCGGTGGTGCGGCGCGCGGGGCGGCCGAGCAGCTGCCACACCAGCCAGTCGTGAGCCTGCACGATCCCGGCGGTGCGCTGGGCGGCCTCGGGTTCGTTGCGCGCCAGCCAGCGCAGCTTGGCCACGGCCTGGGCGGCCTGCGGCACGCATCCCACGGCCTTGGCCCACGCCTCGCGCCCGCCGAGCGAGTCGGCGAGGTCGGCGGCGGCGACCTGGGCACGCTTGTCGTTGCCGGTCAGCGCGGCCCGTACGAGCGCGCCCTGTCCGTCGAGCGCGATCAGCGCGTGCTGCTGGGCGGCGACGCCGATGGCCTGCACACCTTCGAGCAGCCCGCCGGCCGCGGCCTCGCCGAGCGAGAGCAGCCAGGCCTGCGGATCGACCTCGGTGGCCTTCGGATCCACGGGATGCGGGGCGTACCCCTGCCGCAGGACGGCACCGGTGTCGGTGTCACAGACGACGATGCGAGTGAAGGCGGAAGAGCTGTCCAGCCCGGCGACTATCCCCATGCGCACGATTCTGCATCACGCCCGGGGCGCCGGAGGCCACGCGTGGGTGAGGTGTTGCCCGGGACGGGTGTCGCCGGCGCGGGCGGGCGTCGCTCGCGTGCGGTCAGGTGTTGCTGGTGCCCCAGTCGTCGTCGGAGCCCTGGCCGCGCTCGCGCAGCGACCGCACCCGGTCGGCGACCGGCCCCGGCATCTTCTCCCCGACCTTCTCCGACACCTTGTCGCTCACCGCGCTGAACGCCTTGCCCGCGTACGCGCGTCCGTTCTGGGCCGCCGACTCGGCGGTGTTGCGGACGGCCGGGTTCTGCGCGACCTGCCGTACGGACTTCTTCAGCTGCTCGTAGCGCTCGCGCCCGGCCCGGGTCCCGAGCACGTACCCGACGACGAGTCCGGCGGCGAACGTGAGCCGGTAGCGCATGGCGGTCACCCTTCTGTGGCGTCTGTCTGACGTCGCTGCGGCGTCGTGTGCTGCGCCTACCCGTGCAGCCCTGTGATCACCCGGGGCGGAACCGATTGGCGGAGCACCCCCCTGCTTGCGCTAATGTATGTGTCGCAGCGAGCGCACGCCGCCCGGGGACACCCGGGGTAGGTACGTTCGATGCAAACGAGGCATTCCCCTGTAGCTCAATTGGCAGAGCAGCCGGCTGTTAACCGGCAGGTTACTGGTTCGAGTCCAGTCGGGGGAGCTCGATCTCCTGTAGCTCAATTGGCAGAGCAGCCGGCTGTTAACCGGCAGGTTACTGGTTCGAGTCCAGTCGGGAGAGCAGTGGAAAAGGACCCCTTGAGGGTCCTTTTTCATGCCCGGGGGAACCGGGCAGCCCGCAGCGCGGTCCTCATGGTCGTGCGTTGCCGACCATCCGAGGCAGGAGATCGTATGAGCGGCTATGCTGCGGCAGACGGCGCGCACAAATGTGCGCGACGCGCCGTTAGGGGCGGTAGCTCAGCCGGTTAGAGCAGCGGACTCATAATCCGTCGGCCGTGGGTTCGAGTCCCACCCGCCCCACTCTGCGCCTCCTTCGCAGAAACGTTCAGCCTGGGTGTTCCCCGCTCTCCTGACGGAGGGCGGGGTCGCCGCGCGGCGAACATGGAGACAGCGGGGATCGTCGGCCGATCCGCCGACCGGATCGACATATCGCTTCGGTGACCTCCACCGGCCCCGGCGGCGAGCCGGGAAGCGGGCACCGAGCGGGTGGCCGGTGCCGAGGCGCCGACGGGCGCGGTGCGCGGCACGCGCGAATCAGTGATCCGGAACCAGGGATTCGTGATCCCCGATCCCCGACCGCGATCCGTCAGCAGACAGCAGACAGCAGACTCTTTCTTCTTCCCGCCCCCGCCGAATGCTGAATGTCGAATTCCGTACGTACGTGAAGAGCGCGGGCGGAATTCCGAATTCGTTCGGGAAAGGGGAGGCGGCGGGGGAGCGGACGCTTCCGGATCCGCGGCCCCGAGGGTGGAGGCGCCGCCCGTACGGCGTCGGGCCAGGCGGGGCGCCCGCCCGGGCCGTGGGCGCGGGCCGTGTGCTCCCCGGGCCGTCGAGCGTGCGGCACGCGTCCGGGGCGCGTGCCCGCGGCCAATTTGTCAAGGGCGGTGTGCAACCGCGGAATTCCCGCGTTTGAACGTACAGGTCGCCGCAATACGCCCGTTCAGGCTTGTCCGGAGGTGATTCGGTCCGGGAGATTGACCGCATCACTTAATTTCCGCGCAGCGCACAACGGGAGGCACCACGTGAGCACGGAGCAGGTCTACACGGCGGGCAGCGCCAACTTCGACCCGCTGTACGCGGGGAAGGTGGGGACCGAGGGCCTGGGGATGAAGTTCGACTTCGCGCCCTGGAACATCCCCGAGCCGCAGCCGGTCGTGGTGGCCCTGGAGGCGTCCGGCGCGTTCCGCGGGAAGGTGCTGGACGCGGGGTGCGGCACCGGGCAGAACTCGCTCCACCTGGCGAGCCGCGGCCACGCCGTCACCGGCCTGGACTTCTCGCCCTCCGCCATCGGGCAGGCGCAGGAGCGCGCCCGTGAGCGGGGGCTCGACGTCAACTTCGCCGTCGCCGATGCCACCAAGTTCGAGGGTGTCGAGGGCGGCTTCGAGACCGTTCTCGATTATGGGCTCTACCACGTCCTCAACGACGAGCAGCGGCGCGCGTACGCCGCCGCCCTGCACCGGGTGACCGCCCCCGGCGCTCACCTGCACGTGTACGGTTTCGCCGAGTCCGAGCTCAAGGGCCTGCCGCCGCAGCAGCTGCGGGTCAGCAAGGAGAACTTCCGGCTGAACCTGGAGGGCGAGGGCCAGTGGCGGATCCTCTCCATCGAGGAGAGCCTCTGCACCACCAACCACACCCGTGAGTACTTCGAGAAGCAGCGCGTCGAGGCGGGCGGCACGCTGCCGTTCGACCCCGAGGCGTTCGACGTGGACGAGAAGGGCCGGATCGTCTACCCGATGTCGTACGTCCACGCGGAGCGCGTCTGACGCGTACGAGGGTCATATGTGACGTGACCGACGCGTACGAGGGCGCCTCTTCTCCGGTTTCCGTGGAAACGGGGCGCCCGCGTACGCCTCGGGAGCTTCCGGCGTGAAACTGGGGCGCGCCGTCCCACCCGCCCCGGTTACCATCCCGCGTGACCGCGCAGCCCGAAGCCAAAGCCCGTAACGGGAAGGACCGTAGCCGAAACGGCGACGGCCGCACCCGGATATTCGCCGACCTCACGCCCCTGCGGACCTCCGCGCACTACCGGCGGCTCTGGTTCGGCAACACGATCTCGTGGGTCGGGCAGGGCATGACCGCTCTCGCGATCTCCCTCCAGGTGTACGACATCACCGGGTCCAGCTTCTCCGTCGGACTCGTGGGGCTGTTCTCGCTGGTGCCGCTGATGGTGTTCGGGCTGTACGGCGGTGCGATCGCCGACACCGTCGACCGGCGCAAGCTCGGGCTCGCCAGCGCGACCGGGTCCGCCGTGCTGTCGGCGGGGCTCGCGGCGGCCGCCTTCGCCGGGTTCGCGCATGTGTGGTTCCTGTACGGCATCGTCGCGCTGCAGTCGGTCTGCGCGGCCCTCAACGCGCCTGCCCGGTCCTCGATGATCCCCCGGCTGCTGCCGCCGGAACAGCTGCCCGCCGCCAACGCGCTGAGCTCGATCACCACCACCTCCGGGACCCTCGTCGGGCCCATGCTGGGCGGGCTGATGGTCGGGTTCGCCGGATACCAGTCGGCGTATCTGCTGGACGCGGTGAGCTTCACCGCCGCGCTGTACGCGATGTGGCGGCTGCCGTCGATGCTGCCCGACCGGGACCGTACGACCGCGAAGCGGGCCTCCGTGCTCGACGGGTTCCGCTTCCTCGCGACCCGGCCCAACCTGCGGATGACCTTCTTCTCCGACTTCTGCGCGATGATCCTCGCGCATCCGCGCGCGCTGTTCCCGGCGGTCGCGGTGCTCTGGTACGGCGGGGACGCGCGGACGACCGGACTCCTCGTCGCCGCGCCCGCGTTCGGGGCGCTGCTCGGCGCGGTGTTCTCGGGGTGGCTGAGCCGCGTCCACCGGCACGGGCTGGCGATTCTGCTCTCGGTGGGCGCGTGGGGTGCGGCGATCGCGGTCTTCGGGCTGACCCGCGAACTCTGGCTCGGGCTGGTCTTCCTCGCCCTCGCGGGGTGCGCGGACACCGTGTCCATGGTGTTCCGGAACACGATGATGCAGGTGGCTGCGCCGGATGAGATGCGGGGGCGGTTGCAGGGGGTGTTCATCGTGGTGGTCGCGGGTGGGCCGCGGCTCGGGGACTTCCTCGCGGGGACCACGGCGGACCTGGCGTCGCCGGGTGTTGCTGTTACGGGGGGTGGGGTGGCGTGTGTGGTCGCGGTGACGGTCCTCGGCCTGACCCGGCGCCGCTTCGCCCGATACGACGCCCGCGCCCCGGAGGCGTGAGCGCCCCGCCTGCGGCGGGCGTTTTCCCCACCCCGCCCCTTCCCGAAAGCCTCCGGCGGTTGTCGTTTCGTCTGCGGCTCGGTGGGGGCCGGTCGCGCAGTTCCCCGCGCCCCTGAAGGAGGGCCCGCAGGGCCCATCTAAGGGGCGCGGGGAACTGCGCGAGCAACCCAGCACGGCCCGCAGACGAAAGCGGGGTGCAGGGGCGCAGCCCCGCGTACCCACCCGCCCAGCCGGGGTGCAGGGGGGCGCAGCCCCCGCGAAGGGGTCCGGGGGCGCAGCCCCCGGGAAGCCCTCCTCGACCCCCACCCGCCCCCGGAGGGTTCAGGGAAGGGGTGGGGTGGGGGAGATCACCCCCCGCGCCACCCCCAGCTCCACCAGGTCCTGCGGCCGCACCCGCAGCTCGTCCGCCGTGGACCGCACCTCCCCCGCCCCCCGCTTCAAGATCGCCGCCGCCGGCTCCGGCGCGATGACGGAGAAGTAGCTGTCGGCCGTGACCCACGTACGGGAAGGGGCCGACAGGGCGAGCGCGCCGCCCGAGCCGCCCTCCCCGATCACCAGCGACGTCACCGGCACCCCCACCGACGCCACCGCCGCGAAGCAGTCGGCGATGGCGGCACCCTGCCCGGCACGTTCCGCCGCCGCGTCGTTCGCCGCGCCGGGCGTGTCGACCAGGGTCAGGACGGGCACGCCGAGCCGGTCGGCGAGCCGGATCAGCCGGGCGGCGGCGCGGTAGCCCGCGGGCCGCGTCGCGGTGCCGGCCTGCGCCGCGTACGCGACCGTACGCCCGTCCCGCAGCCCGAACCCGCAGAGCATCCCGTCGTCCACACCCCCGCACCGGTCCCCGCTCAGCGCCATCCGCGAGCCGGCGGCGAAGTACGCGTCCAGGTACGCCGAGGCCCGCGGCCGCCCCGCCGCCCGGGCCGCACGAACCGCGTCCCAGCCGGTGGCGGGCAGCGCGGTGTCCGAGAGCGCGTCCGGCACGTCGGCGGGCACCGCGACACGCGCGTCGGCGCCGCCCCCCGGCCCCAGCAGCCGCAGCCACCTCCCCAGTACCCCCCGCAGCTCCGCCACCGGCACCACCGCGTCCACCGCCCCCGCCGCCAGCTGACCCTCGGCCGTGTACGCCGTCGGGTCCGCGTCCGGGGGGCGGACCCGGGAGCCCGCGAAGCCCACTTGGGCGTCGGGCAGCGCGAGGATCACGTCCGCGCCCGCGCCCAGCGTGGCCCAGCCGCCGCCCGTCGTCGGGTCGCGCAGGACCGCGAGCTGGGGGAGTCCGGCGGTGCGCAGCAGGGCGGACTGGCGGGCCACGCGCTGGAGTTGGGTGAGGGCGACCATGCCCTCCTGCATCCGGCTGCCGCCGGTCGCGATCAGCGAGACCAGCGGCAGCCGCCGCTCCCGGGCCGTCGCGTACGCGGCTTCCAGCCGGTCCCCGGTCCGCTCGCCCAACGACCCGCCCAGGAAGCCGAATTCGAAGGAGATGAGGACGCAGGGGTGGCCCGACACCCGCGCCACGCCATGGATCACGGATTCGCGCTCACCCGTACGTTCCGTCGCGCGGGCCCTCGACGCCGCGTACCCCTCCCAGCCGAGCGGGCCGTCGGGCGCCGTCTCGCGTTCGGGCGGGAACAGCTCGGTGAAGTCGTCCGTGACGGCGGCGACCATGTGCCGGGCGCTCGGGCGGCGGTTCCCCTCAGCCACTCTTCAGCGCCCGCTTCATGATCTTGCCCATGTCGTTGCGGGGCAGCGCGTCGAGGTAGTGGACCACGCGCGGGCGCTTGTGCGGGGCCAGCTGGGCGGCCACGTGGTCCGCCAACTCCTGTGCCCTGGGCGGCGATTGGGGGTCCGCCGGGACGACCCAAGCCACCACCCGCTCCCCGAGGTCGGCGTCCGGCTCGCCGGTGACCGCCGCCTCGCGCACCCCGGGGTGGTCGAGCAGGGCGTTCTCGATCTCGCCCGCCCCGATCTTGTACCCACCGCTCTTGATCAGGTCGGTGGCCTTGCGGCCCACGATCCGTACGTAGCCGTCCGCGTCCAGGCTCGCCATGTCGCCGGTGCGGAACCAGCCGTCCTCGGTGAAGGCCGCGGCCGTCGCGTCCGGCCGGTTGAGATAGCCGCTGAACAGGTTCGGGCCGCGCACCTGGATCTCGCCGATGCCGTCCGCCTCGTCCGCGAGCCGCAGCTGTACACCCGGCAGCGGTACGCCGACCGTGCCGGGGCGCGGGTCGCCGTCCGCCCGCACGCTCGTGTTCATCAGCGTCTCGGTCATCCCGTACCGCTCGACCACCGCACGGCCGGTCGCCGCCGTGATCCGGCGGTGGTCGTGCACGGGCAGCGCGGCCGACCCCGACACCAGTAGCCGCGCCCCGGCCAGCGCCTTGGTCAACTCCCGGTCGGAGTCGAGCGATTCGGCGATCCGGTGGTACATCGTCGGTACGCCGAAGAGCATGGTCGCGCCCGACGACAGCTCGCGGGCCACGCCCTCGACCGAGAACCTGCCGAGGTGGCGCACCGAACCGCCGCGCCGCAGCGGGCCGAGGATGCCGAGGATCAGGCCGTGTACGTGGAAGAGGGGCAGGGCGTGGACGAGCACGTCGTCGGCCGTCCAGCCCCAGACGTCCGCCAGCGCGTCGAGCGTGGTGGCGATCGCCCGGCGGGGGAGGACCGCGCCCTTGGGCGGGCCGGTGGTGCCGGAGGTGTAGACGATCAGGGCGGGGGATTCGGGGTCGAGGGTGGACTGTTCGACGCCCTGCGGAAGTGTTCCCTCTGGAGCCGGGGCGGCCTCGCCCGGGGCCGCTGCCGTCACCTCGATACGGGTCAACTGGGCCAGTGCGGGCGGGAGCTGGTCGCCCGGGGCCGCCAGGACCGTCGTGGGTGCGCTGTCCTTCAGGATGTGCGCCAGTTCCCGCTCGCCCGTCCTCGGGTTCAGCGGTACGGCCGGTACCCCGGCCAGCAGTGCCGCGATCACGCCCACGGCCGTCTCCAGTGACGGGGTCGCCCAGACCGCGACCCGTCCGGCCCCGGCGATCCGGGGCGCCAAGGAGCCCGCCGTACCGGCGAGTTCCGCGTAGGTGAGGGCGCGTTCGTCGAACCGGAGCGCCTGCTTGGATCCTGCGGTCAGCAGGGCGGGAAAGAGAGACGACACGAACGGGGCTCCTCGCGGTCGACGGCGCCGGCCCTCCACCGGCCTGCGGAAACCCTACGCGGACGGACGGACCTACCGGGGCGCCTGCCACACCGTCTCGCCGCCGGGCGTCCCGTCGTCGCGCAGGCCGTCGTCCGTGACGGTGAGGCGGACCCCCGGGCGGCCGTCCGGCAGGGTCGCCGTGGCGTCCACCGTGACCTGGGCGGACGAGATGCCCGTACGGCGGTGCGCGGTGGCCAGGGCCGTGCGCAGGGCGGCGACCAGCCGGGCGGCGGTGGGCTCGTCGACCAGCGCGTCCACCGCCCCCTCGAACCGCACCGACGGCCGGAACCCGAGCAGCGCCCCCGCCCCGTCGGTCTCGCGCAGCACCCGCCCGCGCAGGGTCGTCGGCGCGTCGGCGGGCGGCTGCTGGAGGGCGAAGATGGCGGTGCGGACCTCCTGGATCGTGGAGTCCAGCTCGTCCACGGCCCGGGTCAGCAGCTCGTCCGTGTCGTCGCCGGTCGCCTTCGCGGCGCGGCGCCTTGTCGACTCCAGCATCATCTCGGTCGCGAACAGCCGCTGGACGACCAGGTCGTGCAGATCGCGCGCGATCCGGTCGCGGTCCTCGTACACCGCGAGCCGCTCGCGGTTGTGCTGCGCGTCCGCCAGGACCAGCGCGAGCGCGGCCTGCGAGGCGAACTGGGCGGCCAGCAGCCGGTCCACCGCCGAGTACGGCTGGCCGCCGCGCCGCCGGGGGAGCGCGAGCGTGCCGATCAGCTTGCCGCCGCTCTGCAGCGGCAGCATCATGCTCGGCCCGAACCGGGTGCGTACGTGCGTGGTCATCCGGGGATCGGTCGCCGAGTCCTCGATGAACACCGGCTCACCACTGAGCAGTTGGACCAGTACGGGCGAGCCGGGCTCGATGGTGGTGCCCATGAAGTCGGCCGGGTCGTCGGGCGCGGAGGCGGCGACGATCTCCATCCCGCCCGCCTCGGTGGGCTGGAGCACCACCCCGGCGGCCGCGTCCGCGAGCAGCCGGGCCCGCTCGGCGACCGTCATCAGCGCGTCCGCCGCCGTGTCGCCGGTCAGCAGCGACGTGGTGACGGCGGCCGCGCCCTCGATCCACCGCTCGCGCCGCCGGGCCGTCTCGTACAGCCGGGCGTTGCCGATCGCGATCCCCGCCTGCGAGGCGAGCACGCGCAGCAGCGCCAGATCCTCCTCGGTGAACGGACCGCCGCGCTTCTCGGTGAGGTAGAGGTTGCCGAACACCTCGGTGTGCACGCGGATGGGGACGCCCAGGAACGACCGCATCGGCGGGTGGCCCGGCGGCACGCCCGACGAGCGCGGGTCGGCGGTCAGGTCCGCGAGACGCAGGGGGCGCGGGTCGTGGACGAGCGCGCCGATGAGTCCGGCGCGCCCGTCGGGGAGCGCCCCGATCCGCTCCCGCTCGGCGTCGGTGAGCCCGGTCGTGAACAGCTCGGTGAGCCGCCCGCGCTCGGGGTCGACCACGCCGAGGGCGCCGTAGCGCGCCTCGGTCAGGTCGGCCGCGGTGTCCACGATGTGCTGGAGCGTGGTGCGCAGTTCCAGCTCGGACCCGACGCTGAGGACGGCGTCGAGGAGCACCGGGAGCCGGGGGGACGGTCTTGTCACTCCGCGAGCGGGTCCAGGACCAGCGGCTCGATCTTGCCGTCCAGCATCGAGCCGAGGCCGAGGATGGCGCAGATGTCCGGGCGTTCGGCGATGGCCACCGGCATCCCCGTCGCCTTGCGCAGCATCTGGTCCAGGCCCGGGAGCAGCGCGCTGCCGCCGACCATCATGATCCCCCGGTCCGCGAGGTCGGCGACCAGGTCGGGCGGGCAGTCGCGCAGGACCTTGCCGATGCCGTCGAGGACGGCGGTCAGCGGGGTGTGGATGGCGTTGCGGACGGCCGCCGTGTCGACCTGGACCGAGCGGGCCAGGCCCGTGGCGACGTCACGGCCGTGGATCTCGGTGGAGGCCGGGCCCTGCGGGGTCAGACCGTTGCCGCTGAGGGCGAGTTGAAGCGGGCGTACGGACTGGCTCGGCAGCATCAGTTCGTGCTGGTGGCGCAGGTGCTGGATGACCGCGTGGTCGATCGCGTCGCCGCCGACCGGGATGCGCTCGGCGGTGACGATCGCGCCGAGCGAGAGCACCGCGATCTGCGTCGTGGCCGCCCCGCACACCATGATCATGGTGGCGGTCGGCTGCTCGACCGGGAGTCCGCAGCCGACGGCCGCCGCGATCAGGGTGTCGACCAGCTCGACCCGGCGGGCGCCGAGCCCCACCAGCGTCTCGATGGTGGCGCGCTGGGCGAGCGGGTCGGCCTCGTGCGGGGTGCAGGCGGCGGCCCGCAGCCGGGGCTTGCGGCGCAGCTGGCGCCGCAGCTTCTCGCCGATCAGATGGCGCAGCATGCGCTGGGCCATCTCGATGTCGACGACGGTGCCGCCGGACACGGGACGGGCGACCCGGATGTAGTCCGGCGTACGGCCCGTCATCTTCTCGGCGAACGTGCCGACGGCGATCAGCGCGCCGGTTTGGGTGTTGACGGCCGCGACACTGGGCTCGTCCACGACGAGTCCCAGTCCCTTGACGAACACACGCGTCCTCGCGGCCCCGAGGTCTACGGCTACATGGCAACGGCGCAACTGTTCCAGACTGACGCTCACGGCGATCCTCCCGAATGGGGCTCTTGATCGAATCGTCCGTTCCCGGCGCGCCCGGCGCGCGCTGGGCTGCGCCGGTCGGGCGTCGGCTGACTGAGTGCCAAACCCGCCGGAGGCGGGGCCGATCGGGGGACAGTGCGGCGCGTTGCGGCGTGCCGCACTGTCGGCGTGCGGTACGGCTGCGGACCGATGGGGGTCCCCCTGCTCTTCAAGAGCGTGGGCGCGACCAGCCCCCGTCGGCTCGCGGTCGAGATCCGTGCCCCTACGGCAACAGGCGTTGCAGCAGGCCCCACGAGAACTCTGCCACGCACTTGTCGCCGCCCGGCACCGTCAGTTCCAGTTGCCAGCGCGTGGGCGCGCTGCCCTCCATCGGGCGGGCCGGCCCGAACGCCCGCGCGGCCTCGTCGACCGTGCAGGACCACGGCCGCAGGTCGGCCACCGACGTGAGCGCGGGACCCGGCTCGCCGGGCGCCCGGATCAGCCACTCGTTCCACACCGTCCCGTCCGGCCCGGCCAGCACCTCGAACCGCAGGGTCGGCCAGAACGGCACCGGCCACAGCCGCGCCTCGCACTCCAGGTCGCCGACCTTCCGCGGCAGCACGCGCTCCGGCTCGCCGAGCACCGACCGGTACCGGGCCGCCGCGCCGCGCGAGCGCGGCGAGCGGACCATCGCCTGCCAGCGCCGGTTGGCCTCGCGCATGTCGGCTATCGACACCCCGAGCTCGCGGCGGGCGTCTTCCACCAGGTCCGGCTGGTGGTCGGCCATCCGCCGCAGCAGGACGAGCTGGAAGTCGAGCGGGCCGAAGGAACCGGGCCGCGCCGGGCCGGTGGAATGCGGCTGTGCGTCCGTCATGACCCCATCCTGCCCGGCACCACTGACAACGCACCGAACGCCCGGGTTCGTACGGGGGACACGCCATGGAAGATCGGGTTCCACACACGATCCACACACTCCGGGCCCCAATTGTTGACGCGTACGCGCATAGCCTCCGTTGGCCATGGATTACTGCCACGTCTGCCGACGGCACCTCAACGGCGCACTGGCCTGCGCCGGATGCGGCACCCCCGCAGAGGAACTGCGGCAGCCCGACATCATCGACCTCGGGGTGTACGACACCGCCGCGGCCGGTGCCTCCGACGCCGCCCCGACCGGGAACCGCCGGGCGCGCCGCGAGCGCGAGCAGCCCCGGGTGCGTACGCGCCGCCGGGCCCGGAAGCGGCGCGGGCGCCTCGTGCTGTTCGGGTCGGCGGGTGTGGTGCTCGCGGCCGGTGCGCTGGGGCTTGCGGAGCTGGCCATCGAGCCGCCCGCGAACGATCGGGGTGCGGCGACGGCCGTCCACGACGAGGAGCAGATCTCGCAGCAGACTGCCGCGCCTGCGCCCGATCCGAGCGAGGGTGGGCCTCGGCAGCCCAGTGCGGTACCGGTGGGGACGGGGCGCAAGTCGCACCCCAAGGCCGGAGGCGCGCGGCCGTGGCCGGGGGCGAGTGGGGTTTCGGTGCCTGGTGGTGCGCGTGGGCGTACGGGGCCGTCGGCGTCGGTGCCGCCGTCCGGTGCGACGGGTGGCAGTGCGTCGCCTTTGCCGTCCGGGGCGCCTTCGCCGTCCGCGTCGGATTCGGCGCCGCCGCGGCCCGGACAGCCTGCGCCTGTCCCGTCGCCTTCAGCCTCGCCTACGAAGACCTCGTGCACCAAGTTCCTGTGGTGGTGCGTCTAGCTTCGCGTGGGGGGCGATGAGCTCCGCGTGGGGGGCCGGGGGGCGATTCGGCTGCGGACCGTGCGTGCGAGGGTGGGCGGGTTGTTCGGCTGCGGACCGTGCGTGGCTGGTCGCGCAGTTCCCCGCGCCCCTGGTAGGTGGACCCGGACCGTCAGGTCGCCCCCAGCATTCGCCTGAGCAGGTCCCGTAGCGCCGTTCGCTCTTCCGTTGACAGTTCTGCCAAGGGCTCGCGGGCGAAGTCCAGGGAGTCGCCGAGGTGGGTTGCCGTGCGGAGGCCCTCCTCGGTCGGGGCCGCCAGTTTTACGCGGCGGTCGGCCGGGTCGGGGCGGCGTTCCGCCAGGCCCCGGGCCTCCAGGCGGTCGATGATGCCCGTCACGTTCGACGGCTCGCACTTCAGGTTGCGGGCGATCTGCCGCATCGGGACCGGCCCCAGGGAGAGCACGCGCAGGACGCGCGCCTGGGCGCCGGTCAGCTCGTGCTCGGCGGCGGCCCGCTCGTACTCCTCGTGGTAGCGGGCCACCACCGTGCCGATCAGCTCGACGACTTCGAGACTCAGGGGATCCATACGTGGGGCCATGAATACAGGGTACCCAGTTACTTGACAATCTCAAATATCCAGGAGCATGGTTGTTTCAGTACCTGAAGTAATCCAGGAAGGGCGCAGCTCTCATGTCCGTACCGTCCGCACTCCCCGCCACCGGCCGCGAATGGCACCTCGTCGCCCGCCCGCACGGCTGGCCCGTCCCGACCGACTTCGCGCTGGCGCAGGCTCCGGTCGTGGCGCCCGCCGCCGGCCGGATCCTGGTGCGCAACCTCTTCATGTCCGTCGACCCGTACATGCGCGGCCGCATGAACGACGTGAAGTCGTACATCCCGCCGTTCGCGCTCGGCAAGCCGATGGACGGCGGCGCGGTCGGTGTGGTCGTGACCTCGGCCGACGAGCGCTTCGCCGTCGGTGACCACGTCCTGCACGGTCTCGGCTGGCGCGAGTACGCCGACGTGGACGCCAAGCACGCCACCAAGGTCGACGCCTCCCTCGCCCCGCTCTCCGCGTACCTCGGCGTGCTCGGCATGACCGGTCTGACCGCGTACGCGGGTCTCTTCGACGTTGCCTCCTTCAAGGAGGGCGACTCCGTGTTCGTCTCGGGCGCGGCCGGCGCCGTCGGCAGCCAGGTCGGCCAGATGGCCCGGATCAAGGGTGCGTCGCGGGTCATCGGCTCGGCCGGTTCCGACGACAAGGTGAAGTGGCTGGTGGAGGAGCTCGGCTTCGACGCCGCCTTCAACTACAAGAAGGGCCCGGTCCGCGACCAGCTGCGCGAGGCGGCCCCGGACGGCGTCGACGTCTACTTCGACAACGTCGGCGGCGACCACCTCGAAGCCGCGATCTCCTCGATGAACGTGCATGGCCGCGCCACCATCTGCGGCATGATCGCGGGCTACAACGACACCGAGCCGACCCCGGGCCCGCGCAACATGGCCATGATCATCGGCAAGCGTCTGCGCCTCCAGGGCATCCTCGTCGGCGACCATGCGGCGCTCCAGCCGCAGTTCGTCCAGGACGTGGCCGGCTGGATCGCCTCCGGTGAGCTCAAGTACGGCGAGACGGTCGTCGAGGGCATCGAGAACGGCGTGGACGCGTTCCTGGGCATGCTCCGCGGTGAGAACACCGGAAAGATGGTCGTCTCGCTGGGCGAGTGATCCAGAACATAGCGACGGCTTGCTGAGAGACCTTATCGGGTGACTTCCGTCATCCGATAAGGTCTTTCCACATCACGGCTGTCGTGGGCGCGAGCGGCCGGGAACGAGCAGGAGGAGCACCCAGCATGTCCATCCAGCAGTCCGACGTTCTGTACACCGCCGTCGCCACCGCCGAGAACGGCCGCGACGGCCGCGTCGCCACCGACGACGGCTCGCTCGACGTCGTCGTCAACCCGCCGAAGGCGATGGGCGGCAGCGGCGCGGGCACCAACCCCGAGCAGCTGTTCGCGGCCGGTTACAGCGCCTGCTTCCAGGGTGCGCTCGGCGTCGTCGCACGCCAGGAGAACGCCGACATATCCGGCTCGACGGTCACCGCCGAGGTCGGCATCGGCAAGAACGACGACGGCTTCGGCATCATCGTGAAGATCGCCGCGGCCATCCCGAACGTGGACGAGGCCACCGCGCGCGCCCTGATCGAGAAGGCGCACCAGGTCTGCCCGTACTCGAAGGCCACCCGCGGCAACATCACGGTCGACCTCGCGGTCGCCTGACCGTACGCCGCGCAAGGCGCTTGTCACCCGCGAAGGGCCGCACTCGGCGGGGTGCGGCCCTTCGTGCGTCGTGGGCGTCGTGACGAAGCCGCCTCGATCGCGTGCCCGATCGCGTGCCCGATCGCGTGCTCGCTCGCGATCTGAACGAACGTGACGGGCACCGGAATTCCCGTCCGGAGGGGCGGTTACCGGTCGATAGAATCCGGCCATGCGTGATCTCGGGGCGGGCTTCGGATATCTGGTCAAAGGGCAGCGATGGGTGGCCGGGAACGGCCGGTCCTTCGGGTTCGGGCTGCTGCCGGGGCTGGTGACGCTCATCCTGTACGCGGCCGCGCTGATCGGCCTCGCGTACGGCGCGGACGACTTCGTGGGCTGGGCGACGCCGTTCGCCGACGGCTGGTCCTCGCCCTGGCAGGCGCTGTTCCGGGGCTTTATGACCGCGCTGGTCTTCGCCATGGGCCTGTTCCTCGCGGTCGTCACCTTCACCGCCGTCACCCTGCTCATCGGCCAGCCCTTCTACGAGAAGCTGTCCGAGGACGTGGACCGGGCCGAGAGCGGCGGGGACGCGCCCGAGTCCGGGCTGCCGCTCTGGCGCGAGCTGTGGATCTCCGCCCGGGACTCCCTGCGGATCCTGGTGCGGGTGGCCGCGTACGGCGTTGTCCTGTTCGGCCTGGGCTTTCTGCCGGTGATCGGGCAGACCGTGATCCCCGCGATCGGCTTCTGTGTCTCCGGGTTCTTCCTCGCCGAGGAGCTGACGGCGGTGGCGCTCCAGCGCCGGGGCGTGGAGCTGCGGGAGCGGCTGGCCCTGCTGCGCGGGCGGCGGATGCTCGTGCTCGGCTTCGGCGTCCCGCTGACGCTGGCCTTCCTGGTGCCGTTCGTCGCGGTGTTCCTGATGCCGGGGGCGGTGGCGGGCGCCACGCTGTTGGTGCGGGACCTGACCGGGGAAGCGGCGGACCCGGCGGACGACGCCGAGCCCGCGCCGGCCGGGGCCCGGCAGCCGCAAACCCTCTGATCGGTGAAGGCGTCCGGCCGCCGGGGCCCGGGGCCCGGGGCCTGCCCGGTGGATCCCGCCCGGGACGCGGACAGGCCCTGGTGAGCGCGGTCAGCTCGCCGCCGCCACCCCCACGATCTCCCGGATCTGCGCGATGATGGCGAGCCGGTTGCGGACGAACTCCGGGTCCGTGACCGAGCCCGTCGCCGGATCGGTGTTGCCCGTGCCGAACTGGAGCACCGGCGTGTGGACGTGCCCGCCCGGGATCGTGAGGCCGAGGCGGTCCCGCAGCAGCGTCGCCCGGTACGCGATCTCGTTGGACAGGTAGTCGCCGCCACCGCCCTCCCGGGCCGTCGACCCGGCCGTGGGACCGTCGTCCCGGACCACCGGGTCCGTCCCGCCCGCCGGGATCTCGGTCACCGAGGTGTGGTCGTACACCGGGTACGGTCCGGTGTTCGCCGCCACGATCGCCTTGTACGGGAGGGTCGTCGTGGTCCACTGCGGCTGCGACGCCGGGTCGGAGACCGGCACCGTCTCCGTCCGCGACACGTTCTCGTTGTCCGGGAACCCGCCCCGCCAGGCCCCGTTGAAGTGCTCGACGTCGATCCGCCCCACCCGTCCCTGGCTCACCGTGGTGAACAGGTCCACCTGCGGCAGCACCGGTCCCAGCGCGCGCTCGACCGTGCCCGCCGCGAAGTCCCCGTAGCGCACCGGGAACATGGCCGTCTCGATCCACGCCGGCCCGTCCGCCGTCCGGATCCAGGTGCCGTCCAGGGCGAGCGCGGTCGCGCCCGACGGATTGCTGATCCGGATGTCACGGTCGAGGGTGAACGGATCGAAGCCGGTGACCAGGATCCGCTTGAAGCCCGTTCCCGAGGGATACGTGATCGAGTCCTGGCCCCGAGAGGAGCGCTCCAGGCGGTCGAGCAGCGCGGCCCGCCGTGCCTCGGTGAGGCCGAACTCCGGTTCCCAGCCGCGCAGTTCGCGGGTCATCCCGAGCCGTGCCCAGTACAGCGGCCGGTCGTCGTCCCGGCTCAGGTCGCCGCCCGCGGGGCCGCGTCCCTGCGCCCGGTCCACGGCCCGCCGCCACAGTCGCGCGCCCTCCCGCTCGACCAGGCGGTCGGCCTGGCGGTAGGACCGTACGTCCGCCAACGCGCGCGTGAACCGCGGCGCCGCGTCGTCGAATCCGGAGCGGCGCAGGATCTCCTGCGGCACGGCCCCGTCGAGGCGCTGTTCCTCGACGGTGGGCGGCGCCCCCGTCGTGGCCGGCGCGTGCGGCTGTGCCTGTGCCTGCACCGGCGCGAGCACCGCGCCGAACGTCATCGAAGCGATCACCAGGGCGAGCCGCGCTCCCCGTACCCGTACACGTACCACTGGGCATCCTTCCGTCAAGGCGTGGGCGGCCAGTATCGGGAAGGAACTCCCTTGTGAACAGGGGGATTCGGGGCGACTCAGGAGGCGATTGTGGTCAGCGCACGAGACGGTTGTGGTCAGCGCACGCCGAACCCGTACACCGTCCGCGACCTGTACACCTCGCCCGGCCGCACCACCGTGCTCGGGAACTCGGGGCGGTTGGGGGAGTCCGGGAAGTGCTGGGTCTCCAGGGCGACTCCGCCCCGGGGGCCGCCCGTGAACACCTGGAGGCCCGGCTCCGAGGTCGTCACCGTCAGGAGCCGGCCCGAGGCGGGGCAGTACAGCTCAGCGGCCGTGGCTTCCTCGTCCAGGGCGCCGTCGAGGTCGTACGAGCTGTCCAGGAGCACTTCCTCGTCCAGGACGAGGTTGTGGTCGTAGGAGGTGTCCACGACCCGCCCTTCGCGCAGGTCGAAGCGTGTGCCCGCCACCGGTGCGAGCTCGCCGGTGGGGATGAGCGTCGGGTCCACCGGGGTGTAGCGCGCGGCGTGCACGCGCAGCGTGTGCGGGCCGGGGCCCAGCCGCCAGTACGCGTGGTTCGTCAGGTTCACCACCGTCGCCGCCTCGCTCACCGCCGCCTCGTAGCCGATCCGCAGCGCGCCCGTCGCGTCCAGCTCGTACGTCACCGACACGTCGAGGCGGCCCGGGAAGCCCTCCTCCCCGGCCGGGGAGACCCGCGAGAGCCGCACCGCGTACGGGGAGAGCGCCTCGGCGTCCCACACCCGCTTGTCGAAGCCGCGCGCGCCGCCGTGCAGGCTGTGCGGGCCGCCGTTGCGGGCCAGGTCGTGGCGGACGCCGTCCAGGACGAACGAGCCGTGCGCGATGCGGTTCGCGTACCGGCCCACCAGGGCTCCGTAGTACGGGCCCGGGTCCGCCAGATAGCCCGCCGGCTTGTCGTAGCCGAGGGCCACCTCGTCCAGGACGCCGTCCCGGTCCGGGATCTCGACCGACTGGAGGATCCCGCCGTACGTCAGCACGCGGGCGCGCGTACCGCCGCGCTCCAGCGTCCAGCGGTGCACGGCCGTACCGTCGTCGAGGGTCCCGAAGAGTTCCATGATCGGAAGCCTAGGGCCTGTCCGGGGCCGCCCGGGACCTAGGGCCTGTCCGGTGGATCTTGCCTGGGCCGCGGGGTCGTGGCACGCGCATCTGCGGCGTTGTCGTCGGTTGCCGACTCCCCCAAGCTCTCGGCTCCGCTCGACCAGGGGGCACCCCCACGCGTCGCCGCCCTCCTCCGCCTTGCAGCATTGGGGTCTCCCCTGCTCGAACGAAGTTGAGAGCTTGGGGAAGCACCACGACCCCGCTCACCAGCACCGAAACGGCGACCCGCACCGAAGGCGGCCAGATCCACCGGACAGGCCCTACGCGGGGGGCCGCGCCGCCGTCACATTGCGGTAGGCGATCTCCGCCAGCCGGCCCTGGCCGTCCTTGCTGGGGTGGAACCAGTCCCAGTGGCTCAACTGGTCGTCGGTGAAGCGGAAGTCGAACACCGCGCCTCCGTCGTAACGGCAGTAACGGTCCTTCGCGCACACGTCCTTGAGCGCCTTGTTGTACGCCACCACCCGCTGGTAGACCTCGTCGCGGCGCTCGACCGCCGCCGCCCCCAGGTCGTCCGCGTCGCTCAGCATCGAGCGGCAGATGCCCAGCTTCCAGATCTGCTTGCCGAGCGCGTTGCCGCGCCCGGTCGACCACAGGCGCTTGAGGTCCGGCACGCTCGACACGTACACCTGGGTCTTGGGCAGCGTGGTGCGCAGCCGCCGCAGGGACGTCTCGAAGCCCGCCGTGAAGTCCGCCACCGACGTCATGCCGTCGACCGAGTCCCGGCAGGCGTCGTTGCCGCCGACCATGACCGTCACCAGCTCCGGGCGGTGGGCGGCGGCCCGGGTCAGCTGGTCCGGCAGGTCCGCCATCCGGGCGCCGGTCCTGGCGTAGTTCCAGCTGCGGTCGGCGGCCGACTCCTCGCCGAGCAGCCGGGTGGCCAGCGAGCGCACGTCGGTGTCGGTGCCGGTCGCCCAGGACGCCTCGGGGCAGTCGGAGAGCACCATGCAGGCGTCGAAGCCCCGGGTGATGGAGTCGCCGACGGCCGCGATCGAGGCGGGGCGCGGGTTCCAGTGCACGGCGGGCGTCGGCGCCGGCCGGTTCGGAACCTGCGCGTGCGGGGCGCCGGGCGCGCCCGAACTCGTACAGCCCGCCGTGACGGCGAGCGCGGTCGCCGCGAGGGCCGCCGCGGCGGTGCGGGCCCGCGCGGGGCGGCTTCGGCGCGGTGGCAACGTCCCCTGGTCCATCCCCTGCTCCCCTCCCTCGGGTGCGGCGGGCGTCCTGGCGAGTGAAAGCTTCGTGTTTCCCGGGCCCAGGACCGGCCGTACGACACCCTTCTGTCCGCTCCGCGCGGTAGCTTTGGCCCGTCCAGCCAGAGGAACCACGCCAGACGGCTCCGGTAAATTACATCACGTCACATACTGTCCCCTTTCAGGAGATTACCTCCCGATGCTGTTTACTGTTGATCCCCGGGGCAGAATGACAGGTGCTGTCCTGACCGAGACCGGTAGGGGCGCGAGGCCGCTGGGGAAGGCGAACCTCGAACCGCACTGGAGGTCCCGGTGACGACACGTGGAGTTCTGTACATCCACTCCGCCCCGCGCGCGCTGTGCCCGCACGTCGAATGGGCGGTGGCGGGCGTTCTCGGTGTGCGCGTCCAGCTCGACTGGATCCGCCAGCCCGCCTCGCCCGGCACCTGGAGAGCCGAGTTCTCCTGGCAGGCCGAGACCGGCACGGCCTCCAAGCTGGCCTCGGCGCTGCGCGGCTGGCAGATGCTGCGCTTCGAGGTCACGGCCGAGCCGTGCGCGAGAGCCGAGGGCGAGCGCTACAGCGCCACGCCCGACCTGGGCATCTTCCACGCGGTCACCGGCATCCACGGCGACATCCTGATCCCCGAGGACCGGCTGCGCGCGGCGCTGGCCCGCTCGGTGCGCGGCGAGACCGACCTGGAGGCCGAGATCGCCCGCCTGCTCGGCAAGCCGTGGGACGACGAGCTGGAGCCGTTCCGGTACGCGGGCGAGGGCGCGCCGGTGCGCTGGCTGCACCAGGTCGTCTGAGGCCGGCGGGCATACGGCCGGTACGTATACGGAAGGGCCCCCACCGATCGGTGGGGGCCCGTCGCGTTACGTATGCGTGGGTACTCAGACGGAACGGAACGCCAGCACCACGTTGTGGCCGCCGAAGCCGAACGAGTTGTTGATCGCGGCGATCGAGCCGGACGGCAGCTCGCGCGGCTCGCCGCGCACGATGTCCGCCTCGATGTCGTCGTCGATGTCGTCGACGTTGATGGTCGGGGGCGCCGTGCGGTGGTACAGCGCGAGCACCGTGGCGACGGTCTCGATGCCACCGGCGCCGCCGAGCAGATGCCCGGTCATGGACTTGGTCGCGGAGACCGCGATGTGGTCCATGTCGTCGCCGAGGACCTTGCGCAGCGCCTTGATCTCGGCGCTGTCGCCCTGCGGCGTGGACGTCGCGTGCGCGTTGAGGTGGACGACCTCGGACGGCTTGAGGTCCGTGGAGTCCAGCAGGTTCTGCAGGGCCGCGGCGACGCCTCGGCCGGTCGGCTCGGGCTGCGCGATGTGGTGGCTGTCGGCCGACAGGCCCTGGCCCAGCACCTCGCAGTAGACCCGGGCGCCGCGCGCGGCGGCGTGCTCGGCCGACTCCAGGATCACGACACCGGCGCCCTCGCCGAGGACGAAGCCGTCCCGGGCCTTGTCGTACGGGCGCGAGGCCTGCTCGGGGTTCTCGTTGTTCTTGGACATCGCCATCATGTTGGCGAACGCGGCCACCGGCAGCGGGTGGATGGCCGCCTCGGTACCGCCGGCGACCACGACATCGGCGCGGCCGGTGCGGATCATCTCGACGGCGTAGCCGATCGCCTCGGCGCCCGACGCGCAGGCGGAGACGGGGGTGTGCACGCCGGCCCGGGCGTTCACCTCAAGGCCGACGTTGGCCGAGGGGGAGTTGGGCATCAGCATCGGCACGGTGTGCGGGGAGACGCGGCGTACGCCCTTCTCCTTGAGCACGTCGTACTGGTCGAGCAGGGTGGTCACACCGCCGATGCCGGAGGCGATGACCGTGCCGAGCCGCTCGGGGGCGATCGGCTGGTCGTCACCGGCGGGAGCGGTGTAGCCCGCGTCGGCCCATGCCTCCTTGGCCGCGATCAGCGCGAACTGCGCCGAGCGGTCCAGCTTGCGGGCGAGCGGGCGGGGCAGAACCTCGCCCGGGTCCACGGCGGCGGTGGCGGCGATGCGGACCGGGAGGTCGGCGAAGCGCTCGTCCTCCAGGGGCCGGACGCCGGAACGGCCCGCCAGCAGACCTTCCCAGGTCGAGGCGGTGTCGCCACCCAGCGGTGTGGTTGCGCCGATACCGGTGACGACCACGGTGCGATTGGTCGAGCTCACAGGAAATTTCTCCACGTGTGTAAGAGGCGTGAACAGCGGCGCCACCGCCGGGTGGCAGACCGTGCCTGAGATCAGGCCTGGTGCTTCAGGATGTAGCCCGCGGCGTCGCCGACGGTCTTGAGGTTCTTGACGTCCTCGTCCGGGATCTTGACGTCGAAGCGCTCTTCGGCGGCGACGACGACCTCGACCATGGACAGCGAGTCGACGTCCAGGTCGTCCGTGAAGGACTTGTCCAGCTGAACGTCCTCGACGGGGATGCCGGCGATCTCGTTGACGATCTCGGCGAGACCGTCGACGATCTCCTTCTCGGTGGCGGCCATGTGGCGCTCCTTCGGTGTTTTTACGGGTTTGTGGGCATCCGGAAGATCCGGTGTGCCTAGGGGAGGGTAACGACCGTCGCGGCGTACACGAGACCCGCCCCGAAGCCGATGACGAGCGCGGTGTCGCCGCTCTTCGCCTGTCCGGTCGCCAGAAGCCGCTCCATCGCGAGCGGGATCGAGGCGGCCGAGGTGTTGCCGGTGGTCTCCACGTCACGCGCGACCGTGACGTGCTCCGGCAGTTTGAGAGTCTTCACCATCGAGTCGATGATCCGCATATTGGCCTGGTGCGGAATGAAGACGTCCAGGTCGTCCGCGCTGATTCCGGCCGCGTCCAGCGCCTGCTGGGCGACCTTCGCCATCTCGAACACGGCCCAGCGGAACACCGCCTGGCCCTCCTGCGTGATCGCAGGGAACTTACCGGCCGAGCTGTCGTACTCGTTCCACGGCACGGTCTGCTTGATGGTCTCGGACTTGTCGCCCTCGGAGCCCCAGACGGTACGGGCGATGCCCGGCTCGTCGGCGGGGCCGACCACGACCGCGCCCGCGCCGTCGCCGAACAGGAAGGCCGTCGCGCGGTCCTCCAGGTCGGTCAGGTCGCTGAGCCGCTCGACGCCGATGACCAGCACGTACTCGGCCGAACCCTCGACGATCATGCCCTTGGCGAGGGTCAGGCCGTAGCCGAAGCCCGCGCAGCCGGCGGAGATGTCGAACGCGGCCGGCTTGATCGCGCCGATCTTGTCCGCGATCTCGGTGGCGACGGCCGGGGTCTGCTTGAAGTGCGAGACCGTGGAGACGATCACGCCACCGATCTGCTCGGGGGTGAGCCCGGCGTTCGCGATGGCCTTGCCCGCGGCCTCCACCGACATCGCCGACACGGTCTCCTGGTCGGAGGCCCAGTGCCGGGTGGCGATGCCGGAACGGGAGCGGATCCACTCGTCGGACGAGTCGATCTTCTCCAGGATGACCTCGTTGGGGACCACCCTGGTCGGCCGGTAGCCGCCGACGCCCATGATCCGGGCGAACGGCGCGCCCTTGCTGGGCTTGATCTTCGACATGCGCTACGGCTCCTTATCCGGCGTGCTCGGCGATGAGCGCGCGGGCCGCTTCGAGGTCGTCCGGGGACTTCAGGGCGACGGTCTTCACACCGGGCAGCGCGCGCTTGGCGAGCCCGGTCAGGGTGCCGCCGGGGCAGACCTCGATCAGCGCGGTGGCACCCAGCTCCTGGAACGTCTCCATGCAGAGGTCCCAGCGGACGGGGTTCGAAACCTGGTTCACCAGGCGGCTGACGATCTCGGTGCCGGTGGCGACGGTCTTGCCGTCGGCGTTCGAGACGTACGTGAACTTCGGGTCGGCGATCTCCAGGGCGCGCGACGCCTCGTCCAGCGCCGCGACCGCCGGGGCCATGTGGTGCGTGTGGAACGCGCCGGCCACCTTCAGGGCCACGACCTTGCGTACGCCCTCGGGCTTGTCCTCGGCCAGGGCGGCCAGCTGCTCCAGGGTGCCCGCGGCCACGACCTGGCCCGCGCCGTTCACGTTGGCCGGGGTGAGACCGAGCTTCTCCAGGTGCGGGAAGACGATCTCGGGATCGCCGCCGAGCAGCGCGGACATACCGGTCTCGGTGACGGCGGCGGCGTCGGCCATGCCGAGACCCCGCTTGCGGACGAAGCCGAGCGCGGCCTCTTCGGAGAGCACACCGGCGTACGCGGTGGCGGTGATCTCGCCCACGCTGTGGCCGGCTACCGCGCCGGGCGCGATGTCACCCAGTGCCGCGGCGGAGAGCAGACCGGCGGCGACCAGCAGGGGCTGGGCCACGGCGGTGTCGCGGATGGCGTCCGCGTCTGCCTGCGTGCCGTAGTGGACGAGGTCGAGCCCGATGGCGTCGGACCACGCGGCGAGCCGGTCGGCGGCGCCGGGCAGTTCGAGCCAGGGAGTCAGGAAGCCGGGCGTCTGAGCGCCTTGGCCGGGAGCGACGAGTACGAGCACTCTCACACTCTCTCTTGTGGACGGCCCTGCTCGCCCGTGGGGACAGGGACGAAGAACCGTCGGGGGAATTGTGGGTGTCCGACAAAAGTCTAGGACTGTGGATCTCCGTCGGCCAGACGCCCCAGGATCAGCGCGATCCTGAGCGTGAAGGCGGAACGTACATCGGAGGGGGACCAGCCGGTGACGTCGGTCACACGTCGCAGCCGGTAGCGCACGGTGTTGGGATGCACGAAGAGCATCCGGGCCGCCCCCTCCAGGCTGCTCGCCTGCTCCAGATAGACACTCAGGGTCTCCAGGAGCGCGGAGCCGGCTTCCTCCAGCGGTCTGTAGATCTCCTCCACCAGCTGGTCGCGCGCGGCCGGATCGGAGGCGATCGCGCGCTCCGGCAGGAGGTCGTCCGCCAGCACGGGCCGGGGAGCGTCCTGCCAGGCGAAGCACGCCTTGAGCCCGGCGGCCGCGGCCTGCGCGGACCGGGTGGCGGCCAGCAGGTCCGGCACCACCGGACCGGCCACCACGGGACCGGCCGCGTACGGCCCGATCAGGGCCTTGGCGACCTGGAGCGGGTTGTCGCTGCCGCCCGCGATGACCACCAGGCGGTCGCCGAGCACACCGGTGAGGACCTGGAGCTTGGCGTGCCGGGCGGCCCGCCGGATCGCCTCGACGGTGAGCTCGCTGTCGCCGTCGGGGGCGGTGCCGAGGACGACGCAGACGTGTTCGGGCGAGTTCCAGCCGAGGGCGGCGGCACGGGAGACCGCGCCCTCGTCGGCCTCGCCGGAGAGCACCGCGTTGACGACCAGCGACTCCAGGCGGGCGTCCCAGGCACCGCGTGCCTCGGCGGCCTGGGCGTAGACCTGGGCGGTGGCGAAGGCGATCTCGCGGGCGTAGACGAGCAGCGCCTCGCGCAGCGTCGACTCGTCGCCGGGCGCCGCCACCTCCTCGATCGCGGCCTCCATGACCTCGATCGTGGTGCGCACCATCTCCACGGTCTGGCGCAGGGTGATCGCCCGGGTCAGCTCGCGCGGAGCGGTCCCGAAGACGTCCGTGGAGATCGCCTGCGGGGTGTCGGGATGCCGGAACCACTCGGTGAAGGCGGCGATGCCGGCCTGGGCGACCAGACCGATCCAGGACCGGTTCTCCGGCGGCATCGCCCGGTACCACGGCAGCGTCTCGTCCATGCGGGCGATGGCGTTCGCGGCGAGCCTGCCGGACGACTGCTCAAGACGCTTCAGGGTCGCTGCGTGCGGATGGGCGGCGTTCGGCGGGGGTGGCGATTCGGGTTCGGGCACGGGGACAAGACTGCCTTATCAGGACGGGTACGTGCCCTGCCGGGGGTTCATGGGGCGTTTCAGTGGCCCGGGGCCGGGGCTACCGTGGATCCCGTGATTTCCGTGAGGCGCGCCGACGAGCGCTACCGGGGCGGTGAGGCGGCGGCCGGCATCGAGTCCCTGCACGCCTTCTCCTTCGGCCGTTTCTACGACCCGGACAACCTGCGCTTCGGCCCGGTCCTGGCCTGCAACGAGGAGCGCCTGGCGCCGGGCGCGGGCTTCGACGAGCACCCGCACAGCCATACCGAGATCGTCACCTGGGTCGTGGCGGGCGAGCTCACCCACCGCGACTCGGCGGGCCACGCGACGGTCGTACGGGCGGGGGACGTCCAGCACCTCAGTTCGGCCGGGGGCGTGCGGCACGAGGAACGCAACGACGGCTCCGGCCCGCTGGTCTTCGTCCAGATGTGGCTGGCCCCCCGGGAGCCCGGCGGCACCCCGTCGTACGAGATCGTCCGGGGCATAGCCGACTCGACGCCGTACGCGGTGCTGGCGGCCGGGGCGATGCTGTACGTCCGCCGCCTCGCGGCCGGGGAGCGCACGGCGGTGCCGGACGCGCCCGGCGTGTACGTCCACGTGGTCCGGGGCGAGGTCGCGCTGCGGGGCGAGCGACTCGGCCCCGGCGACTCGGCCCGGCTCACCGCCGAACTCGGCCTGGCCCTGACCGCCGAAACCCCGGCGGAGCTGCTGTTCTGGGAACTGAACGAGGTGTAGGGGGCGGCGTTTTCGACCGGCTCAGCCACAGGTATTCAGGGGCGCGGGGCTGTGACATTGTGCGGCTCCGCCGCGTGGGCGCGAGCAACCCGGCACGGTCCGCAGCCGAATACCCCGGCCGCCCGCCCAGGGCTTTCGGGAAGGGGCGGGGTGGGGAAAGCCGCGCGACCGGCCCCCACCGGCCCGCAGGTGAACCGGCTACAGCTCCGCCCGCACCGCGTCAGTGAACGCAGGCCACGCCTCGACCGCCCACGGGCCGAACGCCCGGTCCGTCAGGGCCACGCACGCCGCCGACGCCTCCGGGTCGATCCACAGGAACGTGCCGGACTGGCCGAAGTGGCCGAACGTGCGCGGCGAGGACGAACGCCCCGTCCAGTGCGGGGACTTGGCGGACCGGATCTCGAAGCCGAGCCCCCAGTCGTTGGGGTTCTGGTGCCCGTACCCCGGCAGCACCCCCTTCGTCCCCGGGAACTGCACGGTCATCGCCTCCGCGACCGTCATCGGGTGCAGCAGCTGCGGCGCCTGGACCTCCGCCGCGAACCGCGCCAGGTCCTCGACGGTCGAGACGCCGTCCTTGGCGGGCGAGCCGTCGAGCGACGTCGACGTCATGCCCAGCGGTTCGAGGACCGCCTGACGCAGATACTCCGCGAACGGGATGTCGGTGGCCTTGGCGATGTGGTCGCCCAGGACCTCGAACCCGGCGTTGGAGTAGAGCCGCCGCTCGCCCGGCGCCCCCATCACCCGGTGCTCGTCGAACGCGAGCCCCGAGGTGTGCGCGAGCAGATGGCGGACCGTCGAGCCCTCGGGCCCGGCGGGCTCGTCGAGCTCGACGGCGCCCTCCTCGTACGCGACGAGCGCCGCGTACGCCGTGAGCGGCTTGGTGACGGAGGCGAGCGGGAAGCGCTGCCCGGTGGGGCCGTGCGTCCCGGCGACGGTGCCGTCCGCACGGACGACGGCGGCCGCCGCGTGCGGCACGGGCCAGTTCTCGATCAGCGCCAGGCTCTTCATGCGTACGAGCCTAAACGCTTCTACAGGGACAGCCGCATGGCGGGATCCGGCGTGCGGACGAAGCCGAGCGAGGCGTACAGCGGCTCGCCCTCGGCGGAGGCGCGCAGGTCGACCTTGTGGACGCCGCGCTCCCGGAACCAGCCGAGCAGGCCCTCCATACAGGCGCGCGAGTAGCCGCGGCGGCGCATGCTCTCGTCGGTGGCGACGCTGAAGACGTAACCGGTGGTGCCCGAGGGGTTGCCCGGGCCGCCGAGACGGTATTCGATCGTGCCGACCGCGGACGCCGCGAGGCCCCCTCCGTCCGGCCGGTCGACCACGAACGCGGTCAGGTCCCCGTCGGGTTCGGCGAGCTTGCGGCGCAGGGTCGCGACGGCGGCGGGCTGCCAGCTGACGTCCGGGTGCGGGGCGCCGAGCATCGAGTCCTGCATCACCTTGCGCAGGCGTACCAGCTCTTCGGCGTCTTCGGGCAGGGCGGGGCGTGCGAGGCTCATGAGGCTGGACCCTAGTCGAGCGCGCGGTGAACTCCCCCGCATTATCTGCTTGCTTGGAGTGCACTCCAACGTTCTAGGTTGGTGGTCATGACGGTGATCGAGAGCATTCCTGTGAAGCCGGTGCCGGTGGGCCTGTGCAAGACCTACCCCGCGCACCCCCGCCCCGACGGCCAGGACCGCTACACGATCAGCGAGGTCTCGGCCTTCAGCGGACTCACCGCGCACACCCTGCGCTGGTACGAGCGGATCGGCCTGATGCCGCACGTGGACCGGTCGCACACCGGGCAGCGGCGGTTCACCAACAAGGACCTCGACTGGCTGGCCTTCGTGTCCAAGCTCCGCCTGACCGGCATGCCGGTCGCGGACATGGTCAGGTACGCGGAGCTGGTGCGCGAGGGGGAGCAGACCCTCGACGCGCGCCAGGAACTCCTGGAGCAGACCCGGCGCGACGTCGTCTCGCGCATGGCGGAGCTCCAGGACACGCTCGCCGTCCTCGATCACAAGATCAACTTTTACGCGGACGCCCGGCGGGCGTCGGAGAGGGCCTGAACGGCTATGAGCAACGAGAAGATCGCCACCGTACGACTGGGCAACGACGGCCCGCTGATCGGTGTCCAGGGCTTCGGCGCCATGGGCATCAGCGAGTTCTACGGCGACACGGACGAGGCGGCGGCCCGCGACACCCTGGAGGCGACCGTCGAGGCGGGCGTCACCCTGATAGACACGGCCGACGTGTACGGGTTCGGCGCCAACGAGGAGTTCCTGGCGCCGTTCGTGGCCGCGCACCGCGACGAGATCACCCTGGCGACCAAGTTCGGCCTGGAGCGCCGGGCGGACGACCCGCACTACCGGGGCTTCAACAACGGCCGCGCGTACATCCGCTCGGCCGTCGAGGCGAGCCTGCGCCGTCTGAACGTCGACGTCATCGACCTCTACTACATGCACCGCCGCGACCCGCAGGTGCCGCTCGTCGAGACCGTCGGCGCCATGGCCGAGCTGGTCCAGGAGGGCAAGGTCAAGTACCTGGGCCTGAGCGAGGTGACCGGTCCCGAGCTGCGCGACGCGTACGCGGTGCACCCCATCGCCGCGCTCCAGTCGGAGTGGTCGGTCTTCAGCCGGGACGTCGAACGCAGCGCGGTCGGCGCCGCCGCCGACCTCGGGGTGACCTTCGTGCCGTACTCGCCGCTCGGGCGCGGCCTGCTGACCGGCAGCTTCGCCGACGTGAGCAAGGGGCTGGCGAGCGACGACATCCGGCGTACGCACCCGCGCTTCTCGGACGAGAACGCGAAGGCGAACGCGGCGCTGCTCGAACCGCTGCACAAGATCGCCGCGGTGCACGGGGCGACCACCGCGCAGATCGCGCTCGCGTGGGTGCAGCAGCGGGCCCAGGTCCACGGCTTGGCCGTGGTCCCGATCCCGGGTACCCGCAAGCGGAGCCGGCTCCTGGAGAACACGGGCGCGACCCGCATCACGCTCAGCCCCGACGAGCTGGCGCTCCTTGAGCCGCTGGCGGGGCGGGTCGCGGGGGACCGCTACGAGAACATGAACTTCACGGCGGTGAACCGAGAGGCGTAAACGCCGCGTTCGGGGGCGCGTGTTCGTCTGCGGCCCGGTGGGGGCTGGTCGCGCAGTTCCCCGCGCCCCTTAGATGGGCCCTTCGGGCCCTCCTGTAGGGGCGCGGGGCTGTGTCGATTTGCGGCTCCGCCGCGTGGGCGCGCCAAGCCCAAGACGGCTCGCAGACGAACTGACCGCCCGCTTTCAGGGGCGCGGGGAACTGCGCGACCAGCCACCCACCGGCCCGCAGCCGAACACGCGCCCCCGGGCACCCCCACCCCTCACAGCTGCGCCAGCAACTCCGCCTTCTTCGCGCTGAATTCCGCGTCCGTCACCAGGCCCGCCTGGTGCAGTTCACCGAGGTGGCGGATCCTTTCGGCGATGTCGGCGGGGTCGCGCAGGCCGGGGGCGGTCCGGGCCGCCGGTACGGGCACGGCGGCCGCGCCCCGTACCGCCTGGAGGACGGCCGCGGCGAACGGCAGCGACTCGTGGACCGGCCCGTAGCCGAGGCCGAAGACGACCGCGGCCGGGTCCTGGTCGGCCTGGGGCGGGGTGGAGTCGTCCGTTCCGCGCCGCAGCAGCCGCAGATACCCGTCGAAGACCTCGGGCGAGCGCCACTCGACGCCGCACAGCGACGCCACCGGGAACGTCTGGTCGCCCGCCTTCCACTTCGCCGAGGAGGCGCCCGTCCAGAACCAGCGGAACGACACCTGCCGCCCGTCGAAGGACGCCCTGCCGTCGTACGCCTTGAAGTTCTGCGGCAGCTCGGGAGCGGCCACCAGGTACCGCTCCGACGGTTCGGCGGCATCGGACAGCAGCAGCGCGCGCAGCTCGTCCGCGTAGTACTCGGCGAGCGTCTCGCGCTCCGCCGGCAGCACCAGGCGGTACGGGTCACACCCGTCCTTCAGCTGTCCCGCCGCAGCCTCCATCAGCGGATCGGCGCCGGGTCTCGGCACCGCGTGCAGCACCACCGTGCCGCGCTTGCCCGGGGTCAGCGTCACCGACTCCAACGCCTCGTGGGGGATGCGTCGTTCGCGCAGCGCCTGGAACAGCTTCGGCGCGCGGATCCCCCGTTCGAAGCGGATGAGTACGGAGTCGGGCTCGAACTCCCAGGTGGCATGAATTCCGGCCAGCACATCACCCATGCGCCTCATCGTAGGCGGCGCACGCCCGCGCGTCCCCCCTCGGCGCCCGCCGCGATGCCGTGCGGACGGTCGCGCCGGGGCCGATTTCTACGCGCGTAAGGCCCCGGCGCCGCCGGAAAATCCGTTTCCCGGGCTCTTTCGGGGAGCTCAGGCGGCCGTGGCGCAGAGCGAGTCGGCGCTTGCACAGCTCACGGACTGGTACGAACCCACGCCTATCGCGGCGAAGTTGGCGAGAGATGTGGTGCCCGGCTCGAAATAGCCGGTGTGGCCGACCGCGCCGGCCGCCGAGAGCACCCGCGCCCCGAACCCGGCGGACACCGGGTCGGCGCCGTGGCCGAGCCCCGCGACATCCAGATGCGGTACGTCGGAGATCCAGTCGTCCCGGTCCCGCATCGCCCACACCCGCGCCGAGGTGCCCAGGTGGGACGCGCTCTGCGTCCGCATGCCGGGGCTGCCCGCGACCGCTATGTCCACGACCCGGGGCGGCAGCCGGTGCGCGGCCACGCCGCACAGCACCGAGCCGTAGCTGTGGCAGAACAGGGAGACCGGCGCGTTGCCGGGCAGCGCGCGGACCAGCGCGTCCAGGCGGACCGCGCCGTCCTCGGCGAGCCGCCCGATCGCGGAGTCGATGCCGAGCCCGACCGGTGTCGTGTAGTCGGCCCACGCGATCACCGCGGTGCGGGTGCGCGGACCGGCCGCGCGCTCCGCCGCGTACAGCGACTGCGCCATGCCCACCGGGGCGGTGTACTTGCGGTTGCTCTTCTCGAACGTCAGTACGTCGGTGTCGACGCCCGGGATGATCACCGAGACCCGCTCGGCGTGTTCGAGATCGCCGAAGACCTCGGCCACGCGGCCGCTGTCCGAGGGGTCGAACGCGAGGATCTGGCGGTCGCCGTCGAGCAGCGACTCGAACCGGTGCATCCGGCGGCTCGCCTGCCGGCGGCCGTCGGTGGACAGCCGGCTGTCGTGCGTACGGGCCCGCTCGATGTCCCGCGCCTCGGCGAGGGCCTGCCGGTTCGCCTCGTAGCGCAGCGGGATCGGCGCGCCGTTGAGGTTGCCGACGACCAGCGGGTACCGGTGCACGAGATCGGTGCGCTCGGTCGCCGTCAGGGAGGCGAAGAAGCGGCTGATCCGGTGCGCGGAGGCGTCCGGGTCGGGCAGCTTCTCGCCGTTGACGGTGCCCCGCGCCCAGGCGGACAGGGCGACGGCGCGCGGCTCGGTCGACCCCTGGTGGCCGCGGACGGCGGTCCATCCCGAGGTCCCGAGCATCACGAACACGACGGCGAGCGCCAGGAGCGCGCGCCAGACGTTGAGTGTGGGGGAGGAGTCGAAGGAAGTCACTGCGGTACAGAGTAGGAGGCCCGCGAGGTCCACTGGGGTGACAGTGACTCAGATCACGTTTGAACGGATCATGGAGGTTGGGGAGGTGTCACCGACCGCGCGCGCGGGCGCACACTCCGTACGGCGCGCGCCGGGTGCGCACGGGGCGTTCCACGCGCCCTGACGTGCGCTTTCGGGGCCCCGTCGGGTCATGCGGTGATCCGCGCCACGGCCGGGACGTGGCGGGGTGACGCTCACCACGATCGGGCGTGTCGGTCGTCGTTCGAGGGGGCCGTCGAGGGCAGGGGCGTGCCGCGGGTGCCGCACTCGCAGTCGTGCTCCGCCGCCCCGCCCGACAGCGCCGACACCTGGGTGCGCAGTGCCCGCACCTCCTGGGCCAGCGACTCCAGGAGCGCGGTCTGGCGGCGCTCCTCCTCGCCGTCGCGCTCGAACCGGGAGATGAACCAGGCGGCGATGTTCGCCGTCACCACACCGAGCAGGGCGATGCCCGAGAGCATCAGGCCCACCGCGATCAGCCGCCCGAGCCCGGTGGTCGGGGCGTGGTCGCCGTACCCGACCGTGGTCATCGTGGTGAACGACCACCACACCGCGTCGCCCAGGGTCTTGATGTTCCCGCCCGGGGCGTTGCGTTCCACTTCCAGCACGGCCAGCGAGCCGAACATCAAGAGCCCGACCACCGCGCCCCCGACGTACACCGTCAGCTGTATCTGCGGAGCCATCCGCGCCCGCCGTCCCACCAGGGCGAGCGTGGAGACGACCCGCAGCAGCCGCAGCGGCTGGACCAGCGGCACCACCACCGCCAGCAGATCGAGCCAGTGCGTACGGACGAACCGCAGCCGCTGGCCCGACAGAGCGAGCCGCACCACGTAGTCGCAGGCGAACGAGCCCCACACCGCCCACTCCACGCCGAAGCAGGCCTCCTGCACACCCAGCCCGGCTCCCGGGTGGACGACGGGCACGGTGTAGGCCAGGGCGAAGGCGACGGCCAGCGCGAGCAGCGGCCACTGGGTACGCCGCTCCCACCGCGTCTGCGCGGGAAGTTGGGTCATGTGGGCATCGTAAAAGCGGCGACGCGGGCGTGCGGAGCTGTGGGCGTGCGCGGGGCAAGTGGGCCAACGCCGGAGGGCGGCGGGGACCGTCGCCGGTCCCCGCCGCCCTCCGTGTCCTCGCTGCCGCCCGCCAGGGCTACGCGTCTCCGCCCGCCGTGCCCGGGTCCGCCGCCGTGACGTCGAGCAGCTGGTAGCGGTCCACGGCCTGCTTGAGCACTGAGCGGTCGACCTTGCCGTCGCGGGCGAGCTCGGTCAGCACCGCGAGGACGATCGACTGCGCGTCGATGTGGAAGAAGCGCCGCGCCGCGCCCCGGGTGTCGGCGAAGCCGAACCCGTCGGCGCCCAGCGAGGTGTACGTGCCCGGCACCCAGCGCGAGATCTGGTCCGGCACGGCCCGCATCCAGTCCGAGACGGCCACGAACGGGCCCTCGGCGCCGGAGAGCTTGCGGGTGACGTACGGGACGCGCTGCTCCTCCTCCGGGTGGAGCAGGTTGTGCTCCTCCACCTCGACGGCGTCGCGGCGCAGTTCGTTCCAGGACGTCGCGGACCAGACGTCGGCCCGTACGTTCCACTCCTGGGCGAGGATGCGCTGCGCCTCGATCGCCCACGGGACGGCCACGCCGGACGCCATGATCTGGGCCGGAATGGTGCCCGCGGTGCCCTGGGAGTAGCGGTGGATGCCCTTGAGGATGCCTTCCACGTCGACGTCGGCCGGCTCGGCCGGGTGCTGGATCGGCTCGTTGTAGACGGTGAGGTAGTAGAAGACGTCCTCGCCCGGCTTGCCGTCGGCGGTCGGGCCGTACATCCGGCGCAGACCGTCCTGCACGATGTGCGCGATCTCGTAGCCGAACGCCGGGTCGTAGGCGACACAGCCCGGGTTGGTCGAGGCGAGCAGATGCGAGTGGCCGTCGGCGTGCTGCAGGCCCTCACCGGTCAGCGTCGTACGCCCGGCGGTCGCGCCCAGGACGAAACCGCGCGACAGCTGGTCGGCCATCTGCCAGAACTGGTCGCCGGTGCGCTGGAATCCGAACATCGAGTAGAAGACGTAGACCGGGATCAGCGGCTCGCCGTGCGTGGCGTACGCCGATCCCGCGGCGATCAGCGACGCCGTGCAGCCCGCCTCGGAGATGCCGTCGTGCAGCATCTGGCCGGTCGGCGACTCCTTGTAGGCGAGCAGCAGTTCGCGGTCGACCGCCTCGTACTGCTGGCCGAGCGGGTTGTAGATCTTCGCGCTCGGGAAGAACGCGTCCATGCCGAACGTGCGGTACTCGTCCGGCGCGATCAGCACGAACCGCTTGCCGATCTCCTTGTCCCGCATGAGGTCCTTCAGGATGCGGACGAACGCCATGGTGGTGGCGATCGACTGCTGGCCCGAGCCCTTCTTCGCGGCCGCGTACGTCTTGTCCTCGGGCAGCGGCAGGGGCTTGGCGCGCACCACACGGGTCGGGACGTAACCGCCCAGACTCTTGCGGCGGTCGTGCATGTACTGGATCTCTTCGGAGTTGCGGCCCGGGTGGTAGTACGGCGGCGCGCCGGCCTCCAACTGGGCGTCCGTGATCGGGATGTGCAGCCGGTCGCGGAAGCGCTTGAGGTCCTCGACCGTCAGCTTCTTCATCTGGTGGGTCGCGTTGCGGCCCTCGAAGTTGGGGCCCAGCGTCCAGCCCTTGACGGTCTGCGCGAGGATCACGGTCGGCTGGCCCTTGTGCGCCTTGGCCGCCGCGTACGCCGCGTACACCTTCTTGTGGTCGTGACCGCCGCGGCCCAGGTGCTGGATCTGCTGGTCGGTCATGTTCTCGACCATGGCCCGCAGTCGGTGGTCGCCGCCGAAGAAGTGGTCGCGGATGTATCCGCCGGTCTCCGTCGCGTACGTCTGGAACTGGCCGTCCGGCGTGGTGTTCAGCTTGTTGACCAGGATGCCGTCGCGGTCCTGCGCGAGCAGCGGGTCCCAGGAGCGGTCCCAGACCAGCTTGATGACGTTCCAGCCGGCGCCCCGGAACTGCGACTCCAGCTCCTGGATGACCTTGCCGTTGCCGCGCACCGGGCCGTCGAGGCGCTGGAGGTTGCAGTTGACGACGAAGGTCAGGTTGTCCAGGTTCTCGCGGGCGGCGATGGAGAGCTGGCCCAGCGACTCCGGCTCGTCCATCTCGCCGTCGCCCAGATACGCCCACACATGCGAGTCGGAGGTGTCGGCGATGCCGCGCGCCTCCATGTAGCGGTTCATCCGGGCCTGGTAGATCGCGCCGAGCGGGCCGAGGCCCATCGAGACGGTCGGGAACTCCCAGAAGTCCGGCATCAGGCGCGGGTGCGGGTACGACGACAAGCCGTACGGCGCCTTGGACTTCTCCTGGCGGAACGCGTCGAGCTGCTGCTCCGAGAGGCGGTCCAGGAGGTAGGCGCGCGCGTAGATGCCGGGGGAGGCGTGGCCCTGGAAGAAGATCTGGTCGCCCCCCTTGCCGTCGTCCTTGCCCCGGAAGAAGTGGTTGAAGCCCACGTCGTACAGGGAGGCCGAGGAGGCGAAGGTGGCGATGTGGCCGCCGACCCCGATGCCCGGGCGCTGGGCGCGCGAGACCATGACCGCGGCGTTCCAGCGGGTCGCGTTGAGGACCTTGCGCTCGATCTCCTCGTTGCCGGGGAAGAACGGCTCGTCCTTGGTGGCGATGGTGTTGACGTAGTCCGTGCTGCGCATCTCCGGCACGGCCACGCGCTTCTCGCGGGCGCGCTCGATGAGGCGGAGCATCAGATAGCGGGCGCGCTCACGGCCCCGCTCGTCGACCGCCGCGTCCAGGGAGGCGAGCCATTCCTCGGTCTCCTCCGGATCGAAGTCCGGGACCTGGCTGGGAAGGCCGCCAATGATGATCGGGTTGCGATCGGATCCGGAAGCCACGCTGTTCCTTCGCTGTCGGGGGGCGTGCGGGTGTGGTGCGCCGCATCCCATCGTGGACCGCGGGGACGCAAACGTCATCTCTACCGAGGGGTAACGGGATGTACGGCAGCCCAAATCGCAACCTTACGCCCAAGCCGTCAGCGTGTTCCCCAAAGGGGGCGTGACCACGATTGGCGTACGCAGGGCGCAGAAGCATGCAAACTATCTGCAAGGGTGTGGGATGAATCACCGGCGGGAGAGCGCGCGCCCCTGAGTGGGGGCACACTGCACCCCAAAGGGCGGGTTCGGGGGCCTGGTACTTGCGCGATTCGTCCCGCCCGTGTGGACTACGCCCACAAGCCTCGCGTACGCGAGGGCTGCAGAACTTACCGAATCAAGATCAGGAGGCAAGCCGTGAGCGCGACCGCGGACCACGCGGAGGAGCGGACCAACCCGGCCGGCAGGCTGGGGTTCGAGCCCGGACAGGTGGTCCAGGAGATCGGTTACGACGACGACGTCGACCACGATCTCCGTGAAGGCATCGAGTCCATCATTGGCCAGGAACTCGTGGACGAGGACTACGACGACGTCGCCGACGTCGTGCTGCTGTGGTTCCGCGACGAGGACGGCGACCTCACGGACGCCCTGGTCGATGCCATCGGCCTCCTGGAGGACGGCGGCGTCGTCTGGCTGCTGGCTCCCAAGACAGGCCGGGACGGATACATCGAGCCCAGCGACATGAGCGACGCCGCGCAGACCGCCGGTCTCTCGCAGACCAAGAGCATCAGCGTCGCGAAGGACTGGACGGGCACCCGTCTGGTCGCGCCCAAGCGCTGATCTTCCGCTTCTCAGGGCCCCCGCCGACGCACGTCGGCGGGGGCCCTTGCGTAGGGTGGGGGCCACCAGAACGGCCCATGGCGCCTTGTGCCGGGGCCCACAGAAGGGATGGCGTTTCCATGGCGATCGAGGTCGGCACCAAGGCCCCGGACTTCGAGCTGAAGGACAACCACGGCCGGACCGTGAAGCTCTCCGACTTCCGCGGCGAGAAGAACGTGGTGCTCCTCTTCTACCCGTTCGCCTTCACCGGCGTCTGCACGGGCGAGCTGTGCGAGCTGCGCGACAACCTGCCGCAGTTCACGGACCGCGACACCCAGCTGCTCGCCGTCTCGAACGACTCCATCCACACCCTGCGCGTCTTCGCCGAGCAGGAGGGCCTGGAGTACCCGCTGCTCTCGGACTTCTGGCCGCACGGCGAGGTCTCGCGCGCGTACGGGGTCTTCGACGAGGAGAAGGGCTGCGCGGTGCGCGGCACCTTCGTGATCGACAAGGAGGGCGTGGTGCGCTGGACCGTCATGAACGGCCTTCCGGACGCCCGCGACCTCAATGACTACGTGAAGGCGCTCGACACCCTGTGATCCTTCGGTCGAATCGCCTGTTTGAGGCGGGAACCGGTCACTAGGATCCAGACGTTGATCCGATACAACGTACGGACGGGGACGCTGACCAAGCCGGCCCCTCACACCATTGGGAGGACTCGTGGGAGTCAGCCTCAGCAAGGGCGGCAACGTCTCGCTGACCAAGGCCGCCCCCAACCTGACCGCGGTCATCGTGGGTCTGGGCTGGGACGCTCGTACCACCACCGGGGGTGACTTCGACCTGGACGCCAGCGCGCTGCTGACCAACGACCAGGGCAAGGTCGCCAACGACTCGAACTTCGTCTTCTTCAACAACCTCAAGAGCCCCGACGGCTCCGTCGAGCACCAGGGGGACAACCTCACGGGTGAGGGCGAGGGCGACGACGAGGTGATCAAGGTGAACCTGGCCGGCGTGCCGGCCGACGTCGCCAAGATCGTGTTCCCGGTCTCGATCTACGAGGCCGAGAGCCGCCAGCAGTCCTTCGGCCAGGTCCGCAACGCGTACATCCGCGTCGTGAACCAGGCGGACAACTCGGAGCTGGCCCGTTACGACCTGAGCGAGGACGCCTCGACGGAGACCGCGATGGTCTTCGGCGAGCTGTACCGCAACGGCGCGGAGTGGAAGTTCCGCGCCATCGGCCAGGGGTACGCGTCGGGTCTGCGCGGCATCGCGCAGGACTTCGGCGTCAACGTCTGAGCCTCGCTCTCCCTCGTCCGGCGCCGCACCTCGTGCGGCGCCGGACGCGCTCAACCCAACGCTTCACCATCCAGGGGAGGATTCAGATCATGGGCGTCACGCTCGCCAAGGGAGGCAATGTCTCCCTCTCCAAGGCCGCACCGAACCTCACCCAGGTGCTGGTCGGCCTCGGCTGGGACGCGCGTTCCACCACCGGTGCGGACTTCGACCTCGACGCCAGCGCCCTGCTCTGCGCCTCGGGCCGGGTCCTGGGGGACGAGTACTTCGTCTTCTACAACAACCTGAAGAGCCCGGAGGGCTCGGTCGAGCACACCGGGGACAACCTGACGGGTGAGGGCGAGGGTGACGACGAGTCGCTGATCGTCGACCTCACGAAGGTGCCCGCCGCCTGCGACAAGATCGTCTTCCCGGTCTCGATCCACGAGGCGGAGAACCGCGGCCAGTCCTTCGGCCAGGTAGCCAACGCGTTCATCCGCGTGGTCAACCAGACCGACGGCCAGGAGCTCGCGCGCTACGACCTGAGTGAGGACGCCTCCACGGAGACCGCGATGATCTTCGGCGAGCTCTACCGCTACGGCGGCGAGTGGAAGTTCCGAGCGGTGGGACAGGGGTACGCGTCCGGACTGCGGGGCATCGCTCTAGACTTCGGGGTCAATGTTTCGTAAAGCTGTGCCCAAGTGGTGCGCGGCACGGGGGGAGACTCTCCCCCAGACCTGGTCTGGGGGACCCCCATGAGCTAGATGGGGTAGTCAGTGATTCTGAAAACCTTCGGCTGGTCATTCGTGATCACCGCGGTGGGCCTCGCGCTCGCGGTGCTCTACGACGGCTGGACCGCCTTCGGGATCGTGGCGATCCTGTCCATCCTCGAAATCTCGCTGTCGTTCGACAACGCCGTGGTCAACGCCGGGATCCTGAAGAAGATGAACGTCTTCTGGCAGAAGATCTTCCTCACGGTCGGCGTCCTGATCGCCGTCTTCGGCATGCGGCTCCTCTTCCCCGTCGTGATCGTCGCCATCAGCGCCAAGATCGGCCCCATCGACGCCGTCAACCTCGCGCTGAACGAGAAGGAGCACTACAAGGAGCTCGTGACCGACGCGCACGCGTCGATCGCCGCCTTCGGTGGCATGTTCCTGCTCATGATCTTCCTGGACTTCGTCTTCGAGGACCGGGACATCCAGTGGCTGCGCTGGATCGAGCGGCCGCTGGCCAAGCTCGGCAAGATCGACATGCTCTCGGTCTGCGTCGCCCTCATCGTCCTGCTCATCTCGTCGATGACGTTCGCGACCCACGCGCACCTGCACGGCGGCGCGCACGCGGACAAGGGGCAGACGGTCCTCATCTCCGGCATCGCCGGTCTGATCACGTACATGATCGTCGGCGGTCTCTCCGGCTACTTCGAGGACCGGCTTGAGGAGGACGAGGAGCGCGAGCTGGAGGCCGAGGAAGAGGCCAGGAAGAGCGGCCGGGGCGGCGCCTCGGCGGTCCTGCTCGCCGGCAAGGCCGCGTTCTTCATGTTCCTCTACCTGGAGGTCCTGGACGCGTCGTTCTCCTTCGACGGCGTCATCGGCGCCTTCGCCATCACCAACGACATCGTGCTGATGGCGCTCGGCCTCGGCATCGGCGCCATGTACGTGCGCTCGCTCACCGTCTACCTGGTCCGCCAGGGCACCCTCGACGACTACGTCTACCTGGAGCACGGCGCGCACTACGCGATCGGCGCCCTCTCCGTGATCCTGCTGGTCACCATCCGGTACGAGATCAACGAGGTCATCACCGGCCTCGTCGGCGTCGTCCTGATCGCCTGGTCCTTCTGGTCCTCGGTCCGCCGCAACAGGCGGCTGGCGGCCGAGGGCGGCGAAGAGGCCGGCAGCGAGAAGGCGGAAGCCGTCACGGGAGCCTGAATCTCCCCGGCGTGATCACCATCCGCGTGGTGTGATCGGCCGACGATTGCGGAACGCTCTGTGCGGGGCGGTCATGAGGTCCAATGCCTTTGACCGCCCCGCCGTTCTCTTTGCATAGGGGTGGGGACAGATGGCCTTCTGGGACAGCCTGTTGCGGGGCAGGCCCTCAGCACAGTTCGACACGGGCGCCGCGAGCGGCTCCATCGAGCTGACCAAACGGCACCCGGTGGTCTCGCTCGGCAAGCAGGGCGCCAACGGGGGCAGTCTGCGCGTCAACCTGTCGTGGCGGATGCGCACCTCCGACTTCGGCGGCCGCTCGCAGCCGAGCGTGCTGCGGCACCCGTTCAAGCTCTTCAAGCCCGAGGTGGTCCAGGCGCACACCCAGGGCGTGGTCAACGTCGACCTCGACCTCGGGTGCATGTACGAGCTGACCGACGGCTCCAAGGGCGTGGTGCAGCCGCTGGGCAGCCTCTTCGGCGCCACCAACGCGCCACCGTACGTCCAGCTCAGCGGCGACGACAGGTTCGGTTCGCCGTCCGGCGAGACGATATACGTCAACCTCGACCACCGTGAGTCCATCAAGCGGCTGCTGGTGTTCGTCTACATCTACGACCAGACGCCCGCCTTCGACCGTACGCACGCCAAGGTCACGCTCTTCCCGAGCAACGGCCCGCGC
This sequence comes from Streptomyces sp. NPDC048696, assembly GCF_043198895.1. Lineage (NCBI taxonomy): Bacteria > Bacillati > Actinomycetota > Actinomycetes > Kitasatosporales > Streptomycetaceae > Streptomyces > Streptomyces sp. NPDC048696. Next base: position 98,533 of record NZ_JBICVJ010000012.1, on the reverse strand, counting down.
ATCGAGATCGACCTCGACGAGCACGCCCCGCAGGCGCGCTCCTGCGCGGTGGTGACCATCGAGAACATCAAGGGCGACATGGTCGTGCGGCGCGAGGTGAAGTTCGTATACGGCTTCCAGGCCGAGCTGGACCGGTTGTACGGATGGGGGCTGCAGTGGGGCCGCGGCTACAAGTCGAAGGCATGAGAGCGCGCGCGTGAGGGGACCGGGCGGCCCACCGCCCGGGTCCCGGCACAGGCACACCTCACTGCCGTATGAACTGCGGCCCCATCGGCGGCAGCACGAAGTCCGGGTCCGGCGCGAAGGCCGCGGCCGCGGGCTGCGGATAGCCGTACGAGGGCTGCGCGGAGGCCGGCTGCGGATAGCCGTAGGCGGGCCGGCGCGCGGGCGGGTACTGCGGCGGCGCGGGCTGCGGATACCCGTACGACGGCGAGGCCGCGGGCGGCGGCGGGTACTGCTGGGTCGGCGGCTGGGCCGAGGTCTGCGCGTGCGCCGGGAAGTCCGGCCGGTCCGGCTCGGGCGCGGCCGGGTCGGCCGTCGCGTCCTCGGCGTCCTCGTCCACCGAGATCCCGTACTCGGTGGCGAGCCCCACCAGACCGGTCGGATACCCCTGCCCCACCGCGCGGAACTTCCAGGCGTCCGCACGCCGGTACAGCTCGCCGCAGATGATCGCGGTCTCCTCGCCGGTCTCCGCCCGTACGTCGAACACGGCCAGCGGCTCGGTCCCGCCCGCCCCCGCGTCGTACAGCAGGACCCGCAGGTCGCGCACGGAGCCGAAGGTCGCGCCGTCCGAGGACGCGGTGACCAGGACGCGGTCGACGGACGGGTCGAGCGCGGCCAGATCGGCCTCGATGGTGTCGGTCAGGGCCTCGGCGACCCGCTTCTTCGGCAGCCGCCGCACCAGGCCCGAGGGGTGGCGCGGCTGGTTGTAGAAGACGAAGTCCTCGTCGGAACGCACCCGGCCGTCGGCGGCGAGCAGCAGCGCCGAGGCGTCCACGTCCGGCACGTCGGCGCCGGGCGTCCAGCGGAGCACCGCCCGTACGGCCATGGCGTCCAGCGGGACGTTCGATCCCTTCAGCATCGCGTGCGTCATGTTCGCCATCCTGCCTTCCCGCCGCCCGCCCGGACAACGCGGGGGCCTTGTCCCGCAGATGAGCGGTACGTACCTTACGTACCGCGTACGCACACCACGCGGGAGGGGGGTGGGCGGGTTACCTGGATTTCACACGGGTGGGGAACTCGGGACATGTGTTCCTACGTACTATTACCGGCCACTCTTACGTCAGTCCGGGCCATCGTTGCAGTTCAGGGGAATCCACATGCGTCACTTCGGACACGTTCCGCCTGCTGCTCGGAAGGATCTCTTCCATCGGGAGCCCGCCGAGTTCAGCCCGGCTTCACCGGCGCGCCTGCTGTCCGTCGCCCTGGGGGCCACGCTCTACAGCCCGGCGACCCGGCCCACGCTCGCCGACGACGTCCTGAAGCAGGCGCGCCGGGGTGTCGTGTCCATGGTGCTCTGCCTGGAGGACTCGATCGACGACGCCGAGGTGGCCGGGGCCGAGGCCAATCTGGTCCGCCAGTTCGCCGACCTCGACGCGCGCGGCGCCGAGCCCCCGCTGCTCTTCATCCGGGTCCGCGAGCCCGCCCAGATCCCCGACCTGGTGGAGCGCCTGGGCGACAGCGCGCGGCTGCTCTCCGGGTTCGTGCTGCCGAAGTTCACCGAGGAGCGCGGGGTGCCGTTCCTGGAGGCGCTGGCCGTGGCCGAGGCGGCGAGCGGGCGCAGGCTGTTCGCGATGCCGGTGCTCGAATCACCCGAGCTGCTGCATCTGGAATCCCGCTGCGAGACGCTGACCGGGATCGCCCGCACTGTCGACAAGTACCGGGAGCGGGTCCTCGCGCTGCGGCTCGGCGTGACCGACTTCTGCTCCGCGTACGGGCTGCGGCGCTCGCCCGACATGACGGCGTACGACGTGCAGATCGTGGCCGGGGTGATCGCGGACGTGGTGAACGTGCTGGGCCGCGCGGACGGCACCGGCTTCACCATCACCGGCCCGGTCTGGGAGTACTTCCGGCTCCAGGAGCGGATGTTCAAGCCGCAGCTGCGCCGCAGCCCCTTCCTGGAGGGCCGCGCCGAGGACCTGCGCGACGCGCTGATCGAGCACGACATAGACGGCCTGCTGCGCGAGATCGAGCTCGACCGCGCCAACGGACTGCTCGGCAAGACCTGTATCCACCCCTCGCACGTGGTGCCGGTGCACGCGCTCTCCGTGGTCAGCCACGAGGAGTACAGCGACGCGCAGGACATCCTGCGTCCCGAGCGGGGCGGCGGAGGAGTGCTGCGCTCGGCGTACACGAACAAGATGAACGAGGTGAAGCCGCACCGCGCCTGGGCCGAGCGGACCCTGCAGCGCGCCGAGGTGTTCGGCGTCGCGCGCGAGGACACCGGCTTCGTGGAGCTGCTGACCGCCGGTCTGTCCGGCTGAGAACAACCAGCGAACAACTAGAGGACGTAGCGAACGTGGTGGTCTGGTCGGGAACGTGGGTCGCGGAGCGGCTCGGGGTCGAACTCCAGGGTGACGAGCGGTTGCCCGCCCTGCTGGGGCTGGCCCTGCGCCGCAACCCCAAGCGGGCGCATCTGCTGGTCTCGAACGTGCTGGGCAAGCATGTGCCGCAGCGGCCCTCGCGGGTGTACGGGGCGGGGTTCGGTCTCGGCGAGGAGGTACGGGCGCTGCTCGGCGCCGACGAGTCGGCGCGGGCGGTCGTGCTCGGCTACGCGGAGACGGCGACGGGCCTCGGCCACGCGGTCGCCGACGGCATCGGCGTGGCGCCCTGCCTCCACTCCACCCGGCGCCCGGTCGCGGGCGTCGCGCGGGCGGGCGGCTTCGAGGAGTCCCACTCGCACGCGACCTCGCACCTGCTGCTGCCCGAGGACCCCGCGCTGCTCGCCGGGGACGGGCCGCTGGTGCTGGTCGACGACGAGTTCTCGACCGGGAACACGGTGCTGAACACGATCCGGGCGCTGCACGCCCGGTACCCGCGTGAGCGCTACGTGGTGGTGGCCCTGGTCGACATGCGCTCCCCGGCGGACCACGCCCGCCTGTCCGCGTTCGCGACGGAGCTGGGCGTCCGGGTGGACCTGGTGACCCTGGCGGCAGGAACGGTTCACCTCCCGGAGGGGGTACTGGAACGGGGCCAGGCGCTGGTGGCGCAGTACAGCGGCACCCCGGCCCCGGGCCCCGCTCGCTCGACCCCGGCCACGGCCCCGCCCGACGGCGTCGTCCCGGTCGACCTCGCCTGGCCGGACGGCCTCCCCGACGGCGCCCGCCACGGCTTCACCCCGGCGCACCGCACCCGCCTGGAGGCGGCGCTCCCCGCCATGGCCGACCGAATAGCCGCGCGCCTCGGCGCCACCCCGGGCAAAATCCTCGTCCTCGGCTTCGAAGAGCTGATGTACACCCCCCTGCGCCTCGCCCTCGCCCTGGAGCACGCGGGCCTGGACGTCCGATACTCGACGACGACCCGCTCGCCGGTCCTCCCCGTCGACGACCCCGGCTACGCCATCCGCACCCGCATCGCCTTCCCCGCCCACGACGCCCCGGCCGACGGCCCCGGCGAGCGCTACGCCTACAACGTCGCCGGTGCCGGCTTCGACACGGTCGTCGCCGTCGTCGACTCCACCGCCGACACCCCCGAACTCCACGCCCCCGACGGCCTGTTGGCCCAGCTCGCCGCGCACATCCCGCACGTCGTCCCCGTCGTCGTCCCCTCGTACGTACCCGAAGGTGCCCCCATGCCCGAGCCGCTGCGCGGTCCCGACTTCTCCTCGTACGCGCCGGACGAGGTCGGCTGGCTGCTCAAGGACCTGTCCGGCGTCGAGCTTGAGGCGCCGACCGAGGAGCGCGAGGAGGCGATCCAGAGCGGCGGCGCCCACTACGCCGAGTCGCTGCCGGTCGAGTACCAGCCCTCGCCCCAGTACCAGGAGCTGTTCCGCGCCGCGCTCGACTCCTCGGCCGAGCGCATCGCCCGTGCCGTGGGCATCGTGACGGAGACGGTCCTGGCCGAGCGGTCGCCCCGCCCGGTGCTGGTCTCGCTGGCCCGCGCGGGCACCCCGGTCGGGGTGCTGATGCGCCGCTGGGCACAGCACCGGCACGGGCTCGACCTGCCGCACTACGCGGTCTCCATCGTGCGCGGCCGGGGCATCGACCCCAACGCGCTGCGCTGGCTCACCGCCCACCACGACCCCGCCGACGTCGTCTTCGTCGACGGCTGGACCGGCAAGGGCGCCATCACCCGTGAACTGGCCGCCGCGATACGGGAGTTCGCTGAATCCTCGGGGGTTGACCGGTTCGACCCGGAGATCGCGGTGCTCGCCGACCCCGGCTCGTGCGTGCGTACGTACGGCACCCGCGAGGACTTCCTCATCCCGTCCGCGTGCCTCAACTCGACCGTGTCCGGGCTGATATCGCGGACCGTGCTGCGCCGCGACCTGATCGGGCCGGGTGACTTCCACGGCGCCAAGTTCTACCGCGAACTGGCCGACGCCGACGTCTCGGTGGACTTCCTGGACGCCGTCGCCGCCCGCTTCGACGAGGTCGGCGCCGACGTGGACCGCGAGGTCAAGGCGCTCCAGGCCGCCGACCGCACCCCCACCTGGGAGGGCTGGGCCGCCGTCGAGCGGATCAGCGAGGAGTACGGCATCCACGACGTCAACCTCGTCAAGCCCGGCGTCGGCGAGACCACCCGCGTCCTGCTGCGCCGCGTCCCCTGGAAGATCCTGGCCCACCGGGGCGCCGGGGCCGACCTCGACCACGTACGCCTGCTCGCCGAGCAGCGGGGGGTGCCGGTGGAGTACGTCGACGACCTGCCGTACAGCTGTGTCGGACTGATCCACCCCCAGTACACGCGCGGGGCGACCGGCGCCGACGGAAAGGCCGTGGCCTCCCGATGAGCACCCTGATCGCCAGCGACCTGGACCGTACGCTGATCTACTCGGCGGCGGCCCTGGACCTGACCATGCCCGATCCCCGGGCCCCCCGGCTGCTCTGCGTGGAGATCCATGAGCACCGGCCGCTCTCGTTCATGACCGAGCGCGCGGCGGCCCTGCTCGCCGGGCTCAAGGCGGATCCGGCCACCGTCTTCGTGCCCACCACGACCCGGACCCGCAAGCAGTACCAGCGCATCCAGCTCCCGGGCCCGCCCGCCCGGTTCGCGATCTGCGCCAACGGCGGGCAACTGCTCGTCGACGGGGTCGCCGACCTCGGCTGGCGGCGCCGGGTGGACGAGCGGATCGCCGCCGAGTGCGCCACGCTCGACGAGGTCCGGGCCCACATCACGGCCACCGCCGACCCCGTGTGGCTGCGCAAGGAACGGGTCGCCGAGGACCTGTTCGCGTATCTCGTCGTCGAGCGCGCGCTGCTGCCCGAGGACTGGGTCGAGGAGCTCGGCGCCTGGGCAGAGGCCCGGGGCTGGACGGTCTCGCTCCAGGGCCGCAAGATCTACGCGGTCCCCAAGCCGCTGACCAAGAGCGCGGCCGTACGGGAGGTGGCCCGGCGCACCGGCGCCGATCTCACCCTGGCCGCCGGTGACTCGCTCCTGGACGCCGATCTGCTGCTCGCCGCCGACCAGGGCTGGCGCCCGGGCCACGGCGAACTCGCCGACTCCGGCTGGGCCGCGCCGCACGTCGGCGTGCTTGAGGAGCGCGGTGTGGTGGCGGGCGAGGAGATCGTGCGCAGGTTCGTCGCGCGCGTGGCGCGCGCCTCGGCCGACACGACCCCGGGTGCGGCCGTGCGGGCGTAATCCACCCCATACTCGCCCGTATGGCCAAGGGAAACACGACCAAGATCACAGACGAGCTGTACGGGTACATGCTGGCGCACAACCCGCCGCTGGACGCGGTGCAGCGCGAGCTGGTCGAGACGACGTACGCGCGGCTGCCCGACCACGCGGGCATGCAGTCGGCCGAGGAGCAGGCACCGCTGCTGGCGTTCCTGGTACGGCTCGTGGGCGCCCGGCACGTCGTGGAGGTCGGCACGTTCACCGGCTTCTCCGCACTCGCCATGGCCCAGGCGCTCCCGGCGGACGGGCGCCTGATCGCCTGCGACATCTCCGAGGAGTGGACGGCGTACGGCCGCGAGGCCTGGGCGAAGGCGGGCGTCGCCGACCGGGTCGACCTGCGCATCGGCCCGGCCCTGGACACGCTCCAGGCGATGCCCGACGTGCCGCACATCGACTTCGCCTACCTGGACGCGGACAAGGACAACTACATCGCGTACTGGGAGGAGTTGGTCCCCCGGATGCGCCCGAACGGCATGATCGCCGTGGACAACGTCCTCTTCCAGGGCAAGGTCGTGGACCCGGCGGCAACGGGGCCGGCGGCCGCGATCCAGCGCTTCAACGACCATGTGAGACGGGACGAGCACATGGACAGCGTGATGCTGACGGTGGCGGACGGTCTGACGCTGTCGAGGAAGCGGTGAGCTGATGGCGGCCGGCCTGGCCGGCTGCGACGCGCCCGATCTTCAGGCGCGACGCGCCCTGCCTTTCCGCGACGCGCCCTGCCTTTCAGGGGCGCGGGGCTGTGACATTGTGCGGCTCCGCCGCGATGGGGGTCCCCCCTGTTCGAGCGGAGTCGAGAACTTGGGGGAGCGACCAGCCCCCACCGGCCCGCAGCCAGACGACAACGCCCCCAGGGCTCAGCCGCAGCAGCCCCCGCCGCAGCAACCGCCGCCACCCCCGCCGGAAGGCGACGGCGCCGCGTCCCGGAACGCACCCCCCACCGCCACGGTGGAAAGCAACTTCACCGTATCCGCATGCCCCGCAGGGCACGTCGCGGGCGCGGACGACTCGGCCATGGGCCGACTGAGCTCGAACGTGTCGCCGCAGGACCGGCAGCGGAAGTCATAGCGAGGCATACGCCCAGGCTAGCGGGCCCGCCCGGAGCGCGGGTACGGCTACCGCAGAGGCCGATGCGGAGTGCCCTCCTCCGCCGCATCCTCGTGCCGCGCCTTCCAGTACGGATTGTCGTGCGGCAGATGCGCGCCGACCCTCCCGTACATCCCGAAGACCATCAGCACCAGCCCGACGATGAAGCTGAAGATCACGTTCTGCATCTTGAACGCGAGGAAGTTGGCCGAGCCCCGGTCGAGCAGGGCCAGGTTCACGAACCCGCTGATCAGGAAGAGAACGCCGAGCGACATGTTCAGCCAGGAGGCGAAGTTGCCGCCCTTGACCATGCCGTAGAAGAGCAGCGCGCCGACCACGATCGAGATCACGCTCAGGGTGCCGTTGGTGCTCAGCCCGGCGACTTCCTTGCCACCGGTGTCGAAGAACCCGATGTTGTGGGTGAGCCCCAGGATGCCGAAGACGACCAGGAAGAGCCCGACGAGCCCGGCCCCGACGCGGTAGACCTTGCTCAGCCGGTGGTCGACGGGAAGATGCTCGTCGAGCGAGACGCGGTGGGCGAGGGTGGAGTGCAGCATATGGGTGGCCATGCGTGGCCTCCTCGTTCGGTACGTACGTGTCCATACGTACTCCCAGCATCGGCCCGCAGTGCCGACACGACAACCGGGACCGGGGCCGGGCCGGGGGGGCCGAGGGAGGGGCCCGTCAGGCGCCCTGGCCGCGCTCCTCGCGGATCTGCGCCACCACGCGCGCGGCGGTCGCCCGGACCGCCTCCGTCTCCGTGAGGAAATGCCAGTAGTCGGGGTGGCGGCCCTCCAGCGTCGCGATCGCGCGCTCCAGGCGCTCCACGGAGTCGTCGAGCGGGCGGGCGTGGCGCGGGTCCGGGGTGGCGCGGCCGGACATCGCGAGCCGCTGCGCGTCCCGCAGCGCGAACCGGGTGCGCTCGATCTCCTGCTGCGGGTCCTTCGCGACCGCGTCGAGCCGCCGCAGCCGGTCACCGGCGGCCGAGACCGCCTCGTCCGTGGAGTTGAGCAGCGCCCTGACCGTGCTCAGCCGGGACGTCGCGTCGGCCCAGCGCTGCTCCTCGCGCGCGGTGGCCGCCTCCTTCAGCTTCTGCTCGGCCTGTCTGACGTCGGCGAGCGCCTGGTCCGGTACGTGTTGGAGGTCCTGCCAGCAGGCGGCCGAGAACCGGCGCCGCAGCTCGCTCAGGACCGGGTCGACGCTGCCGGCGCGGGTGGTCAGCGCCTGCGCGCGGGTACGCAGCGAGACCAGGCGGTGGTCGATCTCGGCGGCCCGCTCGGGCAGCCGCGCCGCCTCGGTCCGCACGACCTCGGCCTCCCGCAGCACCCGGTCGGCGCGCTGGAGCGTCTCGGTCACGCCGTGCTGACCGGCGCCCTGGTTGAGCTTGGTGAGCTCCGGGGCGAGCGCGGCCAGGCGGGCGGCGAGCTCGTCGGCCCGCAGCCCGGACGCCCGCACCGTGTCGAGAGCGGTGCTCGCCGCGAGGAGCGCCTGCCGTGCGCGCTCGACGGCGGGCGCGAGCCGCGCCAGCTGGGTCTCGGCGGTGGCCAGGAGCGGCCCCAGGCCCTGCTCGAACCGGTCGAGCTCGCCCTTGACCCGTACGAGCTCGTCCTTGGCCCGGGTCAGCTCGCCCCGGGCCCGCGCGGCCGCCGAGGCCTCCAGGCCGTCGCGGTCCAGGTCGTGCGCGTCGACCGTGGTGATGTAGTCGTTGCTGACCTCGTCGATACGCCGGCCAAGCGCCGCGAAGTCGTCCACGGCCTTGCGGGCGCCCGGCGAGCTGTCCACGGCCGTGATCGTCTCGATGGAGATCCGCAGATCGCGCTGGGCGGTGTCCAGCTCGTAGAAGGCGGCCGCCGCCGCGTCCTTGGCGGCCTGCGCGTCGGCCCGCACGCTCTCCCCGCGCCCGCCGAACCACCGCCGCGTCCCGCCCCCGGCGAACGCCCCGGGCAGCACGGCGACCCCGACGACCAGCGGCAGCGCGGCGAGCGCCAGCACATCGCGCAGCTGCCGCCGCACCCCGGCGGCCCGCACTACGACACCGGGGACGATGGCACCCGCTCTGCTGTACGGCCGCGCGTGTGTCGCCGTCACATCCCTCTCCCGTGCCGTGTCCGCCTGCCGGTTCATTCTCCCACCTGGTAATGACGAACACACCGGTCGTTTAGTTCGCGCTCACCCGGCCCGCGGGATCATCCCAAAGAACGGGTTTGCAGCTCTGCCCGGGGAGGCATGTACGCTGTTCCCTCATCCACGGATCCCTTCCACGGATGTGTCACGGGCGTGTAGCTCAGTGGTAGAGCGCTGCTCTTACAAAGCAGATGTCGGCGGTTCGAAACCGTCCATGCCCACCCTTGACGAAGGCCCCCGCCGTTCCCGGCGGGGGCCTTCGCCGTACCCCCTGACCTCGTCCGTTCCTCAGCTCTCCAGGGGACGCCCGCAGCGCAGGTTCCAGCGGCCCGAGCGGCCCGACAGCTCGGTGACGGTCAGCGGGGCCACGTCCAGGCGCCAGAACGCCGGGGGCGGCAGGGTCAGCGCGTGCGTGGTCGCCGCGCGGATCACCGCCGGGGACGCGACCGCCAGCACCCGGCCGCCCTCGGCGGGCAGCGTGTCCAGCCACGCGCCCACGCGCGCGACGAGCGCGAGCAGGCTCTCCCCGCCGTGCGGCGCGGCCGCCGGATCCGTGAGCCAGGCACGCACCCCCGCCGGGTCCGCGCCGCTCAGCTCGTCGAGCCGCCGCCCGCGCCAGGTGCCCAGATCCCAGGCGGCCAGGGCCGGTTCGGAACAGGTGGGCAGCCCCCGCGCCAACTCGTAGAGCGACGACGGCGGTTTGAGCCGACGCCCCGGCACCGGCAGGGCCGCCGCCGCGTCCTGGACCCGGCGCACGGCGGCGTCGTCCGGGGCGGCGGTGTCGTCGCCGACCCGCGCCTCGCGCGCGTAGCGGTCGGCCGGCGGTGAGATCAACATCACGCGTACGGTCATGAGGCAAGCAGAACACGGGCGTTCACGCACTTGGCGCGGGGGTTGTGCTCCCGCGCGCCGTAGCGGCGCGGACCGTCACGCGGTACGGTCTCGTGGACATAAAGACGGTGTGAAGGAAGCCCGGTGGAACTCCGGCACGGTCGCGCCACTGTGAACCCGGCGAGCTCCCTCGAAGAGGGAGCGAAGACGGGGAAGTCAGACCCACCACCGTCGACAAAGGCACCAACGACCGGGACGCGTGTTCCCCAGGAGGTTCTGCCATGGCACTTTCCGCTGCCCCCGCGCCGAGCGCACCAGCCACCCCCGCGATCACTCCCATCTCCCTGAAGGCGATCGCCCCCTGGGCCCTCTTCTTCGGCATCCTCATGCTCGTGCTGCTCTACTTCGTCGGCTCCGAGCAGGGCGCCACCAGCGTCTTCTCCGGCGAGAACGTCCACGAGTGGCTGCACGACGGGCGCCACCTCCTCGGCTTCCCCTGCCACTGAGACCCGGGGTACCGACTCGTGAACTCCCTGTCCGTCAGGGCGCTGTTGGTGCGTGGCATGCTCGCCGGTCTGGTGGCCGGCGCGTTGGCGCTCGCCGTGGCGTACTTCCTGGGCGAGCCCCGGGTGGACTCGGCCATCGCCTTCGAGGACGCGCACGCGCACGAACACGGCGAAGAGGTCTTCAGCCGCACCTTGCAGTCCACCGGCGGTCTCGCCACCGGTGTGCTGGTGTTCGGCGTGGCGGTGGGCGGTATCGCCGCCCTCGCGTTCTGCGTCGCACTCGGCCGCCTCGGCCGGTTCGGGCCGCGCGCCACGGCGGCGTTCGTGTCCATGGGCGCGCTGCTGACCGTCTACGTGGTGCCGTTCCTCAAGTACCCGGCGAACCCGCCGTCCGTCGGGGACCCCGACACGATCGGCAAACGCACCGCCCTGTATTTCCTGATGATCGCGCTGAGCGTGCTGCTCGCCGTCGGTGCCGTGATCCTCGGCCGCCGGCTCGCGCCGCGCCTGGGCAACTGGAACGCGTCCGTCGCCGCGTCGGCCGCCTTCCTGGTCGCGGTCGGGCTCGCGTACGCGTTCCTGCCCGCCGTCAACGAGGTGCCGAAGGACTTCCCGGCGACGCTGCTCTGGCAGTTCCGCCTGGCGGCCCTCGCGATGCAGGTCACGCTGTGGGCCGGCTTCGGTCTCCTCTTCGGCCACCTCGCCGAACGGCTCCTGGTGCCCGCGCCCGCGAAGGCCGAGCGCCCGGCGGGTACGTCCGCCAACACCACGGCGGCGTCCGCGCACTGACGCTTATCGCCACAGAAGGCACGCACGAGGGCCCCGGACCGTTCGACGGTCCGGGGCCCTCGCGCGCGTGGGTGGTGCTGACTGTCGGGTGGTGCTGATGGCGCTCGTTCAGTCCGGGCGGCGCAGCGAGAAGAAGCGGCTCTGCCGCTCCCTGCGGTAACGCCGCTCCCACCGGGCCATACGGTCCCGGCGGTCACGATAGGACCGGTAGTCCGTGTCGACGCCACGGCCCGAGCCGCCGGCTCCGGACGAGCCGCCGGACGGTGCCGTGGAGCGGCCACGGCGTGGGGCGCTGAAGAGTACGGCCACCACGGCGACGCAGAGCACTATGCCGCCGAGACTGAAGCCGAAGCCGTACAGGACCAGCGCCAGGACGAGAATCCACAGGATCATGGCGTGTTCCTCTGGGGACGGTTCGGGGGCTCCCCTGGCCCCCGCGCCCTCCAAGTTACTCCGGTACGGCGGGAGTTGGCCTCCGAGTTACGTTCCGGCCAACGCCGCGCGCGGAGCCGTATCCGGCCGATGTCGTACCCGGGATCGTCCCCCGGTCGGTGTCCCGCCCGGCCTTCGGGCGGTGACGCGCGCGTGCGCTCAGAGTCCGCGCAGGCGCTCCATCTCGCGGCGGTCGCGCTTGGTCGGGCGGCCCATGCCCCGGTCGCGCACGCCCGCGGCCAGCACGTCCGCGCGCGGGGGCGGCGGCGGGCTGTTGTCGACGTACGCCTCCACCGCGACCGCCGCGCCGACCCGCTTGCGGATGATCTTCGAGACGACCACGATCCGCTCCCGCCCCTCCAGTCGCAGCCGTACCTCGTCGCCGACCTTCACGGTGTGCGCGGGCTTCACGCGCTCGCCGTTGAGCTGGACGTGACCGGCCCGGCAGGCCGTCGCCGCCACGGAGCGCGTCTTGGTGAGCCGTACGGACCAGATCCAAGCGTCGATCCGTACCGGCCCCGCCGAGCCCGCTGCCTTCACCTCGTCTGCTGCCGCCATGCCCCCGACTCTAGACTCACCGCCGCGTGCTGGAGCCGGATCCGGTACGAGTACGGCGGAAGTCCGCTAGCGGATGATCAGGCAGGTCGTGGTGGCGTGCGCGACCAGCTTGCCCTCGGCGCTGAGCACCTTGCCCTCGGCCGTGGCGGTGCGGCGCCCGACGTGGATCGTGGTGCCCTCGGCGGTGAGCCGTCCGGCGTCGAGCGCGACCGGGCGGATGTAGTTCACCTTCAGTTCGAGGGTGGTGTAGCCGACGCCCGCCGGGAGCATGGTGTGCACCGCGCACCCCATCACCGAGTCGAGCAGCGTGGCCGCGATGCCGCCGTGGACGGTGCCGAGCGGGTTGGAGAACTCGGGCCGGGGGTCGAGGGACATCACCGTGCGGCCCTCGTCGATCTCGTCGAAGGTCATGCCGATGAGCTTGCCGATGGAGGGCACCCGGCCGGGCTCGCGCTGGGCCCAGCGCAGCAGTTCCAGGCCGGACATGGCGGAGAAGTCAACGGTCGTCATGGGATCGAAGCTATCAGTTTGAAAAGAGAACTGACCCGGTCCGCGAAGATCCCCGGGTCCGTTGTCAGTGGTACCCGTCACACTGGGGGCATGTGCAGAAGCATCAAGACACTCAGGCCGCCGGCCCTCCCCGAGGAGGCCACCGACGAGGACATCCGCGCCGCCGCGCTCCAGTACGTGCGCAAGGTGTCCGGCTTCCGGGCGCCCGCCGAGCACAACCGCGAGGTGTTCGACCGCGCGGTGGACGAGATGGCCGAGGCGACAGCCCGGCTGCTGGAGGGGCTGGAGATACGGGGAGTGCCGGTCAGGACACCGGCGTCGGCGTAGCGCGGCGGTTCGCGGTGCGCCGTGCCGTGGTGGCTCGTGGTGTGCCCGGTCAGGCGGCCGTCGTGGCCGGTTCCGGGCGGCGCATGACGTACGCGGCGAGGGAGCCCGCGGCGAACAGTGCGAGGACGGAGATGCCCGTGCCGAGCCAGGTCGCGCCGAGCCAGCGCCCGCCGAAGTAGCCGAGGCCGACGCTGTACCCGGCCCAGGCGATCCCCGCGAGGGCGGACCAGGGCAGGAACTCCCTGGGGGTGCGGTGCGCCGCGCCCGCGCCCAGGGAGACCACGGACCGGCCCGCCGGGGCGAACCGGGCGATGACGACGAGCGCGCCGCCGCCCCGGCTCAGCGCGGCGCCGAGACGTTCCTGTGCGCGGGTGAGGCGGCGCGAGCGGGAGATGGCCCGGTCCAGCCGTGCACCGCCGCGCCAGGCGAGCCGGTACGCGACGAGGTCACCGGCCACGGAGGCCGCGGCGGCGCAGGCGGCGAGAAGCAGCAGATCGGGTACGTCACGTATGGCGTGCGGGGCGCCCGCGGCGGTGGTCGAACCGGCCGCCGCCGAGGTCGCGGCGGTGATCACCAGGACCCCGCTGGGCAGGACCGGGAGGAACACGTCCAGGAGAACGGAGACCGTCACCACGGCGTAAATCCATGGGCTGCCGGTCAGCGACCCCACACTCTCCAGCACTGCGACCCCCGAACGGAATGCGCCCCGCTCCCGCTGTTCCGCGGCCGGGACGCTGTACAGCCGTACAGCGTACGCCTGGGGCGCATGGGGTTTCCGTTCGGGGGTGAGGTGTCACCGGCGAGCCGGTGAACCGCCGTGGCCCCGGGTCAGCGTGACGCCCCCGCAGGAGCCGTGGCGGGCGCCGTCTCGGGGAGTCCGGCGGTACGGCGGCCGCCGATCAGCTGGTCGAGGGCGAGCGCGCCGGGGCCGGTGAAGACGAGCAGCAGGAAGGCCCAGCAGAACATCGCGGGCGCCTCGCCGCCGTTCTGGAGCGGGAGCAGCGCGCCGGACTGGTGGACGTCGAAGTACGCGTACGCCATGGATCCCGAGGCGAGGAAGGCGGCGGAGCGGGTGAACAGACCGGCCATGATCAGCAGGCCGCAGACCAACTGGATGACGGCGGCGTACCAGTTGGGCCAGGTGCCGGCCGCCAGCGCGCCGCCGGTGCCGGCCGCGCCGCCGAACCAGCCGAAGAGCGAGGCGGCGCCGTGGCAGGCGAAGAGGAAGCCGGTGACGACGCGGAAGAGGCCGAGCACGTACGGCTTGGCGCGCTCGGTGTCGAGAGCGGAGGGGAGCGTGGGGGAGGCCATGGGGGACGGGCTCCTTCGGGGTGGGGGAAGGGGTCGTTGAAGTCTCAAGGTTAGGTAGACCTGATTAGTGCTTGCAAGTTCAAGTTTAAGTAGGTGACCTGATTCCGCTTATGGTCGGCTGGAAATCGCCTTTACGGGGGGCATACATGGACGTAAAGCGAATGTGTCGGAACGCAGGGTTACGTGGCGTGTGGGGTTTACGCGGAGTGCGGGGGCGGCTCGGGCTGCTCGACCTACTCCGACTACTCCGCTTACTCGGCCTGTTCGGCCTGTTCGGCCTGTTCGGCCTGTTCGGCCTGTTCGGCCTGTTCGGCCTGTTCGGCCTGTTCGGCCGTGAGGTTGCGGTCGAAGACCGTGACCAGGCGGGCGGGGCCGCGCGCGCGGCCCGTGCGGGCCTGGTCGAGCCGCAGCCGTGCGGAGCGGCCGCGCAGGGTCAGTGTCATCAGCTGGTTCCCGAACCAGGGGCCGGCCGTGCGGTGCCATCGCACCGGGGGCCGTCCGGTGCGGCCGTGCCGGGTCAGCGCGCGGCCGAGGCGGCGCCCCGCCCGGCTCCAGCCGAACCGGAACCCGGCCCGGATCACGGCGTGCACCGCGTTGTGCACGGGCGAGCAGGTGAGCTGGAACACCCGCGCGTCGGAACGGCTGTTGGCAGGGCCGTCGGGAAGGCCGTCGGCCCGCTCGGGCTCGGCGATGTACGCGTGGTGCACGTCGCCCGAGAGCACGCAGACGGTGGCCGGGGCGGCGGGGCCCGAGGCGACGCGGGCGATCAGCTCGGCGAGCCGGGCGAAAGAGGCGGGGAAGGCTGCCCAGTGCTCCAGATCGGCCCGGCGGCGCAGCTTTTCGGCCAGCCGCGCCCAGCGCGCGCCGCGCACGCCACGGCACAGCGCCGCGCTCCAGGTCTCCGTGTCATGGACGAGCGGCGGCAGCAGCCAGGGCAGCGAGCTGCCGATCAGCAGGTGGTCGTAGCTACCGGGCCCGTCGAGCGCCTGCTCCCGGAGCCAGTCGGCCGTCGGCTCGTCGAGCATCGCGCGCTCGTCCTCGTCCAGGACGCGGGCCGCGCGGGTGTCCACCATCAGCAGCCGCACCCGCCCGAAGTCGCGGCGGTAGCTCCAGCGCGGTCCGGCGGAAGAAGCGGTCGGCGCGCAGCCCCGCCGCAGCGCCTCCGTCCCGTCGGGGCTCGCCAGGACCGCCGCGTACAGCGGATCGGCGGCCAGCTGGGCCGGGGAGAGATTGCCCAGGTGCTGGTAGACCCAGTACGACATGAGCCCGCTCGCCAGCCGCTCCGGCCACCACGCGGTGCCGCGCATCCCGGCGAGCCAGGCGGCGCTGGTGTTCCAGTCATCGACCACGTCGTGGTCGTCGAAGATCATGCAACTCGGCACGGTGGAGAGCAGCCAGCGCACCTCGGGGTCGCCCCACGACTCGTCGTAGAGCCGGGTGTACTCCTCGTACTCCCCGACCTGCGCCCCCGGCGGATCGCGCAGATCGCGCCGCGCGGCCAGCCAGCGCCGGGTCGCCCGCGAGACGGCGTCCGCGTACACCTGGTCGCCGAGCAGCAGCAGGACGTCGGGGCGCTCGGCGCCGGGGTCGGCGGTGAGGCGCACGGCGAGGGTGTCGAGGGCGTCGGGCCCCACAGGGTCACGCTCGCGCTCCGGCGGTGCGGCCCACCGGCAGGATCCGAACGCGACGCGCAGCTCCCGCGCGCCGGGCGCGGGCGTACGGATCACGGGCGAGGGAAAGGGGGAGTGCTCGGGCGGCCACACGCGCCGGCCGTCGAGCAGCACTTCATACGGTGTGGCGGCGCCGGGGGCGAGGCCGGTGACGGGGACGAGCGCGTAGTGGTGCCCGGCGATCTGGAACGTACGGGCGGAGCCGGAAGGGGTGTCCGGGGCGCCGTCGCCGTGCCGGGAGGAGCCGGAAGCGGTGTCCGGGTCGACCCCGCCGCAGCGCACCCGGACCGTCGAAGGGCGGTCGGTCTCCACCCAAACCGTGGCCGAGGTGCCGGACTCCCCGTCGACGTAGCGCAGCAGCGGTCCCAGGCGCAGTCCGGCCATGTCGTCCCCTCCGTCGTTCCGTACGGTACGGAACGACGGAGGGCCCAGATAGTGCCGTCGGCGCGTCGCGCCGGCGCTCGCGGCGGTGCCGCGCATCCACCCGCATCCGGGCGTACCTGCGGCGGCGTACCGTGGGCGCGTGCTGCTGCCCGTCAACGTCACGCTCGGGGTCGTCCTCGCCGTACTGCTGCTGGCCGCGGCCGGTGTCGCGGCGGTCGCGCAGCTCGGGCGGGGCCGGGAGATCCTGGTCGCCGGGGTGCGCGCGGCCGTTCAGCTCGCGGTGGTGGCGAGCGCGATCCGCTGGGTGGTCGGGTCGGTGCCGCTGCTGCTCGGCTTCCTGCTGCTGATGTACGCGGTGGCGGTCCGTACGGCCGGGCGGCGGATGACGGCCAACGGCACCTGGTGGTGGGCCGCGGTGCCGATCGCCGCCGGGGTCACCCCGGTCGTCGCCTCGCTGCTGCTCACCGGGCTCGTGCCGGTCAAGGGCATCGCGCTCATCCCCGTCACCGGCATCCTCATCGGCGGCGCGCTCACCGCGACGGTGCTCGGCGGGCGGCGCGCGCTGGACGAGCTGACCGCGCGGCGCGGCGAGGTGGAGGCGGCGATGGCGCTCGGGCTGCTCGACCGGGACGCGCGGATGGAGGTGGCCCGGACGGCCGCGTCCGACGCGCTGCTCCCGGGCCTCGACCAGACCCGGACCGTGGGCCTGGTCACGTTGCCGGGCGCGTTCGTCGGCATGCTGCTCGGCGGTGCGTCACCGGTGCAGGCGGGCGCGGTGCAGCTGTTCGTCCTGGTGGCGCTGATGGCGGTGCAGGCGACGGCGGTGTCGGTGGTGCTTGAGCTGGTGGCGCGGGGGAGGGTGCATCGGGATGTGGCGGGGTGAGGCCGGGCCGTCGGGCGGCGGGGGAGTTCGGCGCGGAGTTCGGCGTGGGACCAAAGTCCCTGCCCGGGGTGCGGGCGCGTCCCGTATTCTGTACGGAGCAGAAGGGGAGTAGCTCTTCGCCGGACCGTCGACATACTGCTGGAACCTCCCCAGGGAGAGCCCAGCCGGCGCCCGGAGGCAGGCCCGCGAGGGTCGGCCAGCGAGACCTTCGGCCGCAGTGACCATGACCGTTCATGGCGCTGCCGTGCCGAAGCGACCCCGGAATTTCTTCGTGAAACGCTCTCGGTACGGCCGTGCCCGACCGATTGAGGAACCTTTTCCGTGCTCAGCTTCACCATCGTCGCGATCACGTTCGGCGTGATCTTCCTTGCCGAACTCCCCGACAAGACCGCGCTCGCGGGTCTGATGCTCGGCACCCGCTACAAGGCGTCGTACGTGTTCGTCGGTGTCGCCGCGGCCTTCCTGGTCCATGTCGCGCTCGCCATCGCGGCGGGGAGCGTGCTGACGCTGCTGCCGCATCGGCTGCTGCAGGCCATCGTGGGCGTGCTGTTCCTGGCGGGGGCGGCGATGCTGCTGTTCAAGAAGGACGATGACGACGAGGACGTCGCGGCGCCGGCGGATCAGTCGTTCTGGAAGGTGTCCGGGGCGGGGTTCATGTTGATCCTGGTCGCGGAGTTCGGTGATCTCACGCAGATCATGACCGCGAATTTGGCGGCCCGGTATGACAGCCCGCTGTCGGTGGGTGTGGGGGCGGTGCTGGGGCTCTGGGCCGTTGCGGGGCTGGGGATTCTGGGTGGGCGGACGTTGATGAAGTACGTGCCGCTGAAGTTGATCACGAAGATCGCGGCGTGCTTGATGGCCGCGTTGGCGGGGTTCAGCCTGTTTGAGGCTGTGGCCGGCTGAGGCGGGTTGTTCGGGCGCGGGGTGTCTGTGGCTTGTCGCGCAGTTCCCCGCGCCCCTCAAGCGCCCCTTCGGGGCGATCGCGGCACGAGCCGTTCCGTTTGGCTGCGGGGCGGTGGGGGCTTGTCGCGCAGTTCCCCGCGCCCCTAAAAGCGCCCCTTCGGGGCATCCTGTCGTTTGGCTGCGGGTCGTCTTGGGTTGCTCGCGCAGTTCCCCGCGCCCCTAGGAGGTACTGGGTACTCAGGGCGTGATCGTCAGGCGGATTGTGCCGTCGGCCTGTGGCGTCACCGTTACGTGCGTCAGGTCAGGGACGTGGGCCGTCGGAGCGTGTTCCGCTGCTCGGGGGCCTACGCCGATTACTCGCATTCCCGCCGCCTTGCCTGCGCGTATGCCTGCCTCCGAGTCCTCGAAGACGATGCAGTCCGATGGGGCGAAGCCCAGTTCCGCGGCGCCCTTGAGGAAGCCTTCCGGGTCGGGCTTGCTGGCGCCCACCCGCTCGGCGGTTACCCGGACGGCGGGCATGGGGAGGGCCGCCGCGGTCATGCGGGCGCGGGCCAGGGGCTCGTTGGCCGAGGTGACCAGGGCGTGCGGGAGTCCGGCCAGGGCGGCCATGAAGGCGGGGGCGCCGGGGACCGGGACGACGCCGTCGGTGTCCGCGGTCTCCTGCGCGAGCATCACGCGGTTGTCGGCGTGGTTCTGCTCCATGGGGCGGTCCGGCAGCAGGACGGCCATGGTGGCGTAGCCCTGGCGGCCGTGGACGACCTTCAGCGCCTCGTCGGGGTCGAGCCCGTGCTCGACGGCCCAGGCGCGCCAGCAGCGTTCCACCACGGCGTCGGAGTTGACGATCGTGCCGTCCATGTCGAGCAGGAGGGCGCGGGCGGTCAGGGTGGTGGGCGTGGCCGTCATCGGCGGACTCCTGGGTGCGGGAGCAGAGACACAAGCGGCCCCGCCCGCCGGTCAGGGAATACGGGCGGAGCCACTTTGTTCCTCCACGATACAAAACGTGGTGCCGAATACGCCAACCGCCCCCGCCGAACCGTTCGACTGCGGACGGTTCGGCGGGGGCGGCGGTGACGGACGGGGTCGGATTTCCGGTTACGGCTGGGACGTCTGCGCCTCCAGGGCGCGGCGGGTCTCCGGGCCGTAGACGCCCGGCGGGTCGGCGTCGAGACCCATGTACGACTGGTACGTGCTGACGGCGCGCTCCGTCTTCGACCCGAACCGGCCGTCGGCGTTCCCGTCGTAGATCGTCAACTGGGCCAGCCGGTCCTGGAGTTCGGCCACTTCGGGCCCACTGTCGCCCCGGCGCAGTACGGGCGCGGTGGCGGGCCGGTCGGCCGGGGCCGTGGTGCTGTCCACGGTGCCGGTGGCCTTCGACGGGGAGGGCGTGGGGGAGGCGGACTTGCGGGACGGGCGGGGGGAGGGCCCGGCCGTGCGGCTCGGCGAGGGGGAGCTCTTGCGCGGCGACGGGCTCGCGCTCGGGGTGCCGTGGCTCGACTGCGACGCGGTGGGGGAGGGCGTCGGGGAGTCCGCGGAGGGGGTGTCGCCGTACGGGAGGGTGGAGACGGTCGTGTCGGGCAGCGCCGCCGAGTCGTCGTGCCCGCCGCCGAGCAGCCCGCCGCCCGCGAAGGCCGCCGTACCGACGGCGAGGATGGCCGCGGCGGCGACCGAGGCCAGGAGGAGGGGGCGGCGACGGAGGGAGTGGGAGCGGGACGAGGTGGTGGCGGTGTGGGCCGGGCGCAGTACGGGCTCGCGGGGGTCGGTTTCGGGATCCACGTACGTGTCGGCGTAGGCGCCACCTTCGCCACTCCCGCCGGTGGCCACCGGGCCGGGCACGGCCGCGAACGCCACGGTGCCGCCCTCGGCGGCGGCCGCGAACGCCGGGCCGGCGCCCGGGCCCGCCACCGGCTCCCCCGGAACCGCCCGCAGCGGCATCGTGGCCGACGGGTCACCGGCCGGCACGGCCCCCGCGCCCGGCGCCGGATCCGCCCCCACGTTCTCCAGCGTCACGTACGGGCGCAGGCGCAGCGGGTCGAAGTCCTCGCTCGCGGCTATCTCGGCCGAGCGCTCGGCGCGGGCGGCGCACGGGCAGCCGGGTCTGCCGTCGTGCTCGCGTTCCGTACCGCATTCAGGACATACGTGTGCCCTCATCGTGGGTCCCCTCCCCTTGAGCTGCCTGCGATTATGCAGGCTCGCCGCAGGGCCCGCGCCGCCCGATCACCGGCCCCCGCCGACCCCGGCAGGCCATATCCGGACATTGCGATCAGGATGGAGGAAGAAGGAGACAGAGAGGGGCGGCCATGGCTCAGGAAGCTCGGGATACGGCCCCCAGGGACCCCCGGGACCCCAGGGGTTCCAAGCAATCCACGGACCCCACCGACCCCACCAACCTCACCGACCCCACCGCGATACCCCCCGGCGCGATACCTCCCGGTGCCGGACAGGAGCGGCGGACCGTGCTCGTCGCCATCGGCGCGCTGCTCCTCGGCATGCTGCTCGCCGCCCTCGACCAGACCATCGTCTCCACGGCCCTGCCGACCATCGTCAGCGACCTCGGCGGGATGGAGCATCTGTCCTGGGTCGTCACCGCGTACATGCTCGCCTCCACCGCCGCGACCCCGCTGTGGGGCAAGCTCGGCGACCAGTACGGGCGCAAGAAGCTGTTCCAGGCGGCCATCGTCCTCTTCCTCGTCGGCTCCGCACTGTGCGGAGTCGCCCAGAACATGGCCCAGTTGATCGCCTTCCGGGCCGTGCAGGGCCTGGGCGGCGGCGGGCTGATCGTGCTGTCGATGGCGATCGTCGGCGACATCGTGCCGCCCCGCGAACGCGGCCGCTACCAGGGCCTGTTCGGCGCGGTCTTCGGCGCGACGAGCGTGCTGGGGCCGCTGCTCGGCGGCCTCTTCACCGAACACCTCAGCTGGCGCTGGGTGTTCTACGTCAATCTGCCGGTCGGCGTGGTGGCACTGATCGTCATCGCCGCGGTGCTGCACATCCCGGTGCACGGCACCCGCCACACCATCGACTACCTCGGCACGCTCCTGATCGCGTCCGTGGCCACCTGCCTCGTCCTGGTGGCCTCGCTGGGCGGCACGACCTGGGCCTGGGGGTCCGGCCAGATCATCGGGCTCGCGGTGCTGGGCGCGGTGCTGCTCGTCTGCTTCGTGGCGGTGGAGCGCAAGGCGGTGGAGCCGGTGCTCCCGCTGAAGCTGTTCCGTATCCGTACGTTCTCGCTCGTGGCGGTCATCAGCTTCGTCGTCGGCTTCGCGATGTTCGGCGCGATGACGTATCTGCCGACGTTCTTGCAGGTCGTGCAGGGTGTGACACCGACGATGTCCGGGGTGCACATGCTGCCGATGGTGTTCGGCATGCTGCTGACGTCGACGGCCTCGGGCCAGATCGTGTCGCGCACCGGCCGCTGGAAGGTGTTCCCGATCGCGGGTACGGCGGTGGTGACGGTCGGCCTGATGCTGCTGCACCGCCTCACCGAGTCGAGCCCGACGTGGGAGATGAGCGTGTACTTCTTCGTCTTCGGCGCGGGCCTCGGCCTGGTGATGCAGGTCCTGGTCCTGGTGGTGCAGAACGCCGTCAGTTACGGGGACCTGGGTGTCGCCACGTCCGGGGCGACGTTCTTCCGCTCGATCGGGGCGTCGTTCGGCGTGGCGATCTTCGGCACCATCTTCACCAACCGCCTCAACGGCAAACTCGCCGACGCGCTCGCGGGCCGCCCGCTCCCGGCGGGCACCGGCCCGTCCCAACTGGCCGCCGACCCACGGACGATCGGGGCCCTGCCACCCGCGCTGCGCCCCCCGGTCCTGCACGCGTACGCGCAGTCGATCACGGACGTCTTCCTCTACGCGGTCCCGGTGACGCTGGTCGCCTTCGTGGTCGCCTGGTTCCTGCGGGAGGACAAGCTGCGCGGCGCCGTCACCGCGCCCGACGTCAGCGAGACCGTGGCCTCGAACCCGGTTCAGCGTTCGTCGTACGACGAGTGCGCGCGGGCGCTGTCGGTCCTCGGCAGCCGGGAGGGCCGCCGCGATCTGTACGAGCGGATCACCGCCCGGGCCGGTCTCGACCTGCTCCCGGCGGCGAGCTGGCTGCTGCTGCGCATCCACCGCTACGGCTCCGCCGAACCGGCGTTCCTGGCCGAGCGCGTGCCCGTACCCCTCACGGTGATCACCGCGGCGGGCCGTCAGCTGGAGGAGCGGGGCCTCGCCCGCCGCGAGGGCATCGCGCTCGTCCCCACGCGGCCCGGCAGCGAGACGGCGGTCCGGCTGGCCTCGGCGCGCGAGGAGTCCCTGGGCGAACTGCTCGGCGACTGGTGGGGCCCGGACCGCCCCACCGACCTGGCCAAGCTGGTGGAGGAGCTGACGGCGGAGATGTCCGGCTCGGACGGCGAGTCGCCCCGGGGCCCGGAGCTGCGCCGCGACCACGCGCGGTGAGCCGTCGGCCGGTGGTGGATGGTAGTGGTCATAGCTCCTTCGCGAACCACCGTTCCGCGTACGGGCGTCGGGCGTAGGCGGGGATCTCGCGGTAGCCGTTGCGCGCGTACAGCGCGCGGGCCTCGACCAGGTCGTGACGGGTGTCCAGGGCGAGGCGGCGGGCGCCCAGGCGGCGGGCGGCGTCCTCCAACGCGCAGAGCAGGGCCGCGCCGCCGCCGGTGCCGCGCAGCTTCGGGCGTACGTAGACGCGGGTCAGCTCGGCGGTGGCCGGGGCGGTGCCGTCGATGACGGGGGCTCTCTCGCAGAGCTGGATGCCGCCGCAGGCGCCGGGCTCGCCGTGGTGGCGCCCGACGACGAAGTCGCCCAGCGGTGGCCGCAGTCGCTCGGCCCCGTCGTCGTGAAGCCCCTGCTCGATCTCCTCGGCGGTGGCCGGTCGGCCGTACCAGCGGCTCGCCACCTCGTCGTAGTAGTCGCGGCGCAGGAGGGTCGCGTCGGGGGTGTCGTACGGCTCGCGGATCATGATCCAACTCATGGCGCCTGCCTACCCGAACGCGGAGCTGTTTGGCCACCGATTTCCTGGTGACCCGGGCATGCGGACGCACTTCGCGTACGAACCCACTTCGCGTACGTACGGACGCACTCACCGGAGGGTAGTCATGTCCACGATCGTGATCATCGTTCTGATCGCGGTGCTCGTCGTCGTACTCGCCGCCGTCGCGCTCCTCGTCGTACGGGGTGCGGCGGGCGGCGGGCGCGGGTTGCGGCGGCGCTTCGGCCCCGAGTACGAGCGGGCGGTCGTCCTGCACGACGGGGACCGCCGCGCGGCCGAACGCGAGCTCGGCGAGCGGCTGAAGCGGCACGGTTCGCTCACCGAGCGGCCGATGCCGGCCGAGGTGCGCGAGCACTACCTCGTCCGCTGGGCGGGCATCCAGGAGCAGTTCGTCGACTCGCCGCGCCATGCCACCGAGGAGGCCGACAAGTTGATGGCCCGGCTCGCCGAGGAGCGCGGGTTCCCGGCGGCGAAGGCGTACGACGACCAGATCGCGGCGCTGTCGGTGCACCACGCCGGCCGCCTCGACGGCTACCGCCGGGTGCACCGGGCGGCGCGGGGCGCGGCGGACACGGAGGAGATGCGCGAGGCGATGATCGAGGCGCGCACGCTGTTCGAGGAACTGCTGACGGCGGGGGCGCGGCAGCGGCATGCGAAGCGGGGTGCGGCGTGATGGGGGGTGAGTCGTTCGGAGCCGTGCCGGTGTCGGCGTCGGGGTCGGCCTCGGGGTCGGCCTCGGGCTCGGCGTCGGGCTCTGCTTCGGGGAGTCCGCCCGTGCCGCCTCCGCCCGCGGAGCCCGGGCCCGTTGCGTTGCTGCCCACGGAGGAGCGGGACAAGTGGGCGCTTCGGTTGCACCGGGCGGTGAACGGGTTTGTCGATGAGCCTCGGCAGGCTGTGGACGAGGCGGACGCGGTGTTGGCGGAGGTTGTGGCTCGGATTCCCGATCTCGTGCGGGAGCGGCGGGCCGTGGCGTCGTCCGGCAAGGCCGACACGGAGGAGTTGCGGCTGGCTCTGCGCGAGTGCCGGTCGCTCACGGAGCGGTTGTTGGAGCTCTAGGCTCCGCGGCGGGGTGTTTTCCCCACCCCGCCCCTTCCCGAAACTCTCCGAGGGAAGTTGTCGTCTGCGGACCGTGCCGGGTTGCTCGCGCAGTTCCCCGCGCCCCTTAGATGGGCCCTTCGGGCCCTCCTTTCGGGGCGCGGGGAACTGCGCGCCCAGCCCCCATCCACCCGCAGGCGAAGCACCCGGCCGCCCGCCAAGGGCTTTCGGGAAGGGGCGGGGTGGGGAAAACCGCCGACCGGCCCCCACCGGGCCGCAGCCGACCCCCGCGCCCCCTACTCCGTTCGCAACCCATCCGGCCGCATCAGCCGCCACATCGGCGGCAGCGACAACGCCGTCACCATCAACACCACCGCGCCCCCGATCCCCACCATCCCCAGCACCGACGGCCAGTCCACGTGCAGGGGATGGCCCACCATGCGCAGGAGCATCGCGCCCAGGCCCAGGCCCACCCCGGTGGCCAGGGTCAGGCCCAGGGCCACCGGGACCGCCGTCTGCCACAGGATCGACCAGCTCAGGGTGGTGCGGCGGGTGCCGAAGGCCACCAGGGACGACAACAGGCGGCGGCGTTCGCGCAGTTGTTCCAGCATCGAGACCAGCAGGCTGGTGCCGATCAGCATCAGGACGGCCGCCGCCCCGATGTACAGCCCGCGCCGCACCCCCGCGAACTTCGTCGCCGTCTTCCGGTCGTTGAGCGCCCGCGCGTCGGTGAGCGGGTCGGCCGCCCACGACGCGTTCAGGACACGGTCCGCCGCCTTGTCGTCGCCCGGCCGCAGCGTCACGTACGTCGCGTACTGCACCGGGACCCGCTCGAACCCCTTCAGCGCGCCCGGCGTGGCCAGCAGGCCGCCCCGGTAGGCGCCCATCGGGTCCGGGCGGGCGGGGACCGTTTTCGCGTCGCGCGGGACCGGGTAGGCGAGGCCGAGGCCCTTGACGTCGGCGTACGACGGCTCGAAGTACATCGTCGTGCCCGGCTTCACCACCTCGGCGCCGTCGCGGGGCCCGGTGGTGACGAACACGTCGCCGTCCTTGCAGGACGGCAGTTCGCCGACCTCCCGCAGCGCCGCGCAGTCGCCGATCGTCGCCTGCGCGTACTGGTCCGGGTCCTTCGGCCGGTTGCCCAGGTTCGCCTGGCCGAGCGTCGTCGTGCCCGTGACGCCCTGCGTGGAGCCGAGGATCCGCACGCGGCGCTGCTGCTCCGCCTGCGAGACGCCGCTGCCCATCGGCACGTACATCTGCGCCCGCGCCGTGTCCTCGCCGCTCGACGTCACGTAATCGCCCTCGATGCCGCTGAACAGCATCTGCAGCGCGATCGCCCCGGCCACCGCCACCGCGATGCCGTTGACCAGGCGCGCGGCGCCGCCGGAGTTCGACTGGAGCCTGCGGACGGCCAGTTGCCAGCCGACCCCGCCGCCGCCGAGCCGCCGCACCACCGTCTCGACCAGCCACGGCAGCAGCGCGGTGACGCCGACGAGCAGCAGCACCGTGCCGCCGATCACCTGCGACTGGTTGTAGAAGCCGCTGTCGCGGCCCTTGCCCATCATCGGCGCGAGCAGGCCCAGGCCCACCACCGGCAGCAGGATCCGCCACCACAGCCGCCGCCCGCGCGGCGCCGACTTCCGTACGACGCCCAGCGGTTCGATCACCACGCCGCGCAGCGCGAACAGCGTCACGCCGACCGCCGCCGCCGGGACCGCCGCCCCCACGAGCAGCGCCAGCGGCAGGCTCGGGGTCAGGTCGGAGGGGAAGACGTTGAGCCGCGCGATGGTGATGTCACCGACGTACTGCCGCACGATCAGGAAGAACACCGCGCCGAGCCCGAGGCCGAGCGCCGAGCCCGCGAGGGCCTCGCCCGCCGCGATCCAGCGCGTCATCGCGGAGTCCGCGCCGACCAGGCGCAGCGCGGCGAGCCGCCGGTCGCGCCCCTCGCCGCCGAACCGTACGGCCGCCGCGATGAAGACCGCGACCGGCAGCAGCAGCACCACGAAGATGATCACGACGAGAAGGGCGAGGATCGGGTCCATCTTCTCGCCCGGCGCCTTCTTGGGGAAGGATCTGATCCGCTGCACGTCGGACTGGTCCGGGCTGTGCGCCTTGCGGGCCTTGAGCGCGTCGCTGCCCGCGTAGTAGGCGAGTTCATGCGGGCCGAGCAGGCCCTCGTCGCCGATCGTGCCGCTGATCCGGTACGGGACGCGCTCGCGCAGCATCGCGCCGGCCGGGGACTCCAGCAGGTCGCGCAGGGCGGGCGAGGCCACCATCGTGCCCGCCGCGGGCAGTTCGGACAGGCCCGGCGGCACCGGCGCCCGGTCGCCCTCGGGCTGCACCAGACGGCCCCGGATGTCGTCGTGCCGGTACACCGTGTCGGTGCGCGCGATCAGCATGGTGTCGGCGGCCGCGGCCGACTCGACCCCGGCGCCGAAGTCGTTGCGCGCGTTGTCGCGCGCGTCGCGGGCACCGAGCGCGCCGGGCAGCGCGGTCGTCCCGAGGAGCAGCGCCACCCCGAGGCCGACGCCGAGCGCGGTCATCAGTGTGCGGGTCCAGCCCTCACGGCCACCGGTGAGCGCGAACTTGGCGCCCAGGGCGAGATCCCGGAGGCGGTTCATACGGAGTGCTCCAGCATCATGTCGCGGGACTTCCCGTCGCGTACGACGATCTCGCGGTCGGAGTAGGCGGCGACCCGGGCCTCGTGGGTGACCAGGACGACCGCCGCGTTGGCGGACCGGGCCGCGTCGGTCAGCAGCTGCATCACCCGCTCGCCGTTGAGCGAGTCGAGGGCGCCGGTCGGCTCGTCCGCGAAGATCACCCGGGGCGAGGTGACCAGCGAGCGGGCGACCGCCACGCGCTGGCCCTGGCCGCCGGAGACCTCGCCGGGCCGCTTGTGCCCGAGGTCGTCGACCTCCAGGCGCTCCATCCACTTCAGGGCCGTGCGCTCGGCCTCCTTGCGCCGCACGCCGGTCAGCCGCAGCGGCAGGGCCACGTTCTCCGTGCAGGTCAACTCCGGGACGAGCTGGCCGAACTGGAAGACGAAGCCGAACTCGGAGCGGCGCAGCGCGCTGCGCTCGGCGTCCTTCATCGCGGAGAGCTCACGGCCGTCGTACTGGATCGTCCCCGAGTCCGGGGTGACGATCCCGGCCAGGCAGTGCAGCAGCGTGGACTTGCCGGAGCCCGACGGGCCCATCACCGCGACGACCTCGCCGGGGTGGATGGAGAACTCGGCGCCGTCGAGCGCGGGCGTCGGCCCGTACGCCTTGCGCAGGTCCTTGGCGATCAGCAGGGAACCGGCGGGCGTCATGCGCGTACCTCCGTGGCGAGCTGGTCGAGACGGGCGGCGGTCAGTTCGAGCCAGCGCAGGTCCGCCTCCAGATGGAACAGGGCGTGGTCGCAGATCAGCTGGTCGGAGAGGTCGCCCCGGCGCTTGCGGTCGGTGAGGATGCGCATCAGGCGCAGATGCTCGGCGCGCTGGGTGTCGAGCAGGTCACCGGCGCTGCGGCCGGTGAGCAGGGCTAGTACGACCTTGGTGTAGAGGGTCGACTGGAGGTACGGCTCGGGCTTCTCCGGCTGCTTGAGCCACGCCTCGACATCGGTGATGCCGGCCGCGGTGATCGCGTACCGCTTGCGCTCGGGACCGCCGCCGGCCTCCACGCCGTCGACCTCGACGAGGCCGTTCTTGAGCAGGCGCGACATGGTCGAGTAGACCTGCCCGTAGTGCAGCGGGCGGTCGTGCCCGAACTTCTCGTCGAAGGCGCGCTTGAGGTCGTACCCATGGCGCGGGCCCGACTCAAGGAGTCCGAGGAGGGTGTGGCCGATCGACATGCTCCGAGCCTTTCTGAAGGTCAAGTCTGCGTACGGGTGGGGGTCACTCGGTGCGGAGTCCGTCGGGCCGCATCAGCCGCCACAGCGGCGGCAGGCTGAGCACGGTCACCACGAGCACCGCGGCGGCGCCCGTCCCGGCCAGCGGCACGAACGTCCACCAGTCGGTGATCTCCTTGTCGACCATGTGCAGCAGGGCCGCGCCCAGGGCGGTCCCGCCCGCCACGGCGAGCGCGAGGCCGAGGACGACCGGCACGGCGGTCTGCCACAGCACCGACAGGCCGAGCGAGGAGCGCCGGGTGCCGAAGGCCACCAGGACCGACAACAGCCGTCTGCGCTCGCGCAGTTGCTCGATCTGGGAGACGAGCAGACTCAGCGCGATCAGCAGCATCGTGGCGATCGCCCCGGCCCGCAGGCCCTTTTGGATGCTGGCGTAGTTCTTGTCGCGCTCGACGTTCCTGATGGTACGCACCGTCATCGCCGGGTCGATCGCGGCCGCCGTGTTGCGTACGTACTCGACGGCGTCCGGCACGTCCGGGTCGACCTTGACCATCGCCTTCGTCTCGGCCGACGGCAGCCTGGTGACGTCGACCGCGCCCGGGGTGGCGAAGATGCCGGAGCGCTGCTCGCCCATCGGGTCGGGGCGGGAGTCGACCGTGCGGGCCGACTTCGGCAGGGTCCACAGGAGCGGCTTGATGGAGGAGTCGTAGTCCGTTCTGGTGTCGAGGTTGACCGCCTCGCCGGGGCGGGCGGCCTGGTCGATCCAGGCGGCCTGCCGCTTGTCGTCGGTGGGGTGGACGACGAAGGTGTCGCCGTCCGTGCACGAGCCGACGCGGGCGAGCTCCGTGAGGGTGGCGCAGTCGCCGACGGTCAGGGTGGTGGTGGGCCGGATCCCGCCCTTGGGGACGGTGCCGGGCCTGGTCGCGTAGGTCTCCACGGTGCCGATCACCGACTTGACGCCGGTGGTCCCGCGGAACTCCCGGATCATCCGCTGGGCCCGCTCGCCGCTGGGCACTTGGGACACCACGTCGATCTGGGCGCGGCCGGGATCGTGGTCGTTCATCCGGACGAAGTCGTCGTGGAGCCCGGCGGACATCATCGTCAGCGAGATCGCGCCCGCCACGGCGACGGTGATCCCGCCGACCGCGCGGCTCGCGGTGCCGCCGCTCAACTGGAGCCTGCGCACGGCCAGCTGCCAGGCGACCGGGCCGCCGTGCAGCCGGGCGACCGCCGCTTCCACCACCCAGGGCAGCAGCGCGGCCAGCCCGATCAGGGTGAGGATCGTGCCGAAGGCGACGAGGTCGGGGTCGGGCGTGACCCGGTCGAGGCCGCCGGTGGGGGAGAGGGTGATCACCGAGACACCGAGGGCCGGCAGCACCAGGCGCCACCAGAGCCTGCGCCCGCGCGGCCTGTTCGCCCGGACGACGCCCAGCGGCTCCACGCTCACCGCGCGCATCGCGAACAGGGTGACCACGACGGCGGCCAGCGGCACCGCGAGCAGCACCAGGGCGGCGAGCGCCGGGGCCGGGGTGAAGTCGGCGGGGAAGGCGGCGAAGCTCCACAGCTGGACGCCGCCGATGAGCTCCCGGCCGCCGAGGAAGAAGGCCACCCCGAGCCCGAGCCCGAGCGCCGAGCCCGCGAGCGCCTCCCCGGCCGCGATCCAGCGTGTCATCGCGGTGTCCGCGCCGACCAGGCGCAGCGCGGCGAGCCGCCGGTCGCGCCGCTCGCCGCCGAACCGTACGGCGGTGGCGATGAAGATCAGGACCGGGGTGAGCAGGACGACACAGCTGACCACGGTGAGCGCCACCAGGACCGGCGTCAGCGGCACCTTGTCGAGATGGCCGCCGAAGGCGTTGGTGCGGGCGGCGCCGCCGGCCTGGGAGAGGGTGGCGCTGCCCGCGTAGTAGAAGAGCTCGTTCGGGTCGAGCAGACCGGCGTCGCCGATCGACGCGGTGATCTTGTACGGGAGCCGTTTGCGCAGCAGTTCACCGGACGGGGAGCCGAGCAGAGCGCGCAGGGCGGGAGAGACGGCCATCTCGCCGGGTCCGGGCAGGGCGCTCAGGCCGGGCGGCACGGCGGGGTGCGGGCCTTCGGGGCGCAGCAGCAGCCCGCTGATGCCGTCGTCGTGGTACTCGGTGTAGACGGGGGCGAAGAGCACCGAGGCGTCGGTGCGCGCGAACCCCTTGGCGGAGCCCGACGCGGCGGGCACCCGGGCGTCGGCGCGCAGGTTGCCGGCCTCGTTGACGTGCGGGATCGAGGCGGCGACGAAGAGCAGGGCGACGCCGAGGCCGACCCCGATCGCGGTGAGGACGGTGCGCACCCAGCCCTCGCGGCCGCCGGTGACGGCGAACTTGGCGCCGAGGGCGAGCTCGTGCAGACGGCGGGTCATCGGGCGCCGCTCCCGGTTCCGCTCCCGGTTCCGCTGCCGACGAGCGTGAGGTCGCGGGACTTTCCGTCCCGGACGGTGATCTCGCGGTCGGAGTAGGCGGCGACCCGGGCCTCATGGGTGACGAGCACCACGGCCGCCCCGGACTCGCGGGCGGCCTCGGTGAACAGCCGCATCACCAGCTCGCCGCTGAGCGAGTCGAGGGCGCCGGTCGGCTCGTCCGCGAAGACCACGCGGGGCGAGGTGGCCAGGGCGCGGGCCACGGCGACGCGCTGGCCCTGGCCGCCGGATATCTCGCCGGGCCGCCGCCTGGCGAGCTCGGCGACCTCAAGGCGCTCCAGCCACTGCCGGGCCGTGCGGTCGGCGTCCCTGCGCCGCGCCCCGTCGAGCCGCAGCGCAAGGGCCACGTTCTCGGCGCAGGTCAGCTCCGGGACGAGCTGGCCGAATTGGAAGACGAAGCCGAAGTCCGAGCGGCGCAGCGCGGAGCGCCGGGCGTCGTTCAGCGCGGTCAGCTCACGGCCGTCGTAGGTGATCGTCCCCTCGTCGGGCGGCACGATCCCGGCCAGGCAGTGCAGCAGCGTGGACTTGCCGGAGCCCGAGGGGCCCATGACGGCGACGATCTCGCCGGGCGCGATGGCGAAGTCCGCGCCGTCGAGCGCCTGGGTGGAGCCGAAGGCCTTGCGCAGCCCGGTGGCCGCGAGCAGAGGTCCGGATGACGAGCCGTATGACATGACGACGACTATACGCACTGGGTATACGTGGTGTGTATACCCCTGGTGCATAGCTGCCCGGGGAGCATGACATTCCCTGGCAAAAACGGGCAGGATCCAAACTTCTGGCAACCTTGAGCACGGTTTGGCAGTCGGTTCCCATGGACCGGGTGCTGATTCTCACGTACGGAAAAGACGTGATCGGCTCCTCTTTGTCCGTACGTGCGGTGTTAGTTTTCTGAGCTGATCTGGCGAGTCAAGAAGGCGAGCGACTGAGGTTATGGGCCGAGCGGAAGAGCGGCGGGCCCGGCAGCGCGGTGCGCGCCGGGACCAGCAGAAGAAGGGCGGGCGGATACGCAGGCTCTTCACCTGGAAGAAGATGCTCGGCACGTTCTTCGGGCTCGTCCTGCTGCTCATGGGCGGCTTCTACATCATCTATCTGATGACGCCGATCCCGAAGGCGAACGCGGCGGCGCAGCTGGAGAGCAACGTCTACAAGCTCTCCAACGGCAAGATCATCGCCCGCACCGGGCAGCTCAACCGTGAGGTCGTCGGGCTCGACAAGATCCCCGAGAAGGTCCAGCTGGACTTCGTGGCCGCCGAGAACATGTCCTTCTACAAGGACTCCGGCGTCGACTTCAGGGGCACCGCCCGAGGTCTGCTCAACACCCTGTCCGGCAAGGGCAAGCAGGGTGGCTCGACCATCACCCAGCAGTACGTCAAGAACTTCTACCTGAGCCAGGACCAGACGGTCACCCGCAAGCTCAAGGAGCTGGTGATCTCCCTCAAGGTCGACCAGAAGTACGACAAGAAGGAGATCCTGGCCGGGTACATCAACACCAGCTACTACGGCCGGAACGCCTACGGCATCCAGGCCGCGGCGCAGGCGTACTACGGGGTCGACTCGTCCAAGCTGACCACCGAGCAGGGCGCGTACCTGGCGGCGCTGCTCCAGGCGCCCAGCCAGTACGACTGGGCGGTGGCCTCGGAGACCGGCAAGAAGCTGGTGACGGCCCGCTGGAACTACGTGCTCGACAACATGGTCAAGATGAAGGAGCTGGACCCGGCCCAGCGGGCGGGGATGAAGTTCCCGACGCCCATGGAGCCCAAGCCCGACCCCGGCATGGAGGGCCAGACCGGCTACCTGGTGCAGGCCGCCAAGGCCGAGATGATCCGCAACGGCGTCAGCGAGTCGGACCTGGCCAAGGGCGGCTGGACCATCACGCTCAACATCGACCCCAAGAAGCAGCAGCTCCTTGAGGACGCGGTCAAGCAGGAGCTGACCAGCAAGCTCGACAAGAAGCGCAAGGTCGACCAGGACATCCAGGCGGGTGCCGCCTCGGTGGACCCGAAGACCGGCTCGATCGTTGCCCTGTACGGCGGCCAGGACTATCAGAAGCACCAGATCAGCAACGCGGGTACGCACTCCTACCAGCCCGCCTCCACCTTCAAGCCGCTGATCCTCGCCGCCGCGCTCAACAACAACTCCGAGACGCAGGACGGCAACAAGATCAAGGCCAGCACCATCTACAACGGTGACAGCAAGCGCGTGGTGAAGGGCGACGGCGGCAAGGGCTACAACCCGCCCAACGAGGACGACATCAGCTACGGCCCCATCACCGTCCAGCAGGCCATGAACAAGTCCGTCAACAGCGTCTTCGCGCAGATGGGCGTGGACGTCGGGCTGACGAAGCTGCGGGACACGGCCGTCGCGCTCGGCCTCACCCACATGAAGGACGTCTCCGCCGAGCCCGCCATGACGCTGGGCTCCTACGGCGCGAGCCCGCTGGAGATGGCCGCCGCGTACGCCACGCTGGACAACCACGGCAAGAAGGTCACGCCGTCCATCATCAAGTCGGCGCAGCACAAGGAAGCCAAGTACAACAAGCCGGACCCGATCGGCGACCAGGTGATCAGCCGGGAGGCGGCCGACTCCGTCACCTCGGTGCTCACCGGCGTGGTCGACGACGGTACGGCCAAGAAGTCGGTGCGGGACGCGCCCAACCGGGACGGGCAGCCGGTCGCGGGCAAGACCGGTACCTCCGACGACAACAAGTCGGCCTGGTTCACCGGCTACACCCCGTCCCTGGTCACCTCGGTCGGCCTGTGGGGCGAGGCCGCCGCGCCGCGCACGATCAAGGCCGACGGCAAGGAGATCACGGTCGGCAAGGGCAGCCAGGTGTCCATCGCGGGCGCCACCGGCTATGAGGGCGAGGCCGGCAACCGTATCGCCGGTGGCTCCATCCCGGCGAAGATCTGGTCCGCGTACACCTTCGACGCGGTCGGCAGCGACGACTCCAAGTTCGACCTGAACACCGACCAGGGCGCCGCCGTCCAGCCGGACGAGGTCGTCCCCTCCAACACGCCGTCGCACACCCCGGCCAACACGCCGTCGCACACCCCGACCAAGGATCCGACCAAGCCCCCCACGCACAGCCCCACCCACACCCCGACCAAGTCGCCCACGACCGGCGGGACGAGCACGGGGCAGGCCAACGGCGGGACCAGTACGGGCCAGGCCAACGGAGGCACGAGCACCGGGCAGGCCAACGGCGGGACCAGTACGGGCCAGGCCAACGGCGGTACGAGCACCGGCCAGGCCAACGGCGGCACGACCGCCGGGCCGGGCGGCGGCACGGCCGACCCGACCCAGGGCGGCGGCACACTGCCCTAGCGCCCCTGGACACGACGACGGCCCCCGCCTTCCCCGGCGGGGGCCGTCCTCGTATCAGGGGGCGTCAGGCGCCGTTGACCGCCGTCGCGACCCGGTCGCCGAGCGCCTTGTCGACATTGCGCCAGTACTGGATCGCGCGGTCCAGGACGGGCCTGCTCACGCCGTCCTTGAGGTGGCCCGCGATATTGCCCACCAGCCGTTCGCGCGCGGCGTCGTCGAGCACCTGGCGGACCTGGGTGCCCGCCTGGCCCCAGTCGTCGTCCTCGCGGTGCAGCTTGTACGCCTCGCGGACCATCTCGCCCGACGCCTGCCACCCGGCGATGTCGCCGAACCGCTCGGCGGCGGCCGGACCCCCGTAGGAGTTGGGCGCGTACGGCCGAGCGGTGTTGGCCGGCTCGTACCGCATGGGCCCGTCCTTGGCGTACGAGTTGACCTGCGAGCGGGCCCGGTTGGGCGGCAGCTGGGCGTAGTTGGGGCCGATCCGGTAGCGGTGGGTGTCCGGGTAGGAGAAGAGCCGGCCGAGCAGCATCTTGTCCGGGGACGGGCCGATGCCCGGCACCATGTTGGACGGCTCGAAGGCGGCCTGCTCGATGTGGACGAAGTAGTCCTCGGGGTTCTTGTTCAGGGTCATCCGGCCGACCTCGATCAGCGGGTAGTCGCCGTGCGGCCACACCTTGGTCAGGTCGAACGGGTTGAAGCGGTAGTCCGCCGCGTCGTCGAACGGCATGACCTGCACGTTCATCGTCCAGCTCGGCGCGTTCCCGGAGCTGATCGAGTCGTACAGGTCGCGGCGGTGGACGTCGGCGTCGCGGCCCGCCATGTCGTCGGCCTCGGCCTGGGTGTAGAACTCGATGCCCTGGTCGGTCTTCATGTGGTACTTGACCCAGAACCGCTCGCCGCCGCCGTTGACCCAGAGGTAGGTGTGCGAGGAGTACCCGTTCATATGGCGGTAGCTCCTCGGGATGCCCCGGTCGCCCATCAGCCAGGTCACCATGTGCGCCGACTCGGGGGACAGGGTCCAGAAGTCCCACTGCATGTCGTGGTCGCGCAGGCCGTTGTCCGGACGGCGCTTCTGCGAGCGGATGAAGTCCTGGAACTTCTGCGGGTCGCGGACGAAGAAGACCGGGGTGTTGTTGCCGACCAGGTCGTAATTGCCGTGTTCCGTATAGAACTTGAGGGCGAAGCCGCGCGGGTCGCGCCAGGTGTCGGGCGAGCCCTGCTCCCCGGCGACCGTCGAGAAGCGGGCCAGCATCTCGGTGCGGCGGCCCGGCTGGAAGAGGTCGGCCTTGGTGAACTGGCTGACGTCATTGGTGACTTCGAACGTCCCGTACGCCCCCGCGCCCTTCGCGTGCACCACCCGCTCGGGGACCCGCTCCCGGTTGAACTGGGCCATCTTCTCGATGAGGTAGTGGTCCTGGAGCAGGATCGGTCCGGTGTCCCCGATGGTGAGCGAGTGCTCGTCGCTCTCCACCGGGATACCGGCGTTGTTGGTCGTGTACGGGGTCTGGGGTGCGTCCGACACGAGCGTTCTCCCGTCGCGTGGGGTCTATGAGGTCGCTTCGTCCACGACGCCAGTCAACTCCGCCGACGGGGTGTCGGCAACACTTGGACCCGGTCCAGTCCTGGCCTGAGTACGGAAAGCGGCCTTACGTACGGGTGGGCAGCTCGAACCAGACCACCTTGCCGCCCGAAAGACGGGTCGCGCCCCACCGCCTGGCCAGCCGGTTCACCAGGAAAAGCCCGCGCCCGCCCTCGTCGGTGTCGCGCGCCCGGCGCTGGCGGGGCAGCTGCGGGGAGTCGTCGCCGACCTCGCAGCGCAGGACGTCGGTCTTGAGCAGCCGCAGCGTGACCGGCCGCTCCGCGTACCGCACGGCATTGGTGACCACCTCGCTGACCAGCAGCTCCACCGAGTCCGTGAGCTCGCCCAGGTCCCAGCGCTCCAGCGCCCGGCGGGCCAGGCGGCGGGCCCGGCCGGGGGCCGAGTCCTCCGGGTCCAGGAACCAGTACGCCACATCGGACGGCGCGATTCCGTCGAAGCGGGCCGCGAGCAGCGCGATGTCGTCGTCGCGGTCGCCGGGGCCCAGCATGTCCAGGACGTCGTCGCAGAGCGCCTCAAGGGGCGGCGAGTGGTCCGGGCCGGTGAGCTGGGCGGTGGCGGCGAGCCGTTCGCGCAGCTGCTCGATGCCGGTCCACACGTCCCGCAGCCGGGACTCCACGAGCCCGTCCGTGTACAGGAGCAGCGTGGCGCCCGCCGGGGCGTCCAGCTCGACCGCCTCGAAGTCGACCCCGCCCACGCCGATCGGCGCGCCCGGCGGCACCCGCAGCACCTCCGCGCGCCCGCCCAGGTGCAGCAGCACCGGCGGCGGATGTCCGGCGTTGGCGATGGTGATGCGGTGCGCGACCGGGTCGTACACCGCGTACAGGCAGGTCGCCATGCGGTCGGTGCCGAGCCGCTGGGCCTGCTCGTCGAGGTGGTGCAGCACCTCCTGCGGCGGCAGGTCGAGCCCGGCCAGCGTCTGCGCGGTGGTGCGCAGCTGGCCCATGATCGCGGCCGAGGTCATCGAGTGGCCCATGACGTCGCCGACGACGAGCGCGACCCGGCTGCCGGGCAGCGGGATGGCGTCGTACCAGTCGCCGCCGACCCGGGCGGTCTCGGCGGCCGGCAGGTAGCGGGAGGCGAGACGGACGCCGGTCGGCTGGGGCAGCGAGTCGGGCAGCATGGTCCGCTGGAGCTCGTCGGCGATGTACGCCTCGCGCCCGTACAGGACGGCCTTGTCGATGCCGAGGGCCGTGTGGGTCGCCAGCTGCGCCGCGACCAGCAGGTCGTTGGCCTCGAAGGCGGGCCGCTCAAGGCCGCGTACGAAGACGGCGGCGCCGATGACGCGGCGCCGGCCCCGGAGCGGGGCGAGTATCGTCCGGTGGCCCGCCGGGACCGGCCGGTCCGGGCCCAGGAGCTCGGCCAGCGCGAGCCGGGCGGGCACGGAGTCGCCGAAGACCGGCCGCACCCCGCGCAGCACCTCGGCGAGCGCGCCGCCGGTGCGGACCTCGCAGAGCTCGGCGGCCGGGGTCAGATCCGTCTGCGCGTTCAGGAGCGACAGGGCGTCGATCGCCTCCGGCTCCTGAAGCGATTCATCGACTAAACGCAGCCGGTCGGTACGGCGCAGTCGCAGCACGAAGGGGCTGGCTGGACGCTCGTCACCGACCGGCAGCGGGTCGCGAAGATGCACGAGTATCGCGTCGGAGAAGGTCGGCACGGTGGCCCGGCACAGCCCGAGGACGATCTCGTCGAGGTCGATGCCGCGCGCGATGCGCCGGGTGGCGGCGCCCACGAACCGCAGCCGGTCGCCCTCGCGGCGGGCCACGGCCGCGCTCTCGCCGCCGCCGGGGGTCCCGCTGCCGCCGCTGCCGCTGCCTCCGGTGCCCCCGGGCGTGCCGCCCGAGAAGCCCGGACCGGCCGGGGCGCCCGATCCGGAGTCGCGGGCGACGTCCCGGGCGCCGGGGTCGGGCTGGCCGGGCACGGAGACGGACGCGGTGGCCGCGCGGGCCGTACCCCGCCGCACGCCGGCCCGGTCCGCGGCCCCGGCGACGGGCGCGGCGGAGCCCGCGCCCGGCTCGTCCGGGCGCGGTCGGGCCGCCTCTGGCGGCCGGGCCAGCTGGTCCTGCTGCCGGCTCTCGTGCGAAGTGGGCTGGTGCTCCGTCACGCGTCGGGTTCCGTCCGTCCGGAGTGAGACATCCACCGTGCTGGGGGCAGGTCTTGGATGCGCGAGGCAGTCGCTTCACGCGGTATACCCATCCCCGGGAGCGGGGACGGCCCCATTCGCCGGGCGGCCGCGACACCGGTCACGTCTCGACCCCCCTTGAAGTGACATACGGTCAATTTGCGCCCTGGGTTCCCTCGTTGCCGATGCGCAGCCTTGCGGAGGACGATCCTACGTTTGAACCCCGGGGGCGCATCAAGGGTCTCACGACGGCATATGCGCCGGGGTGCGATCCCAGTCCGCCGGAAGTACCGGAACAGGCCAGCGCGGATCGGGCCGCCACTGCTCCCATCCCTGGGAGAACGGCCCGCCCCACGCCTTGATGACATCGACCGCCGCCGCCCCGGCCGCCCGGACCCGCCGGGCCCGGGCCGCGTCCATCAGCCCGACCCGCTGGGCCTGCGCGAACTCGTCCTCGTCCCGCCACTGCCAACTGCGGTCCGGGTAGACGGAGATGTCGAGAAAATGGTCCTCGGAGTCGATCCCGCCCGACCACCGCGTGCGCGGCTCCTCCAGGTTCACGTACCAGCTCTTGAAGCGCCAGCCCCGTTCCCAGAACAGCCACACCGACCAGGGCTCGCCGGGGCGCGCGAGCTTGAGCACGCCGGTGCCGAACCAGCGCGCGCGCTCCGTCGTGCGCGGGGCGGTGTACCGGGTCGCCAGCGGCTCCTCGTGCACCGGCGTGCCGTCGGCGAGCACCGGCTTGACGCACTCCGTGCCGGGCGCCATCCACACCGCGAGCAGGTCCTCGGTGTCCTGGACGACGGTGACCGGGCGGCAGATGTGGAACTGCGGCTTGGGGCCCGGGGCATGGTCGCGGTAGCGCCAGAGGATCTGGTCCCCCGGCGCCCAGTGGTGCATGCCTCCGGTACCTGTCATGCGCAGATCTTAGGAGCACGGTCAAGAGGGCGCTGCGATGCAGGTCACGACCTGCTTGTTCAGGGGCGCGTCATCCGCAGGACGTCCAGCGCCTCGTCGAGCTGCGCCTCGGTGAGGTCGCCGCGCTCCACGTAACCGCCCTCCAGGACCACCTCGCGGATCGTCCTGCGCTCGGCCAGCGACTTCTTGGCGACCTTCGCGGCCTCCTCGTACCCGATGTACTTGTTGAGGGGAGTGACGACCGACGGCGAGGACTCGGCGTACTCCCGGGCCCGCTCGCGGTTGGCGGTGATCCCGTCGACGGTGCGGTCGGCGAGCAGCCGGGAGGCGGCCGCGAGCAGGCGCACCGACTCCAGCAGGTTGCGGGCGATGACCGGAAGCATCACGTTCAGCTCGAAGTTGCCGGCCGCGCCAGCCGCCGCGACCGTGGCGTCGTTGCCGGTGATCTGTGCGGCGACCATGAGGACGGCCTCCGGGATGACCGGATTGACCTTGCCGGGCATGATCGAGGAGCCCGGCTGGAGGTCGGGAAGGCTGATCTCGGCCAATCCGGTGCGCGGCCCGGACGCCATCCAGCGCAGATCGTTGGAGATCTTGGTGAGCGAGACGCCGATGGTGCGGAGCTGGCCGGACGTCTCCACCAGGCCGTCCCGCGCGCCCTGCGCCTCGAAGTGGTCGCGGGCCTCGGTGAGCGGCAGCCCGGTGGCGCGCGCGACCTCGGCGATCACGGCCGCCGAGAACCCGGGCGGGGTGTTGATGCCGGTGCCCACGGCCGTGCCGCCCAGCGGCAGCTCGGCGAGCCGGGGCAGCGAGGCCCGCAGCCGCTCCACGCCGTAGCGCATCGCCGCCGCGTAGCCGCCGAACTCCTGTCCCAGGGTGACGGGAGTGGCGTCCATGAGATGCGTACGTCCCGACTTCACCACGTCCGCGAACTCGGCGGCCTTGCGCTCCAGGGCGCCCGCCAGATGCTCCAGGGCCGGGATCAGATCGCCGGTGACGGCGGCGGTGGCGGCGATGTGGATGGAGGAGGGGAAGACGTCGTTGGACGACTGGGAGGCGTTGACGTGGTCGTTGGGGTGGACGTCCCGGCCCAGCTTCTCGCTCGCCAGCGTCGCCAGGACCTCGTTGGTGTTCATGTTGGACGAGGTGCCCGAGCCGGTCTGGAAGACGTCGACCGGGAAGTGCTCGTCCCAGCGCCCCTCGGCGACCTCGGCGGCCGCCTCCTGGATCGCGCACGCGATGTCCTTGTCGAGCACGCCCAGTTCGGCGTTGACCTTGGCGGCGGCCGCCTTGATCCGGGCCAGCGCCTCGATGTGGGCGCGCTCCAGGCGCTGCCCGGAGACGGGGAAGTTCTCCACCGCGCGCTGGGTCTGGGCCCGCCACTTGGCGTGCGCGGGGACCCGCACCTCGCCCATGGAGTCGTGCTCGATGCGGTACGCAATGTCGTTCATGTCGATGAACCTCCTGGCAAAGATGAGCAGTTGTCTTGTTCCAGCTATTCCCTCTGCGCCCTACTGGCCGGTAAATACCGGTGGTAACAACCCACCGGGGAGGCGCAATGAGGCGCACCAGGCACAGACTTCGCACCACGTTCGCGGCCGCCGTGGCCGCGGCGGCCGCGTTCGGCGGCATGACGGCGACAGCGGTGACCGCACACGCGGCGCCGGCCGGGACGGCCGTGAACGGGGCGACGCCACAGTCGACCCCCCTCTCGCCCGACCTGGAGAAGATCCGCGCCGCCGAGGCGGTGAAGCTGTACGGGGATTCCGCCGAGCGGCCCATGGACGAGCGCAGGACGGGGCTCATCTCGCTCGGCGACAGCGAGATCTCCGGCGAGGGCGTCGGCACCTACGAGGCGGGCACCAACGGCCCCGACAACTGGTGCCACCGCGCGCCCGACTCCGCGATCCACCGCACCGGCATCCCCGCCGACGAGACGTACAACGTGGCGTGTTCCGGTGCGTACACCGGCAACATCCGGATAGGCGGCACCAAGCAGTACGCCGACGAACTCGTCCAGAGCGACAGCCTCGCCATCAAGGCCCGCAACACCCGGATCAAGATGGTGCTGCTGGTCGCGGGGGCCAATGACGACCTCCAGTTCGGCCCGGTGATGACGGACTGCGTGGAGCGGTACCTGCTGCTCCAGGGCCCGTGCGAGTCCAAGTACGCGCCCGGCTGGCAGGCCCGGGTGGACGGCCTGGTGCCCAAGGTCGAGGCGACCGTCAACGACCTCAAGAGCGTGATGCGCGACGCCGGGTACGCGGACGGCGACTACAAGCTCGTCGTGATGGGCTACCCGAGCCCGATCGGCCCCGACTTCCACGACAACCCGAACTTCCCCGGCAAGCTCGCCTGCGGCGGCCTCGGCTACGACTCCGACACCGTCTGGGGCCGCAACACCGCCGTCCCCGCCTTCGAGCGCGGGATGCGCAAGGCGGCCGCCGACACCGGCGCGGTCTTCCTCGACAACTCGCGGCTCTTC
Source organism: Streptomyces sp. NPDC048696 (assembly GCF_043198895.1). Classification (NCBI taxonomy): domain Bacteria; kingdom Bacillati; phylum Actinomycetota; class Actinomycetes; order Kitasatosporales; family Streptomycetaceae; genus Streptomyces; species Streptomyces sp. NPDC048696. Next base: position 57,640 of record NZ_JBICVJ010000012.1, on the reverse strand, counting down.
AACGGCCACGAGGTGTGCATGGAGGACACCTGGGCGCGCGGCCTCTACATCGACCTCTCCAAGCCGGGCCTGCCGGACTCCAACTCGGTCCGCCAGTCCTTCCACCCCAACTACCGGGGCCACGGCGCCTTCGCCTCCTGCCTCACCCAGATCTACGCCGCGGACGTGCGCGAGGGCAGCTGCGCCGACCCCGCGTCCACCGGCTCGCCGGTGCTCTACCCGCTCGCCTGGGACGACGCCTACCAGCCGCTGAGGAACGCGGCCACCGGCAATTGCCTGGACGTGACGGGTGCGAGCAGCGCGAACAACACCGCCGTCATCGGCTGGGACTGCCACGGCGGCCGTAACCAGGGCTGGTGGTACGACACCGACCGCAGGTCGCTGCACACCCAGCTCACCCAGGACCGCTGCCTGGACGTGCCCGGCGCGAACTACACGGCCGGCGCCCAGCTGATCATCTGGAACTGCCACGGCGGCGCCAATCAGGAGTTCGTACGGGACGGCTCCACCCTGCGCCCGGCGGCGGCCACCGGCCTGTGCGCCACGCTGTCGGCGGCGAAGGACCCGCTGACGCTGAGGGCGTGCGACGGCTCGGCGGGCCAGAGCTTCGCGTGACGGCGATGACCTCCGCATGACCGTCCCCTCGTAACCGGCCCCTCCCTTTAGGTTAGGCTGTCCTAACTTACAGGGAGGGGATCGGGCGTGAGTGCCGAGGTCTATCGCGACACCTGGGGCGTCCCGCACCTGCGGGCGGCCGACGCCCGCGAGCTGGCGTACGCACAGGGCCGGGTCACGGCCCTTGACCGGGCCTGGCAGATCGAGGTCGAACGGCACCGGGTGCAGGGCACCACGGCGGCCTTCCTCGGCCCCGAAGCACTCGCCTGGGACCGCTTCGCCCGCCAGAGCCGCCTCGCCGACACCGCCCGGCGGTGCTTCGAGGCACTGGACCCGGAGACGGCGGACTGGGTCACGGCGTATGTGGCGGGGGTCAACGCGGGGCTGGCGGAGGTTGCGGGCGAGTCCGCGACAGTCGGGGGCGGCGCGGGCTTCGCCGAAGGCGCTGGTCGAGGGGGCGGGTCCGCGGCCGCCGGGTCCGGAGCGGGCGGGGTCGAAGGGATCGGCCACCAGGGCCAGTTCGCGGCCGTCGGGCTCGCCCCGGGCCGCTGGGAGCCGTGGACCCCGCTCGGCGTCTGGCTCTCCACCCACATCCTGTTCGCCGGGTTCCCCGCCAAGCTGTGGCGCGAGCGCGCGCTCGCCCTGCTGGGGCCGGACGCGGTGGACCTGTTCGCCACCGACGGCCCCGGCACCTCCGGCTCCAACGGCTGGCTCGTCACCGGCGAGCACACCGCGACCGGCGCCGCGCTGATCGCGGGCGACCCGCACCGCTTCATCGAGGACCCGGGCGTCTACCAGCAGATCCGCCTGGCCTGCCCGGAGTTCGACGTCGTCGGCCTCGCCGTGCCCGGCGTCCCCGGCATCGCCCACTTCGGCCACACCGGCTCGGCCGCCTGGGCCATCACCAACGCCATGGCCGACTACCAGGACCTCTACCGCGAACGCCTGCGCCGCGCCGGTACGGGCGTGGAGGCGCTGGGCCCCGACGGCTGGCGCCCCGCGCCCGCCCACACGGAGACGATCGAGGTGGCGGGCGCGGCCCCGGTCACGGTCGAGGTGATCGAGACCGACCGCGGCCCGGTGATCATCGGCGGCCCCGACGCGTCGGACGCGATCAGCCTGCGCCACCCGCCACGGGTGACGGCGGACCTGGGCTTCGCGGCGCTCCCGGCCCTGCTCCGCGCGCGGACGGTGCACGACGTGGACCGGGCGGTGGACGCCTGGGTGGAGCCGGTGAACGTCGTCCAGGCGGCGGACACGGGCGGCGGCGTGCTGCACCGGGTGGCGGGCCGCGTGCCGCTGCGCCACGGCGACAACCGCGTACGGGTCGTACCGGCGTGGGAGTCCGGGCACGAGTGGACGGGCTGGGCGCGGATGCCGCGCGCGGAGGTGTCCGGGACGGCGGTGATGGCGAACCAGCGGGGCCTGGCGGAGCCGCTCGGGGTGGAGTTCGCGCCGCCGTACAGGGCGGACCGGATAGCCCACTTGCTGTCGACGAGGACGGCCTGGACGGCATCCGCCATGACAGCGATCCACATGGACACCCACCTCCAATCGGCGGCCCCGCTCCTGTCGTTGGTCGGCTCGCTGACGGGCCTGAGCCCGGCGGCGGAGGAGCTGCGGACCCGCCTCCTGGCCTGGGACCGCCGGATGGAGGCGGATTCGAGCGACGCGATGGCGTACGCGACGGTCCGGGCGGCGGTCGTACGCAACCTGGCGGCGGCGCCCGACTTCGCGGACCTCACCGAACTCCCGCCCCTGCCGGACCTGTTCCTGCCCTGGCTGGCGCTCGTCCCGAGGATCGCGTTCGCCCTGGAGACCATCCTGACGGCGACGCGGATGCTGCCGGATCTGGACCGGGCGGGGGCGGTGCGGGCGGCGCTGGAGGAAGTGGCGGGTCAGGGCCGGGAGTTCGGCTCCTGGGGCGAGGCGCACCGGCTCGCCCCCTGGCAGGCGCTGCCGGGGACGCAGGAGTGGCCGGGCCTCGCGGGTGACCACGACTGCGTCCTGTCGACGAGCAGCGTGCCGGGCGTGACGCACCTCAGCGCCCGTGGTCCGGCCGCGCGGTACGTCTGGGACCTGGCGGACCGCGAGAAGAGCCTGTGGGTGGTCCCGCTGGGCGCGTCGGGAGCACCCGGGAGCCCCCACCACCGGGACCAGCTCCCGCTGTGGCGGGCGGGGGAGTTGGCGCCGGTGGTGACGGACTGGAACGCACTGAGGAGAGAAGCGGGCGTGGAGCGGGCGAGCGTGTACGAGCAGAAGGTCGAGGGCTTCGGAACGGTCCGGGTGCTGCCGCTGGATCCGGCGGGGGACGCGGAGGTGGTCCATGGCTGGGTGACGGAGGAACGGGCGGAGTTCTGGGGCATGCGGGACGCGTCCTTGGAGGACGTCCGCGCCACATACGAGTACGTGGCGTCACTCGCCACGCACCACGCGTACCTGGTGCACCTGGACGATGAGCCGGTCGCGCTGTTCCAGACGTACGATCCGGCGGCGGATCCGGTGGGGGAGTGCTACGAGGTGCGGCCGGGCGACTGGGGGGTCCACATCCTGGTGGCCCCGGCGTCCTCGCCCCGGCCGGGGTTCACGGGGGTGCTGATGTCGGTCCTGACGGCGTACGCGTTCTCGGACCCGGGGCATCTGCGGCTGGTGGTCGAGCCGGATGTCCGCAACGAGAAGTCCATCGCGCGGATGGTGCGGTCGGGGTTCGTCCTCGGGGCGGAGGTGGAGAAGCCGGAGAAACGAGCGCGCCTGGCGTTCTTGACCCGGGAGACGCCCCCCACCCCGCCCGTTCCCTGAAGCCCTGGGCGGGCGGCCGGGCGGGTCGCTTGCCGGGGAACCCCCGACCCCCCTGAGCGGGGCCTGCCCGTCGGCTGCGACCCGGTGGCGCCTGCTCGCGCCCACGCGGCGGAGCCGCAAATGTCACAGCCCCGCGCCCCTAAAAGCGGGCCGTCGGTCGGGTGCGGGCCGTCTGGGGCTGGTCGCGCAGTTCCCCGCGCCCCTTGATGGGCCCTGCGGGCCCTCCGAGATGGGCCCGGAGGGCCCTCTTAGGGGCGCGGGGCTGTGACATTGTGCGGCTCCGCCGCGTGGGCGCGAGCAACCCAGCACGGTCCGCAGACGAAAGCGGGGTCCGGGGCGCAGGGGCCGCAGGCCCCGCCCAGGGGTCCGGGGCAGAGCCCCGCGACCCACCCACCCGCAGGGGCGGAGCCCCGCAGCGGGGTGCAGGGGGCGCAGCCCCCGCCGGGGGCCGGGGGCGGAGTCCCCGAGGGGGTGCAGGGGCGCAGCCCCGCCCCGGGGTCCGGGGGCGTAGCCCCCGGGAAACCCCCTTCACCCCCTCCCACCCCCGGAGGGTTTGGGGAAGGGGCGGGGTGGGGGCTCACCCCCCGGTCACGCCTGCGCAGCGCCCCGAAGCGGGATGTTCAAGAACGTCGGCGGCTCGGCCGGAGCCTGGAAGAAGTCGTTGCCCTTGTCGTCGACCACGATGAACGCCGGGAAGTCCTCGACCTCGATCTTCCACACCGCCTCCATCCCCAGCTCCTCGTACTCGACGACCTCGACCTTCTTGATGCAGTCCTGGGCCAGCCGGGCCGCAGGCCCGCCGATCGAGCCCAGGTAGAAGCCGCCGTGCGCGTCGCACGCGTCGGTGACCTGCTTGCTCCGGTTCCCCTTCGCCAGCATCACCTTCGACCCGCCCGCCGCCTGGAACTGCTCCACGTAGGAGTCCATACGCCCGGCCGTCGTCGGGCCGAACGACCCGGACGCGTAACCCTCCGGCGTCTTGGCGGGACCCGCGTAGTACACCGGGTGGTCCTTGAGGTACTGCGGCATGGGCTCCCCCGCGTCCAGCCGCTCCTTGATCTTGGCGTGCGCGATGTCGCGCGCCACGACCAGCGGGCCGGTCAGCGAGAGCCGGGTCTTGACCGGGTACTTGGAGAGCTCCGCGAGGATGTCGTCCATCGGCTGGTTGAGGTCGATGTTCACCACATCGTCCGCCCCCGACGACAGGTGCTCGTCCGTCGTCTCCGGCAGGAACCGCGCCGGGTCCTTCTCCAGCTCCTCCAGGAACACACCCTCGGCCGTGATCTTCGCGACCGCCTGGCGGTCCGCCGAGCAGGACACGGCGATGGCGACGGGCAGCGAGGCGCCGTGCCGGGGCAGTCGCACCACGCGTACGTCGTGGCAGAAGTACTTGCCGCCGAACTGCGCCCCGATCCCGATCTTCTGCGTCAGCTCGAAGACCTTCTGCTCCAGCTCCTGGTCACGGAAGCCGTGCCCGGTCGCCGAGCCCTCGGTGGGCAGCTCGTCGAGGTAGTGCGCGGACGCGTACTTCGCGGTCTTCAGCGCGAACTCGGCGGACGTGCCGCCGACCACGATCGCCAGGTGGTAGGGCGGGCACGCCGCCGTACCGAGCGAGCGGATCTTCTCCTCCAGGAACTTCATCATGGAGGCCTCGTTCAGGACGGCCTTCGTCTCCTGGTAGAGGAACGACTTGTTGGCCGAGCCGCCGCCCTTCGCCATGAAGAGGAACTTGTACGCGCCGCCGTCCGTCGCGTACAGCTCGATCTGCGCCGGCAGGTTCGAGCCGGTGTTCTTCTCCTCCCACATGGTGAGCGGAGCCATCTGCGAGTAGCGCAGGTTGAGCTGCGTGTACGCGTCGTAGATGCCGCGCGAGAGGGCTTCCTCGTCGCCGCCCTCGGTCAGCACGTTCTGGCCGCGCTTGCCCATCACGATCGCCGTGCCGGTGTCCTGGCACATCGGCAGCACGCCCGCCGCCGCGATGTTCGCGTTCTTCAGCAGGTCGAGCGCCACGAACTTGTCGTTGCTCGACGCCTCGGGGTCGTCGATGATCTTGCGCAGCTGGGCCAGGTGGGCCGGGCGCAGATAGTGCTGGATGTCGTGGATCGCCTCGGCGGCGAGCTTGCGCAGCGCCTCGGGCTCGACCTTGAGGAACGTACGGCCGTCGGCCTCGAAGGTGGCGACACCCTCGGCGGTCACCAGGCGATACGGCGTGGTGTCCTCGCCCAGAGGGAGCAGATCGGAGTACGCAAACTCTGGCATTACGGCCATTCCTCACTCGGCAGACAGCGACTGAACCTCCATTGGCACAGCACCCTCAAGCGTATGCGGCCGACGCGGTGGGGATTCTGTGAGGTAAGGCTCAGTTGGCAGGTCCGCTCGTCCTGCCCCTGATCCGACCCTGACTCGAACCCTGATCCGCCCCTGAACCGGCTTTCGCCCCCTAGTCGCGATCTATCGCGTTTCGGTACGCTGAATCCGTGGATCTCGAAAAGCACGCCCCCTCGCCGCAGTCCGTGCAGCCGCGGCCCGCGGAGCCCGCGCCGGCCGCCGTGGCCCTGCGTGCCTCCGACGCCGACCGCGACCGGGTCGCCGACATCCTGCGCGAGGCCCTGGCCGAGGGGCGGCTCGACGCGGAGGAGCACGCCGAGCGCGTCGACGGCGTGTACCGCGCGAAGACCATGAGCGAACTGGAGCCGCTGGTACGGGACCTGCCCGCGGCCGCCGGCGGCGCGCCCCGCTTCGCCGCCCCGGCCCCGGCGCCCTCGTACGCGAGCGCACACGCCGAGGACGAGGCGGCGGGTCCCGTCGCCGCCGAGAACCTGGTGGCGGTCTTCTCCAGCTCCACCCGCAAGGGCCGCTGGCGCATCGGGCGCCGGACCAACGCGTTCGCGCTCTTCGGCAGCGTCGAGATCGACCTCACCGAGGCGTACTTCGAGCAGCGCCTCTCCGTCATCAACGCCACCTCGATCTTCGGCAACGTGGAGGTCCGGGTCCCGGAGAACCTGACCCTGCGCGGCAGCGGCACCGGCGTCTTCGGCAACTTCGAGGTGGACACGCTGGAGGCCGAGCACCCCGAGGCGCCGGTCGTGGTCGTGAACGGGTACTCGGTATTCGGCAACATCGAGGCCAAGCCCAAGCGCGGTAAGCGGATCGCCGACCTCCACGACCGCCTGCGCAAACGCCTCGACTCCTGACGCATCGCAGCCGCACATTTTCGGACACCGGCATACGATCGGAGTTTCGCCAAGGGAACTCAGTGCATAGGCACGCGCACAGCGGGTAGGGACTGTCGCATCGTCGCTACGCTCGCGAAGCCGTCGTCAGCCGTCGTCAGGAGTTGGCCGTGCTGCATCCGCCGCATCAGTCCCTGCAGGTCGCCGCCGCCGTCACGCCGCAGCGCGGCCCAGTACGGGAGGATGGCGCGGGCCCGTGGCACACGGAGGCGGTCTGCCGCCGGGACGAGGCGGGACTCTTCTTCGCCCCATCGAAGGAGCCGACGGCCGCGCGGCTGTCGCGCGAGGAGGCGGCCAAGCGCGTCTGCGCGCGCTGCCCCGTGATGGTGGAGTGCCGTGAGCACGCGCTGCTCATGCCCGAGCCGTACGGGGTGTGGGGCGGGCTGACGGCGGCGGAGCGGCGTGTGGTGCTGGCCCGGCGGCGCCGGCGCGAGGTCGAGCTCAAGAAGGCCGCGTCGGCCGCCTGACGCACGCGAAGGGGCGCCCCCGTCCGCACAACGGGGGCGCCCCTTCACGTACGTACGCGAAGCTGCCTCGTGGCTACTTCGCGCGGTCGAAGTCGATCTGGCTGTAGGCGCGCAGCTTCGAGAGGCGGTGCGTCGAGTCGATCTGGCGGATCGTGCCGGACTTGGAGCGCATGACCAGCGACTGGGTGGTCGCGGTCTCGCCGCGGTAGCGCACACCGCGCAGCAGCTCGCCGTCCGTGATGCCGGTGGCGACGAAGAAGACGTTGTCGCCGGAGACCAGGTCGTTGGTCATCAGCACGCGGTCCAGGTCGTGGCCCGCGTCGAGCGCGCGCTGCTTCTCGGCCTCGTCCTTGGGCCACAGCTTGCCCTGGATGGTGCCGCCGAGGCACTTGATCGCGCAGGCCGAGATGATGCCCTCCGGGGTGCCGCCGACGCCCATGAGCAGGTCGACGCCGGTGCCCTCGCGCACGGCCATGATCGAACCGGCGACGTCGCCGTCCGTGATGAACTTGATGCGCGCGCCGGTCTCGCGGATCTCCTTGACGATGCCCTCGTGGCGGGGGCGGTCGAGGATGACGACCGTGACGTCCTCGGGCGAGGAGTTCTTGGCCTTGGCGACCCGGCGGATGTTCACCGAGACGGGGGCGTTGATGTCGACGAAGTCGGCGGCCTCGGGCCCGGTGACGAGCTTGTCCATGTAGAAGACGGCCGACGGGTCGAACATGGTGCCGCGGTCGGCGGCGGCGAGCACGGCGATCGCGTTGGGCATGCCCTTGGCGTTGAGCGTGGTGCCGTCGATCGGGTCGACCGCGATGTCGACCTCGGGGCCGGTGCCGTCGCCGATCCGCTCCCCGTTGTAGAGCATCGGGGCCTCGTCCTTCTCGCCCTCTCCGATGACGACGACGCCGTTCATCGAGACGGTGGAGACGAGGGTGCGCATGGCGTTGACCGCGGCGCCGTCCGCGCCGAGCTTGTCGCCGCGACCGACCCACCGGCCCGCTGCCATGGCGGCGGCCTCGGTGACCCGGACCAGCTCCAGGGCGAGGTTGCGGTCGGGGGCCTCGGGCGAGACCTCAAGTTGGGGCGGCAGGTTGTGCTCGGTCATCGGAGCGCACCTTTCTGTACGGCGACGGCCGGGGAAAAGCCGGAGAAAAGAGGGTGCCCCGACTCTATCGGTACGTCGACAAAATGAGCAGAGGGGGCCACGTATGAGCAGCGACATGACCTGAGACCATGGGTGCGTGGCAGGAACGCGTGGCAAGCAGAGTGTGCGGAACATGCTGCAGTCGTTGGCGGTGATCGGTATCGCCGTGGCTGTGATCTACATGTTCGTCCCGCACGACGACAAGAAGGACCCGAACGTCAAGGCGATCGACTACCGCGTCGAACTCCTGACGGCCCGGCGCGCCGCGCCGTACCCGGTGGCGGCGCCGGTCGGGCTCCCCGACGAGGCCAAGTGGAAGGCGACCTCGGTCACCTTCGACCGCCAGGACAACAACGCCTGGCACCTGGGCTTCCTGGACCCCGAGACCGAGTACGTCGGGATCGAGCAGTCCTCGGCGCCGGACCGGGACAAGTTCGTGAAGTCGGTCGCCAAGAAGGCGACGAAGACGGACCACACCCAGCAGATCGCGGGCGCGACGTGGCGCCGCTGGGAGGGCTCGAAGTACGACGCGCTCGTACGCGAGGACAAGGGCTCCACGACGGTGGTGACCGGTACGGCGTCGTTCGCGCAGCTGGAGAAGGTGGCGGCGGCGCTGGAGCTGAAGAAGTCGTCATGAAGAGGTTGTGATGACGGAAGGCCGTCGCACCGACAAATCGGTGCGACGGCCTTCGTCGTTGGTGCTGGGTACGGCTCAGACGGTGGTGACGACCTCGTCGAAGGCGAGGCGGGGGCTGCGCGGGAACGAGGCGCCCTCGCCCGGCTTGCCGATGTTGACGACCATCAGCGGGGTGTGGTCGCCGTCCAGGAACTCCTTCTGGACACCGGCGGCGTCGAACCCGGTCATCGGACCGGCGGCGAGCCCGGCGGCGCGGACGCCGACGATGAAGTAGGCGGCCTGCATGGCGGCGTTCAGGCCGGCGGCGCTCTCGCGGACCGGGCGCTCGCTGAAGAACACGTCCTTGGCCTGCGGGAAGTGCGGGAAGAGCTTCGGCAGCTCCTCGTGGAACTCGTTGTCCGCGGCGAGGATCGCGACCAGCGGGGCGGCGGCGGTCTTGGCCTGGTTGCCCTCGGCCATGTGCGCCACGAGCCGCTCGCGGGCCTCGGCCGACCGCACCAGGACGATCCGCAGCGGCGTCTGGTTGAAGGCGGTCGGCCCGTACTTGACCAGGTCGTAGATCGCCTGAACCTGCTCCTCGGTCACCGGCTCGTCGGTGAACGTGTTGGCGGTACGGGCCTCACGGAAGAGGAGGTCCTGGGCGGTGGGGTCAAGGGCGAGAGACATTACGTACGTACCTTCCGGACTTACGGGGTCCGCTTGTGGGGGATCAAGCGGTGTCGCCACGGTACGACGGCGTTAGGTTAACTTTCAACTAAATGGGGGGCGGGGTGATGGGCTTCACAGAAATGGTCGCTTTTCAGCCAGGTGGCCCCCCACCCCGCCCCTTCCCGGCTGTGACATTTTGCGGCTCCGCCGCGTGGCCTGGACGGGCGGCCGGGTGGCGGGTGGAGGCGGGCTTTCCCGGGGCTTCGCCCCCCGGGCTCGTTCGTCGGCTGCGGCCCGGTGGGGGCTGGTCGCGCAGTTTCCCGCGCCCCTGGGCGGTGGGGGTGAATCCAGCCACGGGGGGTCCCTGGACGTGGTCCTTGGGGGGAGTTAGGGGGAGCGGAGTCCGCTGCCACCCCCCATCCGCATGGGCGGAGTCGCGCGTGCGCACCCACCCCACGGGCGTCCGGGGCGGAGCCCCGAAGCGGGGTGCAGGGGGTGCAGAGGGTGGAAGCCCCCGCTTGGGACGGCCCCGCCCAGGCCCCGGCGGAGCCCAGAAGCGGGGTGCAGGGGCCGCAGGTCCCGCCGGGGGTGCAGAGGGTGGAAAACGCCAGCTTGGCCGCCCCCGCCCAGGCCCGGGCGGAGCCCAGAAGCCGGGTGCAGGGGCCGCAGGCCCCGCTCGGGGGACCGGGGGGCGGAGCCTCCGGGGAAACCCCTGCCCGTGATTCCCACCTCAGCCGGAGTGGGGGTGGATGGGGCGCAGCCCCGCCAGGGGTCCGGGGGGCGGAGCCCAGGGGAGTCCCCTCCTCAGCCTCAGCCCAGCCGGAGCGGGGTGCAGGGGGCGCAGCCCCCGCGAGGGGTCCGGGGCGGAGCCCCGAGGGCGGGTGCAGGGGCCGCAGGCCCCGGCGGGGTCCGGGGGCGGAGCCCCCTCAACCTCCCCTCCAGTCGCAGTGGGGTGCAGGGGGCGGAGCCCCGCCAGGGGTTTGGGGGCGGAGCCCCCGGGGGACCACCTTCACCCCCACCCACCCCCGGAGGGTTTAGGGGAGGGGCGGGGTGGGGGACGTCACCGCTCGGCCTCCAGCGCCGCGTCCAACCGTGCCCGCGCCCCCTCCAGCCACCGCCCGCACACCTTCGCCAGCGCCTCCCCCCGCTCCCACAGCGCCAACGACTCCTCCAGCGTCGTACCCCCCGCCTCCAACTGCCGTACCACGTCGATCAGTTCGTCCCGAGCCTGCTCGTATCCCAGCGTCTCGGACGACGCCGACGCCCCGGAGACGCCCCCCGAACCGGCCTCGCCCGAACCCGAACCCGAACCCGAATCCGGACCCGCGCCCGCCACATCCTTCGCACCCATACCCGTCACCCTACGCATCCGTCCCGACGACAACCGTGAACTCACCCTCGGCCACCCTGGCCCGCAACTCCTCGCCCCCGGCGACCTCCGACGAGGACCGCACCACGGCCCCGCCGGCCCGCTGAAGCACCGCGTACCCCCGTTCCAGCGTCGCCGCCGGCGACAGCGCGACCACGCGCGCGCGGGTGTGCGACAGCTCCGAGTCGGCCCGGTCGAGCAGATGGCCGAGGACCCGGCGCGAGCGGTGGACCAGCGCGTCCACCTCGTCCGCCCGGTCGTCCACCATCCGGTGCGGCCGCTCCATCCAGGGCCGGGCGAGCATCCCGGCGAGCCCCCGCTCCTCCCGGTCGACGAGCCCGACCACATGCCGCCGCGCGCGGTCCCGCAGCATCCGGACCCGGTCCAGCTCCTCCCCGACGTCGGGGACGACCTTCTTCGCCGCGTCCGTGGGCGTGGACGCCCGCAGGTCCGCGACCAGGTCGAGCAGCGGCGAGTCCGGCTCGTGCCCGATCGCCGACACCACCGGCGTACGGCACTCGGACACCGTCCGCACGACCCGCTCGTCGGAGAACGGCAGCAGATCCTCCACGCTGCCGCCACCGCGCGCGACGATGATCACGTCGACGTCCGCCAGCGCGTCCAGCTCCTTCACCGCCGCCACGACCTGCGGCACCGCGTGCACCCCCTGCACCGCCACGTTCCGCACCTCGAAGCGCACCGCGGGCCAGCGCCGCCGCGCGTTCTCCAGGACGTCCCGCTCGGCCGCCGAGGCGCGGCCCACCACCAGCCCGACGAGCTGCGGCAGAAACGGCAGCGGCCGCTTGCGGTCGAGCGCGAACAGACCCTCCGCCGCGAGGGACTTCTTCAACTGCTCAAGGCGGGCGAGCAGTTCGCCGATCCCCACGGGCCGTATCTCCGCGGCCCGCAGCGACAGCTGCCCGCGCGGCGCGTACCACTCCGGCTTCGCGTGGACCACCACGCGCGCGCCCTCCGCGACGACGTCCGCCACCGCGTCGAACACCTGCCGGTAACAGGTGACCGACACCGAGATGTCGTGCGCCGGGTCACGCAGCGTCAGGAACACCACCCCGGCGCCGGGCCGCCGCGAGAGCTGGGTGATCTGCCCCTCGACCCACACCGCCCCCAGCCGGTCGATCCACCCGCCGATGAGGCGCGACACCTCACCGACCGGCAGCGGCGCCTCGGCACTCGTATTCAGACCCATGTACGCAGGCTAACGGCCCCCACTGACACCGCCCCCGACGCGACGGCCGAAGCGGCGCGCGCCCGGCCACCACCCGGCCCAGCGTCCGACCGCCGCCAAGCCCGCCGCCCGGCCCATCGCCCGACCCTCCGCACAACCCCACTACGGCGCCCGGCCGAACCGTTCCGCCCCTTGCACCATCAGCACCCCGACCCCCAGCACCAGCCACACGAACCCCACGACCTGCGCCGAGCGCGTCGCCTCCCACATCACCGCCACGATCACCGCAGCGCCGAGCAGCGGAAGCACCAGATGCCTCAGCCAGTCGGGCGCGCCCTCGCGGCGGCGTACCGCGTACCAGCCGATCACCGACGCGTGCAGCAGCAGGAAGGCCGTCAGGGCGCCCATGTCGACCACCGAGACCAGCTTGTCCATGCCGTCGTCGCGCCGGGCCGCCCAGATCGCCGCCACCAGCGTCACCGCGGCCGAGCCCAGCAGCGCCGCGCGCGGTACGCCCGACCAGGTCCGTGACAGCAGCGTCGGCAGCCGCCGCTCGCGCGCCATCGCGAAGACCAGCCGCCCGGCCGCCGCCTGCCCGGCCAGCGCCGCGAACGCCGCCCCGATCGCCTTGCTCGCCGCCACCAGATCGTGCAGCCAGGTGCCCACGGACGCCTCGACCGTGTCGTAGAACGCCGACCCCTGCCTGGCCGGCTCGGCGGCCAGCCGCGCCGACGGCACGGGTTCGAGCAGCGCCGCCAGATACGTCTGCGCCACGAACAGCACCCCCGCGAGCGCCAGGCAGAACAGCACCGCGCGCGCGACCTTGCCGGAACCCCCGGTGACCTCCTCCGCGAAGGCGGCGATCGCGTCGAAGCCGAGATACGAGAGCACCGCCACCGAGACCGCGCTCAGCACCGCCGACAGCGAGAACCCGGCGTCCCCGGTCAGCGGCGAGAGCCAGTCGCGCTGCGCCCCGTCCCGTACGAGTACGACCACCGCCGAGACGAGGAAGACGAGCAGCACGCCGATCTCCATCGCGAGCACCGCGAACCCGACGCGCGCGGCCGCCCGTACGCCCCAGAGGTTCAGCGCCGTGGTGATCACCACGGCCAGCGCGGTCCACACCCACCGGGAGACCGAGGGGACAAGGGAGTTCATGGCGATGCCGGAGAAGAGATACGCGACCGCCGGGATCAGCAGATAGTCGAGCATCGCCATCCATCCGGCGATGAACCCGGCGCCTTCGCCGAGCCCCGCGCGCGCGTAGGCGAAGACGGAACCCGCCTGCGGGGCTACCCGCACCATCTGCGCGTAACTCAGAGCGGTGAACGCCATCGCGGCGGTCGACACGAGGTAGACCAGCGCCACGGCGCCGTGCGACTTCGCGTCCAGCGTGCCGAAGATGCCGACGGGCGCCATCGGGGCGATGAACAGCAGCCCGTACACGACCAGGTCACGGAAGCCGAGGCTGCGCCGCAGCTCACCCGCCTCCGCGGGCCGCTCGCTCTCCTCGGTGCTGTGCGCGCTCATGCGGCCAGTCTCACGGCCCGGACGATCTTTGGCCCGCCGGACGGGTCAGGGGTGTCGTGCCCCACGCGCGCGAGTCGCGCTCCTTCTCCGGCGCCCCGCGCCCCGCACCGCTCGACGGCCACGCGCGCGTGGCGCCCGCCATGGGCCGGGCGTACCCGGCCGCCCGCGACGGGCCGGGCGCACCCGGGGCTGTCGCGGCCCGGCCGTACCATGGACCGCATGACTGCTACGCCTGCCCGCCGTGTCCTGCTCGCCGCGCCCCGTGGCTACTGCGCGGGTGTCGACCGCGCCGTGATCGCCGTCGAGAAGGCCCTGGAGCAGTACGGGTCGCCCATCTACGTCCGGCACGAGATCGTCCACAACAAGTACGTCGTGCAGACCCTGGAGCGAAAGGGCGCGATCTTCGTCGACGCGACGGCGGAGGTCCCCGAGGGCTCCATCGTCATGTTCTCCGCGCACGGCGTGGCGCCGACCGTGCACGCGGAGGCGGCCGAGCGGAAGCTGGCCACCATCGACGCGACCTGCCCCCTGGTCACCAAGGTGCACAAGGAGGCCGTGCGGTTCGCCAACGAGGACTACGACATCCTCCTGATCGGCCACGAGGGCCACGAGGAGGTCATCGGCACCTCCGGCGAGGCCCCCGAGCACATCACGCTGGTCGACGGCCCCGAGGACGTCGCCGGTGTCGAGGTCCGCGACGAGTCGAAGGTCGTCTGGCTCTCCCAGACGACGCTGTCGGTCGACGAGACCATGGAGACGGTCGACGCGCTGAAGCAGAAGTTCCCGCTGCTGATCTCGCCGCCCAGCGACGACATCTGCTACGCCACGCAGAACCGCCAGACGGCGGTCAAGCAGATGGGCGCGGACGCGGACCTGGTCATCGTCGTCGGCTCCAAGAACTCCTCGAACTCGGTACGCCTGGTCGAGGTCGCCCTCGGCGCGGGCGCGCGCGACGCCCATCTGGTGGACTTCGCCGAGGAGATCGACGAGGCCTGGCTGGAGGGCGTGAACACGGTCGGTCTGACGTCCGGCGCCTCCGTTCCCGAGGTGCTGGTCGAGGGCGTACTGGAATGGCTCTCCCAGCGCGGCTTCGAGGACGTCGAGATCGTCAAGGCGGCGGAGGAGTCGATCACGTTCTCGCTGCCGAAGGAGCTGCGCCGCGATCTGCGCGCGGAGGCGGCGGAGCTGTCGGGGAAGCCGTCGGCGGAGTAGCCGTCGAAGGGGTCGGGCGGGGCGCCCCGCGAGCCGTTCTCCAGGTGACTGTCAGTGCCCACCCGTAACGTGGTGTCCATGAACGTGTTCGGAGTGGACATCGGCGGGTCCGGGATCAAGGGCGCTCCCGTGGACCTGGAGCGCGGAGACCTGGCCCAGGAGCGGTACAAGGTCCTGACCCCGCAGCCCGCGACGCCCGAGGGCGTGGCGGGCAAGGTCGCGGAGGTCGTCAGCCATTTCGGCTGGTCGGGCCCGATCGGCATCACGTTCCCGGGTGTCGTCACGGGCAATACGATCCGGACGGCGGCCAACGTGGACGCCGCGTGGATCGGCGTGGACGGGGCCCGGCTGCTCGGCGCCCGCCTCGGCGGCCTGCCCGTGACCGTCATGAACGACGCGGACGCGGCGGGCGTGGCCGAGATGAACTTCGGCGCGGGCCGGGGCCGCAAGGGCACGGTGATCCTGCTGACGTTCGGCACGGGCATCGGCAGCGCGCTCTTCCTCGACGGCCGCCTCGTCCCCAACACCGAGCTGGGCCATCTCGAACTGCACGGCCACGACGCGGAGAAGCGCGCGTCGACGAAGGCCAAGGAGGACGAGGACCTGACCTGGACCCATTGGGCGCACCGCGTCCAGAAGTACCTGGCGCACGTCGAGATGCTGTTCTCGCCGGAGCTCTTCATCATCGGCGGCGGGGTGAGCCGCAAGGCCGAGAAGTTCCTGCCCCTGATCGAGGGCATCCGGGCGGAGATGGTCCCGGCACAGCTGCAGAACAACGCGGGGATCGTCGGGGCGGCGATGACGGCGGGACGGCGGTAGGGGCGCCTCGGCGCCCTGAAGGACTCGTGGCGGCCCGATGCGCTTCCGCGCCCCGGAAGGGGCGCGGGGCTGTGCCATTGTGCGGCTCTGCCGCGATGGGGGTCCCCCCTGTTCGAGCGGAGCCGAGAACTTGGGGGAGCGACCAGCCACGCACGGTCCGCAGCCAATGACCGCACCTTCAGCGGAGCGCTCAGCGCCGGGGCGCGGTGGGCCGGGCCCGGCGACGCCCCATCAGCCGTACCTTCCGCACGCTCGCGATCACACCCGCCACCAGCGTTCCGCCGTACAGCCACCCGGCGTGCAGAGCGAGCGCGGTGACGACGGCCATGGCCTGGCCGCCGACGCCGCCGGTGCCGTCCGCGATGGGGACGATGCCGAAGGCGAAGGCGATCGGGACACTGATGGGCGCACTGACCAGGTCGGCGGGGCGCACCCAGAGCGCGGTGACGGCGCTGACCGGCAGGAACAGTACGCCGTACACGGCCGGCGAGCCGTCGAAGATCAGCCAGTCCAGACAGCCGAGCAGGAACATGACGGCGGCGGCGAAGAGCCCACCGCCGAGGCTGGTGAGCCGGGGCTGGGGGAGTCGGCGCAGGGCGAGCACGAACGGCGGGGCGGGCCGGGCCGCGACCCGGTACACGGCGGCCGCCTCCCCGCCGGCCTGCGGCCCCAGCGGCGCGCGCCGGGGCGTACGTCCGGGCGCGCCTGCGGGCGTACGTCCCGACGGCCCGCCGGCCGTCCGGGCTCGCTGTCCGGGCTGCGGGGTGTGCGTCCTGTATTGCTCCACCGGACCAACGTAGGTCGACACAGGGGAGGAACCACCCATGGGACACGCCCTTTGGGTGAGCTTGGCGTTGCGTTCGACGCGAAACCGCCCCTGGAGGCGGTAATGGAAGCCCTCGGGGCGGCCGCGACGCCGCCGCGGTGCCACCTCGCCTCCGGCGTGGTGAGGGCCGTCGCTGACGGCACGGCGCGCCCGTAAACTGGTGAGTCGGCCCCCATCCGCGGGGGCGTCGGCCCCCGGCCCGGGGGCGGACGGACCATCACCCTCGTACCGGGAAGTCGCCAACGTGTCGCTCACGATCGGAATCGTCGGTCTGCCGAATGTCGGCAAGTCGACCCTGTTCAACGCCCTGACCAAGAACGACGTGCTGGCGGCCAACTACCCGTTCGCCACCATCGAGCCGAACGTCGGCGTCGTCGGCGTCCCGGACCCGCGCCTGGGCAAGCTGGCCGAGGTCTTCGGCTCGCAGCGCCAGCTGCCCGCCACCGTCGACTTCGTCGACATCGCCGGCATCGTGCGCGGCGCCAGCGAGGGCGAGGGCCTGGGCAACAAGTTCCTCGCGAACATCCGCGAGTCGGACGCGATCTGCCAGGTCATCCGCGCCTTCAAGGACGAGAACGTTGTCCACGTCGACGGCAAGGTGTCCCCCAAGGACGACATCGAGACGATCAACACCGAGCTGATCCTCGCCGACCTCCAGACGATCGAGAAGGTCCTGCCGCGCCTCCAGAAGGAGTCCCGGATCAAGAAGGACGTCGCCCCGAAGGTGGCGGCGGTCGAGGCGGCCAAGGAGATCCTGGAGAAGGGCGACACGCTGTTCTCGGCCGGGATCCTCCAGGGCTCGGAGAAGGCGGAGCTCCTCCACGACCTCCACCTCCTCACGACGAAGCCGTTCCTGTACGTCTTCAACGTCGACGAGGACGAGCTGACCGACGACGCCTTCAAGGCCGAGCAGCGCGCGCTGGTCGCCCCGGCCGAGGCGATCTTCCTCAACGCCAAGCTGGAGCAGGACCTCGCCGAGCTCGACGAGGAGGACGCCCTGGAGCTCCTCCAGTCCGTCGGCGCCGAGGAGCCGGGCCTGGCCACCCTCGCCCGCGTCGGCTTCGACACCCTGGGCCTGCAGACCTACCTGACGGCCGGCCCCAAGGAAGCCCGCGCCTGGACCATCAAGAAGGGCGCCACGGCCCCCGAGGCGGCCGGTGTCATCCACACCGACTTCCAGAAGGGCTTCATCAAGGCGGAGGTCATCTCCTTCCACGACCTGATCGAAACGGGTTCGGTCGCCGAGGCCCGCGCGAAGGGCAAGGCGCGGATGGAAGGCAAGGAGTATGTGATGCAGGACGGGGACGTGGTGGAGTTCCGCTTCAACGTTTAGCGGCTGACATATCACCACATCGCTGATCTGGCAAACATGCAGGTCAGAAGGGGTCCACTCCTCCGGGGGTGGGCCCCTTAGTTTTTCCCGTGCTGGATCGGTGCTGGATAATCTGACGCCTCGTCACCTCTCATCGCCCCTCTTCATCCGTACCGTGCTGGATCGGTGCTGGATGCGTGTCGCGCGGCATGGGGCTGCTCCGGCGCCCCGGGGTGCGCGCTGTCTTACCCGCCGGTAACGGGGTGAATGGCTCGTGTCGTCCACCCCAAGGGTTGGACCTAATCAGCCTCAAGGAGGAGCCGGAAGATCCAATAAATACCCCTTGTCCTCGAACTGCTGTTCCATGTTAAAAGTAAGCGGAACCAGTTGTTCAGGGGGAAGGAACCTGCCCATGTCTCGTCGTCGTACGCCTGTGTCTTGGGCCCTTGCGTTGCCGCCGAAGGGGGCGCCTCAGAGGCGGACGGCCCAGCTTGGGTACGGCATCCTCGCCACTGCCGTCGTGTTCACGGGCACCTTCAGCGTTGCGCAGACCGCCGATGAATCGGTAGCGGCCAAGGGGCCCGCCGAAGCGCTGCCCGACGCAGACCCGGACGCGGGTGACGTGTACCGCCGCAAGCCGAAGCAGGGGTACGTTCCGACGTACTTTGACGGGCGTGGCGGCATCGCCGGAGTGCAGCTGACCGAGGAGCAACGGGCAGCGGTCGTGAAGGAAGCCCTGCGGCGCGGCGTTTCGGCCGAGGACGCTCACTCCCTTGCGTACGGAGAGTCGAACGTGTCCACTCCGGACGCGGAGCCGGAAGCGAAGTCACCCACCTTCGGTGGCTCCACCGTCTTGGCAGCCGGACCGGTCTACCGCGAAATCGCCCCGGCGGAGATGGGCAAGTCCGGGGATGGCTCGGGAGGCGAAGGCGCGCTGCCGAATGACGACGGCTCGTCTGCACCCCAGACGTACGGCCGGCGCGATGCCGAGAAGCCAGGCAAGGAGGAGTCGGGCAAGCCGCAGAGTAGGGGCTTTAAGGAGAACCTCAAGAGGTCGGCTGACGCGATCCTCCCGGACGCTATCGAAGGGCCCGTCGAAGACCTCGTGGGTCGCCTGTTGCCGTTTAAGTCGTACATGAAGGCGATCAGCGCGCCCGGCAGCGCGCCGACCTTCATGGTGTCCGAGCCGGAAGACGGGATGGTCACCGTCACCGCCGAATCGAAGATGACCGACAGCATGATCGTCACCGTCGAGGTCAAGGCGCCCGTCGAGGAGACCCCCGATGCTCCGCCTTCCACGGTCTCGGTAACTGTCACGGACCCCCAGACGGACACCGTGACCGTCGCGACCGAAACGCAGACCGTTGAGGGCCACGACGACATTCCGCGGGTTGCGATAGGCGAGGTCGTTGAGGCCGTCGTCACCGCTGCCACGGACAACAACGTCCAGCCCGGGGAAGCGGAAGTAAAGGACGAGGTAGTCGAGGGCGCCGACAAGGCCCGGGAGACCCTTCCGGAGGCGGGGAGGCCCCGGCCGTCCGCCACAGGGGGAGCGGACGGGCCGGGGCGCCCGTGAAGGTCAGCGCCGGTCAGACCTGGGCGCCTGGGGCTTCCGGTGCTTGCCGGTGCCTGAGCCAAGGGGCTTCGGCGCCGGACCCGGAGTTGGCGGCTCTTGGGCCTCGGGGTACAGGATGCGTTTTGTCTCAGCGAGGTTGGCCGCGAACGCGCACGGCTCCCAGGCGTGCCCATTCCACCGCTCGATGACGCGGGGAGTATTCGGATTCAGATGCGAGCCCTTGGGGCCGTAGCCCGAGACGATAGGAACTGCGCGTAGACGGCCGATCTTCGCCTTTCGGCGCTCCGCCCACTCCTCCAGTGGTTCGTCGTCCATCCTGCCAACCTAGTGGTCCCCGAGCCCCGTGACGGGCTGTCCAGTGAGCCGCTGGGCGACCTGCCACAACATCCCGCCTCGTGAGGCTTTGACGAGCACCTTGTCGCCGGGGAGGAGGATCTTTTCGAGGAAGTCGGCGGCGGTCGCGTTGTCGGCGACCAGCGCGAGCTGTTCCACACCGGCCTCGCCCGCGCTGAGAACGAGCTGCTTCACCATGTCGCCGCCAACGCCGATCACGATGTCGACGCCGAGTTCACCGGCCATGCGTCCGACCTTGCGGTGTGCCTCCACAGCCTCGTCGCCCAGTTCGAGCATCTCTCCGAGTACGGCGATCGTCCGGCCGCCTTCGGCCTGGGGCGTTCCGCCGTCTGCCTCGGTCATCGAGACTCTCCGTCGTTCAGGGGCGCGAAGGTGATCGCGCGGCCGGTGTACGAGTGGGCCAGGCGGCTGAGCGGAACGTGGTCGTGCTCCTGGCCCCAGGCCGATGGGTCGCGGAAGTGGATGGTCGGATCTGGGCCACCCTCGTAGCCGCGAAGGATGATCAGGTGGCCGCCCTTGCGGCCGTCGTCGGGGAGCTGCTCGGTCACGGACACGATCAGTGGTGCTGAGTCGAGTCGTGCCGGCAGCTCCTCGACGGGAATGGGCTCAGCGGTGGATGGGACTCCGAGGTCAGTGGCCAGGCTCGCGATCCCGGCGTGGAGTGCTCCACGGGGCGTCAGAACCTCGTGCTTGACCGCGAGCTTCAGCAGCTCGGTGACGGTGGGTGCCTCGCGGCCATAGGCGAGCAGGACCATTCTCAGCGACGCTAGGCCGCACGCCCGGTTGGACCATTCGATCCTGTCTCCCAGAGCCCACCCCCCGTGGAAAACCCACTCCGGAGAGGTGATGAGCTGACGACACATGGGGACTTCGTGGACGCGCGGCACAGCGGCGGACTCCTACGGGTCAGGCAGCAGCCTCCCGTACCGAAGTCGAGCGGGCGAATACGGGAGCGGGCAGGGGCACATCGTACGGCGGCCGGGCAAGGGCTTCGTGGAGCATGGCCAGCACGACGTCCGTGTGCGTGAGCCCGACCATCGCTGCCCCTACCGCGAAGTTGCTGTCTCGGGACATGCCCGGCGTGCTGTTGACCTCCAGCACGTACGGCTCACCCATCTCGGTGAGGACGAAGTCGATGCGTGCCGAGCCGCGCAGGCCGATCCCGTCCCACAGGACGCGGGCGTCGCTGGTGATCTTGTCGAGCACATCAGGCGACAGCTCTGCGGCCCGCACGGCGACGGCGCCCTTGGAGTTCACGTCGAGTTTGGTGTCGGCGTCGTAGAAGTCGGCCTCGGTCGCCTCCGTGGTCAGCGGCGGGAAGACGACGACCGGGCCTCCCGGCAGCTCCAGAAGACCCACCGTCAGCGGTGTGCCGGTCACGTAGTCCTCGACGAGCACTTCGCCGCCTTCCGTGCCGACAGCGTCCGCCAGAGCTCGGGGCAGGTCCAACGGGTCGCGTACGAGGCTCATGCCCACGCTGGACCCGCCGGAGGGAGGCTTGACCATCACGGGGCGGCCGTTCCAGTTCGCCGGGCCGCCCGACCAGACGCGCCACGCGGGGGTCGGGATGCCGAGGGTCAGCATCACTCGCTTGCAGAGGATCTTGTCCGCGGCCACTGCGGATGCCTGTACCCCGCTGCCGCAGTAGGGCACGCGCAAGTAGTCGAGAAGGCCCTGCAACCGGCCGTCCTCGCCGAAGGGGCCGTGGAGGTTGGACAGGGCCACGTCGTATGCGGCCAGTTCCGTGATGAAGTCGGGCTCGCAGGGGTTCAGTACCTTCCACTGGGTTCCGATGTCGTCCAGGGCCTCGGACAGGGCGGTCACGGAGCGCTGGTCCACGGGGCACTTCGAGTGGTAGAGCCGGTCCTCGGCAGACACCGGTCCGTAGATCAGAGCGACGTGGAGCCCCTGTCGGTCGCGCTGCCAGTCGCGAAGGGAAGTGGCGGCCTTCTGCACCGCGCGTTCCGAACTGGAGGTGAGGAAGAGAGTCATGCGAGCACCCCTTCGAAGGTGTTGGTGACTGGACCTCCGACCCACTGGGTCCGGTGGGGTCGGTTGCTGTGCGGCCGGACCGTGAGCGGCTCCCCGGCACGGTTGTGAACGGTGACGGCGCGCGGTGCCACGAGCCCGCGCATAGTGGCGATGACGACGGCCGCAACGGCTCCGCTGCCGCAGGAGAGGGTTTCTTCCTCTACCCCGCGCTCGTACGTCCGGATCTTGAGGGCTTGGTTTCCGAGGGCCTGGACGAAGTTGACGTTCGTCCCCAGAGGGGCCAGGTCGGCGTGGTGGCGGACAAGGCGCCCGACCATGACCGCGTCGATGGCCTCTACATCGTCGACAACGGCGACCACGTGTTCGGTGCCTGTGTGGGCACTGTCGAACCAGGTCGGCTTGCCATGGATGACGGTGTGCACTCGCCGGGGTTGGATCACGCCGACCTCGGCGGTGACCCAGATGGAGTCGTCTTTGACGAGCGCCTCGTGCGTCACTCCCGCCATGCGCAGGCCCATCTCTCCGAAGCCGTGGTCGCGATGGGCGGCCCAGGCGGTACACCGGAGAGCGTTGCCACACATCGTGGCGATCGAGCCGTCGGCGTTGAAGCACTCGACTTCGAGAAGCGCGGGCGCCTTGCTGATCAGGCTGCTGATGACGAGACCATCCGCGCCGACACCAGTTCGTCGGGCGCAGAGGCGCTCAGCCTCCTTCGGCCAGTCCTTCTGGCTGCCGGGCTCGGGGTCGGAGAGGAGGATGAAGTCGTTCCCCGCTCCATGGATCTTGCGGAAGCGCATGGCGAAGCTCCTCGCGTGATGGGGGTGAGACGGATGGCGCTAAGCCCTGGTGAGCCGCGATCAGTGAGGCGACGCGGGACGGAAGGTGTCCTGGGCCCGTCGCATGGTCCACGGGGGGCGTCCAGCGAAGAGCAGGACACGGTGGGCCGCGGTGCCGGCCGACCGCATGTCCTGGACCCGTTGGTACTTGCCGTCGAGGTAGATGAAGTCGCCAACGCGGACATCTGCTGGCGGCCTCATTGCCTTCACCGTTCCGACGGGCGGAGGAGGGATGGCGGGCTGCTCCTCGGTCCTGCGCTCGTACACTCAGCCCCTCCAGATGCCCAGCAAAAGGGCCCCGCCGAGAACTACGAGACTGAGGACGTACGCGAGTTGGTGGTTTCGGTGACTCATCAGATTCCGATCAGAAGGCTTTCCAGGCGGCTTCGCAGTGACGTGATGCCGATCTCTGCGAGAGGCACCCAGGACGCCGCGCCCGTTTCGATAGCCGAGGGGAAGACCGCACCCGAGTGCGCTCGGAAGAGGTAGCGGAACCCAACGCGCAGGCGTGGCCCGTACGTGTGTCGTCTCGGTTCCGTTACGTCGACCAAGAAGGGGCCCTCGTCGGCGGGCTGCGTCCACACGTCCCGGATGCCGACCTCCTCAGCCAAGAGGCGGAGAGCCGCTTCGGCAAGGGAGTTGTCCTCGTCTTCCGGCTCAGCTTCTGCGAGGGCAAAGCCCCTCTCGTACCGCAAGCACAGGACGCGATCCTGTTCGTCGACGACGACGGCAGCCGCCATGACGAGGGGGCAGCGCTGGCTGTGGGTGCAGGCTTGACGGCGCGAGTGGTCGAGGGCTGCGTCGTAGGCCGGCATCAAGGCCATCTGATCTTCCGGGTGTCTGTGGATGTAGCGATTGAGCTCCCGAACGATCTGATCCTCCCCGACACTCACGGCGCACCCAGCCCGTTGCGCTGCGTGTAGATCCACAGGAGCCGTCGAGTTAGAAGGGCGGCGTCCCGCATGTAGATGTACGCGCCGAAGGTGGGGGTGCTCTCGGACGGTCGGCGCGTGTAGTCGATCAGGCTGTATCCCTTGCGGACCAGTACCTCTACGTCCTGATCCTCGTTCGCGCCGAGCTCCTCACAAAGCAGGAGGTTCAGGTGACCCACGATGGCCGGGGTGGCGCCGTCCATGGCCGCGCGAGTCGTGGTGTCCATCCGCATGGCGAGGACGGATTCGGTGCGCGAGGAGATCCCCTCGACATCGATGGGGAGGTTGAGGTTGCCGACCGCAGCGCCCCCGGCCGTCCCTAGCGCCTTGCCGGTACTTGCCAAAGCCATCACTGCCCCCTTCGGGCAAGTTTTGAGCGGTGCTAATCAAGCTAAGAAGGGGGGTAGAGAGTGCTCCACGAACGTGCCTGAACTTGCCAGGCGTTCACCCTAGAGAATCGATGGCTGCGGTGATGAGTTCACGGGCGGCGACGCCATAGACGGCAAGTTCCGCCAGGTCGCTGAACGTCTTGGCATACATGGCAAGTTCGTGCTTCTGGACGACGGTGAGATGGGCCGAGACGAGCTCGACGTTCACGATCTCGTCGTCATAGAGGAAGAACCCCTCGACAGGCCAGAGATTTGAGCGGTCCGCGTCCTGGGGGATGATGCCGATGCTCACGGAGGGGAGCGCCATGGCGCTGAGCAGATAACCGAGTTGGCCAGCCAGTACGTCCGAGCCGCCGATGCGACAGCGCAGAACGCTCTCTTCGAGAAGGATGGCGAACTTGTGGTTGCCGTAGACGACCTTCTGCTTCTCCATGCGCACGGCAACAGCCGCCGGCACGTCGTCGACGAGTCCCCGGCGGTCGCGAATGGAGGTCAGGAGCGCCTTGATGTACGAGGACGTCTGTACGGGGCCGGGGATGAGCCACGGCGAGTAGATGCGGAACCGCTGGGTGCGCTCCCAGAGGGGAACAACCGACTCCTGCGCCCACTTGAGGCCGTGGCGTTCCATCTTGCGCCACTCGACGTACATGCCCTCAATCCCGCGGGCTGTGGTGATGAGATCCTCGGCCTCACCATCCGCGCCGCATGCGGAACACCAATCACGAAGGTCGCGCTCCGAGGGGGCACGGGTGCCGCTCTCGAAGCGCGATGCCTTCGACTCATGCCAACCCAGGTTGTGGGCCAGCGCACGCTTGGTAAGTCCGGCTGTTTGCCGGATCTCGGCCATGCGTTGTCCGAGCGCCTTGCGGGCTTCCTGGACGCTCGAAGATGGCGATGTCATGTCAGTGTGACAGTGCAGTTCGGGTTGTCAGGCCAACTCGAACTCTACGTGCGGAGTTGCCCGCTTCCACACGGCCTCGAAGGCCGACTCGCAGAGCTTCGCTACCTCTGGGTCTTCTGTGAGTTCGAGCTCCATGTTCTCGCCCTCGCCGTCGAAGTAGTTGACGAGAACGAGGCTGGAGTCGAACACCCAGAAGTCGTTGCCCGGAAGCGCGATGTCGGTCGCCTGGCGTCGCGAGAGCCACCGCACGTTTTCGCCGGCAGCGATGTTCAGCCCGTCCGTCACGTCGTACTCGAAGCGGATGTACTCGCTGACTGGTGTTGAAACGATACGGGCGCGTCGAACCTCGACGCCACGTGACGTTGCCTCCGTGACGATGGTGTGCCAGTCGGCCCAGCGCTCAGCCGGGTCGAGTGCCACTCCGGCCTTCCAGTCGACGAAGGCCGGGTCCGACCGCATGTACGAATCGCGCATCTCCAGGTGGACCGCTGTCCGCTGGCAGTCGCGAAACAGCTCCTCAAACGTCGGGATCTTCGTCACCCTTCACCTCCAAGAAGAACTGCACCATGCGCCGGGGAATCTCCACCACCGACTCGTGGCCCGGAATGTCCATCTGCTTGAGACGCTCGGCGTCTTCGACCTTCAGCCCCTGGACGAGGTACGTGTTCTTCACGTCATCCAGATAGACCGTGGGCGAGCCGCCGCTCGGACTCTCCGGGTCCTTCCCGAGCTTACGCAGGGCCATGATGTCCACCTCCGTTGAAGGTAACGATCGATGTGCCAGAGCTTGCCCCTAACTCTGGTGACAGGCGACAAACTTGCCAGAACTTGCCAGGGCGGCGGTGTTGAAGGCAGCAGGCTATGAGCCCTGCGGCATGAGAGGGAGATGAAGATCAGCCGCGTTCTTGCAGCCGTGGCCGGATCACTGATGCTCTCGCAGCCGCGAGTTGATCAAGCCAGGTACGCCGCCCCCTAAGGCCTGCCCGGCGGGTCCGGCTGTCACCTGAATGGGTGCAGCGGATAGGCAAGCGACTCCTCTCCGTGATTTACTCGTGACAATCAGTGACGAGCGAGAGGGCTGCACCATGGCAACGAAGACGCAACAGCTGGCGGCGATCATCGCCAAGGCCATCAGCTACATGACGCAGGGCGGGATGACCACCGGCGCGGCGCTCGAAAAGGCGCGCAAGGAATCCCCGGGCGCCGACAACATCACCAAGGACGAGGTCGACGCTGCCTGGAGGCAGCACAACATCGGAGACAATGTCGGATCGCC
Organism: Streptomyces sp. NPDC048696; assembly: GCF_043198895.1. Taxonomy (NCBI): domain Bacteria; kingdom Bacillati; phylum Actinomycetota; class Actinomycetes; order Kitasatosporales; family Streptomycetaceae; genus Streptomyces; species Streptomyces sp. NPDC048696. The sequence continues at coordinate 31,587 of NZ_JBICVJ010000012.1, read as the reverse complement.
CGTCGGGCACATCGACGTGCCGTGATCAGGTCGCGCGGCTGACGCTTGCGGGCGCAAGCCAAGTAAGCCCACCCCACCCCTGTCACATCCCGCCCCATGCCGGACGGAACGACTCCCTCTCCACCCTGCCACGCGACCCATCGGACAGGCCCTAGCCGCCTCGGAGCTAGCGGGCGGCGACTCGTTACTCGACCACCAGCGCGGTTGACCCCAGCCGACTGAGCGCGAGCCGAGTCAGGTCCGACAGCCCTTCGCCCTGTCGTGTGCTCTGCCGCGTCAGAGCTTGGACCTGTTGGAGGATCTCAGCGCTCGTCGGCTCCCACCTGGTGAGGAACACCGCGTTCTCGGCGATGTCGTCTGCGGTGGCCCGCGACGCCGCGAGCACCCGATCAACTAGCGCCCGCCGGTTCGTCTGGGCATCCGCCTGCGCGTTCTCCGCCTCGTTGTACGGCCGCGAGAGGGCCGTCCCGTCCTCGCGGCGCTCGTAGTACGTGCGGGTGGCGACGTCCCAATACTCGATCGCCCCTTCGGGCATAAGCTCGCTCAAGCCGTAGCCTCCATCTGGTCGTAGCCATCCACGTAGTCAGTGCCGTTGAGGTGGGCGGCGATCTTGCCGACGCCGCGTTCGAGCCGGTACCGCACGGCCCGGTCAGTCACGCCGTCACGGGCGGCGATCAGGCTGTCGGGCCAGTCGAGGGAGTACCGCAGGAAGAGCGCCCGGCGCTCGCCGAGTGACAGCTCGCACGTCCTCCACGCCTGTCGGATGTCGGCGAGGTGGGCGAACAGGATGCCCGCGGCCTTCTTGTCGACGGTGCCCTTCGGCATATCGGCGTCCGGAGCCTGGGGATTGCGGATGCCGTAGGCCGCTTCCACGTCCCACACGGCCGGCAACAGGTGCTCGACCAGGCGCCGGTCGTAGCCGCTCATCGTTCACCCGCGCCGACACGCTCGCAGGCCGCCTCGTACGAGGTGTGCCGGGCTCGGTGCCGGGCCTGCGTCTTGATCTTGTCCGTCAGGTCGAGCACGAGCCGGTGGTGCAGCACGCCGAGTCCGAGGCCCGGGTCGTTCAGGCACTCGCGCACCATCGCGGCCTTCGTCGCCAGGATGAGGACGGCCTCCTGGAAGGCGTCGTCGTACTCCATCGTGAGCCGGTCCTCGTAGCCGTCCGCGATGCGCCGGGCGGCACGGCCAGCGACGGCCATCACGTCGGGGGAGAGGACTGACCAGTCCGCGGATTCGCTCACCGGACCACCTCCTTCACGGGGACCTCGCCGTCCCGGGTGATCAGGAGCATCAGTCCGGGGGCGCCGACCGTGCCGGTGCGGTGCCGCCACCACGTCGACTCGGACTCCATGGCCGGAATCTGGATGAACGTCCTCGGTCCGTCCGTGTCCACGAACTCGTGGTGGAGGTGGCCAGCAAGGAGGACATCGGCCTGGTGCATGGCGCTGGCCTTGTTGAAGCTCTGGCCCTTCCACCACTCGAAGTGCTTTCCGCTGCGCCACTGGTGCCCGTGGGCGTGCGCCACGATGGTTCCTGAGCACTCGACGACCACAGTCAGCTCGTCCGTGTCGGGCACGAAGAACTCGACGTGGCCGAACTCGTCCGGGGCGAGCGAGACGGCCTCTTGGACGGCGACGAGGGCATCGGTGTCGTGGGAGTCGTCGTACCTCGTGACGCCCTTGCCGTTGAACCTGACGGCTTCGCCGTGGTTGCCCGGTACGGCCGCGACGGTGAGGCGCTCGACGAGCGGCGCGAGACGCAGCACCGCGTGCGCCATCACCCGGCGGGTGATACGGATCTGCTCGGTCAACGTGAGGGCGGTCCGCCATGCGTTCGCGCCGTTCTGCGACTGGTAGCCCTCGATGTGGTCGCCCAGCCAGGCGAGGTGGACGTGCCCGATCGAGAAGCGTTTGCGGTACTCGGCGAGCAGGTCGGCGGCCTTGTCAATGCAGGAGATTGTGCGCTGGAGCGTGCCGGCCACTCCGTCGCCATCCGCCTTCCCGAACTGCATGTCTCCAAGCGCGATGATCAGGGTGTGGTCGCCCTGTCGCTGGGCGGTCAGCAGGCGGGGCGGGTCGTATTGGTCGACCTGGGCCAGGAGCTCGTCCAGGCTCGGCCGCTGTGCTTCTACGGACTGGCGTCGCGCGAAGGTGAAGCGGGTGGAGACGCCGAGCTCGCCGTTCGGCATCGTCCACTCGGAACTTCGGAACGCCTTCACGTCCCAGTCGGCAGGGTCAAGGTGATGAGCGCGGAGCACGTCGGCGGCCGAGGAGTCGGGGTCCATCTCGGCAGGGCCTCGCACGGTGACCTCGGCCGCGTCGCCGGAGACCTCAATCTGTCGGGTGTAGTCGCGTTCGGGATCGGCCTGACGGCTGGATACAGGGGGCGGGGTCGGCGTGGCGAGCAGGTCGGCCAGCAGAGTGTCAGTCACAGGTTTACACATCCTCCTGAAGGGATCGGCGGTACGTGCGGATGGTGGAGGCGGACACGCGGTGTCCGTGCTTGCGGAGAACGAGCGCGAGCCGCTCTGCGGAGGAGCCGTCGAGGAGCCGGATCACCACCGACTCGCGCTCGTCGGGCCCCAGTTCGTCATAGATGCGCTGGAGGGTTGGGCCGGGCTGTCCGGGCAGTGCCTCGCTCACGCGGCCTCCCTGTCGATCGACTCGACGGCCGCCACAGCGAGGGCGGCCAGGTGGACGAGCCCGGCACGTGCGTCCTCCGGCCGTTGCTCGGCGAGGGTGCCGAAGGCCGCGGCGAGGAGAGTCGAATCCCAACCGGGTACTCCGTCGAGGTCCCGGCTGGCGCTGATCGTCCGCCACCGGCTCGCCTCATGCAGGTGGTGAGCTCGGCCCTTGTGGGGGCGATGTCCTCCGGCCACGGGAACGGTGCGGTCCTCGACGGACTTCCGGGCTGCGCGGACCTCGGCCAGGATCGCTGTCACGGGCGCCGGCCGCTTCGTCCTCAACTCGGTCACTTCTCACTCTCCTTGATCACGTTCAGTAGGGACTGAGTGCCTCCCTGCTTGTAGGTCTCGGACACGTCGCCGATCCGCAGCCGCATGCCTCGCGCGGAGCGAGGAAGAGAACGGCAGACCTTCGAGGTGAACTCCGCGCCGGCATCGTCCGGATCGCCCCAGACGCGCACGACGTTGAAACCCGCGAGCATCCGGCGGTGGCGGGGCAGCCAGAGGGAAGCGCCAGGAAGGCCAACGACATGCAGGCCGAGCATGCGCAGGACGACCCTGTCGAGCTCGCCCTCGGTCACGTCGATGGTGTCCCCGGCCGCGTGGATGGAATCCACGCCGTACATCCTCGGAGGGTCCCCGGTGATGGTGTTGTACTTGCCGTGGTGGTGCGCGCGGTGATCGTGCTCCAGCAGGCACCGGAAGCGGATGGTCAGCGGTTGGCCGGCACGCCCCAGGTAGGGGATGGCGAGCATCCCGCGGAATCGCTCGTGTCCAGGGAAGGCGTCGTCACCGACGACGCCAAGCCGGTACGTAGCCGCTTCGGCCCTTCCGATCCCGCGATCCAGCAGGTACCTGGCGGCGTCCGCCGTAAGCGCTGCCTGATAGGTGGCTGTCGCCTCCTCCAGCGTCTTGCGTTGCGAGTCCGAGAGAGGCTGCAAGGGACTTCGCTCCGACAAAGGTCATCTCCTTCTCAAGGACGGTTGTGGCGTAGCGGATGAGGAACTCGTAGCTGTCACCGCCCGCTTGGCAGGAGTGGCACTTCCACAGCTGCCGGGTGAGGTTGTACGAGAACGACGGGGTGTTGTCCTCGTGCAGCGGACAGCGGGTCATACCGATGGACCGTTCGGCGTTGTAGTCGACGTCGTAGTGCTCGAAGACGGCTTCGAGCGTCGGTTTCGCGTCGTGGTTTTCGCTGAAGCTCATAGCAGCATCCAGTCCAGGTCAGCCATCGGAACGTCATAGAACTCCTCGATTTCCACCAGGAGTTGCCCGTCGAACTCGGGGTCGTTGAGGCAGTCGAGAAAGGCGTCGAAGCCGCATGCTTCCTCGGCCGGGATCACGCGATCTGCTCCCCCCGAAAGAAGCCGCCGATGGTGTCATAGCCAAGGTCGCCGAGTCCCTGCGGCTGTGCGAATTCGAGGAACAGGTCGCCTAGCTCCTTGGCCATACGCACCAGCTCGGCTTCCTCCTCGTACGTGATCACTCGGGGTCCAGGTCGAAATACTCCTCGACCGTGGTGAGCACGAAAGCCTTGCGCCAGGACTTCCCGCGCCGCTTGACGACGACCACGGAATCGACGAGGTCCGCGTCCAGGCCGCGGTGCTTGGCGAAGTTCTCGCGCTCGCGCATCGCCTCGTCGAGGAAGGGGCCGGGCTCGAATTTCGCGTTCTTGGCCTCGATCACCAGGAAGCGGCCATCGTCCTCGCGGATGACCATGTCGCCTTCGTCTTCGATGCCGGCCAGGCGCAGGCTCTCGACGTCCTCCCCGAGGGCCCGCAGGCCCTCCCGCAGATCCGTCTCCCACACGGCGCCCTTGCGCCGGTTGGCCTTGTTGCGCATCGCTATCTCAGTCACAGGTTTACATCTCCGTCAAAGAAATGCCCGCTTCTGCGGGCTCGATACAGGTTAACACGTTAGGCGGCGTTGAGGATCTTCGTCGGCGACCAGGGCTGGGAGGGCGACGCGACGGGGATGCGCGTCTCCAGCTTGGAGAACCGGGTCAGTTCCGGGTGGCAACGCATGGACGCGTACCGCTTCGCTGTCGGGTCGCAGGGCCCCATCCTTTGCTTGATCACCGCGACGCGGTACTCGTGCGAGGTCGGATCGAGCGCCACGGACAGCGACAGCTCGGGCTTTTCGCTCAAGCCGCCCTTGACCTGATCCCGGCTGGGCGGAGCCCACGGGTCGCTCTTCGCCTCCCACGACTTGTCGCTGGCGTGGTGGAGCACCATGACCGTGGCTCCGGTCGCACGGGCCAACTCGGTCAGCCCCGACATCACCGCCATCTGCTCGGTGTAATCACTCTCTGCGCCCTCGAAATCCATCAGGTTGTCGAAGACGAAGAGCTGCGGAAAGGCGTCCCACAGCTCGATGAACGCCTCCAGCTCCTCGTCCACCGACCTCCAGGTGATCGGGCTACCGAAGGAGAAGGTGATGTTCGAGCCCGCGAGTGAGGACAGGTACTCCTGGCGATGCCGGCCACCGGCCGCCATCCCGGCCTCCACCATCTCCGTCGTGTCACCGGTCGCCATACTCGCCAGGCGCGAACTCGCCGTGAAGGCCGACATGTCGGCGCTGAAGTACAACGTGGGCACGTTCATCTGGGCCGCCCAGTACAGCGCGAAGCCCGACTTCTGGGTACCGGACCTTCCGGCGATCATGATGACTTCGCCATGCCGGGGGCGGCAGCCCATCGCATACAGGGCCTCGAACGCCTCGACGCGCGGCAGCTCCTTGCCGGACTCGGCATGGAGGGCGAGTGACCTTGCTGGGGTGAGCAATTCGGAGCTCTCCTCTCGGGAAGTAGGACCAGGGGCGAGAGGGGGCCGACCCGCAGGTCAGCCCCCGCACCTCGCGGTGTCAGTCGAAGTCGGGCGCGTCGGCGACGGCCTCGGCTACCGCGGCTTCGCGCTTCGTGGCGTAGTCGATGACGGCCTGGCGGACCGAGGCGTCCGCAACCGGACGCCAGACCCATGCCGGATGTGCGCCCGGACGCTTCGGGGGCACCTGGGTCACGGTGACGATGGTCGCGCCACCGACGACGGTCTCAAGGTCGCGGGCGAGGAGCGTCTGTTCCACGCGGGTGCCCTTGGTGATCTCGGGGCTGAGCGCTGCGAGCTGCTCGCGGGACTTGAAGACGGAGATGTCGCAGAGGGCCGAGTCCTTCGGCCCGTTCGGGGTGGGGCGCTGCCGGTCGAAGGAGTTCACCTCAACGAGGATCGCGATGGCGTCCACGTTGTCCTTCGGCTTGAACCAGCCGCCGCCCTGGGTGGGGATGTCGATGAAGTTCAGAGTCACTAAGTCTGTCTCCTGGTTCTGGGGATTCACTCGTTGATGCAGCGGGCGGGTACGTCGCCCGCCTTCAGGGGGGTGCACAGCCCGCATGGGGCTGCGACCCAGGTCCAGATGGATGCCGCGAGCAAGGCTGCGGCGATGGTCACGGCGAGGGCGGGGCGAGCGGCTCTCACTCGACCTGCTTCAGCGCCCGGCCCTTGGCCTTGTAGGCGGTCATGACAGCCGGGTCGGCGAAGAACGACTGGTTGGCGGCCCACACCTTCTGGAGGTCGGCCACGCTGGTCTGCTTGGCGATCTCGCCGAGAATCCAGCCGTTCGGCTCTTCCTTCGCCGCTGGCGCCGGTGTGGCACTTGCAGCCGCCCACGGGTCGTCCTCACCCAAAGGGGCCTCGGTGGCGACGATCCGCCCGCCCAGCAGGCCGGCAATGTTGCCGGTGCTGTGCGCGATGCTCGTCGCCTCGACGACCAACTCGCTGAGCGTTAGGCTAGTAACAGGTTCACACTCGAACCCGAAGTAGTCGATGATCTGCTTGCGGACGACCTCCGAGGGTCCGCGGAAGACTGCCCAGGTGTCCTCGTAGCCCTTGCCGTACTTGATCGTTACGGCGATGCCGTACTCGTGCGACTCACTCACTCCGTCGTTCTCTCCAATCTTCTGTTACAGGTTAACACCTGTGGTCGAGTCAAGCGGCCGTGGAGTGCGTGATCCGGGTCACCCAGGGGCGCATGGCGTCGCGCACACCACGCATCTGCCGGATGTCGCGGGACAGCTTGGCGGCACGCCAACCGATCTCCAAGTTCACCCAGTACAGGGTGCATTCGCCAGAGCCCGCAGGCAGGTGGATGATGATGCCCCACTGCTGCGATACCTCGGGCAGTGGCGCGTACGCCGTCACTGCCTCCTCGGCCGGCACGGACGCCTTCTTCCAGGCCGCCAGCGCCTTGCGGTCCGAGTTGTCCACGGGGAAGAGGGTGTGGTCGTAGAACTCGCCGTGCGAGTACACCGCGAGCTGGGACGCCATCTTCAGTGCGCCGTACTGGACGGAGCCCGTCTTCAGGTCGCCGATGAAGAGCCCGTCGAGGGGTTCGCCGTCCGGGCCGGGCCCGCTGTAGGACAGCAGTCGATCGAACGTGCCGCCGACGGCCAACTCGGGTACCACGACGAACTGTTCGACGCCCCGGATGTCGAAGTCGACTGTCGCGGCCATGTAGGCGGACATGTCCCGCAGGTCGAGTTCCGAGGTGGCGGCGGGCAGAGGGTCCCCGCGGTCAACGTACTCGGACAAGGTGTGGAGGTGGGTTCCGCGCTCGCGCTTGGCGTTGGCGCCGGAAAGGCTGACGGCCCGCTCGGTCAGTGCGTTGAGCTGCCGCTTGTCGGCTGCGTCGTCGGGGTTGAGGTCGCGTACGGCGTTCAGGATGGAGGGTTGTCGGGCGGCGCCCACGAGGGTCATGCGCTTGCCCCAGGCGGTCAAGGAGCTCTTGTCCTCGATCGCGTCGATGAAGGTGGTCGTCCGGGTCAAGGCGGTTGGCTTCCCACCCCCTTTGGGGACGACGAGCGGGCGGTCCCAGCCGTCGCGGGGTACCCCTGGGGAAGGAGCGATGATGTCGACAAACCTCATGGTTAAGCGGCTCCTTCGAGGTAGGTGTCCTGATCGAAAACGCATCGGGCGAGGTCCATGCGGATACGCCCGTCACCAAGGAAGAACGGCTCACCCTCGCTCTCGTCGAGAGGCTCCAGGCCGCGGGCTCGGATGGCTTCGAGAGCTGAGCGCACCACAGTGGTCGTCACGTCCTGGTCGAAGGTGAGGTGGTAGTCCCACTCTTCTTCGTTGACGTACAGCACGGCGCCTTCGGCGACGCGCGAAGTGTCCCCCCGGGACACAGTTGCGCTCATGGCAGCTATGTTCCTTCTGTAAATCTGTAACTAACCCAGTTCTATGTCTAGGGAAAATTTCCGTCAAGTCGGATTTCTGCGTTTAGTCTGTGATCCCCCACACGCCCCTGACCTGCCCCTTAAGGGCGACTTAAGGCTATACGGAAGGACTACGTCCGATGTCCACCCCGAGAACGAGAAGCCCCCCGCCGGATCTCCGACAGGGGGATGATGCGAACATTCGTTCGAGTACGACAGGATCAGTCCTGCGCCTTGTTGCCCGTCTTCGTTGCGGGCGGATGGATCAGCTCCGCGTCGCCTTCGGTGCGGGGCACGTAGAACCAGCCGTCCGGGTGCTCCGGGTCGTAGTGGACAACGACGTCCTCCGCCTTCAGGTCGGCCTTCCAGGAGGCTAGGCGCTTGGTGTCCTCCGGGGTCAGCTCCTTGCCGGCCTTCCGGCGCGCCTCGGCGCGCAGCATCAGTACGGGGTACGCGTACCGATGCTCCTCGTTCACCTTCCAGGGGATCAGTTCGTCATCTCGAACATTGCGACGGTCCAGCCCGCGACGACGGCGAAACGTCGCCCACATGCCTCGGGTGGTCTCGATCCCGTACTTCTTCTCGTACGTCTCGATCATCCAGTCGTACGTGCGGTTCTCCTCGAACCAGCGAAGTACCTCGGACTCGTCGACGATCTTCTTGGCTCCCACTGGTCTCTCGTCTCAGGTGAAGTCCTGCTCAGGGTCCAACTCTTGTTACATAGTTGCGCAGCGGTCTTTGAGCTGTCAAACTGTAACAAGACCATGATCGTCAGCGCTCCAACGCTGACGGCACACAGAAATGACCCCGGTCAGCGCTCCAACGCTGTCCGGGGCCTCTACCCGGCAGCGCGCGAACGCTTTCGGGTACTACACCAGGAGATATGAGCTCCCAGTGCGTATTCAGCGTACCCCTCGACGTGCCCATTTCACGATCGTGGGCAATGACGTGCTCCGCAACCGTGAGCTGTCCTTCACAGCCCGAGGCATCCTCGGCTACCTGCTGAGCCTTCCCGACGGCGCCGACGAAGACGTACGCAAGCTCGCCGACAAGAACCCCAAGATCGGCCGCAAAGGCATCCGGGACGCCGTGGACGAGCTGATCTCCAAGGGCTACTACTTCCGGCACACCTACCGGGACGATCGAGGCCGCGTACGTACGGACACCTATGTGTTCGACACGCCGCAGGAGACCTTCCTTCCGACTCCCGCCATGCCGGGAACCGGCGCCCCGACGCCTGGCCCTGCGGGAAGCCTCCCTTCGGGAGTTAAGGATCTTGTCTCTAAGAACGAAGACAAGACCCCTCCCGCTTCCCCGGACGCTGAGCCCGAGGGCGCTCCGGCTGACCGCGGGGAAGGGGGCGCGCAGCACACACGAGAGGCCGTACGGCTCCTGGCCCGCCTCGGCTCCGTCGACAGCCGCCTGAAGCTCACCACCAAGCAGACCACCGCGCTCGCACCCCTTGCGGCCGAATGGCTCAGCCGTGGCGCCACCATCGCCGAGATCACCGACGCCACCACCCAGGGCCTCCCGCAGCGCGTGTACTCCGCCGCGAAGCTCGTCGCCGACCGGCTTCAGCGCAAGATGCCCGAGCCGCGCCGCCAGTGGAAGACCTACGCCGACTGCGCGGACGGCTGCGGCCGACTCCTGCCCGCAGGACAGGACTCCGGCATCTGCGCCGTCTGCGCTGGCATCGCGCCGCCGCCGCTCTTCACTGAGCTCGCCCGTGACGCCGAGCCTGACGGCGACCTCCTGGGCCACGTCACCGGAGCTGGGGCCGAACTGATCGCCGCCATCCGCGCCCGCAAGACCGCCCGCGCCTGACCAGCGCCCCCGCACACCTCTCACCGCGCACCCCGATAGGAACACCCAATGCCCAGCTCCCGCCTGCCCTGGTACGCCTACGTCCTCGGCGGCCTGGTCCTCGTCGTCGCCCTGATGATGTCGGCCCCCGGTGAGTACCAGCTCGCCCGCGTCGCCGGATGGGGCGAACTCGTCGCGGCCGGCATGCCGGTCTGCATGTCCGTCTACACGGCCTTCGCCGTCTGGTTCGTCGAGACCAGGCGCAAGGGCGAGAAAGGCCGAGGCACGGCCATCGTCGGGGCGATCTGCGCGCTGACGATGACACTGTCCGGTCAGGTCGTGGCCCACTGGATCGCCGCCGGAGACATGCAGTCCTCCATGGCGCTGACCGCCGCCGTCTCCTCGGTGCCCGCGATCGTTGTCGGCCACGTCGCCCACATGATCATCCGGGCCGCCCGCCAGGAAGCCGTCGTCGAGCCGCAGCTCGACACGCACGCGAGCGAGTACCTGGAGGAGGTGTCGCACGAGCCCCGGCCGGACGAGCCGCAGGAGGAGCCCCAGCAGGAGGCCCTTGACATCGAGGTCCCCGTCGACGAGGTGGCCCAGGCCCGCGCCCGGCGCCGCCCCGGACGCCCCGGGCCCTCGATCGAGGATCTGAAGAAGGCCGCCGAGACCCTCCGAGCCCAGGGCGAGGAAGTGAACGGCCCCAATCTCGCGAAGGCCATGGGACGGCACCGCCGCCAGGGCTCCCGCTACCTCGCCATGCTCAACGACGCCCCGACCGGCTGATCAACGCCGCCAACCTTCGCCGTGCGGGACAATCCTCACGATGAGTCCCGCACGGCGAGGAGACGCGGAGAAGTGGAAGTAACAGTGACCATGGTTGTTTGCGATGTCTGCAAGCGACAGGACAGGCCCGCGCAGAAGTACCTGCTCGCCGTGGGGGACACGGAGCCCGTCCGTAAGGATCTCTGCGTCGAAGACGCTGCCCCGGTCGTCGCGCTCTTCTTCGAGCCCGAGGCCGCTGCCCCGGAAGCCGCGGTGACCCTCGACGGGCCGCAAGGGCACGATAGGGAGACGGCCCGGCCGGCACGCGAACCGGCGGCCCCGGCCAAGAAGGCGGCTGCCAAGAGGGCGCCAGCGAAGAAGGCCACCGCGAAGAAGACGACGGCTAAGAAGACGGCCACCCGTCGGAAGAGTCTCGGTGCCCGCACCTTGACCCCGGAGCAGATCGAAGCAGAGAAGGCCGCAGCACGGGCCAAGGACGGTAGCTGAAACGCAGGAAATCCCCCCGCCGACCACACGGGTCAGCGGGGGGATTCGGTTACTCCTCGGTGTCGTCATCGCTCGGAGCGACCACCCCCAGCGCCGTCAGGATCTGCACGATGACGGCGACTTCGGGACTGTCGGCGTAGACGATGGCGGCGATGGACACCGCGACACCCACCGCGGACAGCACCGCACCGACGCGCGTGCGGTAGCGGACGGGCAGCAGGCTCACCAGCGAGATGGGCTTGGAACCGGGCATCTGCATCTTGCTCATCAGCGACCTGCCGGAGCCGTCAGGCGGGCCCAGGTCGACGGGCCCGGATAGCCGTCCGCGTCCGAGCCGCTCCAACCCTGCGCCCGCTGGAACGCCTCGGTCGCCTTGCGGTCCGCCTCGGTGAAGCGCGGTCCCGGCCCCTCGGAGTAGAAGCGGCCGAAGTCGTGCGCGACGAGCCGCTTGCCGAGGACGGTCACGGCCGGGTGGGACTGGCCGAGACGGAACGCCTGCCGGCCAGGGAACGGGGTGTTGTCCCCCTGGTCCTTGCTGCTCTTCCAGGCGGGGTCCGCAGAGTCGATGCCCTCGGCGAAGGCCGGGTAGCCGTACCCGTAAACGTACGAGCTGCGGCGCTCGCGCTTCTTCAGGTACACGCCGTCGCCCTCCGCGCTGCCGGAGTCGTTGGTGTTGCCTTCGATGGTGTAGACGTACGTGGAGTCGTAGGCGTACACGATGCCGGTGTGGGTGCCGCCCCCAGCCCCGAACAGGACCATGGCGCCGACCGCCGGGTAGGCGCTCCACCGGTTGCGGCTCTTGAACCAGTCGACGGCCGTGGAGCACGAGGCGGTACGCGGGTACAGGCCGGAGAGGCCGGCCTTCATGGCGCACCAGGAAACGAACGTGGCACACCACGCCTGGTTCTGGCTCCACTCCAGGCCGGGGACGGCCGGGCTGTACTTCTGCCAGTTGTTCCAGTGCCCATTGGATCGGCCTTCGTGATAGCCGACCTCAGCCTTGGCGATGTTGATAACGGTCTGGGCGTTGCCCAAGTGACTTACTCCTTCGGGACATGACGAAGGCCCCGTCCGCAAGTGCGGAACGGGGCCCAAATGCAGGGGATTTGACTCAGATGGGGTTGGGGACAGAAGTAGTGATGTGCGCATCGAGTCGCTCGGCGACCACGAGGCGTTCTGTCCTCTCGTGGGCGAGGTCTGTACGCAGGGCAGCGATGTCCCGGCTGTGCTGGGCCTGGCCGTCGAGGACGCGATCGAGTCCCCGAATCACGCGGTCCACGTCGTCCCGCAGGTTCGTCGAGTGGTCGTTGGAGACCTGCTCGCGCGCCTCCTGCGCGTGCTCGCGCACTTCGGCCAGAGCGGTGCCCTGTCTCCGTACGAGCTCGACGAGGACTCCGACGAGGGCTGCGACGACAGCGCCGCCAGCCGAGACGAGAGCCACCTGCACGGAGGGCTCAAGCTGCACGGGCAAGTTCCTCGACGAGGGCCTCCAGGCGCTCAATTCGCTGGGCCTGGTCCTGAACGACCGGCAGCAGGGCAACACCAAGCAGGTCGTACCGGAGGGCGTCGATACGTCCCTCCTCGTCGTACGTGACGATCTCGGGAAGTGTCTCTGCGACCTCTTCCGCGATCAGGCCGTACTCGTCCTTGCGTGACTGCGGCTTGTCCTCGGTCGGCTTCCGGTCGTAAACGCGGGGACGCAATGCGAGGACGGCGGCCGGGTCAATTCCGATGTCCCGGACGTTTTCCTTGTAACGGATGGAGGACGTGTTCCGGCAGAACGTCCCGTCCCCCTCCACCCACACCGCGTACCAAGTACCGGAGCCGCTCGCGCTGTTGTTGTGCGGCATCTTCGAGCCGTTGGCCCAGGAGATCGTGCTGCCGGAGGTGAGGTACTCACCGTGCGAGTGTCCGGACGGGGGATACGACCCGGGCTTGTCGGAGATCTGTCCCCATGAGTGGCTGTGGGACGTCGGGGGGAAGTACGACGGTTTGCCATAGACGCCTTCCCAATGGTGGCCGTGCTCGGCCACGGGAAAGACCACGGGCTTCTCGGTGATGTCCCCCCACGCGTGCGAGTGGGCAGACGGCGCGAACGTGGAGGGCTTGCCCGTGAGGGACGCCCACGAGACGGTCGGTGCCAGATCGGCCCAGGCTGAGCCGTCCCACCACTCCCACCGAGCCAGGGTGTTGTTGAAGCCGAGCTGCCCCTTGCGCGGAGAGGACGGGCGGGTGGACGTGGCCCAGACGCCGACCCGGTGGCCGACCACGGGCCGAGTCGCGGAGACATCCGCGCTCGTGATCGTCGTGACGCTGGCGGACACGGCCACGTTGGCGAGCGCCATCTCGTAGATGCCGGTGTCGGTCTGGCTGAGGGCTGAGGGAGTGGACGACCCTGCCGAGCCCGCCTTGACGGCCAAGGTGATCGAGTTGGAGGCGGGGTCGAGCCGCAGGACTACCCGGTCGACGCGGGTGTTCGTGCCGGCCGCAGGTATGGCCAGCGTCTCGGTCGCGGTGGACTGCACCATGTGACCGCGCAGGATCGCGAGACCGGGCTGCACGGTCACGGTCATGCCGTTGCCTGCGCTGACATGGAAGCCGGGGCTGTCGTACGCGGCGACGACGCCGGAGTCCTGGAACTCCCGGAAGAGGTAGCCATATTGGCTCTCCGTGACGGCCTGGGAGTCGAAGGGGAAGGACGTGATTGCCAAGAAGAGGTGTTCCTTTGTGTCAGAAGGCCGGACCCACGTCTTCGATGAACAGCTCCGACCCGGCCCCGGTGAGGTAGCGGACCTGCCCGTAGGTGGCCGCCGAGCGTCGGGCGTTCAAGAAGACGCCGATGGTGGTCATTCCGGCGGGCGGTCCGTTGAGGTGGAAGGTGGCGGACAGGCCGCTGGAGGAGTCCGAGTCGTCGTTGAAGGTCGTGGTCAGCATGTCGCCGAGTGCGGGACTGGATGCGGTGACGGAGGTTCCGGAGGCCCATCGCACGGCCGTGTATCCAGACTGCTTCGCGTACCGGGTGCCCGACCCGGAGTCGCCCGTGCCGTCGGTGTCGACCGAGGTGATGCGCAGCCCGAAGCGGTACAGGCGACGGGCTTCGGCTGGGAAGGTCCAGTAGTAGATCAGGGCGGGGGTGTCGCCCACGTAGGCGGAGGCGCTCAGGGGAGCGAGGGCGACCAGGCCGCGCGCGGTGTTGTCGCGGAAGGCGGTCTGGCGCCAGGGTGACCAGCCAGACGAAGGGGAGCCACCGCGGACCCACTCCTCATGCGGCTCGGCGCCGCCATGGGTGCGGGACCAGCGCTGGGTGGTGTAACCGGTCGTCGTGCCGGTGGTCCACACGTAGCCGCCCATCGGAGCGAAGCTCCAGCCCCCGGCCTTGGACGCGGCCGAGTCGAGGTACAGGCGTGAGTCCTCGTACGGATAGGCGGCCGGGTCGGTGGCCTGGGTGATGGTGTCGGGCGAGAGGATCTGCTTGTACGTGATCATGCGCCAGGGAGACCAGCCGGTTTTGGCGTTGCCTCCCCGTACCCACTCCTCGTGCGGGGTGGTGGCGGCGTGGACGCGACTCCATGTCTGGGAGGCGTCGCCCCACGACTCTTTGCGGGTGGTGACGTGCCCGTACTTCCCGCCGAAGTCCCAGCCGCCCGCCGTGGCCTGCTCGGCGGACAGGAACATGACGCTGGCGCCGTCTGGATAGGCGGTGGGCGGACTGGCCTGGGTGAAGATCTCCGGCCAAACTTCTCTGGGCCCAGGCGGAGACGCCTCGGCTGTTCGCTCCAGGGCGGAGACTCGCGACTGGGTGGTGGCCGCCTGCGCGGTGGCTGCCGCGTTGGGGTCGAAGGAACTCGGGTCGCCGAGCAGAGTGCCGACGTGGAAGCCGTCTTCGCTGGCCTTGATGACCAGACCCGTAACGGGTGCGGTCAGTTCCTGGCCCCCCGCGACGACGGTCACGCGGTCGCCCAGTCGCCAGTCGACGCCGAATTCCATCGTCGAATCTTCAACGGGCACCGCTTGTACGGCGGTTGAGGTCCTGCCCGCGTCGGCCAGGACCTCGTTGCCGGCCTGGGTGAGTTCCTTCTCGTCGTCGGTGTTGCGCTGGTCGACGAACTTCTCGATGCGGCGCCCCCAGTCTGCTTCGGCGCCGATGGAGGTGGTGTTGTCGACGGGGACGAGCGTCCGGTCTTCCTGTTCGCCCTGACCCGCGACGATGACGCGGGTCGCGCCGGGCGTCGACACAGAGACGCGCTGTCCGGCGAGCGTGCCGGCCAGGACGTCAAGGCGTACCTCCCGCGTGCGGTCCGCGACCGCGTACGTCTCGAAGACGAGCTGGTTGCCGCGCTGGACAATGCGGAAGCCGAGCGCGGCCACGCTCGCGATCTCGGTGAGCAGTTCGCCCAGTGCGGGGAATCGCGCGCTCTTCTTGACCATCGGGCCCCGGCCCTGGTTCGGCCCCATCACGAGCCCTGCCCTGCGACGAGCGGGTGGGGCGGACGGACCGCAGTTCGCGGTGACGTACGCGTGCATCAAGGTCTCGGCCGGTCCGGTTCGCTCGTCGTGCCCGGCCTTTTGCTTGCTCACGTCGGGGTTGGTGGGCTCGGGCCAGGCGAGCATGTCGGACAGGATGACCGTGTCGGAGACGCCCTCGAAGGCGATGCTTCCGCGCCGGTCCTCGGGGGTGGCCGCGTACTCGGAGGAGACGACGGGCCCGGACATGAGCACGTCGTCGTGCCCGGTGATGATCAGGCCCGAACCGGGGGTGCGCAGGGTGTCGGCGAGCGGATGCTCGCTGGCGAGGACCAGTTTCCAGGTGCCGACGTTGTTGAAGGTGTCGGTGAGCTCCAGGGAGAGATCCTCGGGGCGTATCAGGCCGAGCCGGGTGAGGTTCTTGTCCCGGACCTCCACGGTCAGGTCTTGCAGGCGCAGGTCAGATCACCATCCATTTGCGGGGGCGCCAGGAGCACACGATGCGGGAATCCGCAGTGGTGTCGAGCAGGCTTACGCTCGCGGTCGAGGTGCCGGGAGGCACTGTCCAGAAGCGCGGCGCCGCCGCGAGGTCGGCATACCGGTTGGCGTTCTTGCCGTCCCGCACCGAGCCGTTACGGGTATCGACGATCAGTCGTTCGCCCGCCGGGAGACTGCCCTGCCAGCGCAGGGTCTCGCCGGTCGGTGCCGTCACCGTCAGGTCCCGGCCCGGTCCGTACACCTCCCAGACTGGGTAGGCGGCAACGTCGCCGGAGTTGTCGAGCTGCACGTCACCGATTGCCTGTGAGGCCGCAAGCGGCAGTGCTGCCAAGTTGGACAGGAACGGCTTCTTGCCGGGGTCGCCGCCGACCGACTGGGTGGAGACGCTCGACGCGACGAAGTAGGGGTCCGGCGCCCGAAAGCTGATCACTGTCTGAAGGCTGGTGCCACCGTCGTCGGTGAGGTCGCCGCCTCCGGTGCGGTAGACGGACGTGGACCACCGGACACCCTGATCGTCGACCAGGACGAGTTGGCATTCGCCTGCGACCGCTTGCGCGAGCCGGGAGACCAACTCGGACAGGTGGCTGCGGTTGCGGCCGAGGATGTCGAGCGGGATGTCCAAGTCTCGCGGCTGTACGCGTTGGCCGCGCCAGCGGGCGCCGTCTCCGGCGCCGCTGAGCCACTGGACATCCACGGCCGGCAGGCCACGGCCAGTCATCCCGGCCGTGGCCTGATACCCGACCCCTGTCATTGCCTGCCCGGCGAGGTCGAGCACGTCGCGCTCGGTCTCCAACAGGAGCGATGTCATTACCACCCCACCATTCGTGATCGGCTTGCCGCGGCGAACAGTTCCTCTTGCGAGTCGAGCGAACTGTTCGGCGCCGCGTAGTAGTTGAGGACCCGGGTCACGCCGCCGCCTGTCGTGCTGAGGCCGCTTGAGACGGCTGCCGAGGCGGCGCGGGCGGCAGTGGTGTAGTCCGCCGTGCTGGGCCGGTCGGTGATCGCATCGACCGCAGCCGCCACGCGGTCGGCTTCACTCTCGATGCCCTTCGCGAAGCCGCGTCCGACGTAAGTGCCGAGTTCGGCGAACACCCGGCTCGGAGAGTGGATGCCGAGGCTCTTCTTGATCGCCGCCACCATCGAGTCGGCGATCTGGAGCATCTGCTTCTCGATCGCCGCTTGCTGGCTCTGTAGGCCCTTCACGATGCCCTCGGCGATGTGGACGCCGTTGGCGTACATCGCATCCGAAGCGGTGGCTCCGGCCTGGCCCGCGTACTTGGCGAGCTCGGCCTGAAGACGGTTGATCTCGGCGATGCCGTTCTTGCCGGCCGCCGCGATCGACTCAGCCGCCGCCAGGCCCGCGTCGGGTCCGGCCGAAGCGATCTGGTCCATGGCCGTCTGGCCAAGGCCCATGTCCTTGAGCTTCTTGAGTGCGGAGGCGAAGCGTTTCGCCTTGTCGATGGCCGTCTGGAGGGCGCTCGTGATCCCGTTGAAGGAGGAGCTCTTCGCCTTGGTCACATCGCCGGTGTCGATGATCCGGTCCGTGACCCTCTGCGCGTAGGAGGCCGCCTCCTCGCGCATCTTGTCGAGCTTGTCGCGGGCGGCCTTGAGCCGGTCGGCCCCGGCGTCCCACTGGGCGGCCAGTTTGAGCATGGCGGTCCGGTCGGCGTTGATCCGGTCCTTCAGGCCCTGTGAGGCGTCGTTCGGGATCTTCTCTGTCAGCTCGTTGAGGGCCTGCTTGACGCTGGGGAACTCACTCTCCAGGCCCTTGACGAGGCCCTGGATGATGAGCCGTCCCGCGTCGTACAGCAGCACGGCGTCCTTCGGGGCCGGGCCCTTCCAGTCCGTCAGCTTGGACGTGAGCTCGCCGAGCTTGTCCTTCACCGCACCGAACATGGACGTGATGCCGCTGATCAGGCCGCGGATAAGGGACTTGCCCGCATCCACCAGGGTCGAGCCGAGATTGCTGAGTGCGTCCTTGGCCTTGCCGGGCAGCTCCTTGACGAACTTGATCGTCTCGGTGACGCCCGTGGAGATGGCACGTCCCAGCGCGGACATCGCCGAACTGGCGGTGTCCTTGATGGCGTTCCAGCCTGCCGAGAAGAGGCGGCCGAGACCGGACATCATCGAGCTTCCGAGACCGGACAGGGTCGAGCCGAAGCCGGAGAAGAGGCCCTTGATGGTGTCCCAAATGACGACGCCCGCCATGCGGATGCCGCCCCAAGCCGCCTTCCACAGCGCACCGACAGCCCTCAGCACCTTGCCGGCCGTTCCCAGGATGCCGACGTTGAGGAAGACCCCCAGCGCGCCGACGATGACGTCCCAGATGCCCTTCAGGAACGACGTGATGCCGTTCCACAGGTCTACGAAGCCCTGCTTGAAGGTGGACCAGTTGCCGGTGAAGATGCCCTCGAAGAGGCCCCAGAAGATCTCGAAGATTCCCTTGATGGCGTCCCAGACGCCTCGGAAGATCTCGACGAAACCTTCCAGCACCAGCGCGACACCGTTGATCGCGCCGACCAGAGCGCCGGCCAGGATCTCGATGACGAACTGGATGACCGGTACCAGGACCGGCATCAGGAACTCAACGACCTTGAGCAGCGCCTGAAGAAGCGGCTGGATCGCCTCGACGAGGCGGGTGAAGGCTTCCGCGAGCGGAGGCAGTACCGCCTCGACGATCGACTGAAGCATCGGGATCAGCGGTGTGATCACCGCCGACACGATCTGAATCAGGATCGCGACCAACGGCGTGATCGCCGTCAGGACCTGCGCGATGAACTGGGCGATCACCGGCAGGATCGGAGCCAGCCCCGCGAGGAGCTGCTCCACCAGCGGGGCAACCGCCGTGACGATCTGCTGGAAGAGCTGAGCGACGACCGGGAGAATCGTCTGGAGGACGCTGAACGCCGTCCCGAGCATCTCGCCAACGACCGGGACGAGCTGAGCGATGATCGGCGCGAGGGCCTGGATCGCTCCGGTGAGCGCGCCGCCCAGGAGTTGAATGATCGGGATGATCGACGGCGCCAGCGCTGTGAACGCGTCGGCGAGCGGGACCAGCGCAGCGGCCACCAGCGGGCCGAGCATGGCCGCGAACGCGCCGATGACCTGCATCAGGGCGCCGAGCGCCTGGCCAAGCGGAGCCATCGCCGGGGCGAGGGCAACGACGGCAGCCTGAATGCCGTCGAACATCGCCTTGACGCCGTTGGTTACCTCGGGCTGCGCCAGGGCCGAGGCAATGGCGCTCAGGGCGGTGCCGATGATTGTGCCGACCTGTGGCAAGACCTCGGTCAGGAGCTGACCGAGCTCAGTGAACAGGCTCTTGACGGCCGGGCCCGACTGGGTGGCGATGTTGTTCATCGCCTCGTGGGCCGAGCGGAAGACGTCAGTCAGGCCGGACTGGAAGCCCTCGCTGTCCACAGTCTTGTGGATACGTTCGAGGGTGTCGGCCATCATGCCGAGCGAGGAGCCCCCAGCCGCCTCGGCGGCGCGGGAAATGCCCGCGAAGATGCCGCCGAGGTTGCTCAGGACCCGGCCGAGGTCCTGGAGGTTCTGAATGCCCTCGTCGATCCAGCCCTTGAGGCGGCCGTCCGACGCGGTGGCGTTGAGGAAGTCCGAGAAGCGCGTCGAGATGTCGACGAACCACTGCGCCAAGGAGGGCAGGTAGGACGTGCCGACCTTGCCGAGGACGGCGATGATGTTCGCGAAGGCGCCCGTGCCGTTCGTCGCGATGTCGATCGACTGCGACAGGTCGGTGAACATCTGGTTCAGCGCGGGGTCAAGGGCGCCTTGGAGGCCCTTGGCGAACGCGCCGAAGAACTGGCCGAGCTCGGTGGCGGTCTGCCGGACACCCGCCGTGAACTTCGGAAGGAGCCCGTCGACGAGCTCCTGAATGGGCTTCTTAGCCTGCTCCCAGAAGTTCGCAGAGATCGCGTCCTGGAGACCGGACAGGGCGCCCTTGACCTCGGGCAGGACCTTGTTGAAGTCCTTGAAGGCTGCGACGGTGACGCCGAGGCCGACCGCCATGCCGCCGAACAGGCCGGGCAGGAGAAGGCTCGCTGCGCCGATCGAGGCGAGAGAGCTCGACAGTGCGGCGAGGTTGCTCGCGGCCGAGAGGCCCCACCCGGCCAGGCCGGCAATCGCCAGAGCGAGCGAGCCGATGACCGGGATGTTCTTGTCGAGGTTGCGCAGCGTGTTGCTGAGCTTCTCGAAGATGTTGTTCAGCACTCGTGCGCCGGACAGGGCGGCGAGCGCAGCACCGACCTTGGCCACGGCCGCGTTGTCCAGGTCCGGGATGATCGGGACCGTACGCGGGCGGGTCAGCATCTGGAGCCGGGCGGAGATCCGGGCCCCGGTGCCGTTGGCGATGTCCAGCTCGACCTTCACCTTGAGCGGAGAGAGGTCGTTGGCCCAGTCCTTGAGCTTGTGCTTCACGCGGTCCGCGGACTGCTGGTCAAGCTCCAGCTCGACCTTGCCCGTGGCCTTGAGGTCGTTGACCTTGAAGTCGACCTTCTGGCTGTTGGCCCGCTGCTGAAGCTCGCGGGCGGCGTTGCGTACGGCCGTCGCCATGCCGTCGGTGCTGATGGTCGTGTAGAAGCGGATCTTCCGCGCATCCATCTGCTTGTTCCGGCGGTTGATCTTCCGGAGTTCCTCGACGAACTCGCGCGAGGCACCGGACATGTCGATCTTCGTCGACACCTTGAGGGCGTCGAGCTGCTGCTCGATGCGGTTGAGCTGCCGCTCCGCTTCCCGCCTGAAATCACGGGTATCGGGGGAGACCTTGACGGCGACACGGCCGATGATCTGGCCCGCTGACAAGGGCTACCTCCGCTGGAAGTGCTGATAGAGGGCGGCCACCGTGGCGGGCTGCTTGCCGGCCTTCTTCGCCGGGGCCTTGGCGGCCTTCGGGCGCGGGAAGGCGGGGATCTTCGGGGCCTTGCCCTTGCCCCACTGGCCGGTCGCCCGGGTGTTGCTGTTGATCGCGTCGTAGAGATCGGCGGCCAGGTGCCGGTCCTGACCCCAGCCGAAGATGTGCCTGCCGCCGGACGCGAGGGCGACGGTCAAGGAGGTGTCGGGCAGCCTCGCGACGAGGAGCAGACAGAGCGCGGGTGAGGGGCCCCGGCCTGCGATCACCTCGGCGAGGTCGACGCCGAAATGGAAGAGCAGGTCGGGGTAGAGGCCCTCGCCGTAGTCGTCGATCAGTCGCGCGAGGCCGAGGCTTCCCCCACCTGGGTGGCCCGGCCGTAGCGGTCGAAGATCTCGGCGAGGAGGGCGAGATCACCGTTCACGGCCTGGAGGAGCGTGTCAGCTGCCTTCGGGTGCTCGGCGACCAGACGAATCGCCTCGGACAGAAGCTCTTCCTGGTCAGCGTCCTCGCCGCCCATGCGGTCCTGGAGCTGGGCAAGCTCCGTACGTGCGGCCTTGGGCAGGCGGAGCGGGTTGAGCAGGCGGATCGTGGTGTCACCCAGCTCGATGTCGGTCGAGCCGTACTTTGCCTCAGCGGCGGTGCGGATGTCGTCGAGGGAGAAAGAAGCCATGGGGGTGCGGACCTCCGGATAGAAGAACAAGGAGGCGGACCAGGGAGGGGGAGGGCCCGGCGCGAACGGGTCCGCGCGTTCGCGCCGGGAGTTGAGGTCAGGCCGCGGTACCGGCCGCCCAGGCGGAGCCGTTCCAGTGCGCCTTCGAGGCGTCGCCGAGCACGACGTGCTGGCCGGTCGTCCACTTCGCGGTCGGCGCCGCGATCACCGAGCGGAGAGCGGCAAGGTCGGCCGGGACGACTGCTCCCGTGGGGGTGAAGGTGCCGGGTGAACCGGCGCTGGCCCCCGTCGCGGGGGTGCCGCCGAGCGGGGTGACCGCATAGGTCCAGACGTTGTTGCCGTGGACCATCGGCTTGACTCCGAGCGGCAGGCCGGCAAGGGATTCCGTGTCGGCAATCGCCATGTCGTCGGCCCGGTAAATCTCAGCCTTCGGGGCGTAGAAAGCGAAATGGCTTTCACCGTCGACGAAGACGGCGAGGAACGCTGACTGGGTAGGCTGCGGGTCGGCGGGAACGCCAATCGACCCATCCGGAAGGAGGGGGGCATTCGCGCCGAAGTAGAGCCGCAGTGCAGCGGTATCAAACTGCTGCAAGGTGAAGGTCATCGTCTCCACACGCGCCGAATACTTGGTGCGGAGGGACTTGTTCTGAAGAGTGCCGATCGTCGTCGCCTCGCCGCCTTCGGAAGTAATTCCAAAAACGTCTTCCAGCGAGGTGTGGCCCACGTTCTGCCACGGGGAGACGGGCACGAGAAGGTCATCGGGCATGGCCGTACCGACCGGAGCGGTCAGGTAATTACCGGAGCCGACGACAAGGGTGGAATTGTCGTTAAGCGCCAAAGAAGAACGTTTCTCCTAATGTGCACGCCAGAGGCCCCGGCTGCTCCAGTGGCAGATCGGGGTGCGTGCGGGATGGATTACTGAAGAGGGAAGGGGCGCTGCCGCGGTTTGCGGATCTGGATGTCGAAAATCGACTCGTAGCGCCACACGCCAGTAGGTAGATCCGCATACTGGACCGGCCCGGTGGCCGTGGCCCAGTCCGAGGCCCGGCGTGGGGACGAGTTCATGTCGACCCGCGTGATATGGCCCCGGCCTGGGATTACTTCCTGGTTGAGCCACGCATCCCGCAGAACGACACGCACGGCCTCGGAGAGGATCGCGGCGTCGGAGTCGCCGTCAGGGTCCGACGCGAAGCAGTTCACAACCACACGCGCCGAGTCGGTGAAACGCGTATCAGCTGCCCACCTACCGAACGTCGGATCGCGACGGACCAGGACGAGGGGGAATTGCTCGTGCCGGTCGATGAGGGACTTTACGCGGACCCCGGGAAGCCCTTTACGTAGGACTGCCAGCAGGAGGTCTTCGACGGGGGAGAGCTCGGCCAGGGCCTTGATGTGATCGGGGATGCCGGCCACTAGTCGAGCTTCACCTTGCCTTTCCTCTTCTTGGGGAGGTTCGAGGCGGTGGCGAGGACGTAAAGGCCGTCCATCTCGGGGATCACGTCGAGGTACTTCTTGCCGTACTTGTCCTCACGGACAACAACGGAAGCCTTGCGACCGTATTCGATGGCGAGGGCGGCTTTTTGGCCTCGATCGTCGGAGAGGATGACGTACCGGTTGTTGTCGCCTGCTTCGATGTCGATCTCGGCATGGCCGTCCGCGCGGTGCCGCAGGAGAATTTCTTCGGCGCGGACGCCGATCTCGAATGCGCGGACAGTGAGCTCGGCCTGTACGCCGTCGTTGACGGCCATGACCTTTTCGATCGAACGCCCGCCGATGCTCTGATAGACCTTTGCCATCAGGGCCGCTCCCGAATGTCGATCGACCAGTGCCGGGACTTGCGGTCGCCGTGGTGATACGCGGGCGGGGAGACGATGTCCCACTGGCGCCCGGCGTACTCGACCCTGGACCAGAGGTTCACGCCGTCGAGGTGGGGGTCCACGATCATCCTCACCACGTTGATCTGCTGCTGACCGGGGACCTCGGCGCGGGCCGAGCGTTGGGGGATGAACGCGGCCCGGACTTCGATGGACCCGGTCGGGTCGGCCATGGTCACGGTGTTGCCGCGCGAGTCGGTGACCTCGACGGTTCTCCAGACCCGGGCCCGTTGGCCGCGCCTACGCTGGACGCTCACCAGGGGCTCACCCCGTCCCCGTACAGGGGGAACCGGTCGCCGCCGTAGTCGACAGGGACCCTCCCCCCGTCGAACCGCCGGGTGTTCGACTCCCAGGAACTGACGATCACGCTGGCCAGGCCGGGCCGGGTGCCGGCCAGCCCTTCGAGGAGTCGCTTCTCCTCGGTGGTGAAGTAGACCGTGCCCGCGTCGTGGCCGACGTCCGACCAGGCGAGCGTCTCGTCCCCGGCACGCGACTGCGTGTACCCGTTGGGGTTGGTCATGTACCGCGATGCGGCCTTGAGGACCAGCGTCCGCACCAGCCGGGGGGCGACGGCCTCCGGCCAGTTACGGCCGTAGGCCGCGGCGAGCGTTGAGGCGTCTTCCAGGGCGCCGGTCGCGATGCGCAGCTCGTCCGCGTCGAGGTCCCAGTCCAGGCGGGCCTTGAGGTCGTCGAGTGTGGCGTACGCCAAGAAGCCTCCTTCCGTGGAAAGGGTCGGCGGCCATGCAGCACCTTGTTACAGGTTTACACGGCCGCCGAGTGGATCAGGCGTTCGCTGGATCGGTCTCAACAGCGGGGCCGGTCGGAGTCCAGACCTTCGCCGCCGAGATGCCGGTGATGGTGGCCAGTTCCGAGCCGACCTCCGGGTAGTCCGACTTGCCGTCGAGCTGGAGCTTGATCCCGCGCACGAAATGCTCCTTGGAGGAGATGACTTCCTTCTCGCTCTTCTCGTCCCAGCCGACGAGGATGTCAGGAACGCTGCGGAAACCGGCGTAGGTGTTCACAACGCTACGGTCCTGCATGTAAAGCGAGTCGTAGTCGCGCACCCAGCGAAGGGCGATGGACTCGAAACTCGTGGTCGCGCCGTACGGTACGGACTGAGGAACGCTCGGGGCGCCGGAGAGGAAGATGAAGCCCGACTTGGCGAACGCGTACGCCGCATCGGAGGGAATCGTCTGGTCGACGATGATCCTGAAGCCGAAGCGCTCACCGATCGAGGCGGTGCGAAGCGCTGTCTCGGCCTCCGAGTCGCCAACATTCTGTGCCAGATTCAGGGCCGGATCGGTTAGAAGTGCCGACTCGAATTCCGTGCCGACCAGGAGGTAGCGGCCCTCGCGTGGAGCATGGAAGGCGTTCAGTACGCGACGTGCCTCGATCAGCGCACCGCGCAGGTTCTTCGCGGCGTTGCCGATGGTCACGTTGTAGTTCTGGCCGGTCAGGAGCTTGACGGCGCGGCGCTGAAGACCTCGGGCGATCGCCTTGGACTGCGGGCGCAGGAGCTTCGCCCAGCCGTCGATGTCGAAGTCGTACTGCTCGTCCGTGAGCTTGACGGCCGAATACACGTTGCCGCCGAAGGAAACGGCGATGGTTCGTTCCGAATACTCATCGAACTGAATCGGGGAGCTTCGATCGTTACGCCATGCGTAGTCGTGGAAAGGGAGAATCCCTTCCACCTTCATGGAAATAGTGTCATTCTCGGCGCCCTTGAAGGCGTCGATCCCCTGCTTGGTGAAAAGGTTCGGGATGATGAGCTCCTGCTCAAGCATTCCGACCGCAGTGTTGACGAGCTTCTGAGGCTTTACTACCTGATGCTGAACAGTGGGCAAGTGGTGCAACTCCGGGGCATAATAAAACCCCCGGCCAGTCAGCTCGGGGGTTCAAGGGGGGAACGTTTCTGTGAATGTGCTAAAAGCGTCGAGAGAGCCGCGCCAGCTTGCGCGGGTCCATCTCTCCGTCTCCGCTGTCATCAGGCGTCAGGCCGCCGCCCAGCGACTGAGGGCCGGGAACCGGGACGTACTTCGCCAGCACCTTCGCGTGCGCCTCAAGAGCGGACTCGTCCTCGCCGTGCAGGGCGTCCGCGAGGTCGTCGGGGAGCTCGTACTTGCGGGCAACGGTGGCTCGCAGGATCGACCGCTCCAGCGCCGCGTTCTGCGTCCGGAGGTCGGCAAGTGCTGCCTCGACCTCTTCGGGGCCCTTGGCGGAGCCGAGCTTCGTCTCAGCGTCCCGCAGCCGGGTGCGGTAGTTCGCGGCCTCGCCGCGAACCTTGGCCAGCTCCTTGCGCGCCCACTCGGGCAGCGCGTCTTCGCTGGACGACTCGGTCGTCTCGGCGGATGCCGGCTGCTCAGCCGGGGGCTGCTCCCCGCTGGGCGCGGTCTCCTCGGCCGGGGTGCTGATCTCTTCGGGCACGGGTCACGCCTCCTGGGTCGTGTTCGTGGACTGCCGCGCCTCCAGGGCTGCGGCTCGTTGCTTTTGGCGGATGAACCGGCGCCATACAGACACCGCGTCCTTGCCGGTATGGCCCTTGGTGACCTTTGGCCACAGGGCCTCGTACTGCCGCGATAGCGCGGTCAGTTCGCTCGACTGGTACTGACCCCAGCTCCAGACCGGCATCGCGTAGCAGTGGCAGTTGTCGTGGTACTTGTCGCCGTCGTTGAACGTGGCGGACGCCCAGCTCTTGTAGACCGGACCTCGGCTGATCAACATGGCGCACCAGCCGCACGGGGTGCCCGTGCGCGAGAGGCGTACGTACCCCAGGGCCCGCCGGTCGCGGCGCATGTGCGTCCAGGTCGAAGACCGGGCGCCGTTCATCGCCACGCGGGAGGCTGCGGCTGCCTGCCGCGCACCGGCTTGCTGGTGAGCTTTGGCCCGAGCGGCGTCGGCGTCCCGTGCGGGCTGCTGGTCGTCGACTTCGGCCAGGCGCCGGTTCAGGTTCTGCGTGCCGAGAGCGTCGAGGACGGTGCGCAGCTCGTCTTCGGCTTCGCGCTCCGTCCGTTCCTCTTCTTCGCGGAGCCCCTCCAACTCTTCGACGAGGACCTTCTCCCAGTCGTCGGCGTCATCGTCGAGGTCCTGGCCCTTGCCGCCGGGTGCCGTCGGGGCGTCGCGATCCACAGAGCGTGGTTCGTCGGGCGGACGGGTTGAGGCTTCCCCGGACTCGCCGGTCGCGGCCTCGTCCGCGCTCGCCCCGCTGCGCGGGCTGTAGGTGCCGGCCAGAGCAGAGAACTCGCGCCGCAGGTCGCCGAGCGTGATGTGCGTCGGCTCCGGGTGGTACGGATCGGCCACCGTCGTACCCGTCTGAAGGGCCCTGGCGAGCCGGTAGTACGCACGGGCCAGGTCCCGGGCCTGCCGCCTGTGGCTCACGACGAGCGTGATTGCTCGACGAAGCCAGCCACCGGCTGTGGCGGCGCGCAGGTCGGCCGGCACGTCCGCCCACAGGGCCAGGGCACCAGCAGTCGTCTGCGCGCCGATCTGCGTCAGCGCTGCGTGGAAGGCGGCAGAGACCTTGTCCGTCTCGGCCTGCCGAGGGGGACGTGTCACGCCGCGACCTTCTCGACGGGGACCTCGACGTCGGGTGTTGCCCGAGTGAGGGCACCTGCAAGCTGTGCCACCGAATCGTCGTCCTCGCGCATCTGCTCCCAGTCCTCCAGCTCGGTTTGCGTGACCCCGGGTACGCGCCGCCACAGGCCGCGTTCGGGGATGCCGAGCTGTTCGCGGAGCTTTCCGAGAGCGTCTGCGGCCTGCGCCAACGAGCGCGACTCCATGTCGCGCCATACGACCTCGCCGCGGTGGTCCTCGGCGGAGGCGGCGTTGCCGGCCAGTTCGGCGGCAAGCCGGAAGACTCGCTCCCAGGACTCGCCGAAGCTCGTCCGGAACTCCGCGATCTTGCGGCTCAGTGCCACCTCGGCCGCCTGGAGGGCCTCGGCGCTCAGGTTGGCGATTTGCCCCAGAAGGTGATGGGGCGGTACCTGCGCGAGCGCGCTGAGGTGGCGGACCGACATGTCGATGGACTCGATGAAGCCCCCGAGGGGCGTCTCGTCCAGCGATCCGAAGCGGACGTCTGGATCTTCAGCGAACAGGAATCTGCGCGAGTTGTGGTTCACACGCAGCGGGATGGGGTTGCCCAACTCGTCGAGCACCGGCTCGCCCGTCTCCGGATTGCGCTGGATCGGCGGCGCCATGCCGGTGACGGTCCGCACTTTCGTGCTGCCGTAAGTCTGGGCGATGAGCAGGTCGAAGACGGTCTGGTTGATCCGGTCTTGCAGGCAGATCATCGGCTCGATCACTCCGAGCGTCCGGCCTTCCAGGTCGACGTAGGCTGCGAAGCGGGTCACGGGACACTCGGCCGATCCGTGGAGCGAACCGGCCTGCACGCGCACCGACTTCTCGTCGTCCAAGGACAGGAAGCTGACCGCGTACTCGCGGCGCGAGTCCCACAGCCGGGCGGAGCCCGGCTGGTCGTCCTTCGGCCAGGCCGTCACCGTCAGCGCCGCGTACGGGGTGTCATCGTTCGCCGGGTCCTCGTAGAGCGCGCTCGTCTTGAGAGCCGACAGGCCCTTGGTGACGATGGCGCCGGACCGGTTCCTCTCTGTGACAGTGAAGCTGTGCCCGTAGGCCAGGGCTCCCCGGTAGACGGCCGCCTGCCGCGCGTCGAGGCGGGACCGCTGCCAGTGCTCCCACTCTGGGGTAGCCGAGTCTGGGGCGGACGCTGACTCAGTGCCCTTGCCCGGTCGGTGGCCGTCAACGTACAGCGCCTGCGCCGGAGTTCCGACGAGCAAGGGCAGCCAGTTCGATACCGCACGGCGCGCGAGGAGCCGGTACTCGTCGTCCGCCATGGCCGGCATATAGGGGTCCGCGTGGCGCCCGTGGAGGTAGTCGTCGATGTGACGCAGCCGATCGCCGTCTCGATGCAGGATGGCCAGGAGCTGTCGCGCGAGCGCCAGCGGGGAAGGGTCGGCCATGGATCACCGCCCTCAGTTACAGGTTTACAGGTGGGTCAGAGGAAATAGCCGCGACCAGTCCGCTTGCGGACCTTCCGGCCACGGGCACGAAGATCGAAGAGGGCCTCGTGCGCGAGCATCAGCGCCGCGTAGGCATCCACCTTGCGCGGCGACTCCCGGGACTCCTTGCCGAAGCTCACGCCGTAGTTGTTCGTCCGGCGCCGGGCGTTCAGGACATGCCGACGAAGCTTGAGGTCGCCGTCGTGGGCGAGCTTGCGATCGAAGATGCTCCTCATGAGCCGCTCGTTCGCCAGGGTCGACGCCTTCAGGCTGGTACGCATGTCCCAACTGATCGCGTCCTTCCCCGGCGCCTTCACCGCCAGGCCCTCGCCGTACGCCTCGGACCACTCACTGATGTAGCTCTCCCAGAGAGCGACGTCGGCGTAGAAGCCCTGCACGTCGAAGGTGCGAACCGCTTCGTGCACAGCACTGTCTACCTGCTCACGGGGGACTTCCCAGTCCTTACTGGCCGGGCCGTCCGGCTTCTCCCACAGGCCCAGCACGAAGGCGCACATGTCGCTGACGCGCAGCGCCATGAGGCAAGTGCTGTCGTCGCGGAGGCCGCCGTCGAACCCGAGGGTGATCACGTCACCGGGCTGGAGAGTCTTCGAGTCGTCCCGAAGCACGTCCCACTGAGCCGGGCCGAACAAGGCGTCCTCGGATGCAACGATCTGGTTGAGCCACATACGCCGCGAGCGGCTGGGCGCAATCGTCGTGTCGAGGATGGACTGAAGGATCGTCTCGACCCGCAGCCATACCGCGTCACCGCGGATCTTCGGCAGGACGATCCGGATCGCCTCGGGCGTCAACGGCGTTGCCGGATGCGCTTCGATCGAGTCGTACATGAAGCCGATGTCCGAGGCCCGGCCTTCGCGGATCTTCTCGAAGGCGTCCCGCATCCGCTCGGCCACGGAGTCTTCGCCGGGGAGGAAAGCGTTCGTGATCGCGAGATAACGGCTGTCCTTCTTGGTGGCGTTGCCGTCGATCGTCTCGTACATGCGGTCGCCGTTGTTGCCGCTCACCCAGTGGTGCGTCTCGTTGAGCACCGTGAACGTGACCCGGCCACCTTCCAGCGCGCGGAAGGAGCTGGTGACCGCTTCGAGCCTTTGCCGGCCCCTGTTCGCGCGGATCAGCTCGGCCCCGGCCTTGATGCCGTAGGTCTCGATGAGCCTGTCGCTCATAAGGCTCGGCATCAGGGTCATGGTGTTGCGCGTCTGATCCCGAGAGACGGCCGCGATCTGCACCCACGCCTGCGGGTGCGGGACGCCGACCGGCTGCCCGTCCTTCCAGCCGGAGAAGCGGGAGGGGCCGACGAACTCCACCAGGCTGATGACGGCGAGGAGCGGGTCCTTGCCGGGTCAACCCCAGCCCTTAAGCCGCTGAAGAACGCCCTTCCGGTGTGTGAACCGGCCGGACTCGTCAACGGCATACCAGTGAAGGACGAAGCGGAGCTGCTCGCGCGTGAAGCGCCAGGGTCCGCCGTCCTCGGCCTTCAGGTACTCGGCGCACCACCCGGCGATCTGCCACCCAAGGGTGTGCTCGGGCAGCGTCCACGAGCCGTCCGGCTCGCGCTGCCAGGTGGGGCCGAGGAAGGACGGTTCGAGGGCGTCGATCTCTTCAGCGGTCAGGGCTGCGATTGGTCTCACCCCCTCGGGTAACTCGGGGGGAGCTGCGGTCAGTCGAGTCCGAGATCCCGCTTGTAGTCGGCGATGGCGAGCACGGCCGCGGACTGCTCTTCCGGCTCGGGCTCATGCAGTTCGATACGCACGCGGCGCCGGTCGCCCTCGGCGACGAGGAGTCGCTCGAAGGCGCTGTAAATGGTCTGGAGCATCTGACCCGACCGCTTCCCCGACTTCTTGTAGAAGGAGAGGTCTTCGCAGAGGGAGTAGGCGAGAGCCCAGTCACTCGCCTGGTAGAAGTCGGCCTGCCCGGATTCCTTCAGGGAGTCCCACAGGCGCTTTGCGATCGGGTGCCAGTTCCGATCCCCGTTCGGAACCTTGGCAGGCCGGGCGACGCCTCGCGTCACCGGCTGCACATCGAGGCCCTTGCGCTCACGAGGGCGAGCGAGATCGGACTCGCGATGGGGTACCGGTCCGGGCACGGCTCACCTCCTACTCGATCAAGCCGGGGTGAGCCTCCGTCCGGCGGAACTTCTGCGCATGCCGGCGCCGGGCTCGATGCCGCGCCGCCGCCCCTTCACGGGAGGACTTGACCTGGTGATGCCACCCGCAGAGTGCTCGTAGGTTGGCTTCTCGATGGTCATCACCAGGGAGAATGTGATCGACGTCCGTAGCAGGCTCGGCACAGCGCTCTCCGTATTGGTTGCGCTCGGTACACCGATAGCCGTCACGTCGAAGAATGCGAAGACGAATCTTGGGCCAGTCAGACGGAAGGCGATCACGTCTGCCTGAGTCCTTCCAATGAGGAATGGAAAACCTCACCTTGCGAAGTACGTATGTACGTACTTCGTCTTCATCAGGCGAGCCCCGGCAGGGGCTCAAGCCTTGCAACTTACGTACTTACACTTATAAGTCGCAAAAACGTCTTGCTTTTGGAAAGACGAAAGCGCGTGATCGTGCTCACACGCGTGTGAGGCGACGGCGAAGGAGACGAGGCACCCGGAGGGTGCCCAGCGGCGAAGACGAAGTGGCCGCCCTGCCGGGCGGCACCTGGTGAAGACGCCTTACGTACTTCTGCGAAGTGGCAAGCCCCTCGGCGGCCTATCTGGCGGGCGAACTGGCGGAGGCACTCAACTTGGCAGGCCGCCAGCTCGTCTCGAAGAGCCACGGCGTCGCCAACGGGTGCGATGAACTGGCAGAGATCGTTGACGAGCCGGCCGCCGACCTAGTCGACGAGATCGAAGAGGAACTGGCGGAGGCCGCCGCTACGGAGCTGAAGCCGCGCCGCCAGCGGACCCAGCGGAAGGCCGACCGGGAGGCTCAGGCTGCCGATGGCAATGCCGTGCGGAGGACTTCACCTGATCGGGTGGCTCTCGCCAGCGAATGCCGGTAACACCTGCTTGCAGGGGCAGTGATGGTCGGGTGGTGTTGCCCGCTCGTGGTCGAGACAGAGGGAGAGCCGCAGCACTCGGCCACTCGTGTGACCTGCCCGTGGTCAGCGACCGGGCTCTCCACCTGACTGAGCATTTTCAGCGTTGACGCTCCAGGGTGAGGATTGCGGCGGCGATGGCGGTCATGCGGTTGGGGCTGCAGCGGGCCCGGCGGAAGATTCG
>NZ_JBICVJ010000011.1:0-296073 GCF_043198895.1 Streptomyces sp. NPDC048696 | reverse complement strand
TCAGCCGGGTTGCTGCGACAACCCGGTGGTGAAGGTCTCTCACCTCACTCGATTCCATGGCGCCTCGTGGCGCACCCACCCGCTACGACAAGACCCCCGAGAGCTACCTCGCAGCACTCCACCTCCGCGGCGCGATCATCTGGCTCCGCAGCCTCCGCCCGCCGGCACCAGTGACTGGCGCCGGACGCTAAAGAGCGAGCTTGAACCCATCGTGACTGCGCGCGAAGCCCAGCCCACCATAGAAGCGGTGCGCGTCCTCGCGCCGCTTGTTGCTGGTCAGCTGGACAAGCGCGCAGCCACGCGTGCGGGCCCGCTCGATCGTGCGCTCCATCAAGATCCGTCCGAGCCCGCCGCCTCGACGGTCTGCGCGGACCCGCACCGCCTCGATCAGGGCCCGCTCGGCCCCGCCCTTGCCCAGTCCCGGGATGTACGTCACCTGCAGGCAGCCAACCACCCTGCCGCCATCACCCTGGTCGTCGACGCCTTCGACCAGGACCAAAATTTCGTTACGCGGGTCCGCGTCGATCGCCGCGAAAGCCTGCTCGTACGCCTCATCAACTACGAGCGTCGCCGGGTCCACCACCCTCTCCTCGTCAGCGAGCAGAGCGAGCACCGTGGGCAGCTCGGCGCGTGTCGCGGGGCGCAGCGTGAGAGCGGTCACGTGGACGGATTCAGGGGCAGCTTGCATGGCATCGACCATAACCGGCCCCTTATCGGGACCTTCCACCCTGCCCCTGATCACGACTCCGCACAGGCCCTAGTTGCGGCCCGGCGTCCTCGTGGTCGACGAAGGCGGCTACCAGCCCCTCGAACGCGCCGAGGCGAACCTGGAATTCCAAGTCATCTCCAAGCGCTACGAGAAGGGCTCGATCATCTTGACCTCGAACAAGACCGTCAGCAAAGCGCACACGTTCCGGCGAACCCGTGCGAGGCAGCGCCGAAACTTCACAGGTTCCGGTGGCGTCTCGAATGCTGCATGTTCGGACGGTGTTGATCGAACTGGTGAAGGTCGCAATGTTTCCTGGACGTCCTTGGCTGGCAGATGTCCGGACCTCATTCGGCCACGCCGCCCTGGACGCCGTGCGCCTCGACCACCTCGCCGAAACCCACCACCAACCCACCACCAGCCGGTCCCGCACACCCCGCCGAACACCGCGACGCTCTCAACAAGAACGAGACACCACCAGACCAGCAGGCCTCCACCCCCACGAACCCTCACTCACGCAGTCTCAACCAACCCCGGATACCCCCAAGCACACACCACTCCCCCCACCTCAACTACACACCCACGAGACGACACCCCCACTGCCGCCCCCTCGCCCGACTGCCGCCCCGATCCGACCGGGGGACGTGGTCTCACATGCCCCCGCTTCCGATCCTCCTTTACGGACGGCCGGCTGGAGCTTCGCTCCGGGGTCCCGGTGCGCTGACGGCGAGGGTCTGCGTGTGCGACCGGGTACGGAGCCCGAAGGAGGTGACGAGCGCGCCGAGCACCACCATCACCACGGGCACGGCCAACGCCGCACGGTACGCGGAGAGCTGGCTCGTTCTCCCGGCGGACGCCAGGCCGTAGACGGCGGTCACCGCGGAGATGCCGACCGCCGAGCCGAACTGGGTCGCGGTGTGCAACAGGCCGCTCGCCAGGCCCTGTTCGGCCTCGTCGACCCCGTCGGTCGCGGCGATCGTCAGCGGTCCGTAGGCCAACGCGAAGGCGACGCCGGTGAGGATCAGGGTGGGGAACATCGCGGCGTACGACCAGTCGTGGCCGACCGGCAGGAACAAGGCGTACGACGCGATGGCCACCACGAACCCGCCGAAGATCACCCGGGCGTTGCCGAACCGAACGACCAGGCGCGGGGTGAGCGTCGGCGCGAGCACCGCGTCGCAGCCCATCACCACGAGAGCGAGCGCAGTCTCCATCGACGACCAGCCGCGCAGCTCCTGGAGGTAGAGCGTGACGATGAACTGGAAGCCGAAGAAGGAACCGACGAACAGCAGCGCCCCCAGATCCGCCCGCACCACCGACGCCCTGCGCAGGATCGCGAGCCGGACGAGCGGGGCCGCCGAGCGCCGCTCGACCGCCACGAAGATCCGGGCGAGCACCAGCCCTGCGACGAACGCGGCAAGCGTCAACGGCCACCCGTCCAGGCCGTGTTCGAGCCGCACGATGCCGAAGGCGAGGAGCAGCATCATGCCGGCCGCGACGGCCGCACCCAGCAGGTCGAAGCCGCCGGTGCGCACCGGCGGCCGTTCGGCGGGCACCAGGCGGACCGCCGCGAGGAGGATCGCACCGGCGAGCAGTACGGGCGCGAAGAACACCCAGCGCCAGCCGAACGAGGTGAGCACGCCGCCGATGACCAGGCCGAGCGAGAAACCGCCCGCGGCGGTCCCGGCGAAGACGAGCAGGGCCCTGTTGCGCTGCGGGCCCTCCGGATACGAAGTCGTGATGATCGACATCGCGGCCGGTGTCATGAAGGCCGCCGATACGCCGGTCACCAGGCGGGCCACGATCAGCATCCACCCCTCTGTGGCGAAGCCGCCGAGTCCGGAGAAGAGCAGGAAGACAGTGAGCGCGCCGAGGAACATCCGGCGCCGCCCGAGCAGATCGGCGGCCCGCCCGCCGAGCAGGGTGAACCCCGCGTAGCCGAGTACGTACGCGCTCATCACCCACGCGGCCACGTCCGTCGGCAGTTCCAGATCGGACCTGATGGAGGGGACGGCCACCGCGAGCATGGCCACGTCGATGCCCTCCAGGAAGATCGTTCCGCAGAGGACGAGCAGCAGCGCCCAGGCTCGGCTGGACATCGTTTCGGGCATGGCCGGCGGCATGGTGACTCCTCGTGTGGTCGGTTCCTTCTTGTAACCACTGGAATCGTGCGGCACGATAACTACCCATGGAAGACGGCACTTTGAAGTCACCCAGTCACTGCGAAGTAACCGACACCGACCCGTACGGCGACACCGACCCTTTCCAGTGGGACACCCGCGAGGGCTGCGAGGTGCGCCAGATCCTCGACCGGGTCGCCGACAAGTGGTCGCTTCTCGTCATCGCCCTGCTCGACTGCCGCGCCCTGCGCTTCACCGAGCTACGCCGCGAGATCGACGGCATCAGCCAGCGCATGCTGACCGTCACCCTGCGCCAGCTGGAACGCGACGGCCTGGTCAGCCGGACCGTGCACCCCGTCGTACCGCCCCGCGTCGACTACGCACTCACCCCCCTCGGCCGCACCCTGCACACCACGATCCGGTCCCTGGTGGCCTGGACCGAGGAGCATCGTGCGGAAATCGCCAGGGCCCGCGCGGCATACGACGAACACAACGCCGCAGCCGAGCCCGCCCGGCTACGGACGAACACATGAACCTGCGCCGGCACCGCTCCTGCGGCGTCACCCGTCGCGAAGTGCCCCCGATGGAACGCCGCTCCAGCAAAGGAAGGACTGAAGATGCTGGTGACAGGTAGCGCGCCGAACTGGTGACAACCACCGTGCTTCATACGGCGTCGCAGGTCGGCCGGCGCCCCCGGTGACAACTGTCGCGCCGCGGCTCAGGAAGCCTGAAGCGGTTTCTGCATCCCTGCAGTAGTCGGCGCTCAGCCCTCGGCCGGGCCCCGGCTAAGCCTGTCGGCCGGCAGGGGAATCGAACTGAACGCACCCCGCATGCGTGCCTTTCTCGACGCGAAGCAGGATCTTTACCTTGTGGGTACCAGGCTTCATGAACCTGGGCAGGGACTCGGTGTGATTGATCGTCATGGTTCCGGGACCGGTGGACGACGCCTCCTCCTGAAGGTCATAGGCCCCGGAACAGACCGCTGAGCCGGCAAGAAGGCCTTCGACAAGCGGCTAGTGCTGTGACGTCATTGGTTTGCCGGGTTACGTGGGCTTCGGTCGCTGGTCGCCATGCACCGGACTGAAGGGGAGGTCCGCCTGTCAGTCGGCGAGCGCGGCGTTGACGATCGCCTTGATGTACGGGAGGTCGTTGCCGGTCCCCGTCGGGTTCAGGGAGTACACCACGCGGTGTCGGAGGTCGCGGGTGGCGAAGAACCCGTTGTCCCAGCCGGGGCGGGAGCCGGTCTTGCCCCATGCGGACTCGCCGCTGGGGAGCTGGTAGCGCAGGAGTCCGCCGATGCTGTAGCAGGCCGCCTGGCCGACGCAGTTCGTGTTGTCGGCGGCGTTCTTCACGTTCGGTACCTCGAATACCAGCTTTTGCTGGGCGGGTGGGAGCAGGCTGCCCCGGAACAGTGCGGTGATGAAGCGGTCCAGGTCGGATGCGGTGGAGATCATGCCTCCTTCTGCCCACGGGTACGGGCTCTGCTCGGTCACGTCCTGCCCATCGAGGTGCACCTCCGCGTGGGGCGAGGGGATCGTCGGGTCGTCGGCGGCGGGCAGTCTGGTGTGCCTCAGATGCAGTGGCCGGATGATCCTGCGCTGCAGTTCGTTGGTGAAGGAGTGGCCGGTGACCTTCTCGACGATCAGGCCGAGGACGAAGGAGTTGAGTCCGTTGTACTGCTGCTCGGAGCCGGGCGGGGGCGGCGCGTCGGCGGCTGCGGCGAACGAGTCGTGCAGGAAGTCTTCGGGCGTCACAGATGTGAGCTGCCATCCGGGTCCGTCCGCCGGGCCAGGGGTCGGGGCGGGTTTGGGCAGGCCGCTCGTGTGGTCGAGGAGCTGGCGCACGGTGACGCGGTCGTATGCCTCGGGCAGCACTTGGGGGACGTATCTCCGCGCCGGTGTGTCCAGGCCGATCCGGTGCTCGGCGACGAGTTGGAGCACCACCGTGTTGGTGAACGCTTTGGTAACGCTGCCGATCCGGACATGGGCGTCAGCGGTGACCGGACCGGCGGTGGCGCCCACGCCTTCCCGCCTGATCAGGGCGCCCGCAACGACGTCGTCGGGCAGGTGGTCGAGGATGCCTTGGACGGTGATGCTCGCGGACGCCGGGGCGCTGGCAGCAGGCGTGGCGGCAGCCGTGGGCAGGGCCGCGCCGGCGGTGACAGCGGTGGCCAGGGCGAGGGTGGCGACGGCGAGGCGGATGCGCATCGAGGTTCTTCCTCCACAGCACTGATGAGACTTGTTGACACAGCCAACTCTGCTGTGTGCAGCCGCCGTCGCCCATCAGTGATCACCCCGATCACAACCCTGCAATGCCCCTCACAGATGCGACCTGAGGCCCTGGGCCGCCCACCAGCCGACGCCACCCACCACCGAACCTCATGATCTCCGGCTGCAGTACCTGGAACACCTCGCCCGCTGAACCCGTGCCGCCGACTGAACGCGGTGATGTGCTTGCCGACCGGCTCGCGCTGTGCTGAATAACCCGAGAGGTGGTGTGCGCGCTCCGCGCAGCGGGATCGAGGTCCGCGGCGCCCGGCCA
Source organism: Streptomyces sp. NPDC048696 (assembly GCF_043198895.1). Lineage (NCBI taxonomy): Bacteria > Bacillati > Actinomycetota > Actinomycetes > Kitasatosporales > Streptomycetaceae > Streptomyces > Streptomyces sp. NPDC048696. The sequence goes on along the minus strand of NZ_JBICVJ010000011.1, from coordinate 290,706 downwards.
ACGCGTGCGCCTGCCGCGACCTGATCCGTCAACTCCATCCTCTGGATGGGGCGTTGATGAGCCGACACCCCACCATTCCAAGTCGTTCACGCGAGGATCACTTGATCTTCACATGACATGTGCAATATCACATGTCATGTGAGCCATTCGGGATCCACCCGACGGCCGCTTCTTACAGGGAGATCCACCATGAAGCGTTCGACGTTCCTCACTTCCGCAGTCGCGAGCCTGAGCCTTGCCGCCCTCACCCCCGCGCTCGCCGTCGCCGCCCCGGCGAGCGCAGCCGAGACCGTGGCCTCCTGCGGCAACTCCGCCCTCCAGTCCGGCCTTTCGACCCGCCTGTGCGCCGAAGTCACCGGCAACACCGTCGCGTTCGTCGGCAAGGTCAGCCTCGCCGGCCCGCCCTCCCCCGGCAGCCCGGCACCCGCGCCGAAGGAACTCACCACTACCTTCACCGCCACGGTCGACGGCACCCCGCTGCCGAACGTCACCAAGTACGCCCATTTCACCAACACCAACCTGAACGTTGCCGGCCTGAGCGCCAACGTGGCCTGCGGCTCCACGATCCGCGCCACCTTCGGTGTCGCCAGCTTCCCCTGGACGGCGCGTCCGGTCTCCCACGAGGTGACCATCACCTGCTGACCCGCCCCCGCGTGCGCCGAGGCCGACAGGGATCCTGTCCGGCCCGGCCCTCCCGCGCGCCGGTGGTGCGGAACACCCGACACCGCACCACCGGCTCCCTCCCACCTGCCGACGCGGCCACCTCCCCCGCCCCAGCAGGGCACGCTGCGGCAGGAGCTGGAGGCCGCCCGTCCGAACATCGGGCCCTTGAGCATCGTGACCCTGTTGACGCACCCGTTGACACACCTTTCGAGCACGCCCGCGCCCCAAGACAAGGTCCCTGGGTCGGCGACGTTGACCACCCGGCGCTACGCTCAGGCCACCCGAGCAATGACAACGGGGGTGGAGGACGACGTGCCGGACCCGCAGCCGTTGAACAACGACCTGACCGCCCACTGGACGCCGCCGCCCATCGATCCGACGGTGGCCACGCCCGCGCGCATCTACTCGTATCTGCTCGGCGGACAGGATCATTTCCCGGCCGACCGCGCGGCGGCGGAGCAGGCCCTGCAGGTGATGCCGGTCCGGGACTTCGCCCGCGTCAACCGTGCCTTCCTGACCCGCGTCGTACGGCACTTGGCCGAGGCCGGCCTGGATCAGTTCCTGGACATCGGCATCGGTCTGCCCGCCCCCGGCAGCACAGCCCAGACCGCGCTGTCGGTACGGCCCGGGGCGCGGATCGTCGGCGTCGACAACGATCCGATCGTCCTGGCCCACGCCCAGGCCCGCGCTCACGGCGAGGAGCCCGCGCCGTCAGACGCGAGGATCGTCGCCGGTGACGTCCGCCGTCCGGCGCAGATCCTGGAGAATCCCGAGGTACGCGGCCGCCTGGACTTCGACCGGCCCGTCGCCGTTTTGCTGGTCGCGGTCATGCACTTCGTCCTCGACGAGGACGACCCCTACGGCGCGGTGCGCACCTTGATGGACGCCGTCACCCCGGGCAGTGCGCTGGTGCTCTCGCAGGTAACCGCCGACCTGGACCCGGACGGGATACACGCGACGGCGAAAGCCTATGCCCGGTCGTCGGTGAAGACCGCCGTGCGAAGCAGTAAGGAGATCGCCGCGTTCTTCGACTGCCTGGAGCCGGTCGATCCCGGCCTGGTGATGCTGGCGCAGTGGCGGCCCGATGAGCAGGTCCTCGCGGGAGACGAACGGATCGGACTGTACGGCGGAGTAGCGCTCAAGCCCTGAGCACCGGCTGGTGCCGCACACGCGTCCAGTAGCACGCAGAGCATCCGAAAGCGACGTGGAGACGCATGGCCTGCTCCACGTACGACAGGGCATCGCGCCGATGGCCCTGGTGGCTCTGGCGACGGGCTTGCGGCTCCGGGATCCTCGTCGTCTTCCGGACGGCGGCCCGCAGTTCGTGCGCGACGCGGCGGGCCCCAACCCCTATCCCGACCCACGGCCGTGCCCCCTATGAGGCGCGAGCGGACCATATCCAGGCCCGTCACCCCCTTCAAGGCCGGAGCGCCGTAGGTACTCGATGAGATCGCTCAAGGTACAGGCGCAACCAAGGACGGAAGTACCATCCAGGTCATGTCTCTAAGCACCAGGCTGGAAGGTTCGGCCAAAATAGGGCTGGCGCTCCTGGCCGTCACGGCTCTCGCCACCTCGCTCAACCGGGCAATACACACCGACGAGGGCGCAGCGAACTGGATTTCATACTTCACCAATCTCTCCAACCTGCTCGGCGCCGCCGTCCTGCTGACCGGCGGGCTGGCCCTGTTGCGCGGCACCCGACCCGTCCCCGACCTGTTGCGCGGTGCCGCCACCCTCTATCTGGTGATCACCGGAGTGGTGTACTGGACTCTGCTGGCCGGAACCATCGACGCGAACACGATCATCTGGGCGAACGACGTCGTGCACGGTGTCATGCCGGCCGTGTTCCTCGCCGACTGGCTCCTGCGCCCTCCGCCACGCCGCATCACCTGGACCCGGTCTCTGCCGTGGCTGGCCTTCCCGCTGCTCTACCTCGCCTACTCGCTACTGCGCGGGCCGCACGCGGGCTGGTACCCGTACGACTTCCTCGACCCCCGCGAGCCGGGAGGCTACCGGCACGTCGCAACCTGGTCAGTGATCATCACGCTGGCCTTCACGGGAATGGCCTCGCTGCTTGTCCTGTATGCCAACGCGCGCTACAGAAAAGGCGGAACCGGCATCAGCGAGCACGAAAGCCGCGACCGGGACCCGATAACAACCTGAGCACGACCGGGCTTCGGCCCCTCCGGGCCGACCGCGCACCGACGGTTCACCGAGTGGAGCAGGTCCCGGGTATGGGGCAAGCTCCACCACCTGGTCCTGGACGAACTCACGGTGCGCCGCCCGGGGCGTCCCGGGCTCGGGTGCGGGACAGCGGGACGGGGGCGGGACGGCGGGACGCCCCCCGCGGAGCGCTAGGTTTCCGTTGTCGCCATCCGGTGCGACACCTGCTGCGGGGGAACGGTCCGACGGCGCGATCCCCCTCCGATACCTCTTCGGGAACACTCACATGCGCATACGCTCTGCCGCCGTAGCCTCCCTTACCGCGACCGCCGCCACCCTCGGCGCCCTGGTGACCGCCGCCCCGGCCCAGGCGGCCTCGAAGTACGACGTGACCATCAACATCGCCGACGGCTACTGCCTGGACATCCCGAACGGCAACGCGTTCAACGGGCAGGTCGTCCAGCAGTGGCCGTGCAACGGCACCAACGCCCAGCGGTGGAACATCGTCGACTTCGGTGCCAGCCATTTCAAGATCCAGAGCGTTGCGTGGCCGGCCTTCTGCCTCAACAACTGGAGCGGTGGCAACACCACGGGCGACTACATCAAGCTCTACAACAACTGCGACAGCGCCGACGCGGCCTTCAACACTGTCGGCAACGACTTGGGCAGCAACTACATCCGGTTCCAGCCGATGAAGGCGACGAGCAACTGCGTCAATATGTGGGGCGGCCAGACCCAGGGTGCGCTCGCACGCCTCTACCCCTGCACGGACGACGGTCCCAACGCGCGCTTCCGCCTGTGGATGTCCGGCACCATCTAAGACGATGTCCTATGGGGTGAGGCGGATGAGTCGTTCTTAGCAGCACAGTGCGGCGGCGAGGCCGAGAAAGGCCAGGTCGTTGCGGGGCTGGCGTTCGTAGCGGGGGCTGAGTCCGCGGTAGCCGGAGAGCCACGAGACGGTTCGCTCGATCACCCATCTGCGGCGACCGAGGCGTTCGCTGGACTCGATGCCTTTGCGGGCGATCCGGACGCCGATGTGTTTGCCTCACACCCATTTCCGCAGGTGGGTGGCATCGTAGGCTGTGTCGGCGTGTAGACGCTGGGGCTTGAAGCAGCGGCCGCGGGGGGCGTCGTGTTGCGTTTAGAGACCCGCCACCATGGGCTTCAGCCCTTCGCGGTGCCAGATGAGAAACCGGCGGTGGGCCGTCGACTTCGATACACCGAAGCACGGGACCCCTATGGGATTCGTCAACCTGTGGGGGTGGGTTGGGGGTCGTAGAAAGGTGCCGTCGCGGAGCATCGCGAAGAGGACGTCGGCTCAGGACAGAGAAAAGCCCCAAGTCACAAGCGCGCACTCCGTCAAACCGGGAGTTCACTGCTTACCTTCACCGAGCGACCAAGACTCAACACCGCCCAGTGCAGCTGAACAACCCGCGGGTCACCGACCCAACCACCAATCACCATCAGGGGCTCTCGACATACGCGACGGCCCCCTGAACGGCACCGGCTGGGCCTCCCCAGCGGGCCGCGCCATCACCCGGACCCCCGTCGGCCCCGTGCACGCGAGAGGGTGTCCGCAGTCGGGCGGAGCTGGTGTGTCGCGCACCCCGTCCGGAAAAACCGGATGCCCGCTCTCCATATCGGGTCGTATTCGAACAATACGTTCCCCCGGCCCTCCGGCCAGACTCGACCCGGCCTCGATCAATGCCCGATCGAGGTCGCCCGAGCAGGGCTGCTGCTCCGTCGGGAAGGAACCACGACGTGATCAAGAGACTCGCGCTGCTGGCCGCAGCGCTCGGGCTGTTCACCGTCCCGCTCACGGGGATGGCCTCCGCGCAGCCCGCCGGACCGGGAGAGACCTCCGCGGCGGCTGCCGCCCCGGTGACAGCCCATCTCCCGATATCCCCGGCCGCGGTCAGCGCGCTGAAGGGCATGACGCCGGTAGCCCCGGCCGACGTCGCCAAGTTGCTGGCCAAGACTCCCGGTTCCGCCCTGGCGCCCAGACTGCGGACCGACGGCGTCTACGACCACATCACCAACCTCAACAGCGGGCAGTGCCTGGCCGTGCCGGGCGGTAGCACGGCCCAGGGCACCGGGCTCATCCAGTGGCCGTGCGGCACCTGGAACGACCACTACTGGTCCGTGCAGTACCAGTTCACGTCCAGCGGCTTCTACTGGTACCACGTCGTCAACCTCAACAGTCAGCAGTGCCTTGCCGTACCGGGCGGAAGCACGACCCAGGGCACCCAGGTCATCCAATGGCCGTGCGGCACCTGGGCCGACCACTACTGGGCGTTCGCCACGGACAGGGCCGGCGTGACGCACATCGCCAACGGCAACAGCGGGCAGTGCCTGGCCATACCCGGTGGCAGCACGGCTCAGGGCACCAAGGTCATCCAGTGGCCGTGCGGCACCTGGAACGACCACTACTGGTACTGATCGGCCATCCGGCCACCACACGCACCCGAGCACTCCACGCGGGAGAGGGTTCCGGTGTCCATCGCCGGAACCCTCACTGCCCCGACCGCGCAACGCCCGACCGGCCCCTTCTCGTACGTCCAATCCTTGGCGACCATCGTCGCCGGGCCACGGCCGTACTCACGCGACACGGCCCGGCGCGACGGGTCCCCGGCCCAGGTCACCTGCCACCGCTCATCCCAGGCTCCGCACCTCGCGCTTCACGGGGACCAGACGCATCCGTATCTCCAGGGTCCGCTCCCCTGCCTGCTGGAGGCGGCAGAGCCCCGGGCGGGCTCCATGACCCGCCGGCTCGCGACCAGGCCGCCCTCCTCGGCAAAGTGGGCCTCGCGTACGGCGAACGGGGCGCCGGTGTCGTTGAGCGCGAGCAGCGCGGTCCGGAGTTCCATGGTGGGAAGCGGTGCGATACCCCCGTCAGGGTCCCTCTCGGCCGTGGCGCCCGAGCAATGGCGTGGGGTTGGTGACCAGCACCCCCACCAGAGATGCGTGGACACGGGGGACCGTATCCGCCTCGTCGTCCTCGCTCACGAGGCGGAACTGGTTGTTCGTCGCCCTCCGGCTGACCCATCGCCGCCCCGCGCCGGACGCCCCCGGAAGCCGCGGCAACCTCCGGCCGCTACGGGATCGCGCGCGCGGCCTCGGTCAGGGTGGTCGCGGTCCGTACGGCGCTCGCGACCGCGGCCTGCGGGTCGAGTCCGCACAGATCGGTGAGCGTGAAGAGCGCCTCCGCGCTGACGACCACGGCGAGGTCCCGTTTGAGCTGGGCGAACGCCTCCGGGTCCGTCGCCCCCAGCGTGCCTTCGAGGGGGGCGAGCGCGTGGTCGATCAGGCCGAAGCGGATTCCGGGACGCGCGGACACCGACGCGGGTCGGGTGATGGTGGCCGAGATCATCGCGCGCACCGATCCCTGGCGGGCGAGTATGCCGCGAAGCAGGAACTCGCAGGCGAAGGCGACGCGTTCGACGGGGTCGGCGGAGTCCGCGACCGGGGCGAGCGCCTCTGCGGGGGGCGGCCAGGCGCCGGCCAAGGCCTCGCTGATCAGTGAGGGCAGGTCGGGGAAGTACCGGTACGCGGTTGCCTCGGAGACCAGGGCCGCGCGCGCGACCTCGGGCATGGTCACCTCGCCTCCCGTGCCGATGAGCTCACGGGCGGCCTCCATGATCGCCGCACGCGTGCGCTTCTTCTGATTGGTGCGGCCGGTGCCGGCCTGCGTCATCGCCATCCGTATGCCCTCACTCGTGCTTGTGCGCCCCGGACGCATCTTACCACTGCCGACCTTCGTTATGAGAGTTCACTTGCATAACGAGGGTCGACCCCCTAACCTCATCCCGAGAGCCCGTGAGAGTGAACTCTCACGAAGGTGAAAGGGGACGGAGACTGCCATGAGTGACATGAACGGCACGAGTGAGGAGACCGGCGTGAACGACGTCTCCCTGGTCGGCCCCGACGGCGGCGAGACGATCCGCCTCGGCACGACGCAGATGCGCATCCTGGAGGACGGCAGCACTACCGGCCACCGCATCGGCATCGGCGAGATCACCGTCGCCCCCCATACCCAGGGCCCACCGCAGCACCGCCACGCCCAGCACGACGAGGGCTTCTACGTCGTCTCCGGCACCGTGCACTTCACCGTCGGCGACACGACCCACGTCGCCCCGGCCGGCAGCCTTGCGATGATCCCGCCCGGCGCCCCGCACACCTTCGCGAACCTCGGCGACGAACCGGCGGTGATGCTCAACACCTTCACGCCCGACCTGTACGTGCAGTACTTCCGCGACCTGCGGGACATGATCGCCGGCGGCCAGGAGCTCACCCCGGAGTCGACCATCAAGGTGATGAGCCGCTACGCCACGGTCCCCGCCGCCGACTTCGCGTAACGACGGCCCGATCTGCCCTTCCTTCCGCCCATCTCAGCCCGCCCGAGGAGAACCATCGTGATCAGGACCACCCACCCCGTCACCCTCGATCAGGGCGACCTGGACATCACCGTCGACCTCCACGGCGAGAAGGGACACCCCTTCCTGCTCCTGCACGGCGGTGGCGGCCCCCAGACCGTCGCCCCCTTCGCCCAACTCCTCTCCGAGCAGCGGCCGGCGAGGGTCTTCGCCCCAGTCCACCCCGGCTTCGACGGCACCGCCCGCCCCGACTGGCTGACCGATGTCACCACTCTGGCCCAGGCCTACATACGGCTGCTCGACGTACTCGGTCTGGAGGACGTCGCCGTCGTCGGCAACTCCATCGGCGGCTGGATCGCCGCCGAGATCGCCGCGCTCGGCAGCGACCGGATCACCAGCGTCACCCTCGTCAACGCCGTCGGTATCGACGTCCCCGGCCACCCCGTCGTCGACACCTTCCCGCTGACTCCGGTCGAGTTGTCCCGGCTCTCCTTCCACGACCCGTCGAAGTTCCGCTTCGACCCGAGCGCGCTCTCCGACGAGCAGCGCGCGGTCATGGCCGGCAACCGCGCCGCCCTGCAGATGTACTCGGGCCCCGACGACATGGCCGACCCCACCCTGCGCGAGCGCCTGGCCAAGGCGAGGGTGCCCACCCTCGTCGCCTGGGGCGAGAGCGACCAGATCGTCGACGCCGACTATGGACGCGCGTACGCGGCGGCCATCCCGGACGCCCGGTACGAACTGCTGCCCGACACCGGCCATATGCCCCAGGTCGAGACTCCCGGGCAACTCATGCCCGTGGTCTGGGACTTCGTGGACGCCCACGCCACCAACCGGCCCACCGACTGAACCGGGAGCACCTGGTGTCCGAGGCCCTGGAAGCACCCGAATCGTCGGAAGCACCTGAACGGGGGGCAAGGCTGGCGCCGGGGCAGTGACCGGCTGTGGGCCGCCCGGTGGGGCTCCCTGGGCTGGACTCTGCTGATCGGGGACCTCGCAGTCATGGCGACGCTCGCAGTCCTCGGGGCCGCACAGTTGTTGACCGACGGGTGATGAAATCCCGCGTCACGTCTTCACCGGAGGCGTCGGCGTCCCCGACGTATGCCAGAATCCGCGGGCGCTGCTCGGCCCCGGCCCGTTCACGCACGAGGCGCAGGTAGCTCTCGCGGCCGTAACCGCGCGAGACCAGCACCGGGATACCCAACTCCCCCACCCACTCCTCAAAGAGCACCGGAGCGTGCCCTTCTCCGAAGACAGGTACAAGGCCACCGGCTGGTCCTGGGTGCGGTCCAGACGGAACTCCCCGACCAGCTCGGCGAGCGCCGCGCCGGCATCAGCCCAGCACGGGGCCACGTGGATATGGCGCGTCAAGTCGACCAGGTCGGGGCCGTGGCCGGCGCGGACCGAGACGGCGAGCTTCACCGACAGTTCCGGTACGCGGCAGACCGGTTCGGGATCACCCCGACCGCGCACAACCGGTGGAACAGCTGGTTTCTGACGCAGCGTCACCCGCCCCTCATAGCCTGCGTCGATCCGCCGCGCCTGCTCCACCACCCCCGCCGACACCACACGCTCCGTCATGCGCCCCCAGAGCATGACGACGCACCGGCACCGAGGATGAGGGGCGGTAGCGGGGCACCCGGAGCGTAGTTGGCTATGAGGTAGCAGGCGTGCCGCCGCGTAGGGGAGGCCGCGGTAGCGCTCGCCTGAGCGGCCGCGGAGGCCGCGTATGGCGCCCGCCGGGGTTTCGGCGAACGGATCTGCCTGTCGGTCCACGGGAGCTTCCTCTCCGGAAGAGGTGAGCAGGGAAGGGGAGGAGACGTCAGGAGATGCGGGAGAAGCCCGCCCACTCCTTGATCGCGAACTTCGAGCCGCTGCGCGCGATCTCCGCGGCGCCGTGGCCGCCGAAGTGGGCCGGGAACACGAGCGCGTTGTTCTCGCAGGCGCGGCCGAGCAGCGCGTGCCGGGTGGCACGGGACTGTGCCGGGTGGCACGGGACTGTGCCGGGTCCTCGCAGAAGCAGGAGTTGGTCTCCGGCTCCGCGATCTGCAGTGCGGTGTGTACCAGATCCCCGACGAACAGGGCCTGATCGGCGCCGGATTCCAGCGTGAGCACGGACGAGCCGGGGGTGTGCCCAGGAGCGAGATCGAGACGCAGGTTCTTGTCGATCCGGTACGACCCCTCCCACAGGTGTGTCAGTCCCGCTTGGTGGACAGGCGTGATGCTGTCCTCGAAGACGTTCTGGTTCCCGCAGCCAAGCACGCTCTTGTTCCCGTTGGCCGGGTCCCAGAATTCGAAGTCCCGCCGGGTCATCAGGTACGTGGCGTTGGGGAAGGTCGGCACCCAACTCCGGCCGTCGAGGCGGGTGTTCCAGCCGACGTGATCGATGTGCAGGTGAGTGTTGACCACGATGTCGACGTCCTCGGGCCGCACCCCGGCGGCGGCGAGGTTGTCGAGGTAGTCCGTCTCCAGGCGGCTCCATACCGGCGCGTAGGGCCGGTCCTTATGGTTGCCCACGCCGGTGTCGACCAGAATCGTGCGCCCCTCGCTGCGCAGCAGCCAGGACTGGATCGCCGTTCGGCACTCGTCCGTCCGCGGGTTCCAGAAGTCGGGCGCCAGCCAGTCACGGTGCTCGGCCCACGAGCCGTCGGGGCTGTCCGGGAAGAACGTGCCCGGCGGCATCCCGACCGAGCCGTAGAACTCTCTGACTCGGGTGATGGTGACATCGCCAAGGGCGATCTGATCGGGGTTCTCATCCATATCGGGGTTCTCCTCCATGTAGTCCGTCCTCGGGGCCAGGGGTAGGTCGCCGGACAGCAACGAGCCTGGGCCCGCGCACGGGCACGGAGCCACTCCCGAGTTGTCCTCCCCCTCGCAGGGTGTGGCTGGGGCCGGGCCGCGCACGAATACTGGGGCGATGAACGCACCCGGCCCACTCGCGCCTTCCTCCAAGCCCGACGGGCACAACTGCGGCCCGAGGACGTCGGGCTGCGCGACCTCGGGCCCCGCAGACGGGTGGCCGGCCTGCGGCGCGAGGAACTGGCGCAGTTGGCGGGCGTCAGCGTCTCGTACTACGCACGGCTGGAACAGGGGCAGTCCCGCGGAGCCTCGGCCGAGGTGCTCGACGCGATCGCCCGCGCTCTCCTGCTCGATCACCACGAACGCGAGCACCTCGACCGGCTCGCCGACGCCGGCCGTCAGAAACGCAGGCCGCGCCGCCCGCGGCCGGAGACCCTCGCCGACGAAACCCGCGACCTCCTGCGCGCCGTCGACGGTGTCCCGGCGATGGTGCTCGGCCGCCGTACGGACGTGCTGGCCTGGAACGCCCTCGGGCACGCCCTGCTGGCCGGTCACCTGGGCCTCCTCGACCCGGATGACCCGGTACGACGTCCGAACATGAGCCGGATGCTGTTCCTGGCCCACGCTGTCAGGAGCTGTACGCGGACTGGAAGCCCAAGGCACGCGCGGTGGTCGGCAACCTGCGCATCGCCGTCAGCAGGCACCCGCAGGACCCACTGCTCGCGGCGCTGATCGGCGAGCTGACGATGAAGAGCCCGGAGTTCGTCGCGCTCTGGGCCGACCACCGTGTGGTGCCGTGCGACGCCGCGTCCTACGAGCTGCACCATCCCGTCGTCGGCATGGTGACGGTGACCCAGCAGACACTGTCGATCGCCCGCTCACCGGACCAGGTCCTCATCGTGTGCACAACCTCCGCCGGCTCCTCTTCCGAAGAAGCCCTCGCGCTCCTGCGGCAGGCGAGCAGCAGTGGGCGCCGCACGCGGACAGTCCCGAGTGAGGAAAGGGCACGACGGTCAGATGGAACGCTTCGGCCATACCGCGAGACAACCAGCAATCCCCACGTCACGAGAGCGCGGCAGGGGGTAGCGGGTCACGTCGCGATCCCGCGAGCACGCGGGCCGTCAGCCAGGCAGACGCAGCGCACAGGCGCCGCCGACGCACGACCCCGACACACCGTCCGGCCGAGCCCCAGAAGCGCCGCCACGCCCTGCCCCTCCCCTGTTCCTCTCCTGGCCCGGGCGGGGACGTGCGGGTGCTGACATCACGTCCCCCCACCCCCGCGAGGCCGCAGCCCCTCCGCTCACATGCGTGAGTGCCGCTGCCCGCCCCTTCCCCATGAGCCCACCACCGGCACCCGGCGCCCGGCAACGACGAACAGCCCTGTGTCCGTGGCCGTCCGCTGGCCCGATGGCTGAGCTTGTCATTGGTGGTCCGGCATCGAACGCAGTTCGCCACAGCTCACAGGTTCGGGCGGGACCCAGATCATTGACGACAGGGCATGACTTGCGGGGTGAAAGGACCGCCAGTCAGGCAAGCCCCTGGCGCTCAGGCGCCTTACGCGTCCTCACCCCAACGACGATGAGCGCCAGCCCCACGACGACGATGCCGAGGTAAGCGGTGGACGAAAGGTCGACGACCTTGTGCATCCAGCCCCACTCCGTACCGAAGAAGGTCCGCGAAACGAAGCTCACGACCCCCTGGCCTGCCACGACGTAGCCGATGCTTTCGAGGGTGTATCCGATGGTCATACGCACGGATCAATCCTCTCGCGGCGGACCCGGAGGATCGTCCTCCACAGGGTCGAAAACACAGTAGGCCAAAGGATGTAGCACCGAAGGGCGGTCTGGTCCGGGGTGCCTTCACGGCCGAGGAACCAGCGGCGCGGCGCCGTACGCAACATCAGGTGCGCAACGCCGTACGCAACATCTGCGCGTCCGGCTGCGGGCAGCACAGCCTCGCCGTCATCGCCCTCAGCCGGTCCCGCCGACCCAAAACCGCGCCAACGCCCCTGTGAACACCGACGTTCACCGCGAACCACAGAGGGAATTCTTGACGCCGTAGAAGCCCGGCAGGCGGGAGCACAGCGTGTTTCACACACCGAGTCCGCCGTCAGCGGGCACAGCGCGGAGCCCCCGGCGACGCGTGAGACGGGGACGGCACCCCGCCCCGCCTCCACCAGCGGTGGAACGAGGGCTGTCACAACAGCGCCCAGCTCCACCAGGAAATCGTCGCCTTGGGCTTTGCCGGAAGCATCCAGACCGTCCAGCGTTACCTCCGCCCGTTCAAGGCCGCCACCACCGCGCCACCCGCGCGCCGCCCAGCTCCACAGCCCCGCCGCATCGTCCGCTGGATCATGACCGACCCCGGAAACCTGACAGCCGATGAAGCGGCCGACCTCAAGCAGATCCGAACCAACTGCCCCGAACTCGACTCCGTCACCCACCATGTCCGCGAAATCGACTCGACCTTCGAGGACCCCTCGCCAGCCGATCGCCCGCGAGACCGCCTGCGACCGCATCGGCCGCTCCTCGGCCCCCGGCACGTCCAGGGTGACCCGATACCCCTCCGGCGGCACCGACCACTCTGTTCCAGCTTCCCGCTTCCCCCATCCCGATCGACGACACGGTAACCAACCCAGAACGCCGCCCACGCCGTCAGCGGCGGCCGGTCCATCAGCTCAATGCCCTGCCCGACGGGCAACCCGTACCGCTCCCCGCGCGAAGGTGCTGTTCGTGACCACACCACGAAAACGGCCAACAGGCAGTAGATATCCACCAGTTGAGCCGATACCTTCTACCTCGCCCGGCGTCACGCCCCCGCAACCGGCGGGAACCCGGCGCCAGGCGAAGGGGGAAAGAACCACGTGAACACCAAACTCAAACGCGCCCTCGCCGCAGGGGCAGCAGCGCTCGGACTGCTCGCCAGCGGCGTGGCCGGAGCCCAAGCAGCCCCCGCCACACGGACCGTCAGCGTCCACCCCTCCGGTGTGCGGACCATGGAACGCCCTCAGGCCACCACTCAGGCAGGCTGCACCGTGGGCAATCTCGTCGTGACCCGCTATTCCTCCTGCGAAGGGCGCTCCGTCCCCATCGACATCCTCTCCAACGGCCAGAGAGTCGGAGGAGGAACGTTCAACCTCTGGATCATTCAAAGGTTCGACCGCAAGTCACTGAACTGGACCGAGCAGGTCTCGCTCACCGACCCGGTCTTCACCCCCAACGCCCGGGATCTGGCCGTGTCCATATCCGCCTCCTCGCCGGGGAACCAGATCAAAACCATCTACCCGCAGGGCCACGAAATCGGAACACCCTCACAGGGACAGGTGCTCGGCACCTTCGACCTGCTCAGGGCGGCCGCCCGCGCGGAGGACACCACCTACACCTTCACCGTCGGCAAGCCCGGCGTCAAACCCGCCTCCTTCAGCGTCACCACCGTCCGCTACCGGTGCGACAACACCTTCAAGGGCATGCGGGCCGGATGCGTTGTCCCCAGCGTGACCACCGAAGTCAGCATGAAGAACTTCAAGTACATATCGGCGGGCATCCGTGCCCTGCGTCAGAGGGGCGGCTACTGGGGCGACCCGAACAGCCACGTTCCGCTGACCTGGCTGGGATCCTGGATCCGGCAGCGGCACTGGGACGAGGTCTGCAGGGGCAAGACCCCCACCGCCGCTGAGCGCCGTGCCGGGCGCACCTCCTGCGACGAGTACCCCTTCGCCTCCACCGCCGAAGGCGGCACCACACTGCCCGCCAGCCAGCGGGAGATCACCTTCGTCCCACCCCGCGAGAACAACCAGCAGGGCGGCGCGATCCAGAGCTGGCTGAAGTCCTGGCGCATCCTGGCCGGCGACCGGTTCTACGTGGACGCCTGAACCGGAAGGAAAACGGTGCACGACGACATCCCCGAGGAAGACGACCTGTTCGAGCGGGTGACCCGCATCATGGCCGCCGACCAGAACTGCATGCCGCTGGTACGGACGTATATCGCGGACGACGCGGCCTTCGCGGCTCTCCTGGACGAGCTGAGGATCCCGGACGAGTACGACAACGTCGCCACCGTCTCACTGGTGGAGGACCCCCGGTACACGGCGGCGACCGTGGAGAGCCTCACCACAGAGGTCGTGCGGGACCATGAGGGGCAGCCACTGTTCAGTGAGCTTCTCGTGGCCGACGAACGCTGCCTGACCGACCCGTCGTTCCCGCTGCTGGCCCTCAACCTCCTCCAAGACGCCGAGCATCAGCAGTTCCGGATCGCCGCTTCCGAGCTCTCCGCCTTCTACGCGAACATGTCCATCGGCAACATGGACTTCGACGAGTGGGCGCGGGAGGCCGGGGAAGACGGGGTGTTCAGGGGATTCCGCGGAGACGATGGCGTACCTGTCGGCCGAGACCAGCGCACCGCCTCGCCGTCCTGTCCCGACGCCGACTGGTCCGCGTCGATCGTTTCGGCTTCCCTTGAACCGTTGAGCACGACTCTGGAATGGACGGGCGAGCAGGACTGAGCGCGCCCACGGCATGCCCGTGGCCTGGCACCCCAGAGGAGAACCCTGTTGGCCGATCCGGGCCGGGCCCGAGCGAGACGTCGGCTTCCAGGACCAGTTGTGGTCCTGGAAGCCGACGTTGTCGTTTGGGGAGGGTGCCGGTGTCGATGCAGCCGGAGGAGCCCGGACGGATTCCGGCGGAGACCGTGCCCGGGCCTGTTCACTGCCCGCGAGGAAGCGCCGGACTGACTGTCGCGGTGGAGGATGCGGTACCCGTCGCAGACCAACATCAGCACGTCGTCCAGGCCGCGGTTCTTCAGCTCGGTCAACACGTGCCGCGAGTGCTTGGCCCCCCTCACCGCCGTCGCCGGCCCAGATGCCGAGAATGTCGCCGGTGCCGTCCACCGTCACCGCCATCACCACGTAGACCGGACGGTTCGCCACTTTCCCGTCCCTGATCTTGACGTTGATCCCATCGACGAAAGCGCGGGCCTGTCCAGGGCCGCCTTGGGCCCGCCGGTGCCCTGCGTTCGCCGGCGATGTCGGCCGTCGGGGGCCCGACTCGCCCCTCGATCCCCAGGGCGCCGATCCGGCCCCGCACTCAAGAGTCGTTGTCCGCGGACAAGCCCTCTTGTCCACCCGCAGGTGGGTGCTGACCTGCGTGGTTGCCGTATGGGTAGTGCGGACAACGGTGCCTGTGGCGATGTTGGTCTCGTCAGTCGGAAGCAGCTGCGAGCGTGACGGCAGAACGCTGCCGAGCAGCATTTGGCCAAGAGGGATGACGTATGAGGCTTGTCCGCCACAGCATGCACATCGGTACCCGGGTGCGTTCGCTGTCCACCGCGCTGGCGGTCCTCACCGGGAGCGTTGCCTTCGCCGCTGTCGGTGCCGGTACTGCGCAGGCCAGTTCCAGTTCCTGCGCCCAGGTGCTGGGCCAGTCGCAGACCATCGTTGCCGGCGGGCGGTCGATCGGTTCGTTCTACCTTGCGTGGAACTACTGCGACCCCAACAACAAGGTCGCCTACACCGAGGTCAACCTCTGGAATACCAACTACGTCAACGGCAACTGGCACGGCGGCCTGATCGACGTGAAGTCAAGCTCCAACTCCAGCGCGAACACCAACGCTCCCGTCTTGAACCTCAGCAGCTGGTGGTGGGATTCCGGGTTCATCAAGGTGGCTCCCAACGTGTCGAACACCCGCCTGTACCACGGCAACATGAATTTCTCCGCCGGCGGCCATAACTGCAGCGGGCAGACCCCGACATGGAACTTCTCCATCGGACAGCCCGACAACAACGGCATGTACGTCCACTGCAGCTGACTGATGGCTGAGGACGAGGCACGCCGTCCACGAGCACTGTGACC
Organism: Streptomyces sp. NPDC048696; assembly: GCF_043198895.1. Classification (NCBI taxonomy): domain Bacteria; kingdom Bacillati; phylum Actinomycetota; class Actinomycetes; order Kitasatosporales; family Streptomycetaceae; genus Streptomyces; species Streptomyces sp. NPDC048696. Next base: position 274,862 of record NZ_JBICVJ010000011.1, on the reverse strand, counting down.
GATGGCCGCGTTTCCCGTGGGAGCCAGTGGATGGGGCCATGAGCAGGCACGGGCAGGACCGGTGTGCTCCGGTGTCCGCAGCGCGCCAAGTGTGAAGCGCTTTTGGTCGATCGGGGCAGGTGGAACCATCCCCCGCAACGTGTCTTTCCGGCGGGGGCCCGCGCAATGACGCCTGAAGGGAACGGGCACGTGACGGACACGAACATCTTGAGTCTGCTGGAACCTGCTGCCCTGCTTGATCCGCACCCGATATACCGGCGATGGAAAGAGCAGTCCACCGTCCTGTGGGACTCGGACATCGAAGCATGGCTGGTGACCGGCTATGACGAAGCCTTCACCGCACTGCGGGACATCGAGAACTTCTGCCAGGATTGGCGCCGGATCGGAGTGGACACCCCACCGTCCTTGCTCAGCCTTCAGACCCTCGACCCGCCGGATCACACCCGGATCCGGCATCTGATGCTTGAAGGCTTCAAGGCGGCGGACCCTCAAATTCTGGAGCGGACCGTACAGGACACCCTCGACGAGCTGCTGGCCGCCGTCGAGGGGGAGAAGACCTTCGACTTCGTCGCCAAAGTGGCTGAACCCCTTACTCTGCGAGCCGTTACCCAGTTGCTGGGCGTTCCTGAACCCGACAAGGACTGGTTCGTCCCCTTGTCGAACACCATCGTGGACGGCATGGACTCCAGCCTCCGACCCGAGTGCTATGAGCCCGGAGTCGAGGCACGCGCCAAGCTCACCGAACTGGCCGGAGAGTGGCTGAAGTCTCCACTCCCGGACGGATTTGCCGCGCACGTCGTCAAGAGGGCACCGAGCGCGGGAGTCGACCACGAAGTCCTGCTCAACTCCTTGCGCGTCGTGCTGCAAGCCGGCTTCCAGACGGCCAGCCGATTCCTCGTCACGGGGTTGCTCACACTCCTTCGTATACCGTCCGAGAACCGAGTCCCCGTGGACACCGACCAGGCGGTCAACGAGCTCGTGCGATTCGCCGGTCCCGTGCACGTGGAGAGCCGTGCCTGCGTCCAGGACACCGTCCTCGGAGAGCAGAAGATCCGCAAGGGTGAGATCGTCTCGATGTTCCTCGGGGCGGCGAACAGAGACGCCCGGGTGTTCGAGGACCCCGAATCCCTGCGGTGGGACCGGACGCCAAACCGCCACCTCGGCTTCGGTCGGGGCCCGCACGCCTGCCTCGGAGCGCAGGTCGCCGTCCAAGTGGCCCGCAGCACCTTCGGGACCATCGGCCGCCGGTATCCGAACGCCCGGCTCGTCTCCGAACCCGTACCGCGTCCGAACGTGACCGAGCACGGGATGCACAGCCTCCAGATTTCGTTCCGGGACGATCTCCCGTAGCTACGGGAGATCGTCCCGGAACGAGCCCCGAACAGATGACCGGAGAGGGGAAGCGCCATGCATCACGCTCACTTGGCCCACAAAGACGCAGATCCTCGACCCGGCCCGGCCGTTGGAGAGGAGGAGCCATGCGCCACGTTCACTGAACCCGCGTCACACGCAAGCACAGGGAACGGCTCAACCACCCTCGATGTGGGAAGGAGAACCGTCATGCGTCACGCCCACTGAACCCGCAGGTAGCGCAACACTGAAGTGAGATTCCTGGTGGACCCGGCCGGTTGCTCCCGCCGGGTCCACCAGGATCAACTGCGAAAGTTGGGGGCAGTCCGTGCCGGATTCCGTGGTCCGTACGGCCCCGGTTCCCGGGGTCAGGTCGGTACTCCGCGTTCCGGGGATGCGCGCCGTGTTCGTCGCGCACGCCGTGTCCATGGTGGGAACGTTGGCCGCCGAGGTTGCCCTGTCGATCCTGATCTTCCAGCGGACCGGCTCTGCTCTGTGGTCGGCGCTGGTCCTCGTATGCTCGTTCCTGCCCTACGCCGTGGGCGGCACCATACTGTCGTCACTCGCCGACCGGTTCCGGCCGCGTCGGGTCCTGGTCTACTGCGACCTGCTCAGCGCCGTCTGCGTCGCGGCCATGCTGATTCCGGGCATGCCGACGCTCGGCCTGCTCGGACTCCTGCTCGTCACCGGGTTTGTTGCGCCCCTCTTCCAGGGAGCCAGGGCGGCAAGCCTGTCCCATCTCCTGGACGGCGATCTCTTCCCGGTCGGTCGTTCGCTGCTGCGGACCATCAGCCAGACGGCGGTTGTGACCGGATTCGCCGTGGGCAGTGTCCTGGTGGCCGCTGTCGGACCGCTGTGGCTCCTGGCCGTGGACGCGTGCAGCTTCGTCATCTCCGCCGCACTCATCGGGTACTGCACGCCCGCCGCCCCCGCCGGTGACCCGGACGGCGAGCGCACGCTGCAGGCCATGGTGAAGGGATCGGCAGAAGGACTGCAGCACCTCCGGACCAATCGGGCGCTGCGCCAGCTGGTCCTGCTGACCTGGGCTGTTCCCGGCTTCTCGTCCGTGGGCGATGGTCTTGCCGTCGCCTACACCGCCGAAGCGGGTTCCGCGGCTACGGCGGCGGGCTGGCTCTTCACCGGGTACGCCATCGGCACGGTCGTCGGCGAACTCGTCGTGGCGAGGCTGTCCCCCGACGCCCGTCGGCGCCTCATCACTCCCCTGGCCTTCGGTTCCCAGATCCCGCTGATCGGCTTCTTCCTGGGGCCGTCCGTTGTCGTCGCAGCGGCTTTGCTGGCGCTTTCCGGCGCGGGTTTCGCCTGCAACCAGGGCATCGACCCGCTGATTCTGGCCGCGACAGCCCCCGGCTACCGGGGGCGCCTGTTCACGGTGCAGACGAGCGGGCTCATGACGGTCCAGGGAGTGGGCGTCGCCCTGTCCGGCGCCCTGGGGACCCAACTCCACCCTGGTGTCGTCATAGGGGCAACCGGGCTTGTGGGAGCCCCGGTTGTGTTGCTTTTGGCTCGTCGTCGGTGATTCGCACTCGCGGCTGCATCGACGGTGTACGGGGACACGGCCGCCAAAGTCGGGGACTCGTCCAGGACCTACCGGTTCTCTGCGAACATCCAGGTCATCATCGACGCCGACAGCCGCCTGGCCGTCGCATCAGCCCAGCCGGCGCCGAGGGACGAGGCCGAGGCCCACGTCTGGCGCGACCGGAACAACCCCCAGGTCACATCACCAGCCGCTGATCACCATCACGGGTTCTCGATACGGAGAATGTCGCGGGCCTGACCATCGACTATCGAGCCGGGACGGTCAGCCGGCACTGGCTCGGGCGCCCGGGCAGACCCCCTCCGCGGCGGCAGGCCGTTGTCCGGCACGCAAAGCCCCTACCCGCGTCCCGGCCGAGCGGCCGAGCGGCCGAGCGGCCGACATAGGGTCTGCCCGATTCCCAACGTGTGAGCGCTATACAACGAGGTCGGGGCCGCGCCCCGGACCGCCTTGGCTCAGCCCAGCGCGCCCATCAGAGAGGTGATAGGCGTCGAGCCACTCCTCCACGACTCGTGTCGACAGCTCGGTCCGTCCTGCCCCCCCGCCACGGCTGCGCGCTACCCGGGGCATGCCGACCTGGAAGACGGTCACCGGATCACCGGCGACCGACTTCCATCCGCTCCCGTCCGCCAGGAGGCCTCCGCCCTGCTCACGTCTGCCACATGAGCCAAGGATCGTCACGGCAGTCCTGCTGGAGCACCGGCTCGTTGTCCCGCGAACCCGCCCGGGAACCAGCGCATTTGCCGCTGTTGACGTTGACCAGCTGCCAGGCGCGGTAGGGGCTTCGGTAACGCAGCGTCCAGAACTGGTCGGGGAACAGGCCCTGCCGGTCGCCGCACAGATAGTGAGTGACGGGGATGCCGTTCTCGACCCTGGCTCCCTCCACCGACAGACACAGGCCGCTGAACCGATTACGGATGGAATAGACAGCGGCGGACGGGCCGGACGACTCGCGGGTGAGGTGCCACTGCTGCTCGGGGCCCTCACCACAGCCGGTCTGGATCATGTCGGCCGCAGGGACCGGGCTGCCGGCCGGAGTGGCCAAGCACAGGTGGCTTCCGGCGTTCGCCAGCCGGAACAGGCCGTCGGGGGCATCGGGCACCTGCGGCGCGGACGTGGGAAGCGGCTTCGTGTCGGTGGGGGCAGGCGCGGCCACGGGCGGCGGCGAGGGCTGCTTCACGAACCCGCCGCTCTGCGCGGGCGGCGTCGTGACCGGGGCTGGTGTCGCGGCCCATGGGGGTGCAGGGATGGAGGAAGGGCTGGCGGGCGGCGTCGTAACCGGCGTCGTCGCTCGCGCAGTGGCGCCCGACGGCGGTTGGACCTGCACCAGGTAGGGCTGGACTTCCCGCGAGACGGACGCAGGCGCGGCCGGCCGCTCCCGTTCTACGACGACCATGGCCGTCGCTGCGGACACCGCGACGGCCAGGACGGTGAACACGGCGAGGACGGCGGTCATGGCCAGGGACGAGCGGACCGGGCGATGGTACGGGGCGGCGACAACGAGCTGCCCGGCCGTGCCAGTCGGCACCGGCACCGGCAACGGGGGCGAGGTGTCATACGGCAGGGGCGGCAAGGCCGTCTGAGCGATGACCCGCAGCGCAGAAGGACGGTCCGTCCGCTCCAGCACTACACCCTGCAAAGGCCGGCTCTCCGCCGCCCGGTGCTCCCGCCAGAGGCACTCCACTTCGTGCCCGGTGCCGGCCAGCGCGTCGGCCGTTCGCGCCAGCGCCAGCACCAGATCGGTGCCAGCTGTCACCGACGCCGTGGACCCGGCGGGCAGGGCGCCCCGGCTCTCCGCCCGCGCCCGGCCCAGGATCTGGCGGGCACCGCGGTGGAGGGACCGTACGGCCTCCAACTGCCGCAGCGCCCGGTCCACGAGGCCGTCGGCCATCGGCTCGGGGCCTTGCGCCGCGTCCGGCTCGGACGCCGGTGGCGAAGTGTCGGCCGGTTCGGGTGCACCAGGCCGCCGCTCCGGCTCCGGCACGGCGGCCCACGACCCGTCTTCGTCATCGAGCAGTCTGCCCACGAGGGAGAGCAGGCTCCGTACGAGCCCTTCGGCCTCGGCGAGATCCGCCTCGGCACGCTGCAGGGCCTCGTCGAGTTTGAGGCCCGGCCCCGATTCCGCCTGGGCGACAAGCGCCGCCTCGTGCAGCCGGTGTGCCCTTTGGAGCAGGGTCTCGCGTCCGCGGCCGTCGCGTACCCGGTCCCGTACCACGGAGTTGAGCCTGCCCAGAGGAATGATCCGGGCACCGCTGCGGTAGTCGCTCCACATCGTCTTGCCGCCGCCGTACCGCTGGCCGAGCTCACGGACCGTCAGCTCGGCCGTGAGGTCCCTCAGGAAACCGGCCAAGGCATCCGCTGCTCGCGTCGCACCCTTCGGTGCTCCTTGCGGTCGTCCTGTTCTACGCATGTCGGTCCCCCAGTTGTCCGCGGACAACCCCGCTTGTCCGGCCCCTTCCCCCGTGCTGACCTGCGCGGAACACCTCGGGGCCGCGCGGCCGACTCCGCCGCCCGGCAGTGTCGGGCCCTGGAACGCCACCAGGGAACACCCGTTCTGCGGTGCCGTCCAGCGCATGTCCTGCCGTTGGCCAGATTGCATCGGACAAACGGCCCGCGTGCGACCGCTCGTCACCGGTCCGGCAGTTACGCCGACTGGGCTCCGCGGAAGGGACGTGTCGTCGGGGCATCCTCTACGAGGACTGGAACTACGGCGGCGGGTCCCTCACGCTCACGGTCCCCGCAGCGTGCAAGGACGACGGGAAATGGGACTGGGAGTATGACAACCTCGACGACTGGAACGACCGCGTCAGCTCCCTGATCCCTGCGAACAACTGCTATGTCGTGCTGTACTCGGACATCTACTACAACGGCACACAGCAGCAGTACAACAGCTCCACACCCTGCGTCGGCGCCGCGATGAACGACCGAGCGAGGTCGCTCAAGCTGCTCTGACACAGGCGCCGAGTTCCGATACCCCGGAGACTTCGAAGCAGTCACCCTGACGGGCGGCGTCTGTGGGACCCGGCATCCGCGCACAGCAACGCGTCCACGAGCTCGAACAGAACCCGTGGCGTGAGCCGATGCCGCGCTCCTTGAGCGCCCTTCGCGAAGGCACCCGCCTCGTAGAGGGCGTCATCGGGCCCGACGGGCCTGCCGTCGAGGAGGACCGTGGGTGTGCCGCGCGCTCCGGACGTCTCGAACGCCTTCTCGGAGCGGGCGGCCCAGTCGGCGTGGACGCCGGAGCCCATCGCCTGGTCGAAGGCGGCGCCGCGCAGCCCGGGCACCTTGTCGGCGACCAGCAGGCTCGTCGCGCCGAGCGAGACCACGGCCACGGCCACGGCCACGGCCACCAGAGCGAACACCCTGCGGACCTTCGCGCGGAAGACGGCCGGAACGGACAGGGCGGTCACGAGATACGCGACGGCCGCGAGAGCCGTCACCGCCGCAGGCAGGATGATGATCAACACTCTCCGGCACTACGCCCCGGGAATGAGGGTGGGTCCTGTAAACCGCGCGACCTGGTCTCGTCCGGCAACTCACGCAGCCGCCCGACGCCGCACATCCTGCCGCCGGCCGCGGCGACCCACCCCGGCCGGAGGGGCGTTTCACCCCATGGTGAGGATCGGGTCACGAAACGAGTCGACCACGGCTCGCTCCACCGCGATGTGGAGCGTACTCTCTATTTCATGGCCCGACCACCTCGCTACGACGAGACACAGTTGCTGGACACCGCCGTGCGGATCGCGGCCGACGCGGGGCCAGCGGCGGTGACGATGTCGGCGATCGCCCGCGCCAGCGGCGTGCCCAACGGCTCCATCTACCACCGGTTCCCGCAGCGGCTTGCCCTGCTGGCCGAGTTGTGGCTGCGGACCGTCGAGCACTTCCAAACCGGATACCTCACCGCGCTGCAATCCGACAGGGATCCGCTGCGGGCCGGGGCCACCGCGGCCCGGCACGTCGTCGCCTGGAGTCGGCAGAACCCGCGGGAAGCCGTGGTGCTCTTGCACGGACCGCAATCCTTCGGCCGCGATGAATGGCCGGAGGAGTACACCCGGCGTGCCGACGACGGCAACAAGCGCGTGCTGGAGGCGGTGGCAGAACTCGCCGAGCGCGCGGGGGCCACCGCCGAGCTCGAAGTCGACCGGATCATGATGGCAGTCATCGAACTGCCGCTGGCAGTGGTCCGACGATATCTGCGCGCGGGTCGGCCGCTGCCCCCGCACGCCGAGGAACTCGCCGAGCGCTGCGCATTGGACCTGCTGGCCTAGGGCCTGTCCGGTGGATCTTGCCTGGGACGTGGGGGTGTGGCACGCCCATCTGCGGCGTTGTCGTCGGTTGCCGACGCTCCGCGTCGCCGCCCTCCTCCGCCTTGCAGCTGGACGCACCACACCCCCACTCACCAGCACCGAAACGGCGGCCCGGACCGAAGGCGGCCAGATCCACCGGACAGGCCCTAGGGGTCGGCTCCGGAAGTCTTTCGGGGGTTGACTTTCGGAGCCTCAGTCGGAGGCAGTTTGAAGGAGGGTCTCGGCGGTGGTGGTGCGGGCGTAGAGGACAGAGCGGCCGACGCGGTGGGCGCTGACCAGGCCCGCGTTGCGTAGCGCGGTTAGATATTGGGATACCCCGGCCGGGGACAGCCCGGTGCGGTGGGCCAACTGCGTGGTGGAGGCGGGGGTCTCCAGTTCGATCAGCAACAGGGTCCGCGAGCGGCCCAGCACGGCGGCGAGAGCGTCGGCCCGGGGCGTGCGCCGCGTCTTCCACAGTGAGCCGACACCGCGCGCGGGATAGGCGAGCTGAGGCGGGTCCGGAGGCGTCGTTCGGGTGCGCAGTCCTGGACCAGTGAAGGCCGAGGGGATCAACAGCAGTCCCGCACCTGCCGTGTTACGGGTCAGCGGCTGCTTTCGGCGGGTCAGCTGTAGCCCGTTGTCGCCCCAGCTCACGGAGGTGTGCAGGTCGTTGAAGAGACGACCCGCCCCGTGCTCGGCGATCATGCGGGCCCGGTAGAGGATGTCTGTGTCCAACACCGCCTGGATTCGTGCCCAGTAGGGGGCGAGTGCCAGTTCCCAGTACGTTTCGATCTCTTCTGTGACCTTGGCCAGGCGGGTCCGCGGGTCTGCGCGCAGGGTCCGTAGCCGGGGGCCGAGATGCCCCTGGTGGCGAGCCAGGTGGTCGAGGTCTTGACGTACCCGGTCGGCGGGTGAAGCGAGGATTGCATCCCACTCTGCCGCCGGCGTGGGGGCCGGTCCGGCGGGGGCCGGGTTGAGGAAGTCGGGGACGTAGCCGCCGGTGCGCGGGATCAACTCGGCCAGCCAGCCCCGGTCCAGCCCGGCGGCCACCAGACGCGGGCGCACCTGGTCGGCCCAGGCCCGGTGGACTGGATGTGCGGCGGCGGACGTCAGCAGCCGGAAGCTGGGCGCGATCTCCCACATCGGCGAGACGGCAAACCGCACCTGCGCCAGATCGCTCGCCGAGAACGCCAACTCTGCCAGGACGACCACTCCTCAATGGATTCAGGTATGTGTGAATGAATGGCGGGCCAGCCTATCGCGCGGAGATCATCCCGCCATGACTTCACAGACGATCACCACAGCGACATCGGGCACCTGGAAACTCGGCGACCTCACGGTCAACCGAATCGGCTTCGGCACGATGCGCCTGCCCCAACACGGCGAGGCGTTCGCGGTCGACGCCGTCCCACGCGACCGTGACCAGGCGATCCGTGTGCTGCGCCGCGCGGTCGAGCTCGGCGTGAACCACATCGACACCGCCGCGTTCTACTTCTCGCCGCTGCGCTCCGCCAACGAACTGATCAACCGCGCTTTGGCCCCCTACGGAGACGGCCTCGTCATCACCACCAAGGTCGGACCGGGCCGCGATCCCTCGGGCCAGTGGCTGCCGCATGCCACCCCTGAGCAGTTGCGCGGCCAGGTCGAGGAGAACCTGCGTCAGCTCGGCCGCGACCACCTCGACGTGGTGAACCTGCGCATCGTCGGCACCGGCTCGATCGCCGAACGCTTCGGCGCACTCGCCGAACTGCGCGAGGCCGGACTCATCCGTCACCTGGGCCTGTCCAACATCCGCCCCCGCCACCTCGCCGAGGCCCAGGCCATCGCGCCCGTGGTCTGCGTCCAGAACATGTACGGCATCGGCGCATCACCCGAGCAGAAGGCGTTCCTGAACCTCTGCGGTGAACAGCACATCGCGTTCGTGCCGTTCTATGCGATCGCCGGCACCGGACGTGAAAGCGGCGCGACCACCGACAACAACTCGGAGGTGGTCGCCATCGCCCGCGCCCACGGCGTGAGCACGGCCCAGATCCGGCTGGCGTGGACCCTGCACCAGGGCTCCCACGTTCTGGCCATCCCCGGCACCGGCGACCTCGACCACCTCGCCCAGAACGTGGCCGTCGGCTCCCTGCGCCTGTCCGAGGACGAACTCACCGCCCTGGACGTACTCCACCACGAAGCCGCATGAGTAAGATCCCCATGGCGTTGTGATCCACTTCTGCTGATCGGCCTGTCTGCTTTGCCAGTTCCTGCCGCCCGCCGCATATCCCTGACTGTCGCCGAGCGGCACCGGTTGAAGAAGGCGGCCTACGGTCACAAGACTCCGCACCAGAGCAGGATCCGGTCGCAGATCGTGCTCCTGGCGGCCCGGGGCAGGTCCAGTGCGCGGATTGCTGCCGAGGCGGGGGTACACAAGGACACCGTGCGCACCTGGCGGGGCCGGTTCACCGACGGCGGTCTGCTGGCTCTGGCCGACCGCAGGCGCAGCGGGCGCCCCGCCCGCTTCACGCCCGTGCAGGTCGCCGAGCTCAAGGCCCTGGCCCCGTCCACGCCTCCTGGACAAACCAGATCGAGATCTTCTTCTCGATCGTGCAGCGCAAGGTCATCTCCCCCAACGACTTCACAGACCTGAGCCAGGTACAGCCCCGCAACAGCAGCATCCAGCCCGCCACTTCATTCGCCGCCACACCCGGCTGCCGCCCCGCCCTGCTACACAGTGATCGTGTAACCAACCTCGCGGGATGGCACAACTAACGAGGGCCGGGAGTGTGACCTCTCGTCCTGGCCAGTGCTCTCGGCCTCCCGAAGAGCCACTATCGTGCAGCCGTGACCGGATCTACTGCACAGCGTCCAGTGCTCTTCCTTGATGTCGACGGGCCGCTCATTCCGTTCGGCACAGCACCGCAGGAGTATCCAGACGGGTATCCGACTTATGAGACAGGTCTCGAACCACTGGGAACCGACTCGAATCCACTTCTGGCAAGGATCAATCCCGAGCACGGGCCCCGATTGACGGCGCTACCGTGCGATCTGGTCTGGGCCACGACATGGATGGCTGACGCGAACGCGTGCATCGCGCCACGGATCGGCCTGCCGCAACTGGCAGTGGTGGTCTGGCCGGAGCCCTCCGACGAAGACAAGCGGGCCGAGCGGGCCGGACTGCACTGGAAAACCCGCGCCCTCATCAGCTGGGCAGCCGGGCGCCCATTCGCCTGGGTCGACGATGAGATCACGGACACCGATCGCGCCTGGGTATCCGCACACCATCAAGGACAAGCCCTCCTCCATCGTGTCGACCCCCGCCGCGGCCTCACCGACCCGGACTACATCTCTCTCAACGAGTGGTTGCACCAGGTTCACGGGACAACCCACCCGCATAACGCTGCTTGAAAATGCCCGAGCACCAGGCCGCCCACGACACGAACACGAGCCGCCCCGCCAGCCATCAGTAGCGTCTGTCGAGAGCTTCGACGAGGCAGCGGAGTTCACGTGCCCGCCGTCGGGACATCGCCAGAATCACCGCTTCGAGGCACTCGCGGGCCCACCACGGGTCTCCGCAACATGCCCACTCCGTGCAGCCGTCGCTCCCATAGTCCCACAGGCGTCGGTTCGGCTGGTGGACGAAGCTTCTCCAGCGCACCATGGCCGACCCGATCGAGCCCGGCCACAGGTACTTCTTCTGACGTTCTATCCGTTGAACTTCAGCGAGAGCTGCCAAGGAGAGGCCACGGATGATCGTGAGGTCGTCCGGCATCCGGGGCCGGCGGGGAAGCTCGGCACGGACGCGTCCAGGCCGTCTACGCGGCATCGGCCTTTCTGGTGATCGTCATGGCGGTCATCATCCCACCAACTGGCATCATCCGACCAAACCAGAGATCGGTCTCATAGTCCTACGGACACGCCCTGACACCTCATCAGCGGTGCACAAGATGCCCCACGCGCCCCCGTTGGAGTCCTTCGCAACCACTACTCGCAGGACGCCCTGCCTGCTGTTGAGCCTCTCCACCACCCCCTGGAAGGCCTCCCCTTCCTCCTCCCAGACCGCCAGCTCTTCGGCGTACTCCTGCTCGGCGCGGGTCGTCCACTTCTCCGGGATCAGCGCGCCGAGCCTCTGGGCGAGGTCTTCAGACGTCGTTCAGCAGGTTGGTGAACCAGGGCTGACTCTCCAGAGAGTCATTGTGGTTCGAGTAGTACCAACGGGTCGCGTAGCTGGCGTCGGCCGGCCCCAGCTCCAGCCCCGGCGAGTCGGTCCGGCCCAGCAGGTACTTCTGGTCCCCAGCCGGTGGTAGCTGTAGTCCACGGTGCGGCCCAGCCGCACACGCACCGCCCGGCCGGTCGCCTGATTGACGACCGAGAAATGCCCACGCGGGAAGTCAGTCATGATCGAATTCTGTCGGCGCGGACCGGCTCGCTCGAACATCCCCACCCAGGCGACACCAGAACAGATGAATGTTGCCGATCATCAAGGCGCAGCAGCAATACACCTGCTAGAGAGCCGCGCAGGGATCGGCCGCCACTACGGCACAGGGTGCAACGTCGTCCTGGTCGAACACCGCAGCCTCAGAATCACCGATGAGCGCACACGCGATGGCATCGGCCCGAACCCGGGCCGATACCCCCCTGCATGGCTGGTTCAGAGAAGGGCGCGTCCGCGGTGGTTACCGAAGTCGCCGTGGCCGCCGGGCCGTTCGACGTCGTCCTGGAGTCCATCGGCGGAGCGAGCTTGCCCGCGGCGCTGGCCAAGCTCGCCCGGCGCGGCGCCCCCGTGTGGTTCGGCCAGGCCAGCCGGGAGCCGGTCACCTTCGACTTCTTCGACTTCTCCACCGGTCCCGAGTCGGCCACCTTGCGCCACTTCCACTACGCCGACTCCGGAACCCCCTACGGAGAGCATCTCCGAACCCTGGTTCGGCTCGTCGCCGCCCGGGTCCTGCACCCTGAGACCGGCTTGCGGGCCGACCGGTCCGAGACCGCCGACATCCTGGACCGCCTGCGCGGCCGGGACACCGGGGCAACGCGGTCCTCACGGTGGCGCAGGCCGCCCAGTCCTGACGACAAGCTCGGCCGAATCCCCGTCGAACGATCCGCCCAGCCGAGACGATCACCACGAAGGAGCAGGGAAAGAGCACCCTCTTGGACCCCAAGGCCGTCGTCGTCCGCTACGTCGCGGCCGTCCGCGACGCGACGCGAAGGTCGTCATCGACAGCTTCGCCGAGGACGCCACCTGGCTGTACCCGGGCAGCCTGCCGATCTCCCTGTTGCGGGATAGCCGCGAGGCCATCGTCAACGACTTCCTCGGCAGCATGAGCCGCCGCCTGGACCCCACCGCGCCGGTCGTCATCGAACTCATCAACACCTTCGCGGACGGCGAACAGGTGCTCGCGGAGTGGATCTCGAAGGCCACCGCTGCCAACGGCGCGGTTTATGACAACAACTTCGCCGGAGTCTGCACCGTCCGGGACGCGAAGATCACCTCGGTGACGCAGTACGCGGACAGCCACCACGTCGCAGCGACCCTGTTCGCCCAGGACTGACCAGGCAGGACAGGGGCTCGGCCGGGCCGGAACCGCGTCGGCGGCATCGGCTTCTCTGCCTCGCCATCCAGCAGGCCCTCACAGCCGGTTGGCCCAGCTCTGAAATAGAGAGTATCCTCCATTTCAAGTGGAGAGGTTTCTCCAATATCCCGGGAGGGCTGCACCATGGCAGTGCTGAACGTCCACGAGCGCCGGATTCCGGCGACACCCGAGCAGGTCGGTGCCTTGATCGACGCCTTGGCCGGCGACGACGACCCGCTGTGGCCGTATCCGGCCTGGCCGAGGATGAGGTTCGACCGAGGGCTGCGCGTCGGTTCGCGGGGCGGTCACGGCCCCATCGGCTACACCGTCGTGGCATACGTGCCCGGTCAGTGGGTGAGGTTCCGCTTCAGTGCCCCGCGCGGCTTCGAGGGGTTCCACGAGTTCACCGTCGAGCCCGACGAACCGGGCAGCACCGTGCTCCGCCACGTCATCGCGATGCGATTGCACGGAACCGCCCGGCTCGCCTGGCCGCTGGTCTTCCGCTGGTTGCACGACACTCTGATCGAGGATTGCCTGGACCGGGCGCTTCACGCCTTCCGGCCGGACGACAGCGATCACCGCAAGATGACGGCACATGTCCGGATGCTGCGTCGCCTGACCTCGCAGACGGCCGCCCGGGCGAAGCCGCCTGTGATGGAGCCGGGATCTCGTCCGGCCCCGGCGGCGGGTGACTTGACGGCGCCGGCGAGACCCGCGCCGTGACCGGACCGCGCTTCGACGTGACCCATTGGCCGGAGCGTCCGGAGCGCGGCCACAGCGGGTCCACCCTCACGAGAACCCCGAGGAGCAGCACCATGCATGTCGATCGGAGTGCATCCATGCGCCTGCCGAACACGGCCCACGAGACACAGCCCTGGCTGATCCACCAGATCGCTCCCGACTTCCGGTTGGAGGATGTCTGGGCCCTGCCGACCCCCGGCGGCCCGGACGGCTTCACGACTCTGGTGTCGGTGCTTCAGGACGGCGACTTCCAGCAGGACGCCCCGCCGGTCGCGCGCATGCTGTGGCAGCTGCGCTGGAAGCTCGGCGCCGCTTTGGGCCTGGACCGGGACCGGGGCGGGCTCGACACCCGGGTGCGGTCCCTGCGTCACCGCCTGCCTCCGACGCTGCCTGAAGCAGCCGCCATCCACCCCGGCGACGGTCGGTCGCCGTTCACCTTCCTCTACCAGTCGGGCAATGAACGTGCCGCAGAGATCGCCAACCGGACCATGCACGGAGTGGTGCACCTGGGCTGGGTCCCCGACGAGCAGGGCGGCTGGCGCGGCCAGATGGCCGTCCTGGTGAAACCCAACGGCCGTCTCGGGACCGCCTACATGGCCGCCATCAGGCCTTTCAGGCACCGGGTCGTCTGCCCCGCCCTCATGCGCTCCTGGGAGCGCCGTTGGCAGCACCAGTGGGAGCGCGACACCCGCCCGGCGCCGACCGGACAGCACGACGCCCCGGCGGCCGTTCAGCCTTGACCAAGGAGGTCTCAAACATGGTGGTCCACCCATCCGACTCTCCATCTCACCGCAAGGGTGATGCGATATGAGAATGCCCGTCGAGGCCCACACCTCGCGTCCCTGGCTCATCCACGAGATCGCACCGGATTTCCGGATAGAGGACGTCTGGTCGTTCCGCACTCCCGGCGCCGGACCGGACGACTTCCCCGTGATGCTGGCCGCGTTGGAGGCCAGCAACCGGCCCGGGAAGACGACTTGGCCGACCCGGTTCCTGTTCGCGGTGCGCTGGAAACTCGGCGCGGTGTTCGGCTGGGACACGCCGCAGGCCGGCCTGGACGCCGCCGTGACGTCCCTGCGGGATCGCCTTCCGGAGGACCTGCGCCGCTGCCCTGGACACAAGGATCCGAACATCCCGTTCACGCCGGTGTACCAGACCCATGACGAGTGCGTGGAGGAGATGGCCAACACCACCGCCCACATCGTGTGCCACCTGGGCTGGGTCGCGACCGACGACGGCGGCTACGAACTCCGGATGGCCGCCCTGACCAAACCCGGCGGCCGGCTCGGCCGGTTCTATCTGGCCTTCATCAAACCCTTCCGCTACCTGGTCATCTACCCAGCCCTGACCCGGCGTTGGGAGAGCGCCTGGCTCGACCGCGACCTGGACCTGGACCTGGACCTGGACAAGAAGGTGCACCATGACCGCGAAAGCTGACCCGGGGCCGTCCCGGAACCGGCAGCTGATCACCTGGGCCGGATGGCTCCTGGTGACATTCGGAACAGCGCACACAGTGCTCGCGCTGACCATCGAGCACGCCGCGAGCCACGCGGGCGACTGGTTCAGCGGGAAGCTGTGGGGCTCCGACCTGGCCGCGATGAGCCCGGCCGGAAGCGCATATTGGCTGACCTACAACAGTTTTGGCCCGCCGATCGTCATCATCGGTTTGACAGTCATGTGGCTGAACCGCCGTGGCATCGCCCCGCCGCCGTTCATCGCCTGGGCCCTGCTGACCTGGACGGTTGGCGGCACGGCGCTCGCCGGGTTCGCACCCCCGCTCGACTTGGCCGCGGAGGTCCTCCTGCTCGTCGCCGCCCGCCGCGCCAAGCAGGCGCCCCGGACGGACCTGGTCCACCACGCTGCCGGACCACAAGGATCCTGATGGTGGAAGCATGACGAAGGAAGAAGCGAATTCACACCCCGTGAAGCCTTCGGCAGGGCCCGATGCGGACTTCACAACGGGGCGGGCCCCTCCGATCAGCCGTCTGCGCGTCATCGCCTGCTACGGCACCATCGCGGCAACGTTCCCCTACCTCGCCCTCAAACTCGCCTGGGCCGTCGGCAGTCACATCGGCGTCAAGGGCGACGCGATGGAGAACCCGACGATGGTCGGGGCGAATCTCGCGACACTGGGCATGGACGCCGCCGCCGCGACGCTGGCGCTCGCGCTCATCAGGCCCTGGGGCCGCCGGATCCCGGCCTGGCTGCTGGTGTTCCCACTGTGGGTCGCCACCGGATTCATCGGGCCGATCCTCATCGGCGCCCCGCTGTCCGGCCTGGTGGCGGCGATGACCGGGACCGCGGGCGGCGAGCCGCGGCACGACCCGGCAGACGACATCGCCGGCTGGGTGTTCGGGATCGTCTACACCGGCTTCATTCTGCAGGGGATCGGCCTCGCGATCGGGTTCTTCCTCTACGCGCGCTCCCGCTGGGCCCCGGCATTCCGGCTGCAGCTTCGGGATCTGCCCACGGGCCCGACGTTCGCCGTGCAGAAGATCACGATCGTCGGCGTCGCGGCCTTCAGCCTGCTCCCCTCCGGGATCCACCTGTACTGGGCGGCCGGCGGCACGGGACTGCGACCGGACCTGGACCAGACATGGCAGGCACGGCTGGTCATGGAAGACGTGTTCGCGCTGCTGCCACTGACCGGGACCGCCGCCATGCTGATCCTGGCCGGCAGCCGAGACGCACGGCCGGCGCGCACGACGCTCGCCGCAGCCTGGCTGGGCACCGGCGCGCTCTTCTCATGGGGCTTCTGGTGGATGGTCTGCGCCTCCTTGAAGGTGCCGTTGTCGGAGGGCAAGGACATGCGCGGCCTGGGCCTGGTCGGCGGGATGATGACGCTGGCCGGAGCGGTGCTGGCGTCGGGGCTGGCGCAAACCGTGGCCACGGCGCTCGCGACACGTGCACAGACTTCGAGGACTGAGATGGCTACCGCCGAGTCGTCGTAGCAGAGCGCCTCCGTCGGGCCGCACGCCCCTTCGCAGGGCGTGCGGCCTTGCGGCGTGGTCGCATGCGAGCGCTGTCGCCGCCGTTCGTCACGCCGTCTTGGTGGCCCACATGATGACGTTGGTGCCGAAGAACGTCTTACGCCACCCGATGCCCTCGAAACCGAGCCCGTGCAGCACCTCGGTGATGCGCTGCGGCGACATGAAGTCCCGCGTGCTGGATTCGAGATAGGCATAGGACGTGCGGTCGCGCGCCACGACCTGTCCCAGCAGCGGAACGATGACACGCATTCCCCACTGCACGACCGGCTTCACCGGGCCGCTCGGGGGGCACGTTTCGAGGATCACGAGGCGGCCGCCGGATTTGAGGACCCGGCGCTGTTCGCTGAGCGCTCGGTCCAAGTCCTCGACGTTCCTGAGGAGGTAGCCCTCGGTGATCCCGTCGAAGGACTCGTCTTCGAAGGGCAGACAGGCCGCGTCGGCATGCTGCCAGCGCACCGCGGCGGCCCCGGGTTTGGCTTTCGCCCGGCGCAGCATCTCCTCCGAGAAGTCAAGGCCGGTCACCGTGGCGGCGGGGTACCTGCGAGCCGCCTCCAGAGCGATCGCGCCCGTCCCCGTCGCCAGATCCAACAGCTTCCCGCCTCCGGGCGGCGCGACGCGAACGGCCACCTCCCGGCACCATTTCTCATGACGGCCGAGCGTCATGACGAAGTTCATCCGGTCGTAGTACCCGGCGATCTTCTGGAAGATCCCATGCACTTCGGAGTCCTTGCCGCGACGCGGGTGGGAACTCATCACCTGTTCTGCCTTTCTCTGCTGGAACGGCTTCTGCCGGATCGTCCGGGAGAGGCGACACGACTCCCGACGGCTTCGGGCTGAGCCGTAGACTTCGAACGCTCAGTGGTCGCTGCTGTCGGGATCCCGGGTCCGATGCATGAGTGGGGAATCCATGCGGTCGACACGATCCGAGAACATCCACCTCGATGGCTTGGCCCGGACCTTCAGCGACCGATTCCTGGGCCGTGGCGCGCCGTTCTCATCGGTGTCCGGCCGGATTTCCAGCGGCTTCCGCACCTCATGCGCGGTCAGCCGTTACCGTTCGCCTGCGGATAGCGGCTCATGGACCTCAGTGAACTTGCCTCCCACCGAGACCTTGATGATGCCGGTCTCACGACCGTGGAGGACCTTTTCCTGGTCGCGATGTTGCAGGCCGAAGGCGACGTCGGCCACGCCGATCGCGGTGCGGGCCGGCGGTTGCGTGGACAGTCCAGCAGGTGGTGCTCCCGCTCGTCGCCGGTGACCCACTGCTCGAAGAACGGCCACAGGCGAAGCAGCACCGCAACCGGTACCCGGCGGTGTACGAACTCTCATGGGAAGCCACCCGCCGCCCCGCCCTGCAGCAGACCTTCGACGCCATGAAGGGCTCGGCGGCTGACTTCACCCACGAGCAGCACCAAGCCCTCGGGCTGACCACATCGCGGGGCTGACGTGGAAACCCTGATCATCCTGCTCGGCGGTGCACTGTTCAATCCGATCACCGGCCAGGCCGGCGAAGTCGACGGTGCTACGTGCACCGCACTGGCCCACACCACAGTCGCCGGCATCGCGTCATGACCCGGCGGAGCGCGCGGACCGACGGACTCCCACCAAGAGCAGAACGGATGCGGCTGTCGCCAGCGGCGCGGGGGACGGCTCACGCTGACCGTACAGACGACGGTCCACGGGAGCACCACCCAGGGGAGGAAGACCGGCGGCGTTATGCCGCGTCGATCCATCCACGTCACCAAGAGGCCGATGACGAACAGCGGCAGACCGAAGCCGGCCGGGCTGCCCCAGAAGGCATTGGCCGCGCGGGTGTCCTCCCACCAGTGGCCCCAAAGCCGCAAGAACAGCCCATCCCCGAGGTAAGTCCGGCTGAGCAGCAGTCCGACGAGAAGGTGTACGGCGCCGATGAACGCCAGAAGCCGGCCGGCCCATTTGATCACGCGAGTAACGCTCCCGTCGCAGCGTTCATCGTTGGTTGCGGAGTTTCGGATGGGCGATGTGTGCAGGCCGACGAGGAATGCTGCCATCGTCGGCCACGCCTTGAGGACTCAGGCGCGATGGCGCCGGTAATAGGAGAAGGTGACGGCCGCGAGCAGCGGGCCCCAGAGCACCAGGGGCTGATAGCAGACTCCGACGATGTCGCGCCAGGGTCCCTGGAACGCCGGGTGGTGCTCATCGGACCACCACAACGCGAAGCCGCTCCAGATGGCCATGAGAGCCAGTGAGCCGAGCGCGGCGGGAATGACGGCCGCCAGCGGGTGAACACGTCGTCCTCCGATGAACGGTATCCAGCGTGGTACGACCTCGCCCCACGGCCGGACCAGTCCAAGGGTGAGCAGGGCCAGGGCCTCGGAGACCACGCTGAGGCCGATGACGGCGACACTGCCCCAGCCCGGGATCTGGAACGACCGGTGAAGTTCGGCATCGCTGTAGCCGACAGGCAGGCCGAACCCGAGAGCTATCCGCCACAGGCCCGAGGGCACAGCGGTGAGGGCGGCCGCGTGGGCGGCACGGACAGCCCATCGGGGAGCCGGGAGCGGAGTGGTCCGGAAGGCGGCCTTGCGCTCGCGATCTCCGCCATGTCCGGCGCCGGGATCGGCCAGAGGGTCCGTCGTCGAACCAGAGTCCTTGCCGACGGAAGTCCCTGTCCGCCGTCCGCGCCGGTCGGCGGTACGGCCAACGTATCTCCGGGTCCGGCGCTGATAGGACAGCGAACAGACGCCGAGGGACAGGCCGATAGCGAAGAAGTTGACGAACCCGATGACGAACACTGTGGGAGACAGACCCGCCAGGTGCGCTGCGGACAGGCCGCCGGTGGCTATGACGACAAGGCCGAGGCCCCCATAAGGCGTCAGCGTCGCTGCGACCGCCCAGCCGGGAGCCAGCAACAGCCACCGCGGGACCCGTCGGCCCCGGAGCCCCGGCACCCAGCGCGGGAAGACCTGACCCCATGGCCGGACGAGCGCGGCGAGCAAGGTGACGGCCAGCAGGATGCCGATCGCGGTGAAGTCGAGGCCGTGTCGCTCCATCCACACGAGGAAGCGGGGCGCCCCGTTCTTGGCGAACTCGTCGGCAAGATCCATCCCGGCGGGCTTCCCCGCGGTGCCGCCCCAGGCCCAGTAGACCTTCATCGCGACATACGGGAGGGCTCCGAGGGAGCCGGTGACCGCCGCCCACACGGCTGCTGGTCCCGCGGTGACGATGGTGGCGTCGGTGCCCGCCAGCGCCCGCCCACGTCTTGGCGGTGTCCGACGGTCACCGGAGTACAGCACGGCCATGGCCCACCCCTTCCGGAGGTATTAGAGAGCTCGATCCAATTAATATAGAGGCTACTCTCCATTTGGTCGGGACTGGGACGCGGGACCCCTCCTGGCTTGGACGCCGGCGGGCGGCGGCCTATGCGGGCCCCGAGGACTTCGCCGGTGCGGTCGGGGCCGGTCGCCGGGGCGTGAGCCGGATGGTGACCGGTAACAGGGCACCCGTCGCAACCCCGGCTGCGAGGTATGCCGGTTTCGGGTCGAACACGGCCCGGTCTGACCGCCTCGTGCACCGCGCGTGGTGGCGAGCGACCCCATCACGGCGAAGCCGAGGACGGTTTGCCGGGAGGTGCCGACGGTTGCGGAGGCCAGGCCCGTGCGGGTGCGCACCCGCGGACTCCGCATCGCCATGTCCCCGATCGACGCCCTGCCCTATGACGATTTCGCGTACGCGGTGCGCGACTTGATGCACCGCGACGGATGCGGCGACGCCCGGAAGGTCGGCGGCGCGAACGACCGCGGTGCCGACGTGACGGCCACCGACCCCTACGGCCGCTGCTGGGTGATCCAGCGCAAGCACCGTAAGGAGGGTGACCAGGGCTCCGCCGTCGGTACCCCCGACCTCCAGCGCCTCAACGGCACCGCCCGGCAGCTGCACGGCGCCGACGTCGTCGTCATCGTCGCCAATGGCCGCTTCTCCTCCCCGTGCCCCCCAGATGGCCAAGTCCATGGGCATGCACCTGGTCGACCGGCGCATCCTCGGGGAATGGGCCGCGGGCGGACGGCTCCTGTGGGAGATCCTCCGCATGCCACCGCCCCGCGCCCATCCCGGCCGGCTGGTGTACCGCCGAGGTTTACCCGTGAAGTCAACCCTCCGTGGGATGCCGGTGGGACGTGGGCGCTGGGACCTTGGGGCCGGTTCGTTCGGCTCAACGGAAGGACGGTTCACATGCGTATCGCCAAGTGGACGGGGCTCGCTGTGGCGGCCGCGCTCACCACGTTCGGGTTGACGCTCTCAGGCCCTGCCGCAGCTGCCGCTGCGGCTCCGCGGTCCGGGGTGCACCCTGAGGTGAGCAGTAGTGTCAGGCTGCCGGACATCACTTTGACGCCTTCGTCGGTGCCGCAGACCAAGACCGTGCGCATCCCAGCGGCACCGGAGGAGTGCAGTTACATCAGGGAGACCCATCCCGGGCTCATTCCCGCCACCGGCCCGTGCTACGACACACTCACCGTGCACCTCGAAGCGGCGCAGACCGCGAAGGCCGCCCCGGGGGTGAGTGCGCAGAGGTGGCGGACCGCTCACGGCTGGACCGAGATCTGCGGCGTGTTCTGCTGGGTCTGGCACTCCAAGGTCTCCACCGAGTACGCGTACAACGGAAACGACCGTGTCTGGCAGCACTGGGTCGACTGCAGCGACTACGGCGGCACGGGCTACACCGTCGACGTCAAATGGTGCGGCTACTGGAACAACGGCGGCTACGGCTCGTACTACATGAACATGGGCGACAACTTCCAGGTCTCCTGGGTCTACAAGGGATCCCCGGTGCACCGCGGCTACTGGCAGCGGTACAACGTCGCGACCAACGGAAACTACTGGCTCACCGGCTCGGGTAGGTAAGTCCCGGTACGCCTGCGAGACAAAGGCGGGCGAACGCCCTGGGCCTCTGCGGATATCCGCAGAGGCCCAGGGCGTGATCTGGATCGCGTAGCAGCGCCGTCATCGGGTGCGCGCATGCGCTGACGAGATCTCAGTAGGGTCGGGGACCGGCGCGGTCGCTCATGCTCCGTTTCCGGTCGCCGACCCTACTGAGCGGCTACGGCCCAGCTCAGAGGGATGATTGCGCCGTCTCGCCGTCGGGCTTGCGTCGGAGCACGGTGTGGAGCATGTCGTCGGTGGCCTGGACCTGGCCGTGGTACTTGCCCTTGCGGGCCGCGGCGCCGAGCCCTTCGAGGGTGGGCTCGCATGATGTTCTCCCGCTCGATCTCGGCCATCGCGGCGAAGACGCGGTCTGTCGCGGGAGGCTCTCCGCTTCAGCCCTGTCCCCAGCAGGTCACCGTGGGGCCCCGGGCGGCTTCAGTCGTCGGGGGTTTTCTGGGCGCCCTTGTCGCGGCGTTCGGCGCGGTGGGCTTTGTAGCGGTCGGCGCGGGCGGCCTGGGTGTGGATGAAGGCGCTGGCGAGCTGGGTGGCGAGGGCGGCGAAGAGGCCTACGGCGAGCAGGGCGTAGATGATGGTGAAGACTTTGCCGGCGCTGGTGGTCGGGGCGAAGTCGCCGTAGCCGATGGTCAGCCCGGTGCACACGGCGAAGTACACGGAGTCCAGCACGCTCCAGTGTTCCTGGCGGGTGTAGAAGAGGCTTGCTCCGGTCCATACGAGCAGCAGGGACAGGGCGGTTGCGCGGAAGGCGGGCTCCTTCCAGGCGGCGCGCACGGCGGAGAGCAGCCGGGCGATCATCTTGCCGAATCCGAACACCGCGCTCTCCTGCCGTCGTCGGCCGTGTCGGAACCGCCGGTGGACCCATCAGGCCACTGTGAGTCCAGCTCTCTACTCGGGCAGGGTGTGCTTGGCGCGGCTGCGGATCCGGAAGGCGGTGATGATCTCGGTGATGCCGAGGGCGAGGAGCCAGCAGCCGGACAGCACGGTCAGGACGGCCAGCGACTTGAACGGGGAGGCGATCATCACGACGCCGCCGAGGACGCTGACGACTCCCGCGAGGAGCAGCCAGCCGCGGGCGGGCATGTAGGTGTCACCGGCGGCGGCCAGGGTCAGGGTGATACCGCGGAAGAGCCAGCCGATGCCGATCCACAGGGCCAGCATCAGCACGGATTCCAGGGCACTGCGGAAGCAGAGCAGACCGAGCAGGACGGACAGGGCGCCGCTGATGAACCCCATGACCCGCAGTGACGTCGAGGTGTGGGTACCGAGTGCGGCCGCGATCTGGAAGACGCCGCTGACCAGGAGATACACGCCGAAGAGGATCGCCACCGCGAGCAGCGTCGCCCCCGGCCAGGCCAGGACCAGCACCCCCAGGAGCACGGAGGCGATCCCGGCCAGCAGCACGTTCTGCCAGGCCGCGTCCGCCAGCCACCGCAGCACCCCCTGGTACTCGGCTCCGGGATCCGTGGAAGTGTCTCGTTGGTAGGCCATGACGCTCCTCACCGGCAGCGGACCGCGTGCCCGCGCCCGCCGCCACGCGCCCCGAATAGTTCGTTTAGGGTAAATAATTCTTATTTGCCCACTTGAGGGTGCGGTCATGCCGGGACCCGCGCAACCGGAGCCGGGGACGCGAGCCGACGCGGGAGTGCCCCCGGCGCGCCGCAGTAGTACGCGCGAAGAAACAATGCTCAGCGGCGATGACCCAGGTCAAAGGCGGCCGGTGGGCTCCGTCTTCTGCGTGGTGCGCGAGCCGGGGGCTTAGAGATCATCTCGTTTGGTGGTTCGGAGCCAGGGTGACCCGGCGGGCTGGGCCTTTGGTGGTGGTGCGACGATGCGGGGATGCGCGAGGTCCATGAGCTGATCAACGTCGACGATCCGGCCTGGCCGGCCCTCCTTGAGGAGCTGTCCGGCACCGGCGTTCCCGTCGAGGTGCTGCCCGGTGATGCCGAGGTAGGCCGCGCTGGACTGCAGCAACTTCAGGTCTCCGCCCGGTCACACCTGGGCGGGATCGTGCTGAACTGCGGCGGTCTGCTCGTCGACAGCGGATGGCTGCGGATCTTCGGTAGTCCGCGAGGCACCGACACCGAGGGACTGCCCAGCCTGGCCGAGGTCAACGCGATGCCCTCGACATTCGATCCCGCATGGCGACCGGGGGCAGGCATCGTGGTCGCACACGACGTACTGGGCGGGGTCTTCGCCCTCAACGGGGGCAATCCCCATGCGGCCGGTCGCCCCGGCGAGCCGGGCGAGATTGTCTACTTCGCCCCCGACGCCCTTGGCTGGGAGGCCCTGGGCGCCGGCCATTCGGCCTGGCTGTCCTGGATCCTCGCCGGAGGACTCGATGAGTTCTACGGGGACCTGCGGTGGGACGGCTGGCGCAGTGAGGTCTCCGTGTTGACCGGGCGCCAGGGGCTGTCGTTCTTCCCGCCGTTGTGGTCGGCCGAGGCCCGCCAGGACCTGCTGGCGACCAGCCGTCGTGCGGTGCCCATGGCGGAACTCCTGGGCCTGAGCCGTGACTCGTGCCTGCAGTTCGACGGCGCCGACCCGGGCTTCCTCGGCGCCGTATGAACCGGATCACCCGCCCAGACGCCGGAAGCAGATGAGGGTGGCGGCGATGCTGGCGAAGGCGAGGAAGTGCTCGGCCTTGCGTTCGTAGCGGCGGTGTCGACGGCGGCACCCGGACAGCCATGCGACGGTGCGCTCCACGGTCCACCGGTGACGGCCAAGGCGCTGGGAGGATTCGATGCCCCGGCGCGCGATGCGCGGGGTGATGTTCCGAGAACGAAGCCAACGGCGCAGGTGATCGTAGTCGTACCCCTTGTCGCCATGGAGCTTGGCGGGCCGTCGCCGACGCGGTCCGCGGCGGGATCGGATGGGCGGAATGCCGCGCACGAGGGGTTCGAGTCCCTGACCGTCGTGGGTGTTCGCGGCTGAGATCCCGATCGAGAGGGGCAGACCGGACCGCTCGGTGATCAAGTGGATCTTTGAGCCCTTCTTGCCGCGATCTACGGGATTCGGACCCGTCAGATCCCCCCTTTCGTCGCCCGCATGTTCACGGAGTCGATCGCGCACCGGGACCAGTCCAACTGTCCACGGGCGCCGAGTTCGTCCAGCACCAGGCGGTGGAGCTTGCCCCATACCCGGGCCCGGCTCCACTCAGTGAAACGGCGGTGCGCGGTCGGCCCGGACGGGCCGAAGCCTGGCGGCAGCTGCCGCCAGGTACAGCCGGTCGTGGCCACGAACACGATCGCCGCCAGCACTTCGCGATCACCGTACCGGCGTCGGCCACCGCCCTGCGGTCGCACCGGCGCCGCCGGGACCACCCTCTGGAACAACTCCCACAAACCGTCCGGCACCAGACGCCCCACCATCGCCATCACGACCGCCAGCTTAGTGATCAAGCCAGTTGAGACGATCTCTTAGGGCCTGTCCGGTGGATCTTGCCTGGGACGTGGGGGTGTGGTGCTTCCCCAAGCTCTCAACCTCGTTCGAGCAGGGGAGACCTCAATACTGCAAGGCGGAGGAGGGCGGCGACGCGGAGCGTCAGCAACCGACGACAACGCGGCAGATGGGCGTGCCACACCCCTGCGTCCCAGGCAAGATCCACCGGACAGGCCCTAGGCACGGAGCCAGAGGCGGAGGGCTGCGACGGTCACCGTCCCGTGAAAGACGTACGCCCTCTTGTCGAAGCGCGTGGCCACGGCTCGCGAGTTCTTCAGCCGGTTGATCAGCCGCTCGACTTCGTTCCTGCGGCCGTAGCGTGCCGGGTCGAATCCAGTGGGCCTGCCGCCGTCGCTGCCACGGCGCCGGCGGTTGGCCTGCTGGTCGCGGCGCTCGGGAATGGTGTGCTTGATCTGCCGACGCCGCAGGTAACGGCGGTTGCGACGTGACGAGTACGCTCTGCCGCCGCGGCCGTGTGCGTGGACGGCCGCCGGCCAGCCGGGGCACCCGGATGCGTTCCACAACCGGGATTATCCGCGGGGCATCGCCCCACTGCCCGGGGGTGACCAGCACGGCCAACAGCCGCAGTCCGCCCTCACCGGCCAGGTGGATCTTCGTCGTCAGCCCGCCGCGTGAGCGGCCGAGGGCTTCATCCGGACGGTGCTGGGCGGGCCGGGCGCGCTTGCCGGGCTTCCGCGGCGCCTTCTTGCGTGCGCCAGAAGCATGCTGATGGGCACGGCACACGGTGGAATCCACACTCACCATGGACCAGTCGAAACGGCCTTCCACATCGGCATCCGTCTGGACAGCCCGGAAGATCCTCTCCCATGTGCCATCCGCAGACCAGCGCCGGTGCCGGTCGTAACAGGTCTGCCGGCTCCCGAACCTCCTTGGAAGGTCCCGCCACGGGATACCGGTCCGTATACGGAACGAGATCCCGTTGATGACCAGCCGGTGATCCTTCCACCGTCCGCCTCGACCGGCGTTCTTCGGCAAGTGCGGCTCCGGCTGAGCCCATTCGGATTCGGTCAGATCGCCCCGCCCCACACGACCCTGAACGATCGACAGCCCGGCTCGTCACCGACCCATCAGACAGTCCCTGGTTGCCGCGGGAGAGGCGGAAGCCTGGCTGGGGCCGCTTCCCGCCCCATGAGCCGGGTTGTCGCTCACGTCGGTCGACGGGCTCCACCGCTTCGCTGAGGGCCTCGTGCTGGTTCGCTCGGTATTCGGGGAGGCTGGCGGTCTCGTGGTTACGGAGATGGAGGACGCTGATGTAGACGTCCGTGTTTCCCTCCGCGTCGACGGTGGCGACCCACTTGTCGCTGAGATCGTCGCCCCGGGGAAGCGGCGTGCCTACGGTCCAGCAGGAGAAGTGGGCGGGACCGGCGTTCAGGTAGGCCGCGTGACTGCTGCTGCGGGCGTCGGGGGTCCAGTGGGTCCACGTCCAGTCCGACACGGTGAGCCGGTGGGGCATGTGGAGACGTTCCCGGCCCGCGTGGTCGGCGATGGGGCCGAGGGCCACCATCCGCGCGACGGTCAGGGCGGAGCAGGCTGTGGCTGTCACCACGGTGATGAGCGGGGTGTGCCAGCGGGGGCGCTGTGGCGGTGACGCGACAGGCCGGAGCGCCGCGGACGGATCCGGACCAGCCCTTGGCCCGACGGCGACCGGACCGGCGGCTGCTACGGCGTCGGAAGCGACGTGGGCTTCCATGTCTGCACGTCGGCGCTGGCGTAGTGCTGGCCCTTCGGGAGCGCCAACCGCGCCACCAGCATCAGGTTCAAGCTGGACGGCGCCACCAACAGCTGCGGAGGCGACTGGGTCTCGAACGCCGGCGTGGGCGGCGTTCCGGCGCGCCTGCGCCGCTGCTGTCCGTGATCGGCGCCAGAGCCGCCGGGGGTGCGTCCGTCACCGACGGCGGGCGCACCCCCGGATCCGAACCGGGTTCGCCGGCGCCACTCGTGGCTGGCCGAACCGCCGCGGGAGAAGTTCGTCGCCTCGTGATCAGGCTTTCTTGACCACGCTGGACTTGAGCTGCATGGCGCCGAAGCCGTCGATCTTGCAGTCGATGTCGTGGCCGTCCACTCCGTCGATCAGCCGGATGTTGCGGACCTTCGTACCGGCCTTGATCCCCGACGGGCTGCCCTTCACCTTGAGCGCCTTGACGACCGTCACCGTGTCGCCGTCGCCCAGCACATTGCCGACGGCGTCCTTGACGACCCGCTCCTCGGTGCCGCCATCACCTTCCGCGCTGCTCTCGGCGGGAACCCACTCGTGCCCGCACTCCGGGCACACCACGAGGGCGTTCATCTCGTACGTGTACTCACAGGCGCACTTCGGACAGGGAGGAAGGTTCTCGATCACGCCGCCAGGATACCTAGGATCATTGGAAACTAGCGAATTGCAAATTTTCGCAATTGGTTAGATGCTGTGACGGCCGTGCCCGTAGGTAGCCGCGGGCACGGCCCTGTCCCGGTGAGTGAGGTCGAGCGTCGTGTCGGTTCCGCTGTATCAGGCCAAGGCCGAGTTCTTCCGGATGCTGGGCCACCCGGTCCGTATCCGGGTACTGGAGCTGCTGCAGGACGGGCCGAAACCGGTACGGGACCTGCTGGCCTCGATCGAGGTGGAGCCCTCCAGCCTGTCCCAGCAGCTGGCGGTGCTGCGCCGGTCCGGAATCGTCACCTCGCGGCGCGAGAGTTCCACGGTCGTGTACGAGCTGGCGGGCGGAGACGTCGCCGACCTGATGCGGGCCGCGCGGCGGATCCTGACCGAGATGCTGGCCGGGCAGAACGAACTCCTCGCGGAGCTGCGGGAATCCGAGGTCGCGGCCAAGTGAACTCGATGATCAGCCGGGCCTGGGGGCCGGTCCGATCCGTTCTGCCCGCCCGCTCCGACCTCGCCCGGATGGGCCCCAACCCGCGCCGGGACCTGCTGGCCGGGCTGACCGTGGCCATCGTCGCCCTGCCGCTCGCCCTCGGCTTCGGCGTCTCCTCCGGCCTCGGTGCCGAGGCCGGGCTCGCGACCGCTGTCGTGGCGGGCGCACTCGCCGCCGTCTTCGGCGGCTCCAACCTTCAGGTGTCCGGACCGACCGGCGCGATGACCGTCGTCCTGGTGCCGATCGTCGCGCAGTACGGGCCGAGCGGCGTACTCACCGTCGGCCTGATCGCCGGGGGGATGCTCATCGCCCTCGCGCTGCTGCGGGCGGGCCGGTACATGGCCTACATCCCGGCGTCGGTGGTGGAGGGCTTCACCCTGGGCATCGCCTGCGTGATCGCACTGCAGCAGGTCCCGAACGCGCTCGGGGTGGCCAAGCCGCACGGCGACAAGGTCCTCATAGTCGGCTGGCGGGCCGCAGAGGAGTTTGTGCGCCACCCGAACTGGACCGCACTCGCGCTGACGCTCGGCGTGATGGTGGTGATGCTGATCGGCGCCCGCTGGCGGCCGACAGTCCCGTTCTCCATCGTCGCGGTGATCGCCGCCACCCTCGTCGCCCAGCTCCTCCACCTGGATGCGGCCGCTCCGATCGGGGATCTGCCGTCCGGGCTGCCGGCCCCTTCGCTGGCATTTCTGCATCCGGGGACGCTGGCCTCGCTGCTGGCTCCGGCGGTCGCGGTGGCCGCGCTCGCCGCGCTGGAGTCGCTGCTGTCGGCCCAGGTCGCCGACGGCATGACCGTCGGACAGAAACACGACCCGGACAAGGAGTTGTTCGGGCAGGGCCTGGCGAACATCGCCGCCCCGCTGTTCGGCGGCGTCCCGGCGACCGGCGCGATCGCGCGTACCGCCGTCAACGTCCGCACCGGCGCCTCCTCCCGGCTCGCCTCGCTCACCCACGCCGCCGTCCTCGCGGTGATCGTGTTCGCGGCAGCGCCGCTGGTCTCCAAGATCCCGCTGGCCGCACTGGCGGGCGTGCTCCTCGCCACCGCGATCCGGATGGTCGAGGTCGGCTCGCTGCGCGCCATGGCGAAGGCCACCCGCTCAGACGCGCTGATACTCGTCCTCACCGCCGTCGCGACCCTCACCCTGGACCTGGTGTACGCGGTGGTCATCGGCTTGATCGTGGCAGGTGCCCTCGCGCTGCGCGCGGTCGCGCGGCAGGCCCGCCTGGACCAGGTGCCGCTGGACCGGGGTGATCACAGCGCCGAGGAGCACGCGCTGCTCGCCGAGCACATCGTCGCCTACCGCCTCGACGGGCCCCTCTTCTTCGCCGGGGCACACCGCTTCCTGCTCGAACTCTCGGAAGTCGCCGAGGTGCGAGTGGTGATCCTGCGGATGTCACGGATAACGACCATGGACGCCACTGGCGCGCTGGTCCTCAAAGACGCGGTGGAGAAGCTGAACCGCCGCGGCATCGCCGTGATGTCGTCGGGCATACGGCCGGGCCAGCGCCAAGTCCTCGACTCCGTCGGCGCGCTGGAGCTTTTGCGGCTGGAGGGGCGCGAGTACGCCACGACCACCGAGGCCATCGCCGGAGCCCGTGCCCATCTGCACAGTGCCGGTCTCCTCCCGGTCGTTCCCGGCCGGCCGGCCCCCGCATCCGTCACCGAAGAGGCTTCCCGATGACCACTCCCGTTGCCCGCCGCATGGTCGAGGTGTCCGGCACCGAGGCCCTGTGGCTGCTCGAAAGCGCCGCCCAGGGACGCCTGGTCTATTTCCAGCACGACCGTGCCGTGGTCCGCCCGGCCGTCCATGTCCTGCAGTACGGGCGCCTGATCGTCCGCACGCCCGCCCAGCAGGCCGCACTGTCAGGGCGGGCCGCCCTCACTTATCAGGCGGACGAGATCAAGGTGGCCGGTGGCACCGGGTGGACGGTGACGGTCACCGGCCCCGCCGAGGTGATCACCAACCCGGACGAGGCCGCCCACTACCGCCGTACCCTGTCGGGCTGGGCCCACGGGCCGCACGACACCTTGCTGCGCATCCAGCCGCAGACCGTGGCCGGCTTCCGCCTCGCCCACGCGGAGGCCAGGTGACAGCCCAGCTGGAGACGCTGCCCTACCGGCACGTCCTGACCCTGCCCGCCATGGGGTCGGCCGTACGCATGGCACGTGAGACCGCCGAACAGGTCCTGGCCGAGTGGGGCATCAGCCGGCGCCATCCCACTGTGGACCCGGCGCTGCTGATCCTTTCGGAGCTGGTCACCAACAGCGTGCGGCACGCCGCCGCGCTCTCCCCGAACGTCACCGTCATCTTCGCGGCCGGACCCGACACCTTCGCGTTCGCCGTCCACGACCGTCACCCCTACCAGCCGGCGCTGTATGGCGCGTTCGCCGCCACCGGCAGTGGCGGGCTGGCCACGGTCATGGAACTCACCCTCGGCCTGGGCGGCACGGCCGTCGTCCGCGGCGATGCCGACAGCCGGGGCAAAAGCATCTGGATCACAGTGCCGCTGTGACCCGTCTTCACCAGCAAGGAAGTTCACCACGATGACGATCGAATGGCGCTACACCGTCGAGCAGGACCTCGGTGTCCTGGCCATCGCCGGATTTCTGGGCGGTGACGCGGTGCCCCGCTTCACCGGCGCTGTCGGCTGGGCCCTGGCCCGGGGCACCGGCCCGGTCATCGTGGACTGTGCCGAACTGCACGGCTGGTCCACCGAAGGCCAGCTCGCCATCGAGCGGGCCGCCCGCGAACTGGCCCGCCTGCGGCCGACTCCTGCACCTGGCCGCGATCCCCGCCGACGGCTCCCTGGTCCCCACCGGCGACCACCCCCCGATCGAGGTCCACTGCGACCTGCCCGCCGCACGCGCCGCACACACCGCCGCCGAAGGTGCTGCCGAGGGGCGACAGGAGTGGCGGACCAGCGGGTGGCCGGCCGGGCAGTGACTGTTCACCGAGCTCGGCATCCCCCGCCGAGCCGCTGCCGCGCAACGGGGCGATTCTCGCGCAGGCCTCCCCCACCCGGTCTGTCGAGTTGCTAATCTTGGCAACTCCAGAGGTCGTCACCGTGGAAAGACGGCGTCTCCGCCACCTGCGTGGATTCGGCTTCGCCTGGTGCCGCGCGGCAGGATGGCCGCATGTCAGTCATGTTTGGGTGGATACGATGCGCCAAGGACCGGCCAGGACGGCCACCGCGCTGTTCCGCAGAGGGGACGGCACGGTGAGTGCGCCGCTGTATCAGCTGAAGGCCGAGTTCTTCAAAACGCTGGGCCATCCGGTCCGTATCCGGGTCCTTGAACTGCTGAGTGTCCGTGAGCACGCGGTCTCCGAGATGTTGCCCGAGGTCGGCGTCGAGGCCGCCCACCTTTCGCAGCAGTTGGCCGTGCTGCGCCGCTCGAACCTCGTGACCAGCCGCCGCGAGGGCTCCACGGTGTTCTACGCGCTGGCCAATCCGGAGGTGGCGGAGCTGCTCAGGGTGGCCCGCAGCATCCTGTCCGGGGTGCTGGCCGGGCAGGCCGAGCTGCTGGCCGACCTGCAGGCCACGCAGCCAACCGCGAAACCGCCCTCGTAGCAGGGCCCTTCGACCGGCGGTCGCCTTTCGCCCGATGGACAGCTCTGGACCGGCGGAAGGCGGCCGTCCCCGCTCATCGCACCGCATGCCTCACCGACACACCCCGCCGCCACCCTCCCGGACGAGCAGGACGCCCAACTCCCCCTGATATCACGGACTCCACGCCCGAAGGGACCCTCGGTCGCGGCCTCCCCGGCAGCCCCCGGGCTTTCAGGTTCCGCTCCGCCAGCACAGATGACGGGCCCCTTATGGCTCTCACACAGCTCCGCTCGGCATACTTCGCGCCGTGGACCAGCGAGCAGATGATCAGCACACGCCCTTGAACACCGCCGCACTGAACCCGGCGTACGTCCCCGGGCTCATGCCTTCCCTCGGCGCCGCGCCCGAAGTGGCGACGGCTCGGCAGAGTGCGCCCGGGCCGGAGCCCGACGCACAGGACGCGGCGGCCGATGAACCCGGCACCGCCGCGTCGGCGGCCGACGCCGCAACCGAAGCGAGAACCGAGGCGGAGCCGGAGACCGCAGACGAGACCGGCGCTGCCGATCCCGAGGAAGCCCAGGAGGGGCCCACGCTCCTCCTGTCCGACCGGCGGGGGTCCATCACCGCCGACCGCTCGGGGATCCGGCTGCGCCTGGACGGCGAAGAGGCCGAGTTCGGGTGGGACGAGCTCAACGCCGTCGAGTACGCGACCTCGCGCTGGACCCGCCGGTTCACTGTCACGGTGCATCTGGCCCGGCCGCGGGCCCGTTGGTTCCGCACCGATGTCCAGGCCCCGGACCGGGCGAGCCTGGCCCAGTGGCCGGAGCAGCTCGAAGAAGTACTCAACGCCTACTTCGAGGAGTAGGCCGCGCGGGCCCCGCGGCCGGGCGGACGCGACAACGCCGACCGTACGGGGAAAGGGATTTCCCCGTACGGTCGGGCGCGGCCACAGCGTCCGCCCGGCCGCTGACGCTCTCGTGTCCGTTCCCGATGTGTCCCATCAGGCGCCGGTGGAAGGCGGGGTCCTCGGCGACGGTGAGCGTGCGGCCGTACCAGCCGTGGGCAGCATCGGTGTGCCGGCCGATCACCGTGTCCTGGCCGACTTCACCCGCACACTCAAGCGCTGAGCCCTCCGCGCGACCACGGGCCTGTCCGGCATGATCCGCCGGGCAGGCCCTCGGCTGTCGGCCCGCAGGGGCCTACACCGTGGGCGCCGCCATCACCATGCGCGCGATCTCCACGCGGGACTTGGCGCCCAGTTTGAGGTAGGCGCGGGTGAGGGCCGCTTCCACGGTTTTCACGCTGACCACCAGGCCCACCGCGATCTCGCGGTTCGTGGCGCCCTGGGCGACGCGTGCCACGACGCTGCGCTCGGTCGACGTGAGGTGTTCCGCCCAGGAGCCGCCCTCGGGAGCGCGGATCGAGCCGTCCTGGACGCGGTCGCGTTCGGCACATGTCAGGGAGACCCATGAGCGGGCACCGGCCCTGGTGAAAATCCGGAGTGCGCCCGCGAAGGCGGCGCGGGCGGTGACTTCGTCGCCGAGAAGGCGGCGCACTCGCCCCAGGGCCATGTGGGTGCGGGCCTCCTCCAGGGGATATCCACTGGCCCGCAGCCGGGCTGCGGCGTGCTCCAAACCCCGTGCTGCTTCGGCGAGTTCGCCGCGGGCCGCGCTGACCGTCGCCGCCGACCTGTCGAGTGTGGCGAGGACGCCGGGTCGGCCGAGCCGCTCGGCCTGGCGACGGGCCCGGACGATGACGGCTTCCGCCTCGTCCGGTGCGCCCACGGCTGCCAGGGCCTCCGCGAGGTCGGCGTGCCAACGCCGGGTCGCCGGGTCCCGCTGCCCCTGTGCGGTCTCCGACTCGGCGGTGTGTCTGAGGAGTTCGGCCGCCTGCTCGTACTGACCGCTGAACAGCCTGATCCTTCCCTCTGCGTGCAGTGCCCGGGGCAGGAAGAGCCGGTCGTCGTCGTCCTCGCTGTGCCGTCTGGCCGCCTCCGCCGCGGCGAGCGCCTGGCCCAGGCCACCGCCGGCCGTCTCGGCGAGCGAGACGGCGTACCAGGCGGGCCCCTGGCTCAGCCCCGACTCCTGGGTGATGCGCAGGCTCTGGCGGGCGATGGTCAGGGCGGGGCGACACCGTCCGCGCTCGATCTCGACCTGCGCGAGACCGATGAGGCAGTGGCTGAGGCTGTCCGCCGAACCGCGCTGCCGCAGCCTGTACACGAGCGTGCGCAGCTCGGCTCTGGCCTCGTCCAGCTCGTCGCGCACCAGGTGGAAGCGGTGTTTGAGGTACAGGGGCCCGTTGTGGTGGATCATGGCGTGCACGTCGTGCGGGGCGGCGAGCGCGGCAGCCAGGGTCGTCTCGGCCTGCGGGAGCCCCAGGAAGAGTTCCAGAGCCGCCTGCTGGGTCAGCGCCATCAGCTCGGTGCGCCGGTCGCCGGTCTGGGCAGCGAGCCAGGCGGCACGGATGGCATGGCGGTGTGCGCGTGCCGCGGAGCCGCCCACCATCCATTCGCGCCAGCTCATCCGGTAGTGCAGCTGGGCCAGCAGCTCGGGGTCGCCACCGGCGTCGCGTACCGCTTCCGGGAAGACGTCCGCGACCTCGGCCATCGCCTGACCGCAGGAGTCGATGACCACGTTCCAGGCGCGTACCCGCTCGGCCGGCCGCCGCGCCTCGCCCAGCACCTCGTGCGCGAGCCGCCTGGCGAAGTCGAGGTGCGCGGCATCGATGGCGTCCTCGGCGGCCGTGAGCCTGCGGGCGATGTCCACGTGCCCCTGGCCGGGAGGCGTGTGCTCGGCGGCCAGGCGGCCCAGTCGCGCCGCGGTCCCGGGAGCACCCCGGCGGCGGGCCGCCGAGGCGGCGGCCGTGAGCCGGGCCGCCACGACCGGGTCGGGCCCCGTGGTGAGCCGCGCGATGTGGTGGGCGCGCTCGACGGGGTCGTCGGACGCGTCGGCCAGCGCGCGGTGCGCGGCCACCACGAGCTCGTACGGCGTCTCGGCCCGCAGCACCATCGGCGTCAGCGGATCCAGGAACCGGATGATCCCGCGGTCCGGCCCCGACCGGGCGTCGAGGATGCCGTGCCGCATACAGATGTCCAGATCGGCCGCCGCGTCCGGGCGGCCCGCGCGCCGCAGCAACTCCACCGTGGGACGCGCGGCGGCGCCCGCGAGGACCAGTGTCTGCCGGGCACCCGCGGGCAGGGCGTCGATCCGGTCGAGGATGGGGCGGCGAAGGGAGTCGGGGACGGGCAGCGGTTCGGCGGAGTCGGGCACGTCGTGGTCCCCGCCCCGGACGCGCTCGTCGAGGGCGGAGCTGAGCTCCAGAGCCGTACGGGGGTTGCCGCCGCTCGCCCGGTACAGGCGCGCGGCGAGGGGGCGGGGCCAGCAGGGTTGGTCGTGCCGCTCCAGCAGCTCGGCGATCTCGTCGGCGGTCATGGGCGGGACGCGGATGCGGCGGACCGGGCGCGGACACAGGTCCTGTACGCCCGTGCAGCCGTCCGCGCGGTCGGATGCGCTCGCGTGGTCGTCCGTGATCCCCGTGCGCAGGGTGATGAGCACCCGCAGGTCGGCGTCGGCGCGGTGGGCGACGTACTGCAAGATCTCCGCCGTGGCCCGGTCGAGCCACTGTGCGTCGTCGATGACCAGCAGGAGCGGACCGGCGGCGCCGAGCAGCGCGAGGACCTTGCGGACCGTGATCCGCAGGAGGAGCGCGTCGCGCTCGCCGGTCCGCCCGTTCGGGCCGGTTCCGCGAGGCTGTGCGCTGCGCAGCAGGGTTGTTTCGAGCACGGCCCGTTCGTGGTCGGCCAGGGCGGCGAGGGTGTCGTCGCCGACGCCGCTCAGCAGGTCGATGAGCCCGAGGAAGGGGCTGTCGCGCTCGGCCGGGGAAGGCGAGCAGTGCAGCACCCGGTGGCCACGGGAGCCGGCTTCCGCGACCAGCTGCGACACCACCGTGGTCCTGCCGATGCCCGCCGGTCCGCTGAGGAGCACGCCTCCCGCACGGGAGAGGTGGGCCCGTACGGTGTCGCAGAGGGCATCGCGTTGGACGGCGGATGGCCGGGGACTCGCCGGGCCAACGGCCGGCAGGGGGATCGGCTCGGTCATCGCAAGCCCTTCCGGACACAGCCTTGTTCATACATCAGACATTGATCATGAACCTGCCATTCATTGCGCCGCGCCGAATGTAGGACCGCCCCCGGTGAGAGGTCAAGACCAATCGAAGCTCTGCTCGCCGGTCGCTGACACGCGGACCGGGCCGCTGGTCAGAAGACCAGCGGCCCGGCCACGTACAGGTGTTGACGACGCTCAGCGGGGCTGACTCAGCAGGGGCCCGCGTCCTGCCAGACGGCCCAGGAGCCGGGTGCGCCCGGCTCGGCGCCGGTCGAGTACCACTGCGAGGACCACTTGTGGCCCTTGTACGAGACCTGGTCACCCGGCTGGTAGCTGGTGGTCGCGCTCCAGGACGGGAGGTTGCCGCAGCCCTGCGGCGGGCCGCCGGTGATGGTCCAGGTGAAGGAGGCCGCGCCGGTGGCATTTTCGGTGTTGTTCGCCGTGACGGTCACCGACGAGGTGCCGGCGGTGGTCGGAGTGCCGGTGACGAGACCGGTGGAGGAGCTGATCGACAGCCCGGCGGGCAGACCGGTCGCGCTGTACGTGAGCGCCTTTCCGGCCGGGTCGCTCGCCTTGATCTGCAAGGAGACCGCAGTGCCGACCGCGCCGTTCTGGTTGCCCGGGTTGGTCACCGAGGGCGAGCCCGGCTGGCCGTTGCAGCTGCCCGGTACGGGGTCGGCGCCGGTGACGCTGACCGCGGCCCAGGCGGCGTCGACGGTGTTGTACTCGGTGCAGTGCGTGCCGTAGAGGTCGGCGGCGGCCTTCAGCGAGTCGATGCGCGCCTGGTGGTAGTCCTCCGCGCTGTTGGCGTAGGAGGCCAGCGCCTTGTACCAGATCTTGCCGGCCTTGTCGTTGCCGAGCCCGGTGACCGTGGAGTTGTTGCAGGTGGGGCTGTTGCCGTAGCCATGGTCGCCGCTGCCGACGGCCGCCAGGAAGAACCAGTGGTTCAGCGGACCCATCGAGAAGTGCGGGTCGAGGCTTCCGTTGCTGCTGTCCCAGCAGTTGGGCGACCGGCCGTCCAGGGACGGGTCGTACATGTAGCGCAGCGGCTTGCCGTCGCCGTTGATGTTGATGAGCTCACCCATGGTGTAGTCGGGCGTGTCGACCGGGTTGTTGGCGTAGAACTCGACCAACGTGCCGAAGATGTCGCTGGTGCCCTCGTTCATGCCGCCGGTCTCGCCGGTCTCGTCCCAGCCGGTGAGCGCGCCGCTCACGCCATGGCTCATCTCGTGGCCCGCGACGTCGAGTTCGACCAGCGGGCGCGCATTGCCCTGGCCGTCGCCGTACGTCATCTGGGTCCCGTCCCAGAAGGCGTTCACATACGCGTTGCCGTAGTGCGTCCGCGACGGCACGCCCCGGCCGTCGCCGAAGATACCGCTGCGGCCCTGGACGTTCTTGTAGTAGTCGTACGTCTCCGCCGCGCCGTAGTGCGCGTCGACACCGGCGGACGCGGGGTCGCTGGTGGAACCGTTGCCGAAGGTACCGCTGGAGTTGGAGAAGACCGAACCCGTGCCGCTGGTGGCGTGGTTGAGGTTGGTCGTGTAGCCGCTGCCGTGCGACGGGTCCTGCATCGAGTAGCTGCTGCCGCTCTGGGTGAGGTCGATGGAGACCCTGCCGCTGTAGATCGACTGTCCGGTTCCCGCGACGGTGGGGGTGGTGGCCCTGGGAGCGGCGCCGGCCGTACCGGTCGTGTGCGCGGCGCCCGCCACGGCGAACGTGCTCACCTCGTCACTGGACCGTACGACCTTGCCCGTACGGGCGTCCACCAGGACGTGCAGACGGCTCGGCGTCTGGTCCGGACGCACACCGCTGACGACGGTCTCCCAGACCAGGGCGGCGTCGGTACCCTTCATCCGCACCGCCAGGTGCGAAGCCGAGACCGAGTCGACGCGGCCGTGGAACACGGCCCTCGACACCTGCGCGGCGCGGGGGGCCGCCAGTCGGGGCTCGGTGGAGACCGCCCCGGAGGTCCGCGAACCGGTCGCCAGCGACTGGTACGTACCGTCCTTCTTCAGACGCACGACGACGTCACCGCCGTAGGTGGGCAGCCCCTTGTACGTGCGGTCGAAGCGGACGGAGGCGGAGCCGTCCCTGTCGACCACCAGATTGCGGACCGAGAACGCGTCGCCGTCGGCCTTGTGGGCGTCCCTCGGGTGAGCCGACAGCGCCTTCTGCGCCGCGTCCACGACGCGGCTGCGGACGGCGGGTGCCGGATCGGCCGTGTAGGCGGCCGCGCTGAACGCCCCGGCGCCGACCCGCGCGGGCTGCGGGGACGATGCCGGAGCCGTCGCCATGGCGGCGGGCAGGGCGATGGCGGACGCGGACACGCAGGCCAGCGTGACCGTCAACAATCTCGCGGTTCTTCGTATGTCCATGGAAGTGGGGGTTCCTTTCGCTTCGTGCACACGGGCGGGCTCGTGCGCAGGGGCGCCCGCCGATGTTGGGCAGGGTGTTCGGGGAGGCGGCGGACGCCTGCGGGTGTACTGACGACGCCGCTCCTGGCGGGAGCCGCGCCGACGCATGAGTGTCCGAAACGGACGTGCACCGGTGCCAGGCACTGCGCGCATTACGAGGGGTTTCCCTATCGCGGCGTCGGCAGTGCCCGGCTCGGCCGCCCCTTGCGCCGGACGGTGCGCGTGTAGTGCGCTGAGTGCCATGAGAACAAGTGGAGTTGGTGCACTGATCGCCGCCCTGGTCGCCGGGTCGCTGCTGGCGAACGTTCCGGGGTCGAGCGCGGAGGACGTCGGCGCCGCCGACACACCGTCACGCGGAGCGTCGTTCCTCAAGGGGATCGACCTGGACACGGTGACGATCCCGGAGTTACAGGCGCTCAGGCGCAGCGGGACCCTGACGTCGTCCGAGCTGACCCGTGCCTACCTGCGGCGGATCGGGACGATCGACCCGAAGATCCACGCGGTACTCCATACCGACCCCTCCGCCCTGCGGCAGGCCGCGGCCAGCGACGCCCGGCATCGCGTAGGCCGTCTCCGCGGACCGCTCGACGGCATCCCCGTGCTGCTCAAGGACAACGTCGGCACCCATGACATGCCGACCACGGCCGGGTCGCTCGCGCTGGCCGGCGAGCCACCCGCCACCGACGCCGTTCTGGTGACCCGGCTGCGGCAGGCGGGGGCGGTGATCCTGGGCAAGACCAATCTGTCGGAGTGGGCGAACTTCCGGGCAGCGAAGCCGACATCGGGGTGGTCGGCCGTGGGCGGGCAGACCAACAACCCGTACGTCCTCGACCGCAATCCGTGCGGATCCTCCGCAGGCTCGGCCGCCGCGCTCGCCGCGTCGCTCTCCCAGGTGGCGATCGGCACCGAGACCGACGGGTCCATCGTCTGCCCGGCCGGGA
This sequence comes from Streptomyces sp. NPDC048696, assembly GCF_043198895.1. Taxonomy (NCBI): domain Bacteria; kingdom Bacillati; phylum Actinomycetota; class Actinomycetes; order Kitasatosporales; family Streptomycetaceae; genus Streptomyces; species Streptomyces sp. NPDC048696. The sequence goes on along the minus strand of NZ_JBICVJ010000011.1, from coordinate 236,150 downwards.
CGAACGGAGTGGTCGGCCTCAAGCCGAGCCTCGGCCTGGTGAGCCAGCGGGGAGTGGTGCCGATCTCCGCCGAGCAGGACACCGCCGGGCCCATGGCACGCAACGTCATCGACACCGCGCTGACGCTGTCCGTGCTCACCGGCGACCGCTCCACGAGCCTCGGCGGCCGGTCGGCTCCGGACGAGCGGGGAACAGGCCACGGCGGGGCGGTGGGCCGCTCGGACGGATTGCGGGGCAAGCGCATCGGCCTGTGGCGACTGCCCTCGCTCGGCCCCGACGTCGACGCCGTGATCACCCGTACCGCGGCGAAACTGCGCGGCGCCGGTGCCGAGGTCGTCGAAGTGACGCCCCCGTACCAGGCCCGACTGGCCGAGCTCGAATTCCCGGCGCTGCTCAGCGAGTTCCACCGGGACATCGACGCCTACCTCGGCACGCGTCAAGGACCCCACGACCTGGCCGGGTTGATCGCATTCAACCGCGCCCACCCACAGGAGCAGACCTGCTTCGCCGGGCAGGAACTGTTCGAGCAGGCCCTCGCCGCGCCATCCACCACCGACCCGAAATACCGGGCCGTACGTGCGGAGCTGACGGACCTGGCACGGCGCTCGCTGGACGAGGCGCTGGCCGCTCACCACCTTGACGCCATCGCCGCACCGACGAACCCGCCGGCCTGGACGACCGACTGTGCGCGCGGCGACAACGACGTGATTCCGTCCTCCACCCCCGCAGCCGTCGCCGGCTATCCCTCGCTCTCGGTGCCCGCCGGATCCGTGGGTGAACTCCCGGTCGGTCTGCTGCTGATGGCCGGCGATCGCGCGGATGCCCGACTGCTGTCGCTGGGTGCCGCCGTGGAACAGCGTCTACGGGCGTGGCGCGCACCCCGCTATCTGCCGTCGGTGGGGCCCGCCGTCCGCTGAGCGAGCCGGGTAAGGGGGCGGACCGGAATAATGTGAGCGCGGATCCTCGGAAGTGCCGGTCCGAAGCCGGCCGTTGACGGGGCGATCAGGTCACGCGGATTCCGGCCATGACGGCCATGACGGGGGCATGAGAACGTTGGCCAGGATGCCGCCCGTGTTCCCGGCGGAGTGGTCACCGTTGGCGAACCACTGGTGGACGTGACCGATCGTGGCTCCCCCACAGGCACGCGGCAGCCGCAGGGTGTCCAGGGTGCGGAGGCTGTCGCGCGGAGTGCCGCGCACTACCATCGCGCCGATCCCGAGGACCTGGTCATTGACGCCGTTGAGCCAGGTATCGCCCCGTCTGTAGCCGTAGTACGTGGGCGAAGGGCTGTATCGATATCTCGCCACTTCGTTCGGGGCACGACGGGGCGGGCCGCGGCGGCCGGAGCGATGGCACTGACGACGAGCCGCCGGTCGTCGCTCCCGGCACCGTCCGCCCGACCGGCCGCGCCACCGTCCCCTCCCCCGCGGTCGGCGCGCGGCTAGGGCCTGTCCGGTGGATCTGGCCGCCTTCGGTCCGGGCCGCCGTTTCGGTGCTGGTGAGCGGGGGTGTGGTGCTTCCCCAAGCTCTCAACCTCGTTCGAGCAGGGGAGACCCCAATGCTGCAAGGCGGAGGAGGGCGGCGACGCGTGGGGGTGCCCCCTGGTCGAGCGGAGCCGAGAGCTTGGGGGAGTCGGCAACCGACGACAACGCGGCAGATGGGCGTGCCACGACCCCGCGTCCCAGGCAAGATCCACCGGACAGGCCCTAGGCTGCGCGCATGACGCCAAAGGCGCGTACCCCGCCGCCGCCTCCCGTCTCCCCGACACCCGAGCGCGTACGCCCGGCCCGAGCGGGCCGGACATGACGGTAGAAGCCCTTCCACGCCGGGTCGCCCTCGCCGAACACGGCCCGTCCGTCGGCCGAGATCTCACGGCGCGTCAGCAGCCGTCGCCCGGCCACCGGCCAGCTCTGCGTGGGGCGCGCGGCTCTGTCGCTCCTCATGCCAGCAGACGCTAGAGGCCGCCATCCGCCCGCGCGTTGGGCCGAAAGTCCCCGTGCGCCTCCCGTACGGCCCCATCGGCCCGCATGACACGCGGGCCGGGACCGTCCACCGGCGGTCGAGGGCCGTTCGGCCCGCGGCACGGCACGGCACGGCACCCGAGCGATCGTCGAGTCCGCCGACAGCCGACGGTGCGCTCCTCGTGTGCCCAGCCGGATCCGGCCACCACGGCGCCGCACCGCAGGAGGGACGAACAACCATGCTCCAGCCATCGAGGAAGCGCCCGCGCGACACCGGGCCGGGCGGACCGGTGCCCCGCCGCGCCTGGCCGATGCTGGCCCTGGCCACGGGGTCGGCTTCGCCGTGAACTTGTGGGCATGGGCGCTGCTCAGCCCGCTCGGTCCGCGCTTCAAGGACACGTTGGAGCTCAGCGCCTTCCAGCAGTCGCTGCTGGTGGCCGTGCCGGTCGTGATCGGCTCGCTGGGCCGTGTCCCGGTGAGCGCGCTGACCGACAGGTACGGAGCCTGCGGCTCGTACGCCCTGGGGCTGCTCCTGCTGGCCGCGACAGCCACAGCGGCCCTGCTCTTCACCGACACGGGGGTACGCAGGGCCGTCGACCACGGGAGGGCGATCGCCTCACCGCACTGAACACCGGACCGCCCTGGCCGAGTTCAGCGGCTGGTGGAAACCCGCAGGTCGCCAGCGGCTGGTCGGGTGCCCTACGGTTTCTGTATCGGAACCTGCCACATCAGCGCGGTCCCGCCATCCTCCGCCTCGGCCAACTCCAGTCGGCCGCCCAGTTGCTCGGCCCGGTCCGCCAGGTTGCGCAGCCCGCTGCGACGGCCGTCGGCCGGGATGCCCGCACCGTTGTCGGTGACCGAAAGCCGCACCTCCCGCCCGTCCGTTGCCAGGACCACCTCGGTCCGGGTCGCATGGGCATGCCGGGCGATGTTGGTCAGGGATTCCGAGAGCACCGCCACCACATGGTCGGCGATCTCCTTCGGGACGTCGGTGTCCAGCAGACCCTCCATCCGCACACTGGGGGCGAAGCCGAGGACCGGCGCCGCCTCCCCGACCACCCGTACGGCCCGAGCCCTCAGACCCGCCTCCCCGGCGCCCTCGCGGGTGCGCAGGCCGAAGATCGTCGATCTGATGATCTTGATGGTCTCGTCCAGGTCGTCGACAGCGCGTGCCACGCGCTCGCCGGCCTCCTCGTGCTCGATGAAACGCCCGGCGCTCTGCAGTGTCATGCCGGTGGCGAACAGCCGCTGGATCGCCAGGTCGTGGAGGTCTCGCGCGATACGGTCACGGTCCCTGAGCACCGCGACCTGCTCGGCGTCCTTGCGGCGCTCCGCAAGCTCCATCGCGATGGCAGCCTGGGCGGCGAAGGCCTGCAGGGTCTCGGTCTCCGTGGCCGCGAACAACGGCTGACCGGCCTTGCGCGCCAACAGGACCACGCCTCGCGTACCCTCATCGCCCGTGCCGATGGGCACAGCCACGGCAGGGCCCAGCCCGGCGAAGCGCGGGGGCTCCGGGGAGACCCGTTCGTCGTGGATGACGTCCGCGCTGGTCACCGGGGCGGCGCTGGAGAACGCCAGCCCCATCAGGCTCCTGTCCAAGGGCAGGACGAGACCCCGATGCGCCTCGGCGTCCATCCCTACGGCGACCTCCACGGCGATCGACCCGATGCCCTCCATGGGCAGCGCGACCGCCGCCAGGGCCGACCCGGTGATCTCACCCGCCCGCTCCGCGATCAGAGCGAGGACATCGCTGCGCGCGTCGCCGGACATCAGGCGATGGGTGATCTCCGCGTTCGCCCGCAGCCAGCGCTCACGCAGCCGTGACTCCTCGTACAGGCGGGCGTTGTCGATCGCGACTCCGGCCGCCACGGCAAGCGTGAGCGTGACCGAGACGTCCTCCTCGTCGAACTGGGCGCCGCCGCGCTTCTCGGTCAGGTACAGGTTGCCGAAGACCTGATCGCGCACCCGGATGGGCACCCCCAGGAAGGTGTTCATCGGCGGGTGGTGAGCCGGGAAGCCGTACGAGGACGAGTGCTCGGAGATCTTCGCCAGTCGCAGTGGCTCGGGGTGGCGAATCAGCTCGCCGAGGATGCCGTGGCCCTCCGGATACGGGCCGATCCGGGCGATCTGCTCCTCGCTGACCCCCACCGTGTGGAAGGCGGACAGCCGCCTGCCGTCCGGGCCGATCACGCCGAGCGCCGCGTACTCCGCGTCGACGAGCACCGCCGCTGCCTCCACGATGCGGCGCAGGGCCTGTTCCAGATCGAGCTCGCAGCCGACCGACAGCACCGCCTCCAGCAGGCTGTGCACTCGGTCACGGGTGCCGCGGGCCGCGTCCAGGCGGGCCTGCAGCTCCTCCAGCAACTCGTCCAGCCTCAGTTGAGGCAGCCGTACGCGGGCCTCCTCGGGGCTTTCCACCTGCGCTCCTCCAGGTCCCCTCAACGCACGACCCCCCACCGGTCCTGTCATCAGCCACGGTAATGGTCGGCTGCGGAGAGCGACAGCAGATCAGGCCGAGTGGCCAGGTCCGTGCCAGGTAACGTCCCGCACTCGGGCCGATCGACCCAGTGGCGGGGACCGCCAGCACCCACAGCCGCCGCGCGACGCCCCCGCCATGGCGCGACACAGGCCGGCGAGCCGCTCCGGCCGCAAGCTCCGGCGGTACGTCACAGGATTCCCTCACGGCATGAGTCCGCAGGCCGGACAGGGCGGGTCGGTGCCCGTCGCCGTCACTGTGAGCGGGACACGAGGGACGTCCGGCCCCGCGGCGGGGACCTTCGGCATCTACGGGAACGGCGCGGCCCGAGCGACAGTGACAACAAGAGCGGCGCCGATCCCCCGCGGTGCCGCTCCGCTTCACATGGCCACTCGGCCGTCAGTGAGGAAGGCGCCACCGGACTCCGGCCGAGGCGAACGGACCTTGCGCGAGAGACTCCCGCGCGGTTCGAACGGCCTGGCCAGAGCCGACGCGTGCCCGCGCGAGACAGCGAACTCCAGTGACCCGACCCTACGGAAACCTGCCATGACCAGTGACGACGACCGGACGAACAGCTCGGCGACGCGCAGCAGTGTCCAGCTGGACAGCGACGCGGCACTGCGGCTACTGGGCAGCGTGTCCTTGGGGCGGATCGTCTTCACCCGGCACGCACTGCCGACCATTCGCCCGGTCAACCACGTCCTGATAGACGGCGACATCGTCATCCGCACCCACGGTGACGCCTCGCTGACCCGGTACACCCGGCACACCGGGGGTGAGGGGGCCGTCGTCGCCTACGAGGCCGACGACATCGACCCCGACACCCATCTCGGCTGGAGCGTGGTCGTCACGGGCTATGCCCGGCTGGTGACCGACCCGGGGGAACTGGCCCGATACCGGGCACTGTTGCGCCCCTGGGGAACGCAGAGGATGGATCACACCGTCCGCATTCACCCCGATCTGGTCACCGGAGTCCGCCTCACCGACCGCGATCCGTCCCCGTTCGCCTGAACCACATCAGACATGCGGCACGACGACCACGGGACAGTGCGCGCGATGCAGCAACGTACGGGTGAGCGGGCCGGGGCGCGCGCCTGACACGCTCGTACGGCGGCGGGCGCCGATGACGACCACGGCGGCCTCCCCGGTCGCCTCCAGCAGCACGCGCGCGGGCACGCTGCGGACCGTGTGCGTCTCCACCACGACATCCGGGTGTCGCTCCCGCAGGTGATCGAGCGCGTGGCGCAGTACTGCCTCCTCCGCCCGGTCGTAACGGGCCGGACGTTCTCGGCCCCCTCCGCGCAAAGGCACGAGAGAGGGCGGTTCGGGAGCAACATGCCGATGGGTCCGGGCATGCAGGACGCGCAGCCTCGCACCACGCCGCTCGGCCTCCTGGAAGGCGTACGCCGCGGCCGCGCCGGCGTCGTCCGCCAGGCCGAGCAACACGTCCCGTCCGCCGTCGCACGGATGGTCCCCGCGTACGACCAGGATCGGGCCCCGGGCGAGCGCGACCAGCCTCGAACTCACCGAGCCGAGCGCCGCGCCGGCCACCACGCCCAGGCCGCGTGTCCCCACGACGGTCAGGCCCGCGTCCGCGCTGGCGCGCGACAGCGCGTGCACCGCACCGCCCTGCACGGCGACAGGCACCACCCGCAGACCCGGCTGCCGCCGCCGTACACGCGACGCGGCCGAGCGCAGCACCGGTACGGCCTCGTCGCGGTCGGCAACCGCGTAACACCACGCGTAGCGTGACGCCGCGCCGTACGGCCTCCGCCGCCGCCCAGTCCAACGCCCGCACGGAGACCAGCGAACCGTCCACTCCGGCGACTACATGATGGAGGGTCATGGCCCTGCCTCCCCTTCGATGTGCGATCGTTTGGCGCAGGAGCCGCCCGACGAAGGCACCGAACTCCCGGGACGATGGTCGTCGTGCGTCAACGCCCCGGGCAGAAGCCGACAGGACCCTCGTGACCGCCGAACGGCCCTTGACACACGGGCCGTTCGGGCCGGACCGGGACCGAGGGACCGGAGGACCTGGTGATCGGACTTCAGGGAGGCAAAGGCACGCCGCGCAGGCTGCGGCCGCCGACGAGTCCGCGCCCGGCGATCAGCTCCGGCCCGATGCGCAGGAAGACCTCGTGCGGTGTCGGCGCCCTGGAGCGCGGTCCGGCCCGCAGGAACCGCGCACGCTCGGCGAGGTCGGTCAGCAAGGTGGCCTCGCCGGTGACCACGACGCTCCGGCCGGAGCTCGTGGCGGCGTCCACCTCGTCGGCCTCGAAGGCAACGACCGCTCCGTCGATCGCGCTGACCGACTGCGAGGAGGCCGTGGCCGTCGGGCGCACCGCGCCGTCACAGTCCAGAAGGGACGGGCACACCGCGGGCAACGCCCCTCGCGGACAGCAGGATCGCACTGGTCCACGTCCTGTCGTCAGGCCGCCGGGACGGCGACCTCGTCGTGCGGCGTCCCGCCGAGCACCACCTTGATCGCGCCGGTGTCGGCGGCCCGGGCGAAGACGTCGTAGGCCTCCTCCATGCGCTCCAGCTCGAAGGTGTGGGTGACCAACTCCGCGGTGGGCAGTCGACCGGCAGCGGCCATACGCAGCAGGGTGGGGGTGGAGTAGGTGTCCACCAGACCGGTGGTGATGGTCACGTTCTTGATCCACAGATCTTCCAGATGCAGTGTGGCCGGCTTGCCATGGACGCCGATATTGGCCACGTGACCGCCGGGCCGCACCATGCGCGTGCACAGCTCGAAGCTCTCCGGCACGCCGACCGCCTCGATGACCACGTCCGCGCCGAGTCCGTCGGTGAGATCGGCGATCAGCTTCTCGGGACCCTCATGGGCGTTGGACACGACGTCGGCACCAAGCCTCCTGGCAGCCTCCAGTCGGGACTCGGCCAGATCGACGGCGACGATCCGCTCGGGCGCGAACAGACGCGCGGTGGCGATCGCCGCGAGACCGATGGGGCCCGCTCCGACGACGGCGACGGTGTCCCCCGGGCGGACCTGTCCGTTGAGCACGCCGACTTCGTACGAGGTCGGGAAGATGTCCGCCAGCAGTACGGCGTCCTTGCTCTCCAACGCACTGGGCAGCGCGTGCACGGACAGGTCGGCGTACGGAACGCGGACGTACTCGGCCTGGGTGCCGTCGATGCGGTGGCCGAGGATCCAGCCGCCCCCGCCCCGGCACTGACCATAGGCGCTCTCACGACAGTAGCGGCAGCGGCCGCAGGCGCTGATACAGGAGATGAGCACCCGGTCGCCCGGCCGTACGGTCCGCACATCGCCACCGACCTCCACGATCTCGCCGACGGCCTCATGGCCAAGCACCGTCCCCGGGCGGACCTCGGGCACGTCACCCTTGAGGATGTGCAGGTCCGTCCCGCAGATGGTGACGCTCTCGACGCGGACCACGGCGTCGGTGGGCTCCTTGACTGCGGGGTCCGGGACCTCCTCCCAGGCGGACTGCCCGGGGCCGTGGAAGACGAAGCCTTTCATGACGTCGTTCACCGTCCTTGGTTCGCGTCAGGGACTACCGTTCGACTGTGGGGATTGCCCCGTAGATCCAGCTTGTCCAGCAGCCGTCCGATTCGCTTGGGCCGTCCGGCCCCTTCGCCTGCCGGACAGGCCCGTGCCGAGGCGCCCGGCGGCTCAGGGGGCACATCGGTCCCTGCCGGACCCGCTCGACAGGGACCGAACAGCCCTTCCGCGCACCCGGTCGACCCAGCTTTCCTCTCCTCATGGCCGACAACCACACGAGGTCCACGCCGTACCGCGCGCAGCGCGTCGTCGGCACAGCGACCGTCGTGACCCTGCAAGGCGAGATCGACATCCTGACGGCGCCGCCGCTCGCGGCACACCTGGACGCGCTGACCGCCGGTCCGCGCCCCGATCTGGTGCTCGACCTGCGTCCTCTGTCCTTCATAGACTGCGCCGGGCTGGGCGTGCTGTGCCGGGCGCACAACCGCGCACAAGCCCGGCACGGCCGACTACGGCTGGTCGCCGACAGCGCCCGCTTCCGGCGGATCCTCCGCAGCACGGGCCTCACCGGCGTCTTCGACGTCCACCCGGGGTGGCCCGAGGACGTGGCCGGTGCGTCGGTCGCGGACGTCGCCTAGGCCTCGGCCGGATCGGTCTGTGGCAGATCCGCAGCCGTCCGCGACAGCCGCAGTGGCACAGAACGAACGGGCCGAAGACCTCGTCCTGGACGACGCCCGCGAACAACTGCGTGCCACGAGCGGCCAACGGTTGCAGGACCGCGCCCGTCCTCGGCCCCGCGAAAGCCGGGTCCACAGGTCGCGGAACACGGCCCGCACCCGGGAGTCGCCGCGCAGGTCCGGACGGACCGCGCGCTGCTGGACTCGTGCAGGAGCCCGGTCAAACGTGCCTTCATGGCCACCCGGCCGTCGAAGCGGCGCAGCCGGTCGGCGGCGAGGACGGCGTCGTCCTCGGTCTTGGCGCAGGCCCACGGGATCTGCGGGATGCCCCAGCAGGCCAGCAGATCGGCGCAGATACGCGGGCCGAGCCAGCCCGCCGTCGGGGTGCGCGGCGAGGTACTCCACCACGACCGTGCGGGCCCGCACGGTCTCGATGTCGTCCAGGGCGGGAACAGTTCCGGTCGGCCGGGCGAGCCAGGCAGCCCGCTCGGCGGCGTGCATCAGGGCTCGGGCGGCCGCCTGCGGTTCGGCGCACGGGGCCCCAGCAGGCACGGGTCTGGTGCGGTCGAGCCCGGCGGTGACGACGAGCGCACGCGCCCCGTCCTTGCCGCGCTCCCCCGCGACGGCCGGAACCCTGGCGGCCGGTACGGCCACGATCGCGAGATCCGGGTTCGTGGGGAGGGCCACGACGGACGGACAGGACGGCACGCCGAACACCGCGGTGACGCTCGGGTTCACGGCGAACAGATGACGGGTGAAGCCCCCCGTGTGCTGGTGGTGCAGGATCGCCCGGCCCACCCACCCTGGCTTGCGGCCGGCGTCGGCGAAGAGGCGTGGCACCTCGTGGTGCTCGCCGAGCGCGTCCGCCGTGAGAGTGGCGATGCCCTCCGCCCGCGCCGCCGAAGACCAGGCGTTCGACGAGCAGGTGCCCACGCCCCGGTGTTGCGGGCCGTCGGCGACAGCAATCGGGACCTCCGCGCCGTCCTTGCCCCCGCCGGTCTCGGATTCGGCCAGGCCGATCACCGCGCCGAGGGGCGGTCACATGGCCTGCGCGAAGGCCGACCGGGGCTGCTCGGCTCCGGCCCCACCTGCGCAGCGCGGTGCCCGCTCGGCAGAGCTCGCCCGTCCGCGACCAGGGGCGCCGTCGAGCCGTTCACCATCGGGACCAACGCAGGACGGCCGGATCACGCTTGGCCGTGACGGCGATGCGTCGACCGTGATCGAGCTGTCGTCGTCGCGGACATCACGTCCGATGCGCCCGAACTCCGAGCCGCACCCCAGCAGATGGGCGAGCATGACGGGTGAAGAGAGGGCGTCGGCGACGACCACCTCGACGTCCTCAATGCCCGCATCGGCCTGGTCGAGGACTGCGTGCGGATAAGTGCGTCCGATAGGGCCGAAGCCGTCGACGCCGACGCGCACGATCACGGCGGCGGAGATCCTTTCCGGGAGTGGGGTGAAGGGCGGTCAGGCGTTCCAGTTCCAGTCCGCGATCTCCGGCAGGTCGGTGCCGTGGGCACGGATCCAGGAGTGGTGGCGGGTGCGGGCGTCGGCCATCTGCTGGCGTACGGCGGCGGCGCGCACGGCGAGGCCGGGGACGCGGTCGATGACGTCCATGACCAGGCGGTAGCGGTCCAGGTCGTTGCGGACGACCATGTCGAAGGGCGTGGTCGTGGTGCCGGACTCCTTGTAGCCGCGTACGTGCAGGTTCTTGTGGCCGGTGCGGCGGTAGGCGAGGCGGTGGATCAGCCACGGATAGCCGTGGTAGGCGAAGATCACCGGCTTGTCCCGGGTGAACAGGCCGTCGTACTCGAAGTCGCTCATGCCGTGGGGGTGTTCCTCGCGCGGCAGCAGCCGGGTCATGTCGACCACGTTGACCACCCGCACGGCGAGGTCGGGCAGGTGCCGGCGCAGCAGCTGCGCGGCGGCCACGACCTCCTGGGTGGGCACATCGCCGGCGCAGGCCAGCACGACGTCCGGCTCGCCGCCGTTCTCCGTGCCCGCCCACTCCCAGATCCCGGCTCCCCGGGCGCAGTGGGCGCGGGCGGCGTCCATGGAGAGCCAGTCAAAGCAGGGCTGCTTGCCCGCCACGATGACGTTGACGTAGTCGCGGCTGCGCAGGACATGGTCGGCCACCGACAGCAGTGTGTTGGCGTCCGGAGGCAGATACACCCGGACGACCTCGGGGCTCTTGTTGAGGACGTGGTCGACGAAGCCGGGGTCCTGGTGGGAGAAGCCGTTGTGGTCCTGGCGCCACACGTGCGAGGTCAGCAGGTAGTTCAGAGAGGCGATCGGGGCGCGCCACGGCAACGCGCGGGAGGTCTTGAGCCACTTGATGTGCTGGCCCACCATCGAGTCGACGATGTGCACGAACGCCTCGTAGCAGGAGAACAGTCCGTGCCGGCCGGTCAGCAGGTACCCCTCCAGCCAGCCCTGGCAGGTGTGTTCCGACAGGATCTCCAGCACCCGGCCGTGCTGCTCCAGGTGTTCGTCCACCGGCAGGCGCTGGGCCTGCCATGCCTTGCCGCTGATGTCGAAGACGGCCTGGAGCCGGTTGGAGGCGGTCTCGTCGGGCCCGACCAGCCGGAAGTCCCGGCGCCCGCCGGTGTCCTCCATCACCTGGGCCAGGAGGTCGCCCAGGACGCGGGTGGGCTCGTGCAGGGTCGTGCCGGGCTTGTCGACGGGCACGGCGAAGTCGTCGAGCGAGGCGATGGCCAGGTCCCGGACGAGGAGTCCGCCGTTGGCGTGCGGGGTGGCACCGAGCCGCTTGGCGCCGCCGGGGACGCAGGCGAGCACGTCGGCGACGGGGCTTCCGTCCGGCCCGAAGAGCTCCTCGGGCCGGTAGGAGCGCAGCCAGGCCTCCAACTGCCGCAGATGGTCCGGGTTCTCGCGCACCCCGGCCAGCGGGACCTGATGGGCGCGCCAGGTGCCCTCGACGGGCACGCCGTCGACCTCGGCGGGACCGGTCCAGCCCTTGGGCGTACGCAGGACGATCACCGGCCAGTGGACCCGCTCGGCGACACCCTCCTCGCGGGCGGTGCGCTGCATCGACGCGATCCGGTCCAGCGCGTCGTCGAGCGCCCGGGCCATGGCCTGGTGCACCCGGGCCGGGTCGTCGCCGCCCACGTGGATCGGCTCGTGCCCGTACCCCCGCAGCAGCGCGTCGAGTTCCTCCTCCGGGAGACGGGCGAGCACGGTCGGGTTGGCGATCTTGTAGCCGTTGAGGTGCAGGATCGGCAGCACCGCGCCGTCGTGCACGGGGTCGAGGAACTTGTTGGAGTGCCACGCGGCGGCCAGCGGTCCGGTCTCCGCCTCGCCGTCGCCGATCACACAGGCGACCAGCAGGCCCGGGTTGTCGAATGCCGCGCCGTACGCGTGGGAGAGCGAGTACCCGAGCTCGCCGCCCTCGTGGATCGAGCCCGGCGTCTCGGGGGCGACATGGCTGGGGACCCCACCGGGGAAGGAGAACTGCCGGAACAACCGCGCCATCCCGTCCCCGTCCCTCGGCACGTCCGGATACGTCTCGCTGTAGCTGCCCTCCAGCCAGGAGTTGGCCAGCACGGCCGGTCCGCCGTGCCCCGGCCCCCACACGCACAGCGCGTCGAGCCCGCGCGCCTTGATCACCCGGTTGAGGTGGGTGTACACGAGGTTCAGTCCGGGCGAGGTGCCCCAGTGGCCCAGCAGCCGGGGCTTGATGTGCTCGGGCCGCAGCGGTTGGGTGAGCAGCGGGTTGTCCAGCAGATAGATCTGGCCCGCCGCAAGGTAGTTGGCGGCACGCCAGTGCGCGTCCAGGGTGCGCAGTTCGTCGTCGGAAAGTACGGTGGCGTCCTGGTGTTCGACCTTGGACATGGGTGGGACTCCAGAAGTCGTCGGGGCGGGTCATCGGGCGGTGGAGGCGGCATGGCCGACAAGAAGGCGGCGGCGCTGCCGCGCAAGGCGTACGAGAAGGAACTGCTGCGCCTGCAGACGGAGTTGGTGAAGCTGCAGGAGTGGGTGCGGGCGACCGGTGCCCGCCTCGTGGTGGTCTTCGAGGGGCGGGACGCGGCCGGCAAGGGCGGCACCATCAAGCGGGTGGCCGAGCACCTCAACCCGCGGGTGGCACGGATCGTGGCGCTGCCCAAGCCGACCGAACGCGAGCGCACCCAGTGGTACTTCCAGCGGTACGTCGAGCATCTGCCGGCTGCCGGGGAGATCGTGCTCTTCGACCGGTCCTGGTACAACCGGGCCGGGGTCGAACACGTCATGGGCTTCTGCACGCAGGAGGAGTACCAGCGCTTCCTGCTGCAGTGCCCGATCTTCGAGCGGATGCTGGTCGAGGACGGGATCCTGGTGCGCAAGTACTGGTTCTCGGTGAGCGACACCGAGCAGCAGGATCGTTTCCGGCGCCGGCTGGAGGACCCGCTGCGGCGCTGGAAGCTCTCGCCGATGGACCTGGAGTCGATCACCCGCTGGGAGGCCTACTCCCGGGCCAAGGACGACATGCTGGTCCACACCGACATCGGCGAGGCGCCGTGGTACGTCGTGGAGAGCGACGACAAGCGGCGGGCGCGCCTGAACACGATCGCCCACCTGCTGGCCTCCGTGCCGTACGAGGAGGCGGCGCCGCAGGTGCTGTGCCTTCCGCAACGGCCGCCGTCGACCGGTTACGAGCGCCCGCCGCGCAACCTCCAGACCTACGTCCCCGACCACACGGCGAGCCTGTGAACAGCGGGCCACTCCTCTCACATCCGCTCGGGCACGACGGCGACGGCGCAGGCCGCGTGGTGCAGCACCGTGTGCGTGACACGCCCCAGCTGGAGCCCGATGGCGTCGGGTCCGCGCCGGGCGGCGACCACCAGCAGACTGGACTCGGAGCCGTCCACCCCGACGACGAGCGGTTGGTCCATCGTCCTCACCGTCCCGCACACAGGTCGAGGACGCTTTGGGTCTTGGCCTCGTCGATGAGGTCCTTGACGCATGCTCGTACGACCGCTGCGTTCATGGGAGCCTCCTCCTCCGGGGTGGTCAGCCGTGCGGGACCACGGCGACGGGGGCGGCGCAGTGGTGCAGTACGGCATGGGTGACGTGGCCGATGTGGGCGCCCAACGGGCCGCGCCGGGTGCGCCGCCCGACCACCACCAGGGAGGCCGCCCGCGAGGCGTCGAGCAGGACCTGGGCGGCGCTGCCGTAGCGGCACTCCTCGACAACCTCGATGTCAGGAAACTTCTGCCGCCAGGGGCGCAGCGCCTCGGCCAGGGCCACCGAGTGGGTCAGGGCGAGCGCTTCGTACAAGGGGGGATTCGCGGGCATCCCGTACGCGTAGTACGGCGGCGGGAACCACCCGTGCACGACGTGCAGGGACGTGACGCGACGGGCGGCCGCATCGAACGCGAACGCGATCAGCGTGTCGTCGGGGTGGTCGGTGTCCAGGCCGAGGACGACGGGCCGGAAGGGCGCCGCCGCGCTGGGAACTCCCGCCGGGTCCATCCCGTGCTCGTCGGCGGCCTGCTCCCCCGCCCGGACCAGCACCACGGGCCGCGCGGAACGGGCCACGGCGCTCAGGCCGACGGAGCCGACCACGAAGCCGCCGATTCCCCCCAGGCCTCGTGAGCCGAGGACGAGCAGTTCGGCGGAGTCCGCCGCCTGAGCGAGCACCTCGCCGGGGTGGCCTGCCAGCTGCTCGCTGCTCACCTCGACGCCGGGGTGGCGCAGCCTGATCCCCTCGGCAGCCTCGCGCGGGATGCTCCCCCAGCCTTCGGCCGCGGGTGCCCCCATCTCGCTTCGCTCGGTCCAATCCTGCCGGGTCTCGGCTCCCAGGAGGGGTGCCTGAGCCATGGGGTCCGGTGCCGGCTCCCAGACATGGACGATCTTCAGCGGCAGGCCGCGCAGCTTCGCCTCGCGGGCCGCCCATTCCGCGGCGGCCCGGCTCTCCGGCGAACCGTCGAGGCCTACGGTGACGGTGCCGACCATGATCGCTACCTCCTGGGGCTGGGGGGAATCCGCTTCCAGCGTCGTCGGCCGGACGTTCCCCGGGCAGGGACCACTGGTCCCCAATAGGGTCCGACCGTCCCTGGGCACCGCGCGGCCCGGTGGACGGATGGACCCACTGCACCGCAGTGGTCGGCGCGGGCGGGCGTGGTCGCAGGCTCGCGTGCCGTCGCGGGCCGTTGGATCCTGGGAGCGGGCGGCGGCCCTGGACGCGGGCGGGCACCACTCGGGAGAACGTCGTCGCCCTTCGGGCTGATGGCCCTCCTCGGCTACCGGCGCGCGTGATCAAAGGCGACCCGCTCACCGGTGTGACCGAGGCCGCGTACCTCGTGCCGCAGGTCATGGCGTACGCGAACGTGGCCGGACTGCCACCGGTCTCCGGTCTCCGGTCTCCCGGCGACCCTCCCTCGCGCTGTACGCCCTGTGCGGTTCCTCGCATCTGCTGTCGGTCGCGCTCCACATCAACCTGGGCGAGTTGGGCCTGTCGGCCCTAGTGGATTCGGTCCGGCCACGTGATGATCGGCGTGAAGGACAGCCCGCAGTCTGTCCACCACCGGGGCACAAGGGGTCGCCATGCCAGAGCCACGCACCTTCACCGAAGAGAACCCCATCCGGGTATTTCTGCTGGACGACCACGAGGTCGTCCGCCGCGGCCTGGCCGACCTGCTCGACACCGAACCGGACATCACGGTGGTCGGCGACGCCGGCACCGTCGACCACGCGCTCGCGCGAGGCCCCGCGCTGCGCCCCGATGTCGCCGTTCTGGACGTGAGGCTGCCGGACGGCAACGGCATCTCGGTCTGCCGGGAACTGCGCAGCCAGATGCCGGACCTGGCCTGTCTGATGCTGACCTCGTTCGACGACGAGGAGGCCCTGCTCGACGCGATCATGGCAGGCGCAGCCGGATACGTCCTCAAACAGATCAAAGGATCCGACCTGGTCTCGGCGGTACGCACGGTGGCCTCGGGCCAGTCGATGCTGGACCCTGCCACCACGGCCCGCCTGATGAGTTCACTGCGCGCGGACCCCGCGCAAAACCCCGCCGTACCGTCCGAGCTCGCCAGCCTGTCACCGCGTGAGAGGGACATCCTCGCGCTGATCGGCGACGGGCTGACCAACCGCGAGATCGGCAAGAAGCTCTACCTGTCCGAGAAGACCGTCAAGAACCACATCTCCCGGCTGCTGGCCAAGCTGGGCGTGCAGCGCCGGGTCCAAGCGGCCGTCCTCGCCTCCCACCTTGAACAGCCGGAGACCGGCGAACGTCCGACAACGTGACGGCCGGTCAGCCGAGCGATACGGCCGCCGAACAGGGCCGGACGGTCCCGTTCCCGGCCGGTCAGTCATCGGCGCCCCGCACCACGACCACGGGCGTCCTCGCGGACTCGTTGGACGGTGTCTGCCGGCAGGCGCAGGGGCCTGGTCCTGCCGCCCGTGTCGTCCGCGTAGATGAGGTGCAGCGGGCGGTGGCGGCGTACGGCCTCCGCAGCACCCCACAGCGCCGCCCGACGGGCTGGCTGGGAGCCGTCGACACTCACGGTACGAGGGGCATTGCATCGCTTCCTCGACGGTGGGTTCGAGGCCCTGGCCGATGCGCCGCGACCGGGGCGGCCGCCCCGGTGGAAGCGCGAGGACCTGGACGCGCTGGAGGACATGCTGGATGCCTCCGCCGCCGAGGGGAGGATCTGTACTACCTGGACGAGTGCAGGTTCTCGCCGACCCTGCCCAGCTACACCTGGGCCCGCACCGGGACACGGGTGGTGGTGAAGCGGGAGGACACCAAGAACCGCCGGGTCAACGTGCTCGGCGCGTTGAACGACACCGGCCCCGGGCCCGAGCTCGTGTGGACCACTGTCGAGGGAAGGTCGACGCGGAACTGGTCCTCGACTTCGTCTGCACTCACATCGCCCGGCTGCCCGGCGGCGCCGACAGCCTCGGCGCACTGTCCGGCTTCCAGCGGCACCGCCCCTGCACCATCGTGCTGGACAACGCTTCCATCCACCACGCCCAGCCCTTCAAGGGACGCCGCGAGGAACTCGCGGACATCGGGGTCCGTCTGTTCTACCTCCCTCCGAGATCACCAGAGTTGAACGGCATCGAATGCGTGTAAGGCATGTAGTGAGGGCGGACACGGGCACCGAGGCTGGGAATGCCCGACCGGACTATGCTTGGCCCTGGTCGCCGGGCAGTCGGCTGTGGCTCGTACAGCAACTCCTCGCGGCAGCGGTCCAAGAGCCGGTATTCCGCGCAGGCATCCCGCCTCTGCAGCTCGCGGAAACGCACGAGGACGTTGCGCGCGTCGCGATCCGCATGGCCGTGGAGCACTGCGCGAGTATCGAGGGCTCGCACTCGTGTCATGACGCGCTCGGTCGGTAGCCAGGGCCGCGGCACCGCACCGTTCCGACCGGTCGGCGGCACAAGGGAATTGGCGGAGCGGGGCCACCGACTCAGCCGCCGTTCCCCCCCGTGCAACTCTGGCGCACCCTGGTCAACTGCCGTGTCCCTTTGTTAGGTTGCGCCGGAACCGACCTTCGGCCACTCGCCCCTTCGGGCCGTAGCGGTCATCTCTCTGATCTGCTTACACCGTTTGGGAGAGTCATGCGCAAATGCAGAGTGCGGCGCGCCGCGATCACGGGCGTCGTCGCCCTCGCCGTCGCCGCCGTGCCCGCTGTCGCGTCCGGCGTTCAGCAGCCCTCGTCGACGACTGCCGGGAGCGACGCGTTCTACACCTACAACGGCAGCAAGCCGCTGTCCTCGTACAGTCCCGGGGACGTGCTCAAGGTCCGGACGCTGCTATACCACGTCCTGGGTATCGCGACCCCCCTCCAGGCGACGCAGCTGCTCTACCGCACCACCGACGCGCAGGGCCACCCGTCCGCAGGCGTGACCTCCGTGCTGCGCAGCCCTGGTGGCGACGGCCGCAAGGTCGTGTCGTACCAGTCGTTCTACGACTCGCTCGACCCCGAAGACGGTCCATCCCGGGCGGTCGCGGGCAACGTCAAGCTGCCCGGCGGCTTGATCGCGAACGGCGAGTCCACGCTCGTGGCGCCGCTCCTTCTGTCCGGCTACGACGTCGTCCTCCCTGACACCGAGGGGCAGGCCGCCCACCTCGCGGCCTCCCGCGAGTACGGGTACAACACGCTGGACTCCCTGCGTGCCGCTTCCAGCGCGGAGTCGCGGACCGGCATCAGCCGCGACGCGCGCGTCGGTCTCATGGGCTACTCCGGCGGCGCCGTCGCGACCAACTGGGCCGCCTCCCTCGCGCCCACGTACGCCCCTGACGTCAACAAGCGCCTGGTGGGATACGCCGAGGGCGGGGTGCTCGTGAAGCCCTCGCACATCATCAGGTACATCGAAGGCAGTCAGGTGTGGTCCGGGCTCATCCCGGAGTTGCTCATCGGGCAAGCGCGTTCGTACGAATTCGACCTCAAGAAGTACCTGAACGACTACGGCAAGCAGCTGGTCGACGAGCACCAGCACTCCTCGATCGCCGACGCGCTGGGCCACTACCCCGGTCTGACGTGGAAGAAGATGGCGAAGCCGGAGTACGCGAACCCGAACTCCGTACCCGAGCTCGTCGAGGCGGTCAACAAGTCCAACCTCGGCCTGGCACCGACCCCGACCGTCCCCGGCTACATCGGTCAGGGCAACGCCGGCTTCCTGGAGGGAACCACGAGCAACATCGCGGGCATCGGCTCGGGCGACGGCATCACGGTCGCCGGGGACACACGGGCGCTGGCGCGGAAGTACTGCGCCGAGGGCGACGCCGCGGTCTGGTACCAGCAGTACGACGTCCTCAGCCACTTGACCGCGCCCACGGCCACGGTGCCCACCGCGCTCGCCTGGCTGCGCGCCCGGTTCGCCGGGAAGGAGGCCCCGTCCTCCTGCGGCAGCATCGCCGCGGGCAACTCACTTGCGGCTGACGAGACGGTCCCCGCCGGATGAGGACCTGACGGGGGCCGCAGCGAACTTCGCCAAGACCGCTTGGACGGAATGCCACCTGTACGAAACGTCGCGGCGCGACCGATCCGCACGGGGCGGACTTCAGTCGTGCGGCACCACCACGACCGGACACAGCACATGGTGGATCACGGAGTGGGCCACCGGGCCGAGGCGGTCGGCGCGGCGGCCGACGACCAGCAGGCTCGCCCCGGTGGAGGCCATCACGAGCTGGTGGCCGGCCCGGCCGTGGACCGTACGCTCCACCACCTCCGTCTCGGGGAACTTCCGCCGCCACGGCGCCAGCACAGCCGCCAGGGCATGGGCCTTCTCCACCGCCGGGTCCTCCGCGTCCGCCGACGGCACCAGGGGAACGGCCCAGGTGTGCCAGACATGGAGCGGGGCCCGGCGGCCGGCCGCCGTGTCGAAGGCGTACACGAGCAGGTCGTCGCACGGGTGGTCCAGATCCAGGCCGAGGACCACGGGCCGGTAGGCGCCGGTACCCGACACACCCTGCCGCTCGTCCTGCGGGCACTCCCCGGCCCGTACGAGGACGACCGGGCACGCGGCCCGCGCGGTCACCTCCAGCGCGACCGAACCGACGAGGAACGCGGCGAGACCGGTGAAGCCGCGTGAGCCGAGGGCGAGGATCTCGGAGGTCGCGGCCGCCTCCAGGATGGTGGCCGTCGGCGGACCGAGCGCGGTGACCGGGTGGATCTCCAAGGTGGGGTGGCAGTAGGCGAGTTGGACGGCCGCCTGTTCCAGGGCCGTGCGGCCGCGCTCGCCCGGGGCGTCCAGTGCGGGCAGGTCCGTCCGGACGGCGGCTTCGTCGTCCACATGGAGAAGGTTCAGCGGCAGGCCGCGGCGCTCCGCTTCGCGGGCCGCCCAGTGGGCCGCGTCCGCGCTCTCGCGCGAACCGTCGATGCCTGCGGTGATGTGGCGTTGCATGATCGACCTCCAGGTGGATCCACGGGCGGGCTGGGATCAGCCGTGGTGGCGGGTGCGCGGGCGTCGACCCGGGGATCGCACCCGCAGGTCGTCGGGCGGGACACCACGGCCCCACTGGGCAGACTCCCACCGGCCGGACCACACTCGGCAGGGGCGAACCGGCCCTGCGCGAGGGGTCGTTCGGCCTCCGTGCCACGCCTAGCGGATCGTGAGCACCTCCCGCACACCGCGCCGGGGGCTGCGCGGACCCGTCGGGCCGTAGCCGAGCCGCAGGACCATCTGGACGTGCTGCATGGCGGAGAGCGGATCGCGGGCGGCCCACCGCAGCTCTCCGCGTTCCAGGGCCTGGCTGCTCAGGCCCACCGCGAGATCATGGCAGGTGGCGAGGAGCAGGACGCGCTGCAGAGCCTGGCCCGAGCGCAGCCAGGCCATCGGGGTGTCGTCCGCGGTGCCCAGCAGGGCGAGTTGCGGAGCGGACTCGAAATCGGCGGTGCCCCGGCCCGCCACGGTCCGCCCCGCCGAGAAGTCCCGCACCACGGCGCCGCCCGCACGCGGGTGCGGACCGAAGGCGTAGTCGGGCACGCCGTCGACGGCCACGTCCGAGGCGTACCGGCCCAGCCGGGTCCACCGGTCCAGCTCGTCGGCACGGCCGCGCTCCTCGGCGTCGAACCACTGCGCGTCCTCCGTGAGCCCGAGCACCGCCTGGACGTGCCACGGCCCGGGGACCACGAGCAGGGCGCCTTCGGCTCGCGCCGCTTCGGCGAGCGCGTCCCAGACTTCCTGCGGGACGCGTGTGTCGGCGAACGGGTAACGGCTCGTGTGCCTGCGGTGCACGGCCGGGTACAGATCGTCCAGGTCCGCGTCGGCGTGCGGGGTCCTGCGCACACGCACGGACGCGAGCAGGCCGGGCCGGGCGGGGTCGGGCAGCAGTGAGACCTCCGCCTCCCGGCCCCGGTGGGCGATCGCCACGCGCAGGGTGAACAGGGCCGCCCCGCAGCTGATGTGCAGCGCCCGCCCGCCCGGGTCCGTGTACGGCAGCTGCCGACTCGGATCCGCGTGCAGTTCCAGCACACCGTCCGCCGAGCGGAAGACGAACGCCCAGGGCTGTGCGTTGTGCAGGGAGGGTGCGGTCGTGGCGTCCCGCACGAGTTCCGTCACCATCTGTGTGTCGCATACGGATTTCACCGTGATCGCCGCCCTCGCCGGTCCGGTCGGCACGCTTGTCGTCGCCTGCGGCTCACCTTCCGCCGCGCACCGCACACGTCCCAGTGCCGAACGGGCACACACAGGGGCCCGTATGGCCCGGACAAGGGCCGAACCGGACCTGTCGCACGCACGTCGACTGCGCGAGGGTCACGTCGTACGCGAGCGGAGAGGTGGTGGTTGCCCATGCGGGCTGCGTCTGCTGGACACGACGCGGTGGCGTGTGACTCCGCCGCGTCCCCAGGCTGCTCGACCTGTACGCCCCGCACGGCAGTGGCAGCGACAGCGTGCTGTGACTACGTCGGCGTCCCACCGGGTGTGGCCGGCATCATCAGCCGCGCCAACCTGCTCAAGGTGTTCCTGCGCTCCGACGAGGAACTGGCCGCGCAGATCCGCCGCGAGGTCGTCGTCCCGCTCTTCCCGGTCTCGCACCGGGCCCTCCGCATCGGCGTCACCGACGGAGTCGTCACGCTCCAGGGCGACGCCGGCGACACTGACCTGATCCCCACGGCGGCCCGCCTCGCCCTGGCCGTCGAAGGTGTGGTGGACGTCAGGTACGAGCCGCTGGCCGCGCGCCACGGGCGCTGAATGCGCGGATCCCGCGCGGCGAGGCGGCACACGGCCCTCAGCGGTGCGCCACGACCGCGACCGGAGTGCGGGCGTGGTGCAGCACGCCGTGCGTCACGGGTCCGATGTGGGTGACCCCGCTGCGGATGCGGCGGCCGACCACCAGCAGCGCGGCATCCTCGGCCGCCTCGACGATGCGTTCGGCGGGCCGGTCCGCGACGCACCGCGTCTCGATACGCACCGAGGGGAACTTGGCCCGCCACGGCTGCATCGCGTCCTCCAGCGCACCCGCCTCCGCCTCACCCAGCGCGACGATGTGCCGGGGGTCCACCGCGGCAGGGTCGTACCCGTAGACGGGCGGCGGAGTCCAGGTGTGGACGACGCGCAGGGCGGCGCCGCGCATCATGGCGGCTTCGACGGCGTAGTCGATCAACGCGTCGCAGGGACGCGAGAAGTCGAGCCCGAGCACCACGTCACGCGGTGCTCCACCGTCACGCGCCTCGTCCTCCGGTTCGGCCGCCTCACCTGCGTCGGCCGACCCGGTCGGCCGTACGAGTACGACCGGTCGGCGGGCGTGGGCGAGGACGGCCATCGAGACGGAACCCGTCAGGAAACCCGCCAGGGTGCTCAGCGCCCGTGAGCCGAGGACCAGCACCTCGGCCTCGTCCACGGCCGTTCGCAGGATCTCCACGGGCCGGCCGGGGACCTGCTCCGCGGTGACGTCCACACCGGGGTGGCGGTCGCGCAGTTGCTCGTACACCTTGTCCAGCATGCGTTCGGCCCGGCGTTCGTCGCTGTCCGGCCCCTCCTGCCCGTCGGGCAGCACGACCGCGCCGCCCATCGGCGCGTACGCGAAGGCGGGCTGCCACGCCTGCCAGACGTGCAGCAGCCGCAGCGCGAGCCCGCGCCGCGCCGCCTCGCGCGCCGCCCACGTGGCGGCGGCCCCCGACTCGCGCGAGCCGTCGATTCCGGCGATGACCGTACGTGGCATGGCGTCCTCCCGGATGCGTGGAGCCTGGCGACCCGTCCCACACTGCTCCGCGCCCCGCGCCGGCCGCGAGGGCCGAACGGTCCCGACCGGTCCCGCACGAAGGACCAACCGTCCCACGGGGTGGCCCGAACGCCCCCACCACAGCGGCCGTGCCCGGCGCCACATTGGCCATTGCCCACGCACCGGGCGTGGGCACGAGGAGAGAGCTGAGGACCATGGCGGTACACGGGCACCCCCATCCGCACGCAGGCACCCGCTTCACCTTCCGGCTCAAGAGCGCGGCGGGCGGTACCGCGCGGGCCGCGTCGGCCGACAACGCCGTGGCGGTGTCGCCGGCCCTGCGGCGCACGCTGGCCGGACTGCGGCTGGTGACGGCGTTCACGTTCCTGTGGGCGTTCTTCGACAAGACCTTCGGCTGGGGCTACGCCACGCACTCCGGCAAGGGCTGGATCGACGGCGGCTCCCCCACCAAGGGATTCCTCGGCGGCGTCACCGCCGG
The DNA here is from genome assembly GCF_043198895.1 of Streptomyces sp. NPDC048696. Lineage (NCBI taxonomy): Bacteria > Bacillati > Actinomycetota > Actinomycetes > Kitasatosporales > Streptomycetaceae > Streptomyces > Streptomyces sp. NPDC048696. Next base: position 213,444 of record NZ_JBICVJ010000011.1, on the reverse strand, counting down.
CCCCATGGAGTCCACCTTCCACGACTGGGCCGGGGCCACCTGGGCGGACTGGTTGTTCATGCTCGGTCTGCTCGGCATCGGCCTCGCCCTGGCCGGCGGCGTCGCCCTGCGCCTCGCCGCGGTGGCGGGCACCGCGCTGATGGCGCTGATGTGGATCGCCGAATGGCCGCCCGCCCGGCACCTGTCGAACGGCTCCCTCAGCGCGTCCTCGAACCCGTTCATCGACTACCACGTCCTGTACGCGGCAGTCCTGATCACCCTCGCCGTCGCCTGCGCCGGCCGCACCTGGGGACTCGGCAGACTGTGGGAGCGCCTGCCCTTCGTCGGCGGCCACCGATGGCTGCGGTGAACCGCGACGCTCCGGCCGCGAGCCCCCTCGGCCGGGGTTCTCGGCTGCCGGGAGCGCCGCGCCAGCCATGGCACGCGACGGAGCCGAGCCGTTCCCTGGGATGGGTCGTCCGCCCTCAGACAGGGCCACGAGCTCCCGCCGCCTGCTCTCGCGGCCGGTGGGGAGCACGACCCGGGCGCTCGGACCCGCAGGGACAGACCATTCCACGAAGGGCCCGTGATGTCTGAACCGCAGCACCACGTCGAACCCGTGCACGCCCTGTTGGCGGACGGCTCGACCGCACTGATCCGGCCGGTCGCCCCGGGCGACCATGAGCAGATCCTGAGCCTGTACGAGGAGATGTCGCCGGAGAACCTCTGGTTCCGGTTCTTCGGTGCGAGCCGGAGCCCCGGCCGCACTGCCGCCGACCGCGCCTGCGCCACCGGTCGTCCGGGCCATCTCGCCCTGCTGGCCGAGGTGCGCGGCAAGACGGTCGGGCTCGCCGAGTACGAGCGGAACTCGCGCCCGGACAGCGCCGAGATCTCCCTCGCCGTGGGCGACGCGGTCCACCACAGGGGCATCGGCACGCTGCTCCTCGAACACCTCGTCTCGGCCGCCCGCAACCGGTTCAGAAACACCTTGTTGGTCGGGTAGCCGGGTCACGGAGACGTGACCCGGCTGCCCGACCAAGGGCGTACTCACCCGCCTTCGGCTGGCACCGCGTGGTACGCGGCGGGACCGAAAGCGTCTTGTCGTACGGCCGTTGGGAGCGCGGCGTCAGCCGACCTGCCCGGTCGGCCGCATGGTGATGTGGTTGATGTCCACGCCCGCGGGCTGATTGACGGCGAAGACGATCGTGTCCGCGACCTGCTCGGCCGTCATCACCGGCGCCGCCTCGGGGGTGCCGCCGCGCTCGTCCCAGAACGGGGTGTCCACCACCCCGGGGGCGACGACCGTCACGCCGACCCCGTCCTTGCCGACCAGCAGCCGGGTGTTCTCGGCCAGTGCGTGCGCGGCCCACTTAGTGACCGAGTACAGGTTGCCAGGCGTGTTGCGCACCCCGGCGACCGAACCGATGATCACGATCCGGCCCTTGGACTCCCGCAGGTGCGGCAGGGTCTCCCGCACCAGCAGGGCCGGGCCCAGGACGTTGGTGAGGACCATCGCGCGCATCTCCTCGGGGGCGTGGCTCTCCAGGTTGCCGGGAAGTGAGAAACCGGCATTGGCGATGACGTTGTCCAGTCGGCCCCACGCCTCCACCACGCGGCGCACGGCGGAGGCGACGTCGTGCGCGTCGCTGGTGTCGCCAGTAAGCGTCAGCAGCCGCTCGCCCACTGCGGCCGAGGCAGCGAATGCGGCCAGCTTGTCCGCGTCACGTCCGGTGACGGCCACGCGGTGGCCCTGCTTGAGCAGGGCGCGGGCGGTGGCGGCGCCGATTCCGGTCGAGCCACCGGTGATCAGCGTGACGGGTTCCATGGGACGGCCTCCTCGGCGATGTAGTCATCGGGTGCTCCGCCAGGGCCTCGGGTGTCGATGAACACGAGGTGGCGCGTGAGGTCGACCGGCTCCAGGTCACCGGTTCCCCGAAACGCCTGCACTATACCCAGCGATCTTCCGCTGAGCCGGTACGCCATCGCTGACCGGCCATGATGCCGCATGCATGGGGCCGAACCCGCGCTCCTGCCCCGCCTGTTGGGACCTACGCGGCGCGCAGGTCCCCAGCTGCGCTCACGCTGTCGGTGTCAGCGGTGGCTGTGATCACGGCTCGCGTGTTCTTCGCGGAGCTTCGAGACGTTGTTCCCTCATCTGGCCAGTGTCGTGGTGGAGTTGGTCGAGCGGCGGTGGCTGGCGTGGTCACGATGCATGCGCGGGCCCGAATCGTGCTGCGGTCGGGCGAGGGGTGTCGGCGATCTCCTCAGCCGCCTTGCCCGCACCCGGCCCACCGGCCCCGTGCCGGACACTGGACAGATCGCCCGCTACTACGGCATCCCCATGTTCACCGCGCAGTTTGTCAGGCGTGCGCTGACCACTCGGCTACGCCCGGCCGCCTGCCCTCTCACGGTGCCGGTCGGCATATTGTCCAAGCCCGCCTGGCAGCAGGTCGCCGACGACTTGCGCGACCGCATCCACACCGGCCGGCTGAGAGGCAGGCTCCCCCTCCGTCTCCGGTCGGCGGACGAGTACGGCGTCAGCACCCACACCGTCACCAAGGCTGTCCAGCACCTGGCCGACGAGGGCCTACTGGGCATCGCGGGAGGCCAGGGGACCAACGTCCGCCTGTCCGCCGACCGGCACTCGAAGAGGGTGAGGTTGCCGGACGTGGCTGCGTTCGCTCAGGTGACCCGCGCGGCTACCAGGGTCTCGAAGGTATAGGGCCGCAGCCCGTCGGTACGGTCGGCGAAGTACCGTTGCTGGAGGTCTGCGCGTGCGGGATGGTCCACGACCTTTAGCCCGCACCGGCTGATCAGCCTCTCGATCTCGATTGCCGGCCAGCCGGGCTGAAGAGGCTCGCCAGCAGAAGCCGCGATCGGCGTGTAGATCCGGGCGAATTCCGTCCCCACGGCGTCCAGCACACAGTCCTCGGCCCGGTAGGAGAACACCACCTCGGACCCGGGAGCAGCCGCCGCGATCGTGCGCAACGTCGACTCGATCGCCTGCGCCGTCAGATAGGGAGCGACACCCGTCCAGCAGAACATCGCCGGCTGCGCCCAGTCGAACCCGGCCGCGCCCAGAGCATCCTGAACCGGTTCGGCCTCGAAATCCACCGGCACGAACACCTGCGAGTCGCTGAGCGGCAGGCCGAGCACCCTGACCCGTTCGAGCTTCCAGGCCTGGGAAGCAGGGTGATCAACCTCGAACACCGTCAGCGAGCCGAGCGGATCCGGCTGCCGCCACGCGAACGAGTCAAGCCCCGCGCCAAGAATCACGTACTGCGTGAAGGCGCCGGCAGCCAGCCGGTCCTCGGCGTACCGGCTGCGGGTGCAGACAGCCGCGCGGGACTCGCGACGGACCGGGCCGGGGAACAGCGGATCGAACCGGTCCCGCAGCTCCCGCCATACCGGGCCGACAAGCACCAGGGCCAGCACGTCATCCAGTACCCACGGCAACGCCGTCTCCAGGCGAAACAATCCACGCGACACGGCCGCAAACATCGCCGTCCTGCTCGGCGCGCTCTCCATGCATTCCTCCTCGTCGGCCAGAACCCACGCGCGCCCACTCTGCGCACTTCACAGGATGCGCCTGAAGCGCCCTCACGGCCACAGCCAGATGGCCTGCCGCCACGATCTGCTCGCCATCGGGATCCTCCAAAACAGCCGGACACACCACCATCACAGCCCTCTTGCAAGCACCACACCCGGGACGCCACCAGGACCCTCCGGACCCTCCGACTCAACCCAGCATGAAGAGAACGGACATAACGCGACTATGCCGAGGCCTTGGGAGGTGGGGTGCCAAATCAACGGCCCGGCCGTGCGATACGAGAACGCAAGCGTCGCCGTTCACTCACGTCATCGTGGCAGTCGACTTTCGCCGCGATTTTCCAGCGCTCATGGATATTGCTCGTCGGGCGGCGCAGCAACGACCCGCACCGGCGAAGGCTCCCCCCAGAACCGCACGAATGGAATCACCGCGATGTCTCGACGTTTGCGTCTTCCAAATGCCCTATCCATCTTGCCTGTTGGAGACGCTGTAGCCGGACTGGCCACGCAGGACGCCGCCGACGAAGCGGCGCCCACAGAGGGAGAAAAGGACCCTCGGCGCAGCGGCGCTGCTATCGGAAACACTCTCACCTCGTGAGGCACGCCCGCCCGAGGCAGCGGTCGATAACGTCAACGGCCAGTCCCCGCTTGCGCCCCGACGCCTTCTTGTGCGCGTCCAGCCCCGTCATGGTCTTCGGGACACCCGCCGCGGCGCGGACTGACTGGGTGTCAAGAATCACAGCGATGTGGAGCCGAACACCGCCGAGCCTGGCACGACGCCCGGACGAGGCGCAGGTGCGGCGCGGCGCGGCGCGAAGACGCTCGATGTCGAGGTCCTGGACGGCGGGAGGTCCGGCCGCGCACCCCTGTCAGCACGCGAGGCGAGGAGCGCTCACCGGCTCCTGCCCGGCTCGTCCGCGCTCGCAACTACGCGCAGGCCCAGTACCCCGCCCACGCCCGCGCGGCCGCGATCGTGCCCTCCACGTTGGGGGTGCCGTACGCCTGCCATGCCTCCCACCACCGGGCCTCCGCTTCGGTCAAGACGGTCACCGACCTGCGGGGGGCGGCAGCGAACGCGGGCACCCGAGCACACCACCGTGCCGCCTGCTCCGGAGTCTGTTTGCCGTCCAGGACCAGCCGGAACCCCCACAGCGCGGCGTCGAGCCAGGCGGGCCCGCGCATTGCCCAGGCCCAGTCGATCAGCCACACCCGGCCGTCGCGGCCGGTCATGAAGTTGGAGGCCGCGGGGTCGCAGTGCACGAGCCGGTCCCCGGCCAGCAGCGGTTGATCGGCTGGGTCACAGTACGCGCCCCACTTCTCCCACGCCGTGCGGCGTGCCACCTGCGGCGCCGGGCGCTCGCCCAAGTCACGCAGGACGGCGGCGACCGACTCCAGGTGCTCACTGTCGGCGCCGAAGTACGTCCAGGCCGATGCATCCAGGCCCTCGAAGCAGATCACGAGCCAGCCGCCCGCCTCTTCGTGCCACAGCACTCTCGGCGCGCTGGGCGGCAGGTACGGAGCCACCGCAATCTCCGTACGCAGCTGGTCGATCCCCTCGCAAACCAGCGGCAGACCCTTGAGGAACACCATCTCGGTCATGGTGCCCCGGGTCGGCCAGGCCCAGGACGCGAAGGCGGAGCTGGTGCCGTTCTCCACGTCCACGTACGCGCAGTCCGCACCGACCCGGGCAGCGATCGCCGACCGGGTCGGTGCCGGCAAATCCTCGAACGGGAGCCGTTCCATGCGCACTCGGTCACTTGTCCGGCTTGGGGTGCTGCGGGTTGCTCGGGGGGAACGGGGGGTTCTTGTCGGGCCTGGTCGGCGGACCGGTGGACGGACCACCCGGCGGCGGATTGGATGTGGGCCCAGGAGTCGGGCGCCGCAGCTCAGGAAACGCCAACGTCATGAGGGGAAGGTACCGGGCGCCACCCACCGTCCGCCGGGAATGGCCAGAACACCTCTGCGGCCCGCCGAAGAAGCCAACCAGCGCCCTGGAAGCGGAGCACCGACGCGGGCAGCGCCCCGCAGCGTCTCCCGAACGATATCGAGTCCAACGACCCTCTCGACCAACACTCACGGCCCGGTCGGTCGTCGCGCCGTACGGGCGCTTCGCCCCCGCCGGAACACCGCTCGTCCGGGCCGCAGGGTGCCTTCCCGAACGAGGGCACGCCGCAGACAGTGCCTTCCAGGCGCAGACCCTGCACCGTAAATAGAGTGGGAAGGGCGCCATGCTCAAACGCGCACGCTGTGCATCGTCAAGGAAGCAGGGAAAAACGGGGACGGCAGGCTGCGGCTGATCGTCTTCTTGGGAGCGGCCGCCTGCGCCACACTCACCCCGGTGGCGGCGGCTGGCTCGCAGGCCTGGTGTAGCGGTGCTGAGACGCGATCCGGATTGTTCGGAGTCCGGAGGTCTGCGGATGTCGAGAACGTGCCACCGGCTCCGTCCCAGGGACATCAACGGCCACCACCGGCCGCACGGCGAAGAAGGAGAAACCAGCATGGCGATTCAGCGGATGGACAACGTCGGCATCGTCGTCGAGGACTTGGATGCCGCCATCGCGTTCTTCGTGGAGCTCGGTATGGAGCTGGAGGGCAGGGCACAGATCGAGGGCCCCGTCGCCGACCAGTGCACCGGACTCGACGGCGTCCGCTGTGACATCGCGATGGTCCGGACCCCGGACGGCCACAGCCGGATCGAGCTGGCGAAGTACCACAGCCCCGCGGCGATCAGCGCCGGGCCCGGCAACCAGCCGCACAACATCGTGGGCACCCACCGCGTCATGTTCGCCGTCGACGACATCAAGGACACCGTCGCCCGCCTGCGGCCCCACGGCGCCGACCTCATCGGCGAGATCGCCCGGTTCCAGGACAGCTACCTGCTCTGCTACCTCCGCGGCCCAGAAGGCATCATCGTCGGACTCGCCCAGCAACTGCGCTGACACAGGAACCACACCGCACAGCCGAACCAGATCTCCAAGGCTGCGAAGCACCCGATCAGGCTCGTGCCGCCGACCCGTGACGTGACCCGCCTGGCCTACACCGGGTACACAGCCGGTATCAGCGGCCCTTGACGGACGCGACGGTCGGCGGGGTGCCGGCTTGGTTGGTTGGTCTGCTGCGAGGATGCGGTACGTCCGGATCGTGGCCGCATCCTCGCCGTGTCTACGCCGCCGGGAATTGCGGGCGTTCAGCGCGTGGAGACCTCACCGAAGTGTCCACGCCTGGCTCTTCGATGTCGTGATGCAGTTCCACACCACGAGGGGCACGCCGTTGGGGCCGACTCCCATGGCCGTGTCCAGGCACAGGCCCGAAGCGTTCCTGATCTGCGCGGGCTGGCCTGTGAGAGTCCAGTTCTGGCTGGGTGATCCGTTGCAGGTCCACAGCACGACCCTGGTACCGGGAGTCTGCGCACCGGCGGGACCACCGGCCACGTCGAGGCATTTGCCCCCGGCAGTGACGGTTCCAGACCCGGAGGTCGTCCAGTGCTGGTTCGCACCGCCGTTGCAGTCCCACAGAGCGATCTGCGTTCCGTCAGTGGTGACGAAGCCGGGGTCGTCCATGCACCGGCCGGACACCCCGTTCACCAGCGAGGCAGTGACCGGAGCCTGCGCCCTGGCCGGGGTGTGGGACGTGCCGTTGCCAGCAGCGGAGGCCGTCACCGGCGCGAAGGCCAGCGCGACGGCACCTGACACCGTCACAGCGGCTAACCCATGCCGCTGCGCTCGGGACATGAGAGTTCGGGACTTGAGATTCACGATGAATCCCCTCTTCTCTGCGATGGCCCCCCGAATCCGGGGAGCACGTCCACAACAGCGCACTGCATCAACCACGGAAAGATGCCAAGCGCATATCTCACTCGAAGGGTGCATCAGTACGCTTATATGCGTTTGGCTGAAGGAGGTTGACGATTGCCTTACCGCCGTCGGGGCGTACGAGGATCTCGGTGAACCATCCAGGGTTGGGTTGCCTCCGCCTGCTACGGCAGTGTCGACGCGAACCAGCCAATGCCTGGCGACGAGCGGTGGCAGATCCGCCGGCCCGCCGGTGTGGCCGGCCAGGCGGTGTGGCCGGCCAGGCGGAGCAGGACGAATGGCCGTTGTGGAGGAGTTCGTAGGTCCGGGTCGGCCGCCCCTCTCCCGCCGGAGCGAGCGAAAGGTCAGGGACGGGACGGCCGACCTGGGGCCTGTCCGGCGGATCTTGTGACCGCCTCGGGTTTGACTCGTCGGCATGCCCATGGGGCGAGGAGATCTCACGAACGATGAAATGAATGGCTGCGGCTGGGGCCACATCTACGGAAATCCGGTCAGCGAGGCGGACGTTGGGAGAGCCATCACAGGGTGACAAACGGGATCCTCTTTCGGCGCGCACCGGGGTGCCATGGCGGGATCTGCCTGGGCGGTTCGGCAAGTGGAAGACCGCGTACGAACGGCACAGACGCAGTCGGCGGACGGCACATGGGACAGAGTCTTCGCAGCCGTCCTGGCCGACGCCGACGCGGAAGGCCGTATCGACCGGTCCATGGTGAGCGTGGACTCCACCTCGGGCCGAGGCCACCCACACGCCGCCGGAGCACGCAAGAAACCCCCGCGAGTGCCGGGAAAAGGATGCTCACCTCGGCAGCACCGCCCCGACGAACGACTCGGACGCTCCCGGGGCGGCCTGACCAGCAAGATCCACCTCGCGGGGGAAGGCGGCCGCCGCCCTCTGGCCCTGCTGATCACGTGCCGCCGCAGCAGCGGACCGCCGAACGGGAATATAGGCCAGACCCGGCCTCGTCAGCCTCATTCATGGAGTACGGGGTTGCGCGTCACCTCCAGCCGTGTGGGAGCGCGGAACGAGACCAGTTCGAGGAAGGCTGGCTTGTCCGGCGTGGTGAGCCGCAGGTCGGGGAACCGCGCCGCCGCCGCGGACAGCACCATGCGGCCCTCGACCCGTGCGAGTTCCGCGCCCGGGCAGCGGTGCCGACCGACGCCGATGTCCCCCAGCGAATACCGCGCCACCCACCGCCACTCCATGCTCCCCAGCCCCGCTCCTGATGAGAACAACGCGCCGGGCCGGGACCTGCACCTCACGGTGCGGTGACGAACGTGCAGGTCACGGAGTAGCGCCAGACACGTGGCCGGATTGCACGGTGGAGATGGTCCCGCTTCTGAATCTCCAACAGGAACGGTGCCGCACCTCCGTTCCGCACGTCTCAGTGGTGATCTGCGCCGGTTCACGCTGGGCAAGCGAAGAGGAGAAGGCTAGTTCGGGCCCTGTTGGATCGGGTTCGGCGGCACCTCGTCGGCGACCACCTTGCCGATGTCGCCGATGCTGCCGAATGCGGCATCCACCGTGTCTGTTCCAACAACCAACTCCCATGGTCCTTCCTCGCCCATACCGGACTGACCAGTCCAAGAGTCGGCACCAGTTCGGTCGGCGCCGACGAGGCTCACCTCCGCCCTGCGGGTGTGAGGACGGTGAGTCCGACGGCGCAAGCGCTCCGAACGCGGTTCGCCAGGCTCTCGGCGCTGACAGCCGGCCGTCAGCGGCGGGTCTCGATCCGCAAGCCTCCCGTGGTCACCTGACGGATGTGGTCGCTCGCGAGCAGGTCGTGTGGCTGGCCGAGCCCGATCGCGCTCGCCGCGTCCAGGCGGGTCAGCTGGGCGGCCGTGAACGCGACCTCCAGGGCGCTCAGGTTTTCCTCCAACTGGGCAGGAGTGCGGGCCCCGATCAGCGTGGTTGCCACGCCCGGGTTCCGCAGGGTCCAGGCCAGCGCGACCTGGGCCGGGGTGCGACCCAGCTCGGCGGCTACCTCCCGGGCGACCTCGGCCACGGCCAGGTTGCGTTCGGTGAGCGTGCCCAGGGCGAGGTTGTGGCCCCTGCGGGTGCCATCGGCGGTGCCGACGCCCGTCGCAGTCACGTCGTCCCGGCCGTACTTGCCGCTGAGCACCCCGCCGCCCAGCGGTGAGTACGGGACCACGCCCAAGCCCAGTTCCTGGGCCATCGGGATCAGGTCGCGCTCCGCGGTGCGTTCGATCAGGCTGTACTCGACCTGCAGCGCGACCAGCGGCGACCAGCCGCGCAGGTCGGCGATCGCCTGCATCCGGGACACCTGCCAGGCCGGGGTGTTGGAGATCGCCACGTACAGCACCTTGCCCTGCCGGACGAGGTCGTCCAGGCCGCGCAGGATCTCCTCGACCGGCGTCCGGAGATCCCAGACGTGCAGGTACAGCAGGTCGATGTAGTCGGTGGCCAGCCGCCGCAGGCTCCCCTCAACCGAGCCGAACAGGGCCTTGCGGTGACTACCCCCGGAGTTGGGGTCGCCGGGGCGGCGCAGCGTCGAGTACTTGGTCGCCAGCACCAGGCGTTCGCGCTCCTCGCCGGCGAACTCCCCCAGCATGCGCTCGGAGCTGCCGTCGGTGTAAGTGTCGGCGGTGTCGAGGAGGTTGCCGCCGAGCTCGACGTAGTGGTCGAACAGCTTGCGGGCCTCGGCGCGCTCGGCGCCCCAGCCCCACTCGGTGCCGAAGGTCGCGTACCCAGGGCCAGCGGTGAAACCCGCAGTCCCGAGCGGCCCAGCAGCCGGTAGGTGTCGAGGGTCAGGGCCATCAGGTCCTCCTGTGCTCGTGGTCTCTTACCGGGACCGAGTCTGTGGCGGCGGCGGCCGGGGAGTAAGGGAAGGCACTTCCTGGGAAGACCGGTCCCACCTTGGCGGTTGGACCGGTCATGACGACCCGAACCATGGAAACCGCCCAGGAGTTGGCCGCCTTCCTGCGGAGCAGGCGCGAAAGCCTCGACCCCGGCCGGCTGGGCCTGCCGTCGCCCCGGCGGCCCCGGCGGACGCCAGGGCTGCGCCGGGAGGAGGTAGCCGAACTGGCCGGGGTCAGCATCGACTACGTGGTCCGGCTGGAGCAGGGCCGCGGGCTGCGACCCTCGGTAGAGGTGCTGGTGGCGCTGGCCCGGGCCCTGTGCCTGGATCCAGGCGAGCGCGACTACCTGTTCGATCTGGCCGGACGACGCCGCCCCGGCATCACCGGTGGGCCGGCCGCCGATGCCGCGCCGTCGCTGGCCCGCCTGGTCGGTGACCTGTCACCGCTGCCGGCCATGCTGCTGGATTACCGTTACGACATCCTTGCCTGGAATCCCGAAATGGCTCGGCTGCTACCGGGTTTCGAGGCAGTGCCGCCGTCACGGCGCAACGCGATGTGGCTGTGTCTGCTGCACCCGGAGATGCGCGGCTTCTACGCCGACCGGGAGCGGGTGCTGCGGGACGGGATCGCCCACCTGCGTGCGGCATGGGCCGCGCACCCGGAAGACCGGGAACTGTCCAGCCTCATCGCCGAGTTCGTCACGCAGGACAAGGACTTCGCCCGCTTGTGGTCGAAGCGGGAGGTCAGCGTCAACGGACGCGGCCGGAAGTTGCTGCGGCATCCGGTCGCAGGTGCGATCACCGTCGACTTCGAAATCCTGCTACCGCTCCAGGACCCGGAACTGCGCCTGCTGGTCTACCGAGCCGCGGACGAGGAAAGCCGCGCGTCCCTGGACCGGCTGTGCGCGCGGTGACTGGGCCCCAACTCACGGTTGGTTGCAAGAAGCGTGACCCATCGGTGCCGACAAGCGTGCCCCCCGGACCAGGAATCACAGCACCGTTTGCCCTGGCGACGACCGCACGTAGGCGCCGGTCGTCTGCATGGCGGTTTCGCCACACCGACCCGGCTCCTGGGCTTCGGCACCGTCGTCGACGGGGAGTTCACGTTCCCGAACCGGCTGCGGGAGCTGAACATCCGCAACTGATCGGCGCCACCTCGGGCCCGGGCGTCCCGAACGTGCCGTGCGCGCAGGGCTCCCGGCCTGCACACCAACACACCGGCCTGGGCAGGCTGGATCGCCAAGACGATCGTCTGACCGGAGTGGGGCGGCCGGCTACGGTGTCCCGGCCGCCGCCTTGGCGATGACCGTGCCTGCGGCGACGTCGAAGTGCAAAACACCTGGTTCACGTGGAAGGGGGCGGGTGACGTAGTGGGTGCGCAGCCCACTGACCGCGTGGCCCTCGCCCTGCGCCTTCTGCAACGCTTCCCGCTCGGCATCGGCCTGCTCGATCCGCTTGCCGCCTTCGAGCACCACGACATGGTGCAGGTGAACGACGCGTCCGCCGGTCGCCTCGTAGACGGCCACCACGTGGGTGAGGGATACACCGGGTGCGGTTCCACCGCTTCCGTGCTCCATCGCTCACTCTCCCCTTCAGCTCAGGAAACCGACGGCCAATAGAACAGGTTCAACAGCCAGAACGCGGCAACGTTGCTGAGCTGGACTTGCCATTCGATTCCGACGAGCTTGCTCCTCGACAGGGCGTTCACAAACCCCGGATTGAGTTCGCGCGTCTGCCCGTCGGAGTCGACGAACCGAACCTTTGTGAAAGAGGCGATTGTGGAGTCTGCCCGCTCGGCGGCGTTCTGGCTGACCGAGGAGAGTGAGAGCTGAGCGATGGTATCGAGAGCCGGCTGCTCGTAGTGGTACGAGATCGTCAAGGTCTGCGGATCGTTGTTGTGCACGTTGTCGTAGCTGTAGTGCATGCCGTCCATGGGCGCGCCCTCCCGACCGCGAACGGCATTCGACCGCTCGCGTTCGCAGTGTATGCCGCCTGGAGAAAGGTGCATATATAGCCAACGATAGTCATATCAACGCCTTTTATGGCAGTTCAACCATCTCGGCGTGGCGATCGAAAGCCGGTCGAATCTGCCCGATCGGCTTCGTCAGGTTCGGGGGTACCGTGGGTGAGGTGATCGCCACGGTGTGGGGCAATACCCGCATGCTGTTCGGCCGGATCAGCCTCCGGGGCCTCAACGTCGAACTCCGTACCTCCTGCGTCCTCGTAGGCAAGGGTTTCTGGGTCCGTCGGGTCTACCGGCATGGCCGCCGCGTGGCTACTTGATCACTGGGCTTCGTCATCTGACTATGCCCAGCAGCTGACCACGCGTCTCCGACCTTGTTTCCCATGCGGGGGACGCTTGCTGGGCAGGCAGGTTGAAAGCCACGCCAACCGTCCTCGCCGTGCAGGACGATCCGCTTCCCATCCGCCTCGGCCTGCTGCCGGTTCCCCCTCCCCCGCTCGGGCACATACAACAAGATCCTAAGCAGCCGGACCCGACCATCGCCTGATCCCACCCAGCCGCACCCCACACCGGGCTGCCCCGGCCCGGGGCAGCCCGACCACCCGCACCGTCCCGCGCGCACGGGCTACGGGTGACGCTCCCTCCAGACGCGGCGCAACGCGTCGAGTTCGCGACGCTGGGGCCGCTCCTCGGCGAGCACGGCGGTGAGGACAGCGCGGTCGGTGCAGCGGTCGACGACGTCCAGGACCAGGTGGCGCGGCGCGCCGGGGTCCAGGGCTTCGATGGGTCACAGACCACCTTCAGTAGACTGCTGCAGCGCCCAAAACCGGCCTACTTCCAGGGGAAGCGGTACGCGCGATAGCTGTTCACGCCCGTGGGGAACTGGGCCTTGAACACGACCTTCCCGGAGGCGTTGAACTCGGAGACGTACGGAAGCGACCCCCATCCGACGAACGTCCCTCCCCGGCGGAGCGGCTGCGCGTTGCCCTGTGAGGACGCGCTGAGGTAGTCCGGCTGGTTCACGGACTTCACCAGCGTCGCCGTACGCGCCTTCTCGTCCACGCGCACGGTGACGACGCGGCTGAACGGAAGCTCCTCCACCGCCCCGGTCCCCGTGTTCGCGGCCCCTGCGGCCTCGTTGTCGAACCAGCTGTACAGCCCGCCGCCGAGCGGTTCGGGATCGTGCTGCCACGAGAAGATCGTCCCGGCTGTGTTCAGGTACTGGCCGGGCGCGGCCTGCTCCTTGAACGTGCTGGCCTTGCCGCCGAGCTGCCACAGCACGGCGCCGTTGTGCCGGTCGACCTTGTACGTGGTCCATGTGTTGCGGGCATCGATGAGCAGGTCGCCATCGGTGTCGGGCTTCACCGCGTTGATGTGGAACCAGTCCCACGGCTTGTTCGGCGACGTTGGCAGCGGCTGCTCGCTCTGCGCGTACGGCACGTGATCGGCCGCCTTCCACTGGAACAGGACCCGGCCCGTGCGGATGTCTATCTCCTGCACCACCCCGTCGATGACCGCCTGGTGCGCGGAGCCGCCGATGCTCCTCAGATCGGCGCTCTCCTGCTTGTACGCCAGGATTCGTGCCGTGCCACGACCGGTGATCAGGAATTCGTGCCCGTCGGCGGTGTACCCGTTCCCGGCACGGACCTCGGCGACCTTCTGGTACCGGTTGTCATAGATGTAGTTCACCCCACTCGCGAGGGAGCCGAGCCCGGTGCCCTGCCACCAGGTCAGAACCGGCCTGCCCCGGTAGGTCTGGGCACGGAAGTCCGCGGCCTGCTGCCCGGCCGGCGTCTTGTGAGACCACACGACACGCCCGCCGTCGCCGCTCAGGATCTCCACGCCGCTGGAGTAGGCGCTGTTCGCGGAGCTGGGCGCGACGAAGATGTCCCCGCGGCTCGCTGTGCTCTTGTCGGCGAGGACAGTCACCGGCGGCAGCGGCTTGCTGTCCGGGGCTGCGGACGCGGTGCCGGCCAGGGGCAGCAAGCCCGACACGACAGTGGTGGCCGCAGCGATCACGATCCGCGCGGGTATGGAGTTGTGACGCATCAGGTGTCCATTTCTGGCAGCCCGAAGCCGAACCGGTCGGCTCGGTCACGGGCATGCGGAGCAGGCGCACACCCGACCGGGCATGCGCAATGAGAGATGGCAACTACAGGAAGGTGCTACCGCGCGCGGCCAGTGAGGCTGTCAGGCGCGGACGGATGCCACTGGAGGCTGAATGGCTCTCAACAGGGACGACACGCAGCAGAACACACCCGCATGTGGTCGATGTGACCGCGAGTCGTGAGGATCTTGTGCCGCTGCATACGGCAGAACGTAGCCGCGCACGAAGGGGATCGTCAATCAACGTCCACACAGCGAACAGCACGCTGCCTGCCCGGGCCGAGTCCAGCGTGAAGATTCCCCGCGATCTCGGACACTCGTTCGTTGTGCCACGAGGGCGTGCTGGTGCCGTTGCCGGGTCTCGGCCGGGGTGAGGTAGCCGAAGAAGACCCCGTGCTTGCGCAGCTCACGCCGCAACCGCCATTACCTATACCTACGACACCGGCGGATCAAGCACACCATCCCCGAACGTAAAGACCAGCGGGCCGACCGCCAGCGCCGAGGCAGCACTGGCGGCCGGCCCACCGGCTTTGACAGCACGATGTACAGACGCCATAACGAAGTCGAGCGGACCACCAATGCTCAAGTGCTTCCGTGCTGTCGCCAGCCGTTCTGAGAGGCGTGCCTACGGCTTCCGCAGCACCACTACCGTTGCCCGGCGGCGAGGCAGGGCGGGGGCGAGGGGTCAGGGTGTGGTGGTGAGTGTGGGCCAGAGGGCGGTGGCGGTGAGGGGGTGGGCCAGGCGGTGTGCCCAGTAGGTTTCGTCGCCGTCTTCGTCGCGCCAGGACCACAGGCGGGTGGTGGCGAGGTGGAGGGGGTGGAGCCGGGTGATGCCGATGGCGCCGTGCAGTTGGTGGGCGATGCGGGTGATCTCGGCGGCCGAAGCGGATGCCTGGGTCTTGGCGGCGGCGACGCCGAAGTGGGCGGCCGCGCCGCCGGTGTCCAGCGGCGTGGCGGCGGCCTGGACGGCGGCGCGGACCAGGGCGGCCTCCTCGATCAGCCGTGCCTCTTCCTGCTTGACGGCCTGGAAGCGGCTGAGCGGACGGCCGAACTGGGTACGGGCGGTGGTGTGGGCGACCGTCAGGTCGACGCAGCGTTCCGCGGCACCGGCGATCAGGGCAGAGCGGGCCAGGGCCGCGCGAAGCCGTGCCTCGTCGAGCAGTTCGGGGGCGATCCGGCGGACCTGTGCGGCGGGGATCTCCAGGGCGGCGAGGTGGAGGTCGTCGCGGGGTTCCTCGGCGAGGTTGGTGCCGGGGGTGAGGGCGGCCTGGTCGGGGGTGAGGGTGAACAGGACGTGGCCGAAGGGGGCGGTGGCCAGGACGATGACGGCGGTGGCAGTGCGCGCCCAGGGGACGCGGCGCAGGGTGCCGGTGACCAGCAGGGTGTTGTCGTCGCCCGAGCATCCGGCGGAACCGACGGCGGAGGTGGCCGGATGCGCGTAGCAGACGGTGAGCTCGGGGGCGATGGCGTAGCTGAGCGGGCCGTCGGGAACGGGGAGGCCGACGCGGCGCAGCAGCGGACGGGCGACCAGGGCGGTCTCGGCGAACGGCCCGGGGACGGCTCGGCGTCCTGCTTCCTGGGCGGCGGCCAGGAGTTCGGCGGTGGAGGCGTCCGGGGACGGGAGGGCCACGGCGTCGGGGGCGGTGGTGTTGGTGACGGTGGCGATGGCGTCCGCGTCGGCGTAGAAGGCGGTGGTGTCGTAGGAGTCGGCGGAGATGACGGGGGTGTCGTTGTCGATCGTGTGGGTGTTCATCAGTGCTGCTCCAGACCGCGAGTGATGATGCCGCGAAGGATTTCGTTGGTGCCGCCGCGCAGGGTGTAGCCGGGGCTGTGCAACAGGGCGAAGGCGAGCAGTTCGGGGTGGGTGCCGGGGGTGGCGTGCGGGTCGGCCGGGATCGGCAGGATGCTGCGGACGGTGTCGGTCAGCGTGCCCTCGAAGCGGGTGCCGAGGTCCTTGACCAGGGCGGCCTGGATGTCGGGAGAGGCTCCGGCGTCCAGGGCCGCGGCCACGCCGAGGGACAGTCGGCGGATGCTGTGCAGACGGGCCGTCAGGATGCCGACCCGGGTGAGCTGTTCGGCCGTGCCCGGGCGCTGCTCCAGTTCGCGGAGCAGGGAGACGAGCAGGGGGAAGGTGGAGAGGTAGCGTTCCGGGCCACTGCGTTCGAAGGCGAGTTCACCGGTGACCTGCTTCCAGCCCTCACCCTGCTGTCCGAGCAGCATGTTGTCGGGGACGTCGACACCTTCGAGGTGGACGGCGTTGAAACGGTGCTCGCCGCTCATCAGGTGGATCGGCTCGATGCGTACGCCCGGAGCGCGCAGGTCGACGATGAACTGGCTCAGGCCCGCGTGCCTGTCCTCGGCCTCGTCGGTGCGGGCCAGCACGATGGCGTAGTCGTTGACGTGGGCGCCGCCGGTCCACATCTTGGTGCCGGTCAACCGCCAGCCGTCGGCGGTGCGTTGGGCCCGGGTGGCGACCGAGGCGAGATCGGAGCCGCTGCTCTTCTCGCTCATCCCGATGGAGAAGAAGCACTGCCCGGCGGCGATCTTGGGCAGGAAGAAGCGGCGCTGCTCCTCGGTGCCGTGCTGGAGGACGGACGGTCCGGCCTGCCGGTCGGCGACCCAGTGGGCGCTGACCGGGGCGCCGGCGGCGAGCAGTTCCTCGATCACCACGTAGCGCTCCAGGAAACCGCGGCCGGCACCGCCGTACTCGGTGGGCAGGGCCATGCCGACCCAGCCGCGCTCGGCGAGGCGGCGGCTGAAGCCGTCGTCCCAGCCGGCCAGCCAGGAGTCAGGACGGCCCAGCACCGTGCCGCGGGCGCGCTCCTCGTCCAGAAAGGCGCGGACCTCGGCGCGGAGCCGACGGGTTGATTCGGGCAGGACGACGTCGGGGAACGCGATCGGTGAAAGCGTCGAAGGAGACATGACTCATTCGCTCCTGGGGTCGGTGAACGGGCGGTGCGTTTCTTTTCGGTACGGGAATGCGCGGTCAGTTCGCGGGGTGCAGCAGGGTGGGGTCGAAGCCGGCTTCGCGGAGCACCTCGTCGGTGTGCTGGCCGATGCCCGGGCAGGGCCGTAGCTCCGGCTCCGGGTCGGCCGAGTAACGCACCGGGCGGCCGATGACGCGGTAGCGGCCCTCGGTGGGGTGTTCGGCCTCGTACAGCAGGCCGCCCTCTTGGGCGTAGGCGGTGGTGGCGGCGGCTTGCAGGCCGAGCACCGGGGCGGCGGCGATGCCCGCCCGGTCGCAGAACTCCTGCCATGCGGCGCTGGTGTGCCGCGGCGTCAGCTCCGCGAGCAGCGGATAGAACGCGTCGGCGTTGCGGGCCCGGTCGGGGCCGGTGGCAAAGCGCGGGTCGGCGGCCAGTTCGGGGCGGCCCACGAAGTCGGTGAAGTCCCGCCAGTTGCGGTCGCTGTGCGGCAGGATGCACATCCAGCCGTCGGCGGTGCGCAGGGCGCGGCGCTGCGGGCTGAGCGAGCGGGCCGAGCCGAACGCCCCGTCGGCTTCCAGGGTGGCCGCTCCCAGGTGCTCGACCAGGTTGAAGGCGAGCATGGTGTCGGCCATCGGAACCTCGATGTGCTGTCCGGTGCCGCCGTGCTCCCGGTAGTGCAGCGCGGCCAGGACCGACTGGGCGATCTGCATGCCGCAGATCTTGTCGGCCAGCACAGTGGGAACGTAATGCGGTTGGCCGGAGACCTGGTGGTTGAGCCAGACCAGGCCGCTGGCCGCCTGGATGATGTCGTCGTAGGCGGCGTGGGTGCCGTAGCGGCTGTCGCTGCGGAAGCCCTGGGCATTGGTGTAGATCAGGCCGGGGTTCTCGGCCGCGACGTCGTCGTAGCCGAGTCGGAGCCTCTCCAGGGCCTGCGGGCGCAGGTTGGTGATGAAGACGTCGGCGGTGCGCAGCAGGGCGAGCAGGGCGTCGCGGCCGTGCGGGGCCTTGAGGTCGATGGCGGCGCTGCGCTTGTTGCGGTTCAGGTTGAGGGCCGGGCCGCCCATGCCGGGGTGGCGCCGCGGCGGGTAGTGGCGGGTCATGTCACCGGTGGGCGGCTCGACCTTGATCACGTCCGCGCCCAGGTCGCCCAGCTGCTGTGCTGCGTACGGACCCATGATCACGCTGGCCAGTTCGACGACGCGGACTCCGGCGAGGAGTCCCCGCCCGGACGGGCCGCTCGGCTTCTCGGACATCTTCCGGTGCCTCCTGGGAAATCGGGTGGAGTGGGTGAACGGGGTGGTGCAGTACGGGATCGCGCTCCAAAGGGACGCGGGGCTGTGCCGATATGCGGCTCCGCCGGGGGGCACGACAATCCCCCAAGCTCTCAACTTCGTTCGAGCAGGGGGACCCCCACCACCAGCCCGCAGATGACGTACGGCACTTCCCGCGGAGCGCTCAGCGCCACTGGAGCGCGGCAGACCCGAGCGGGGAACGCCGGCCGGGCTGAGGGACCATGCGCCCGCTGTACGCGAACGGGGTCGCCGGTTCGGTGAGCGGGCCGAAGTCGGTCCCGGTGGTCGACAGCTCGGCGAGCGGCGCGCGCCCGGGCCGGGGCAGGTCGATGACGTTCTCCCGGGCAAGCAGCCCGAGTTCCTGCACCCAGTGGCACACCCCGGCCAGGGTCACGCGGATCCGCCACGAGCCGCCCTCCGTCGCACGCCGGCGCAGGACCGTTGCCACGGCGGCGGCCCCGAGGTACGCGGCGAGGTAGTCGTTGAGCAGGTACGTCGGCGGCAGCGACGGCCGGTCGGTCCATTCCTCGACGGCGAACCCGGTTGCCGAGCAGGCGAGTTGGTCGAACCCGCCGCGTTCACCCCAGGGTCCCTCGGCACCCCAGGCGTGGTATTCGAGGGTGATGAGTCCGGGGCGGCGCCGGATGAGTTCCTCGGGCGAGGCCCCGTGCCGGGCGAGTCCGCGGTAGGCGTGCACGAAGACGTCCGTGTCCTGGAGCACCTCGTGGAAGGCCGCACGGTCGTGGTCGTCGCGCAGGTCGCAGTAGGCGTTGCGCTTGCCGCCGCCGGTCATCGCGATCATCGGGATCGGGTCGGGGCGGTCGGGACGCGACAGGTGCAGCACGTCGGCGCCGAACTGGGCGAGGAGCCGCGCCCCGACGGGACCTGCGATGACATGGGTGAGATCGAGCACCCGTACGCCCGTGAGCGCCTCGTCGGCCTCGCCGATCGGCTCCAGCGGCCGGACCGGCCCGTCACCGACGCGTTCGATCTCGACGACCGGGCGCCGCGCGACGTACCGCCCCGCGGGATGCGCGAGCCACTCGTCCCGGCCGCGCACCACGCAGGCGACGCCGCCCCGCGCGCAGATGGCCTCCTCCAGCGTG
Organism: Streptomyces sp. NPDC048696; assembly: GCF_043198895.1. Lineage (NCBI taxonomy): Bacteria > Bacillati > Actinomycetota > Actinomycetes > Kitasatosporales > Streptomycetaceae > Streptomyces > Streptomyces sp. NPDC048696. Next base: position 193,894 of record NZ_JBICVJ010000011.1, on the reverse strand, counting down.
AAGGCATCCCAGTCGGCCGCGGCCCGCGCGATCCCCGCCTTGTCGAGCCCGCACCTCAGCACGGAACAGACCGCGTCGCGCAGGTGCGGATAGGTGGTGATGAGGAAGATCCACCGGCCGTCGCGTGCCCGGTAGAAGTCGTTGTTGCCGAGCAGCGTCGGATCGTCGAGCAGAGCGCCGATCGGGCGCCCCGAGAGCGTCGTGTGGTAGGTCGCCATGAGCTGGTCGATCGCGGCCCGGGCCTGTACCTCCACCCTCTGGTGCCGGTGACCGCGCTGTTCGCCGAGCGCCGCCGTCTGCCGCCCGAAGACGCCGATCGCGGCGGACATGGCGTCGGCGAGGCGGTGCACCGAGGGCACCAGGGGATCGGCCCCGACAACAGTGATGTCCTCGGCCCCGCGGGCCGGATCAGGGTCGCCGAGGGTGTGCAGCAGCCGGGAGACGATCTCTGCCGTGGACGACGGAGGCGTCGGCTCGGCTGTGGTCAGCGTGTTCGAAGTCATGCCGGGATGCTCGTTCCCGGCACTGTATGAGCGCCCGCATTCACGGATATCCGTGAATCGATGCGAACGTCACGTCCTCCCCTCCTGGATGTGCGCGAGGAGCCGGGCCGCCGCCCGGTCCAGACTCAGCCGCTCCGAGCGGCCACGGCGCCGGTGCGTCAGCACAAGAGCACCCGTGACGACGGGGCCGTCGGTGACGGGGATCGCCAGCGCGCTGACCTCGGGATCGGCCAGACCCTCGCTGCGGCTGATCCGCGACGCCCGGATCGCCGGAAGAGCGCCGCGGAACTCGGCGACCGCCTCGGGGTCATGGCGGGCGAGCTCGTCGAGCAGCCCACGGCGCTCCGCCTCGTCGGTGAAGGCCAGCAGCAGACGGCCCGCGGCGGTACGCAGCAGCGGCCGGGCCATGTGCTCGTCGGCGAGCGGCACGAGGCGCGGAATCTCGTCCTCGCCGCCGCGCGCGAGGTGCACGGCGTCGAGCCCGACCCGCACCGTGAGCAGCACCGGGGTGCCCGCGACGCGGCTCAGCTCGTTGAGCTCCGCCTGCCCGATCCGCGGGACGACCCGGCCGGCGATGAGGTTGAGGACATGCGGGGCGGGCCCGAGCCTGAAGCGCCCGTGCTGCTCCAGCAAAAAACCCGTCACGACAAGGCCGTTGACCAGATCCTGCACCGAACTCGCCGGTGCCCCGACCGTCCGCGCCAGCTCGGCCACGGTCACCCCGCCCGGCGCCCGCGCGGCGGCCTCCAGGATCCATGCGACCCGGTCCACCGTACGGTGATGCCGCCGCCGGCCGTGCTCGCCCATCCCGCTCCACCTTGTCCTTCTTGTTGTCCCTCTTGTGCGCCGTCGGCCGCTCGGGCCGACACAACTCGTTGATCCTTTCCCCCACCACCCCGACGAGCAAGGCCGAGCCGCGGCAACCTCGTGACCCGGCGGTCCCGCCCTGCCTCCGATCCGAGGCCGACGGGGTGTCAGTGCGCGGAGCCCCTCTCCGGTGCCCCGTCGCCCACGGTCTCCGGATATGAGGCGCGGCCGGCGGACTGGTTGTCGGTGTGGTCCGCCCCTTGCGGGTCGATCGTGGCCGCCCAGCGTTCCGCCCAGCGGGCGAGGGGGTTCAGGGCCTGGCGCGCCTCCTGTCCCAGCGGGGTGAGCTCGTAGCGGCTGTCCGGTAGTTGGTGAATCACCTGGGCATCCAGCAGTTCGGTCAGGCGCTGCCGCATCACACTGGAGGACATGTCGTCGCACCGCTTCTGCAAGGGACGGAATCCCAGCGGGCCTGCGCGAAGCTCCCACAGGATGCGCAGACTCCACCGCCGCCCGAACAGATCGAGTGCGGCCATGAGGGGGCGGCCGGTGGTCGAGCCGCGAACAGGACTGCCAGGTCTGGGTGTTGCCATGTCGGGATGTCCAGCTCTCCGGGGTTGATGCTTCGAATTCCGACACGCTAGCATCAGTGACCGCTTCGGAAATCGAAACGTAGGAGGGTGTTGTGGCACCTGCCCTGACGACCTGGGTGAGACGCGTCCCTGAAAGCCCGAATCGACGGAGGCGAGACCGGCCGGGAGGACCAATACATGCGCACGGTGCCCCGAGTTCGACACCCGCGCCGAGTCGCACGGACGGCTCACCCGGAACCTGTTCGTGGCGGTGGGACGGGTGACCGGCACGCGGGAGATCGAGTACAGGATCCACCAGGTCCTGCAGGCCGGCCCAGCGGAACTTCAGTGCCGCCCCGTCAGCGGTTGCCGCCACCGAGCCAACGTCCACTCAGAGCTGGAGACCAGATGACCACGACCGAGTTTCCCTCGGCGGCGGCACGGGCCGCCGCCGCTGCCGCCCTGGCCGAGGACGCGTCAGGGAGGGACGTCACCACCGAGTGGAGCGTTCCCGAGGACCTGGTGGCCACGGCCGAGATCCGCACCCGGCAGGGCGGCATCGCCGCCGGCCTGCCCGTGGTCGCCGAGGTCTTCGCGCAGGTCGACCCCGAAGTCAAGATCGATCCGGCCGTCGCAGAAGGCGCCCAACTGGCCGACGGCCAGGTCCTGGTGCGCCTGTCCGGCTCGGCGCGCAGCCTGATCACCGGGGAGCGTACGGCGCTGAACTTCTTGCAGCGCATGTGCGGCATCGCGACGCTCACCAACCGCTACGTCCAAGCTGTTGCAGGGACCAGGGCGCGCATCCTGGACACACGCAAGACGGCGCCGGGCCTGCGCGCCCTGGACAAGTACGCGGTAACCGCCGGCGGCGGCCACAACCACCGCCTCGATCTCGCGTCGATGGTCCTGCTCAAGGAGAACCACATCGCCGCGGCGGGCGGGGTGACCGCCGCGATCGAGGCGGTCAGGCGCGGGATGGCGCGCACCGGGCAGACCGTGGAGAGCGATGTCGAGGCGCAGACCGTCGCACAGGCCGCCGAGGCCCTCGACGCCGGAGCCCGCTGGATCATGCTCGACAACATGCCGGTGGCCGACATCGAGCAGGTCGTGAAGCTCCGGGCCGGGCGGGCCGACGCTTCCCGGATCCTGCTGGAGGCCTCGGGCACCATCCGCCTGGACACAGTTCTCGCCATCGCCGGGACAGGCGTCGACCTCATCTCGGTCGGGGCGTTGACGCACAGCGCGCCCGCACTGGACCTGACCATGCTGCTGACCACCGGCCCGGTGCCATGTCCGAGGTAGCGATCGTCGACGCGTGTCAGCGAGACGGCGCGGGTGGCAGCCCGACCGCTGTTCTGGATGATGCGCCGTTCACCGACGAGGAGCGATGCCGCGTTCCCACGGAGTGGGGAACCTCGCACGCGGTCTTCCTCCGCGCGACCGGAATCGAGCGTGGTCAGCCCGCGTACGCACTGCGGTTCTTCACCGCCCAGGGCGAACTGCCCGCCTGCGGCCACGGCACCGTCGCCGCCCTCGCCCTGCTCGCCGAACGCACAGGCGGCGGCCACGGCTACCGAGGACATCGCCAACGCCAACAGCACCGCGTGCCTGGCAGCGCATGCTGCGGGGTTCGGCACACACCGCCTCGCTGTCGACATGGGTGACCACCTCGGCAGCCCGTCCACCATCACGGCGACCGTTCACCGCGATCGCACGGGACACCGGATCCGAGTCGGCGGCCAGGCAGCGATCGTGCGCACGGTCATGTGCTGAGGCTTGTGCTTGCATGGCGCGGGGGTCGCTGCGCAGCAGGTCCAACTGCTCCTGCGAGAGCCCGGCCGGTTCTGGCGGCATCTGTGGCAGGGGCTCAGGGTTGATGGCCGATCACGTCGTACTCGTGCGACTCATACCTACTTGTCGGCTCCTCTTCGTTCCAGTCCGGTCCGCGGCCCTTCCGGCGAGGCCCGTCATCGACTCGACCGTCTCCGGCTCGGCGCGCCGGTCGGGGGCCGGGTCGCTGACCCACAGCGCGCCGGCCATGGATCTGAGCATGCTTCTGATCATCAATTCCGAACACAGGAGGTACCGTGGCCAAGGGCTATTGGGTCAGCGTCTACCGCACCATCACAGACCCTGAGAGACTTGCTGCCTACGACAAGCTGGCCGGTCCAGCCGTCAGGGCCGCGGGCGGGCGGCTCCTCTCCCGCGGCAGCCGGGTCGTCGCACACGACGCCGGAATCGCCGAGCGCACCATCCTGGTGGAGTTCGACACCTTCGAACAGGCGGTCGCCGCACGCGCGAGTGCGGCCTACCAGGAGGCACTGGCCGTACTTGCTGACTGCGTCGAGCGCGACTTCCGCATCATCGAAGGCCTCGACTGACGACCGATGCCGCGGTCAGGGAGGAACACGATGATGCCGCCACCGGAGGACCTGGCGGGCTGGGCGAAGCTGCGCTGGCGACGACGCACTGGCGGCAACGTCACGTACATGTACTCGACCAGCAGATCCGGCCGGTACACGTCCCGATTGCGGTCGAGCTGAAGCCGGAGCATACGGCCACCACTCGGCACGTGTTCCACGAGCAAGTCCCAGCCGACGAAACGTACGCAAAAATACCCCTGCTGGGCGGCGCCACACACCGGCCCCCGTCAGGCGTTTCAACGGTGCCGCAGCAAGCATGGCACCCATGCCGTTCGTGCCGGTCCAGCGGAATGTCCCGGGGCAAGGGGAACCGGGAACGCACCGCGGCACCCCACAGCAGTGGGTGCGGACGGCAGGAGTGCAACCGCCCAACCGGTATCTCTCCCACAAGCCGTATGAAGATGGCCATCGAAGGTGTTTCACCGGGTTGAGGATGCGGCCCCATTCACCAACCCCCTTCCCTCAAAGGCATGGTGTGTCTATGGCGTATGCCATGGACACACCGGCCGACGGTATGAGGCACCCCATATGGCGGGGACCGTCTACGGCTCGCGGTAGCAGGGATACACCTACACCTCTCCTGGAACTCCACGGCTCCTGAAGAGGGTTGCTACGAAGCACGGTGGTGTGCGCGCCCTTGCCAGCGCCGTTCAGGGTATTTCACCATGTGCGCACACGGTTTCTCTGGACCAACCTCCGTGCATCAGACGAGGTTTGTGTCGAGGCCGCTGTCCATCCACCTCGTGCTGGAAGGTACCTCCGTCATGTCTGCTTTGACGTCTGCCCTGACCTGTCTGCCTGCCCGCCTGCGTGCCATGTCCGCAGCCGGTACCGTCGCCATCGCCGCGACGACGGCACTCACCCTGACCACGGCTTCCCATGCCGCCGCAACCCCCCGCCCGGCGAGCACACCGCAGGTGTCGTCCTCCCACGTCATGGACCAGTGGATCGACAGGGCTCTGGCCATCATGAAGGCCAGGCACATCCCCGGCTCCTACGCCGGCATCCTGCGAAACATCAAACGCGAGTCATCCGGCAACCCTCGCGCCGTCAACAACTGGGACTCCAACGCCCGCGCCGGCACCCCCTCCAAGGGGCTGCTCCAGGTCATCGATCCCACGTTCCGAAGGTTCCACGTCGTGGGCACGGCGTGGGACATCTTCGACCCGGTGGCCAACATCGCCGCCGCCTGCAACTACGCCGCTCACACCTACGGCTCCATCGACAACGTCAACTCCGGATACTGACCCCTTCACTACGGGCCACTGCCGGATACGCAACCGTCAGCCCGGGACAGTGTGTTGTCCCGGCTGTCGGTCCAACGGCCCGTGCGGAGCTGCTGAAGACGACGTCACCAGCGAGGCAGTGGCCCTGACGGTCAAGCACGCCGGACAAGGCTCCAGCGCACCGAAGGGGGGTTACGTTCGGCCCGACCCGCCGGTCGGCGGCTTGGGCGTCACGGGCGGGTTGCTTCCGGTCCGGCCTGGCGTACGGCGTCGTGGGCGGCCAGAGCGGCGCGCAGGGTCAGGGTGTCGGCGCCCCGGGAGGCGTCCAGGCCGGTGAGTTCGGTGGCCTTGCGCAGCCGGTAGTCGACCGTGTTCGGGTGCACCTGGAGCCGGGCGGCGGCCCGGCGCCGGTCGAGTCCCCGCGCCAGGAAGGTGCGCAGTGTGTCGAGCAGCTCCGGGCGGTCGTCCAGCGGGTCGAGCAGTGCGGCCAGCCCCGCCCGGGCCGGGCTCGGCCGGCTCAACTGGTAATCCAGCAGCACGTCGTCGAGCAGGTACAGCCCGGGTCCGCGGCCGGACGCCTCGGCCACCGCGCGCACCTCCCCGGCCAGCCGGGCGGCCTCCGCGACCCCTTCGGGTGCCGCGGTCGTCGCCGCGGCCAGCACCTCGGCGCCGCACATCCGGCCGAGCTGCTCGACCAGGTCGGACAGCCGCGCCCGGTCCACGCGGCCGCAGTCGTCCGGCGACGTCGCGTACGGGATCAGTGCCAGCCCGCCCGCGCCGGACAGGACGGAGAGCGGAACGCCCGTCGTCTGGCGCTGGATTTCGTTGCGCAGCCGCCGGAGCTTGCGGCGGGCGGCGACCGCGTGGTCCACGCCGGGCACCAGCTCGTCCGGGTGCGACCCCACCGCGATACTCAGCACCAGATAACAGGCCGGCAGCTGGACGCCGGCCCGGTCCGCCGCGCCCTGGGGGTTGCCGCCCTCCAGCAGCCGCGACAGCAGCGACTGCAGCGCGACCTGCTCGTCACTGAGCGCGGTCTGCCGCTCCTGCACATACCCGGCGGCCACCTCGCAGCTCACCAACCGCAGATACGCGAGCAGTTGGCGCTGCACCAGCAGCACGTCGGCCAGGTCGCCCGGTTCGGCCGCCGAGAAGACCTGGGCGGCGCACTCCTCCGCACCGAGGTGGTAGGCGCCGACGACGGCCTCCAGCGGTACGCCCTCGTCGGCGCGCCGGGCCGACGACTCGCGGATGGCCGCCGCCTCGGCCTGCCCGGGCATCTCCCCGGTGCGCAGGACCGTCGCGAAGGTCCGTATACCGCGGGTGACCTGCTTGGCGATGTCGCCGCCGAGGTGCTCCGCCGGCAGCGTCCCGTATACGGGGAGCCGCTCGACCAGCCGGCGCATCACCGCACGCTCCAGCGAAGCGGCTGAGTCCTGGAGCCGCTTGTGCACCGGCACACCGCCGAACCGCGGGACGTTGTTGCGCTCCACGGCGTTGGATCCGGTCACAATGCACCTCGCACATCTCTGTTCCCCGCCCCGGCGACCGGGCCGCTGACCGGCCCCATGATGTTTCCGGGACATCACCTACTGGTTGGTAACACGACTGACTGGTGGATGGCCAGATGTGGCAGGGCCCCGGCCGCATCGCTCACCGCATTCCCCTGCCGGGGACCGCCGCCCCGGCCGGCCCGACGTGTCGCGCACCGGCCCCCTGCCGGCGCGTCGCTCCCCCAGGAATCGAGGACCGCATGTCCAAGGCAGCTGTTCGCCTGATCTCCGTCGCTGTCGCCGCCGCAGCCATGGCCGCCACGCCCGCCGCCACCGCCGTCGCGGCCGCAAAGGCCGCACCGGCCGCCGCGACGGCCTCGGCGAGCGACCCGTTCTACGCCTACACCGGCAGCGAGCCGCTGTCCTCGTTCGCGCCGGGCACCGTACTCAAGACGCGGACCCTGCAGTACCACGTCATCGGCATCCCCACGCCTCTCAAGGCGGTCCAGCTGCTGTACCGCACCACCGACGCCCAGGGCCGCCCGGCCGCCAACGTGACCACCGTGGTGCGCAGTCTGACCGGCGACAACAGCAAGGCCGTCTCCTACCAGTCGTTCTACGACTCGCTCAACCCGCAGGACAGCCCCTCGCGGGCGATCGCCGGCGACGTCACCCTGGGCGGGGCCATCCCCAACGCGGAGGCCCTCTTCATCGCGCCGCTGCTGCTGCAGGGCTACAACCTCGTCATCCCGGACACCGAGGGGCAGCAGGCGAACTTCGCCGCCGGTCCGGAGTACGGCACCAACACCCTGGACTCCATCCGCGCCGCGACGAAAGCGGCCGAGACGGGGCTCGACTCCACCACGTCGTTCGGCCTCATCGGCTACTCGGGCGGCGCCATCGCGACCAACTGGGCCGCCACGCTCGCGCCGAGCTACGCGCCGGACGTCAACCGCCGACTGGTCGGCTACGCCGAGGGCGGCCTGCTGGTGGACCCGGCACACAACCTGAAGTACGTCGATGGCTCACTGGCCTGGTCCGGCGTCATCCCCATGGCCGTCATCGGCGTCTCCCGCTCGTACGACATCGACCTCAAGAGCTACCTCAACAGCTACGGCCTGAGCGTCTACAAGGACCTCCAGCGCGGCTCGATCATCAACGCCCTCGGCCACTACCCGGGGCTGACGTGGAAGAAGATGGCGAAGCCGCAGTACGCCAACCCCAACTCGATCCCCGCCTTCCTGACGGCGATGAACAAGCTCAACCTCGGCTCCGCCGCCAGCCCGACCGTCCCCGGGTTCATCGGCCAGGGCAACGGAGGCGTCCTCGAAGGGACCTTCAGCAACCGCCCGGGCATCGGCACGGGCGACGGCGTCATGGTCGCCGGCGACGTGCGCTCACTCGCCCGCCAGTACTGTGCCACCGGCGGCTCCGCGGTCAAGTACAGCCAGTACGACCTGCTCAGCCACACGGGCGCGACCCTCGCCTGGGCGCCCGTCGCGCTGGGCTGGCTGAACGACCGCTTCGCCGGCCGCACAGCGCCGTCCGACTGCGGCCGGATCTCCAGCGGCAACTCGCTCGCCCCGGAAGAGCCCGCTCCCCTGTCGTGATCTGTGGCCGCGCCACCCCCACAGAGCCCGGCATCGCCGCGTTCCCGGCCGCCGGGCACGCGGAGCTCCTGTCCGAACGCGACATTCCCGGCCGACGCTCGCGCGGGGTGGAAACTCCGGCCCCCGTGAGCGGCGGTGACGGCTGGTCCGCACGGACGTACGATCGCATCGCCCGATCGTGAGTTCCTGCGGCCACAGGCACGGTGTGCCGCGACCCTGGGGAGCGATGGCATATGCCGGGCCCCCGCTCGGCCATGCCGCAGGGGAGGGGACGCCATGACTGGGGACACGGGACGGCACAGGGGCTTGGACGAGAGGGCGGTCCTCTTGGCGGCCGGCCTTGCCGACTTAGCGGTGAGCACACTGGGGTCGGCCCTGGGGACCGTGCGGGCAGCGCTGCACCGCTCGGACGCCGCCGAACTCGCTGCGGACGCCGAGCACGATCTGCTGGCGCGCGGCCGCCTGATGATGGACCGGTACGCGGCCGCCCCACCCGCCCACCTGGAGATCCTCGCCCAGCACGCGCTGGCTCGGCGGGCCGCCGATGACGCCTGACCGGTGGAAGGCGGCCGCGTTCAAGACGCGGGTCGACGCCGTACTGCACCCCTTCGTGGCCGCGGAGGCCGTGCAGCTGGCGGCCATCGACCCTCTTCTCGACCCGGTGGCACGCGAGTTGGAGTCCGCAGTCGCCGACGGCAAGCGGCTGCGGTCGGCATTCTGCTACTGGGGCTGGCGCGCGGCAGGGCAGCCGGACAGCGATGCGATGGTGCGAGCGGCGGCCTCGATGGAGCTGGTACACGCCGCCGCGGTCGTCCATGACGACCTCATCGACGACAGCCCGCTGCGGCACGGCCGCCCCACGCCGCACATCGCACTACGCGGCGCAGTACGCCGTCGGCCGCGTGCCACGGCCGCCGCGAGATCACTCGCGATGCTGGTGGGCGACCTGCTGATGTCGCTCGCCGGCCAGCTCTTCGCCACCAGCGGCCTGCCTGCCGCGTACCTCGCGCGAGCCCGCCCACTGTGGTCGCTGCTCGCCCGGGAACTGATCGCGGGCGAATGCCTGGAGATCCTGCGCACCGGCAGCCGTCCCGACACCTCGGCATCACTGAAGGTGATCCGGTACAAGACCGCCAAGTACACCGTGGAACAACCCCTGCTGATCGGTTCCGCGCTCGCCGGGGCCGGCGACCGACTGCGGCAGGGCTACTCCGCGTACGGGCTGCCGCTCGGAGAGGCCTTCCAGCTCCGGGACGATCTGCTCGGGCTGTTCGGCGACCCGCAGCGCACGGGCAAGGCCAACGCGGACGATGTGCGCGGCCACCGGCCCACCGCCCTGCTGGCCGAGACATGGCGCCTGGCCGATGAAGGCGAGCGGGAGCGGCTCGGCTCACTGCTCGGCCGCCGTGATCTGGACGAGCAGGCACTGGCCGAGGTCCGCGCCGTGATGCGCCGGGTGAAGGCCCCCGACCGCATCGAAGCCATGATCACCGATCGGGTCGAGGAGGCCCAGGCCGCGGTGCACACCCTGAACGCGCCGCCGCCCGCCGCGGCTGCCCTGACCGCACTGGCGCGCTCCGCCGCGATCCGTCTGTCCTGACCCGCCCCACACGAGGAGTGCTGTCATGACGTACACCGAGGCTTCCATGGACGCCCTGCGGCACGCGGGCGACGAACTCGCCGACGCCACCGTGGCCACGCTGTTCGAACGGGGGGAGGTGGGCAAGTTCAACACCCTGATGCGGTACGTCTCCACCGTCGGCGCCCCCTTGCCGGACGGCCTGCCCGATGTGGCGCGGGAGTACCTCCAGGTCACCAGTACGCCGCCGACCTGGGTGGACTGGGGCGAGATGGAGCGGGCCCGGCTCTTCTTCATCGACAACAACGTGCACATCTCCACCGCCCTGTCCTTCGCCTCCATGCCGGCCTGCTACGTCGTCCCGCACGTGGCGAAGCTCCTCTCTGCCACCCACGGCCTGAAGTACCCCTCCAAACGGATGGCGGAGACCGGGCAGTTCACCGTCTACCTGATGCAGCCCGACGCCTTCGAGGCAGGCAGCCGGTTCATCCCCGCGGCCCAGAAGGTCCGCCTCCTGCACGCGTCCATCCGCCACCACCTCAAGCGCGAGAACCACTGGGACACCGCAACGCTCGGTACGCCGATCTGCCAAGAGGACATGATCGGCGGACAGATGTTCTTCTCCCTGCTCGTCCTGGACAGCCTGCACCGCCTCGGCATCCACATGTCCACCGAAGGCGCCGAGGCGTACTACTACGCCTGGCGCGTGGTCGGTGCCATGCTCGGCATCGACCAGGAGGCCGTCCCCACAACCCTTGACCAGGCACGGCAGTTCCTCGACCGGTACATGGTCCGCCACATGGCCCCCTCCGACGAAGGCGTCCATCTCACCCGGCAGCTCATCGACCTCTACGAGGAGATCGTGCCCGGCACCTTCTTCGATCCGATCGTCTCCGCGCTCATCCGCCACCTCATCGGCGACACCTGTGCCGACTGGCTCCAGGTACCGCGCAGCCGCTGGGACACCGTGGTCAAGACCGTGCCGCACCTCCTCGGCGTACTGGAGACGATCGAGGACCGCTCTCCCCTCGGAGCCTGGGCACTCGACCGCCTCGGCCACCTCACAGCCGTCCTGGAACTGTCCTCCCTCACCCGCGGGCGCGTCATGCACTACGCCATTCCGGAACAGCTCAAGAAGGACTTCGGCGTCGACGGGACGGTGTCCCGCACCCACCGGTGGACACCACCGGCTGCCACGGTGTCTCCGTGACGCCCGAATTCACCAGTGCTCGGCCTCGCGCTCGTAGCGGCAGAGATGCCGCAAGCGTCCCGATGAGCCGGATGCCGCCAGCATCAACACATTGATGAACACCTCGGTGCCGCCATTGGACAGGAGAGGGCCTTGGAGCCGGGGGCGGGCAGGACTTGCCGACCGCCGGTGCCGCGTACCAGGGGGCGCGCAACGGTGCAGCAGGCCGGCAGAGAGATCTCGATGCCGCGCCCAAGACCCAGTCGCTTCAGCCACTCACCAAACCCACTGGCCAATGAAGTTGCTGTAAGTGACCACCGGGCCCCATGATGCGGCAGGCGGTTCCCGCCACTCGCTTCAGCACCGCTTTCATCCCGTGGGGGGATCTGTCCATATGGGCGCTTCGCTGCGCGCCTCGCGCGTTCTCGTCCTGCTCGCCGGCTTCTACCTGCTCGGCGTCTTCCTGCTGGCCGCCCTCGCGGGCGCCGACTACGCCGTCTTCACCTACTTGCACGGCCCGATCGTCTATAAGATCGTCATCCCCTCCCTCGTCCTCGTGATCCCGATCGTGCGCGGCATGTTCATGCTGCGTACCCCCAAGGACGATGCGCCGACCGGCATCACCGTCACCGCCACCGAGGCCCAGGAGCCCGCGCTGTGGGAGGCCGTGCGCGACGTCGCCCGGCAGGTCGGCACCCGCGCACCGGACGAGATCGTGCTGATCGAGAAGGTGAACGCGGCCGTCAGCGAGGAATCCTCACTGATGGGCCTGCGGCCCGGTACCCGTCGCCTCTACCTCGGCCTGCCGCTGATGATGGGTATGGACGAGATGCAGCTGCGCGCGGTCCTCGCCCACGAGATGGGCCACTACGCCAACTTCGACACGCGCCTCACCCCCCTGATCACCCGCGGCCGCGCCCAACTGATCCGCACCGTCGCCCACTTCCACGAGCGCTCCGCCAAGAAGCTCGCCAATGAGCGCGCGAGGCAGGACAAGCACGCCGCCAAGCGGATCGCCAAGGGCAGGAGGGTGACGAAGGTCGAGACACCGGGCCTGGGTGCGACGTACCGCGGCATGGCCAACATCTACACGGCGTACGGCAACTTCTTCACGCGCACCACCCTCGCCGCCGCCCGCCGCCAAGAACTCGCGGCCGACCTCGCCGCGGTCCAGGTGGCCGGCCGTGACGCCGCCGCATCCGCCCTGCGCGAGCTCAACGCCCTCGACTCGGCGCTCGACTTCTACATGAGCTCCTACGCCACCCTCGGCGTCGGCGCCGGCCTGCTGCCCCGCCCCGGCCAGGTGTTCGGCGGACTGCGCAACCTGCTCGACGCCCGCGCACCGGAGCTGGAGAAGCTGAGCCGGGAGCTCCCGACCGAGCCCGCCTCCCGCTACGACTCCCACCCCGCTCTCGCCGAGCGCGTGGCCCGCATCGAGGCCCTGCCCGACGACGGCCGCGCCGGGCAGGCCGCCCGCCCGGCCCTGGAACTGCTGGCTGACGCGAACGCGGCGCTGACCGCGCTTGAGCAGGCCGTCCTGACCCCGCAGGCCCTCGCCCTCACGCGGGTGGACTGGGAGGACCTCGTCCACGAGTCGATGACCGTGTACGCCGACCAGGGCGCACAGGAGATCCGCGAGGCCTGCGCGGCCGAGGGCGTCGGCCCCGGCCTCGCCACCTTCCTCGACGCGATCGACGCCGACCCGGCGGTGCGCTGGCGGATCGTCGACCGCTTCCCCAAGTCCGAGCAGGCGGCAGCCGCGACCGGCGACGCGGTCCGCGAGTTCGCCCGCCCGGCCGCGCGGCGCGCCCTGAACCAGCTGGTCACCGTAGAACTGACAGCGGGTGGCGCCGCCCGCTGGCAACTCTCCTGGTCCCACCCGGCCGCCCTGCGCTACCCGACGGACGGCTTCGAGGACCAGCTTGAGGCGGCCCTGGACGCGACGGTCGCAGACCAGCCCGACACGGAACCCCTGCGAAAGCTGGTACTTGCCCGGGCATCGGTCTGATCACCCTCGGAGTCCCGCTGTTGCCCGGGCCGCGCGGAGCTGGCACGCCCATCTGCGGCGTTGTCGTCGGTTGCCGACGCTCCGCGTCGACGGCGGCGAGGACCAGGCGCTGGAGTTCGCCGGGTGCCTGGTGGACCGGAAAATACACGAAAGCCCCTCGTCGGCCCGGAGGCTGACGAGGGGCCAGGAGGGACGGGAGGACCGGCCCGGCTGTATCAGGTGCAGGTCATCATGACGGGTGCATGGTCGGGGTCATGCCGGTAGCACAGCTCCTGCGGATGCTTCAGGTCGTCGAGGTTCCGCTGGGCGACGGCACCTTGCCACAGAGCCTGGGGGGAACCGGAATTCTCCAGCAGGCGGGGGTAGCGCAGGACTTCCCAGGCCGGGAACTTGTCCTTGGCCGCGTCGATGTCGAAGCCGGTGAAGTTCTTGTTCTTGTCGTCGTAGCCGTGCGGGTAGATGTGGAACGTGGCGTTGATGCGGCCGAAGTCCACGAGGGAACCTTGCGGTGTGTCCACGAACGAGTTGACCGCTGACACATCGATGCGGATGCCGCCGTCACCGTAGGGCTCGACCCAGTATTCGTTCTGCGGTGTCTTGTCGTCCTGCACGACCTTGGCGTGCTCGGTACGGACGAGCGGCTTGGCGTTACGGCAGCCGAAGGTCTTGGTGCAGGACTGGTCGACGTACACTCCGACCTGGCCGGTCGCGGTGTCCCAGGCAATCGACACCTTGGAACTGGCGGTGGGATCCGTACTCCAGGAGCGGTGGTTTCCGATTTCTTCGCTGGACAGGTTGCCGTCGGCGATGTAGCCGCGTGCCACGACAACGCCCCGGTCGGGCCCCTTGGGCATCAACACGGCACTCTGCTTCAGGTCACCCGGCACCGGGTTGCCTTCGAAATGCCATGCCCTCGCCTTGTCCCACAGCGGGTTCGCGGTCTCGTTCGGCGACCACCGGATCGGGCCGTGCTCGAACATCTGGGTGACGCCCTCCTGCTGGAGCTCGTCGGTGACCGGGTAGCCGTACACGCCGCCTTCCCATCCGGCGTCGGCCCAGCGCTGCCCGATGAGGCCCCACACGGGGTGGACGCCGTTGGAGCGGGAGGGGTGCCAGTAGAGCGAACCGCCCTGGAACACCTGCCGCTTGCCCTGCCCGTCCGGCAGGGTGATCTCGTCACTGGTGGGGTAGCCCAGGGATCCCTTCTCCCAGCCCATGGCAGCCCACTTGTCGCGGATGAGGCCCCAGATGGCGTGAGCGTCCGTGCTCGGGGTCCAGTAGATGGAGCCGCCGTCGAAGACGGTGAACCGGCCGATGCCGTCCGGGGTGGTCTGCTCGTCGGTCTGGGGGCATCCGAGAGAGCCGTTCTGGCCTCCCAGCTCGTTGTACTTGTCCAGGATGCGGCCCTGGACGGTGTGACCGCATACCGCCTGCTGAGCCGCCGATGCGGAGGCGGCCTGGACACCCAGCAGCAGGGTAATTGACGCGAGCGGGACAAGGAACCGTGCCGTTCTTGATCTGGTCATGGCCGAAAGTATCGACGGATACAGAGACCGCGCGCTGCGAGAGAAAGAGCCAAAAGTCCGGACCAGCCCTGGTGGACAACGCGCATCCCCGGCTTCGTACGGATCAAACCAGCTTCGTACGGATGAAAGATGAAGGGGGACAGTCGTTGATGCGGTCGGCCGCCGAGAGCCTCGCCGCGTTCTGAACGATGCCTCGAATGCCTCCATGGTCGTGTATTTCGTCCGGGCGACCGGAGGATCGCACTGGCCCTGCGATCCCAGGGCCTGCCGTCCGGTTCCGTTTGTAGAGAACCTGTCAATTCCCTGCCGGAGGCCGTCTCCCCCGGTCACACTTGTCGGCGCGCAGGTACAACTGGTGGTGGGCTGGCGGCCTGCCCACGATGGCGCGCTGGACATGCCCCACCGGCAATTCCTCCCGAGTCCGGGCGTCTGCGGGTTTCGGCTCTCTCCCTCCCCCAGCCACGACACCGAATCCGACTGGGGGAGAGTCTTGTTACGTTCCCGTCTCACGAGACCCTTAACGGCCTTCGTCGCGGTGCTGCTGCTCGCCTGGCCGACCGCCGCGTCGGCATCCACCGGGCACCCGGTGCACAAGGTCCGCAAGATCACCAGTACCTACATCATCACCGACCCGAACCTGCTCCGCTCGCCCCAACGCCTCGTCGCCGCTACCGACTCGGAGGACACGCTGAGGAAGATGGGCTACCGGGCCGTCGGTGAACCGGGCACCACCGCCGCACCTCGGGCCAGTGCCAACAAACCAGACCCCTCGTACGTCGTCAGCAGTTCCCGCTTCCCCAACGGGAAAAAGCCTGCCGACCCGTACGACTACGCGACCCCCGCCGAGTGCCAGGCCCACATCTTCGACGCCACACGCACCATCGGGTGGATCA
Source organism: Streptomyces sp. NPDC048696 (assembly GCF_043198895.1). Taxonomy (NCBI): domain Bacteria; kingdom Bacillati; phylum Actinomycetota; class Actinomycetes; order Kitasatosporales; family Streptomycetaceae; genus Streptomyces; species Streptomyces sp. NPDC048696. The sequence goes on along the minus strand of NZ_JBICVJ010000011.1, from coordinate 178,065 downwards.
AAAACCGCTACTCGTACTGCAACAGCTTCGCCTATGCCCGGTTCGCCTATCAATGTGACGACGGCTGCCACGTCGTCGGCCATCTGGTAGCGACCCCCTGGATCTACGGCAACGGCAAGATCGGCGGATACCGGGGGACAAACGACCGCTGGGCCCACTTCAGCATCCACTTCACCCCGCTGAAGGTCACCGGCGTCTACACCACCGACGGCTTCATGACCATCACCATGAGGTGCAAGGGCTACGTGAAACACGAGCGCGATGACACGGCCTGCTATGTCGGTGACCGCAATGGCCGCACCGCGTTCATCCCCACGCTGCGGCAGGACGACGAGTTCCATATGGACCTGGTCTCCGACGCGTTCACCCCAGGCCCGTTCGCAGGCCCGCAGATTTCCTCCGGCGTCTTCCAGATCCACATCGAGGTCGACCTCCCCGGCTTCGAACCGGTCGCCCAGGCCGACGGCCCCGAGGGCGGCATGCGGTTCGACAGCGCCTGGTACCTCGCCCCCACTTCGCCAAAGGAACAGCTCGGGTCTGTCTTCGACCGCGCTCGTCCCGGGATGTCCTACGACGAGGACGACAACGCCATCCACGACGTCGCCGAGCACATCCGCGGCGCCCGCGCCAACCCGGCCGCAACCGACCCCTACGCTCCCGAAAAGAAGCTGGCGGGAGCCGTGCCCAGCGACCCCATCCACCGCTTGGCGCAGGGATCGGGGCAGTACCAGAATGAGCGCTACAAGGCGAACCGCTCCGAGACCAGCAGCTTCTGCGAGAGCAAGTGGATGGAGCAGAAACCGGCGCGGGGCGTCTGGGAGTGCGACGAGTACCCCTTCGCCTCCTCTTACGAAGGCTCCGCCCGCTACCGCTACGACAAGCAGAAATACAAGAACTGGTGGTCGGCTGCCTGGACCACCGGCGGCCAGAACGGAGACAACGGCGAAGCCGGAAGGAGACTCGGCCGCTGGTACACCAACGACCGCATCCTGGACGCGGAGCCGTTCTTCGTCCCCATCGAGGGTTCGCCCGGCACTGCCCCGACCGGCCGTATCACGCCCGTGCAGGTCGGTCAGGCCATGGACGTCTTCGGTGACGCCACCAACCGGCACGAGTCCGCCGACCGGTATGTAAGGGGACACGGCTGGTCCGGCTGGAACGATCTGGGCGGTTACATCGTCAGCGACTCCTCCGCGGTCTCCCTCGACGGGAGGGCCGAGGTGTTCGGCCGCGGCGCGAACCTGCACGTCTACCAGAAGGTGTCGACGTCGGGGGACGGCTGGTCCGCCTGGCACGACTTGGGCGGCAACCTGATCGGGGACCTGTCCGCGATCTCCTTCGGACATCAGGTCCAGGTCTTCGGACGCGGCCCCGACCACCACGCCTACCAGAAGGTGTGGGACCCGGGAACCGGCTGGTCCGGATGGAACGACCTTGGCGGAAGCCTCGTCAGCGACGTCAGCGCGATCCAGTACGGAGGACAGGCGCAAGTCTTCGGGGTCGGCGACAACCACCACGCGTACCAGAAGGTGTGGGACCCGCAGACCGGGTGGTCCGGGTGGAACGATCTCGGAGGAGGCTTCGTCGGCGACCTGTCCGCCCTTCAGTACGGGGAACAGGTCCAGGTCTTCGGCACCGGTCCGGACAACCGCGCCTACCAGAAGGTATGGGACACCAAAACCGGCTGGTCCGCGTGGCACAGCCTGGGCGGGCAGTTCATTACCGATCTGTCCGTGATCCAGTACGGGGAACAGGTCCAGGTCTTCGGCACCAGCCCGGACCACCGGGCCCACCAGAAGGTTTGGGACACCAAAACGGGCTGGTCCGCGTGGAACGATCTCGGCGGTCGACTCATCGGCGACCTGTCCGCCCTCCAGTACGGGGAGCAGGTACAGGTCTTCGGACGCGGCTCGAACGGTCACGCGGAGCAGAAGGTATGGGACACGAAGACCGGCTGGTCCGGGTGGAACGATCTCGGCGGCAAGTTCACCTGACGTGAACCGGTGTAGTGGCGGTCCCCAGGCATCCGCCGCTACACCCCCAGACGCTTGCACCGCCGGCCCAGGAAGACCGCAGCCCCGAGGTGGCAGCCGCATGTGTCCACCTCGGCGTCGGCGGCGAGAGGCCGGGTACCCCACGCTCGCGGGTCCGCGTCGCCAGGTGCCGGGTACCCGCGCTCACGGGTACCCGGCACCTCTCACGATCTGTCCGGTGCGGGTCCGGTGCTCTCCCGGACGACCAGACGCGTGGCCAGTTCCATCCGCAACGTGCCTTCGGGGAGCGCCGCTTTCGCGCCCTGCAGGACGATACGGGTGGCCATGCCCGCCATTTCGCGGAGCGGCTGGCGCACGGTGGTCAGCGGCGGGGCGGCCCAGACCGCATGGGGAACGTCGTCGAAGCCGACGACGCTCACGTCCTGCCCGACGCGCAGCCCGGCCTGCCGGAGCGCCTCGTAGGCACCGAGGGCCATCAGGTCACTGCTGGCGAACACCGCGGTGGGCGGTTCCGGGAGCGCCAGGAGGTCGCACATGCCGGAGAAGCCGGTGGTGTAGTAGAAGTTGCCGGGCCGCATCAGCGCGGGGTCGGCACCGATTCCGGCGGCCTCCAGCGCGGAGCGGTACCCGTCCAGGCGCGCCCGCGCGCACAGGGTTTCTTCCAGTCCCTGCAGGATACCGATCCTGCGGTGCCCCAGCTCGATCAGGTGCTGGGTCGCGGCCAGCCCGCCCTGCCAGTTGGTCGCGCCCACCGACGGGATGCTGGGGTCGGGGCTGCCCACCGGGTCGACCACGGCCAGCGGGACGCCCAGGGCCTCCACCCGCCGGCGCTGCGCCGGGGTGAGGTCGGTGACGGCCAGGACGATGCCGTCGGAACCGCGCTTCATAAGGTTGTCGAGCCAGCGCAGGGTGTCGGCGGCGCCCCCGTGAGTGGCGGTCACCACCACGCCGGTGCCGTGCTCGGCCGCCTCGCGCTGTACGCCCTGCACCACTTCGCCCGACCACAGGGTGTCCACTTCCCGGATAACCAGGTCCACGAGCCCCACGGTCTCCTTCGGCCGGGCCCGGCGGCGCAGGTAGTTGTGGCGCTGCAGCAACTCCTCCACCCGGGCGCGGGTCTCGGCCGCTACCTGGCTGTGGCCGTTGAGGACCTTGGAGACCGTGGGTGTGGACACACCGGCCTCCCGCGCGATGTCGGCGATGGTGACCCGGGGCCCCTCATGCGTCCCGGCAGGTACCGATCCGCCAGGTACCGATCCGGCAGGGCGTTCTCGGCCGGGCATACGGACCCCATCTCTCATGCTTCTGATGACAGCTCAGATTAGTTGAACACGGCTGCGAGCCTTCCCGACAGTTTCGGTCTTGTATCGCCGAATCAATCGCGCCGCAGAGCTGCCGATACCGTTCCGTGACATGCATGGCCGTTGACGCCATCGCGCCGGTGTCTCTAGGTTCGCCCCGAAACAAGGTATCGCAACACGCCGAAAGTTTCTATCGCCCAGGGGGATCAATCGATGAAACGTGGCACAGCACTGCGTTCCGCCGTGGCCGCCGCGACCTCGGCGCTGGCTCTGACCCTGACTTCGTGCGGCGGGTCCAACGGCCCGGGTTCGGCCTCCGGTTCCTCGTCGATGCAGGTCTGGGTGCTTCAGGACGCAGCTCTCAATCCGGTCCAGCACACCATCGCCAACATCTACAACGCCGGGAAGCCTGCGGTGAAAGCGTCCGTCCAGGCTTTCCCGAACGACCCGTACAAGCAGAAACTCCAGACCGCCATCGGCTCCCCCAACGCCCCGGACGTGTTCATCAACTGGGGCGGCGGCAACCTCAACACCTACGTGAAGGCGGGCAACGTGGTCGATCTGACCGCCGCGCTGGACGCCGACCCGAAGTTCAAGAACACGTTCCTGCCCAGCGTCCTGGACGGCGGGAAACTCGACGGCAAGTACTACGGCGTACCGATGGAGGGTGTACAGCCGGTCGCCCTCTTCTACAACAAGGACGTGTTCGCCAAGGCCGGTATCTCCAACCCCCCGGCCACCTGGAAGGACATGCTGGCCGACATCGACAGGCTCAAGGCCGCCGGCATCACACCGATCGCACTCGCCGGCTCCCAGCCCTGGACCGAGCTGATGTGGCTGGAGTACCTGCTCGACCGCGTCGGCGGGCCACAGGTGTTCGCCGCGATCGAGGCCGGCAAACCCGGCGCATGGCAGGATCCCGCGGTCCTGACCGCCCTGACGATGATCCGGGATCTGGTCGACCGCGGCGCGTTCGGCTCCAACTACGGCTCGGTCGGCGCGGACTCCGGCGGCGCCGACGCCCTGCTGGCCAAGGGCCGGGCCGGGATGCTGCTGATGGGATCCTGGGAGTACGCCGGACAGCTGTCCTCCGCACCGGACTTCGTCAAGGGCGGCAAGCTGAGGTGGGCGCCCTTCCCGAGCGTCGAAGGCGGCAAGGGAGACGTCCAGAACGTGGTGGGCAACCCCTCCAACTTCTTCTCCGTCACGACGAAGTCCCCCCATGTGCGGGACGCGATCGACTACATCGAGAAGACGGTCACCGCGCCGGACTACCTCACCGGGCTGATCGACGTCGGCCAAGTACCGGCCGTGGCCGGACTGTCGAGCCGGCTCGCCACGGGTCCCCACGCCGACTACGCCACCTTCATCTACGACATGGTCCGCAACGCCCCCTCGTTCACCCAGTCCTGGGACCAGGCCGTGCCCCCGGCGACCGCGCAGCAGATCCTCACCAACCTCCAGCAGCTGTTCAACAAACAGATCAGCCCGCAGCGGTTCGTCTCGGCGGTGGGATCGTCGTGAGCACGGCAACCCTCCGCCTCGCCAAGCGCGGTGGGGACGGGCGTCCCGGGCCGGCCTGGGCCGCCCCGGCCCTGCTGTATTTCGCCGCCCTCGCCCTGCTCCCCATGATTCTGGTGGTGGGCCTGAGTTTCTGCTCGTGGAACGGCCTCGGCGACCCGCGCTGGATCGGCCTGGCCAACTGGCGCCGCCTGGCCGGCGACCCGCAGCTCTCCTCCTCGCTCTGGCACTCCCTGGAGATGTCCGTGGTGACCTGGCTGGTGCAGACCCTGATCTGCCTGCCGCTGGGCGTGTGGTGCGCCGGCCGACAGCGTGTGCGGGCGGTGCTGTCGACGCTGTTCTTCATACCGCTGCTCATGTCCAGTGCGGCGATCGCCCTGCTGTTCGGCGCGCTGCTTGATCCGAACTTCGGCCTGGCGGGCGTCATCGGCCCCTGGCTCGGCGTCGCGGACGGCAACTTCATCGGCCGCCCCGACCTGGCGATCTGGGCGGTGATGTCCGTCGTCACCTGGCAGTTCGTCCCCTTCCACACCCTGCTGTACCAGGCCGCCGCCCGGCAGATCCCCGCGGTGCTGTACGAGGCCGCGACCGTGGACGGTGCGGGGCGCTGGCGGCAGTTCTTCTCCATCACCGTGCCGCAGCTGCGCAACAGCGTCATCACCTCCTCGGTGCTGATGCTGGTCGGATCGCTCACCTACTTCGACATCGTGCTGCTGCTCACCAACGGCGGGCCCGGCACCGCGACCCGCACCCTCCCGCTGCACATGTACGCGACCGGTTTCAGCAGCTTCGAGATGGGCTACGCCAGCGTGCTCGCCGCCCTGCTGCTGATCGCCGGAACCGCCCTGTCGCTGCTGGTCGTCCGGGTCACCGGTTTCCGGCGCATGGCCAGCGACCGGGAGGGCCTGTGACCACCGACACGCGCGTCCCCACCGGTGCCCGCCGCACCACCCGTATGCCCGGCCGACCCACGCGCCGCACCCGTCCGCGCCGCCGGCCGGTCCTCAAACGCCGCCCGGACCTCGCAGGCGGCGCGGCCGCCGCCGTGTGGCTGGTCGTGGTCGCGGTCCCGCTGTACTACGTGGTCGGCGCCAGCCTGCGCACCCGCAGCGACTACCTGGACACGGGCCCCTTCTCCCCGCCCTCGCACCCGGTGCTGTCCAACTACGGCACCGTGTTCGACTCCGGGTTCGGCCACTATCTGGTCAACAACGTGCTCGTCACCGTCTCGGTCGTGGCGATGGTCCTCGGTCTGGCGATGCCTGCGGCGTACGCCGTCGTCCGGTCACGCAGCCGCCTGGTGTCCACCGGTTTCTCGGTGCTGCTGATGGGCCTGGCCATCCCCGCGCAAGCGACGATCATCCCGGTGTATCTGATCATCACGCGGCTGCGCCTGTACGACACGCTCGCCGCGATCGTGCTGCCCTCGGCCGCGTTCGCCCTGCCGATGGCGATCCTCGTGCTGTCCTCGACCCTGCGCGACATCCCGTCCGAGCTGTACGAGGCGATGACGGTGGACGGCGCGGGTGCGGCCCGCGTCTTCTGGACCCTGGTCGTGCCGCTCACCCGGCCCGGACTGATCACCGTGGGCATCTACACCGCGCTGGGTGCCTGGAACGGCTTCCTGTTCCCGCTGGTACTCACCCAGTCGGACACCAAGCGCACCCTGCCCCTGGGCCTGTGGAACTTCCAGGGCCAGCACGGCATCGACGTGCCCGCCACCATGGCGGCCGTCGTCCTGTCCCTGCTGCCGCTGCTCGGCGCCTATCTGGTGGGCCGCCGCCACCTGCTGTCCGGTCTCACCGCCGGATTCGGCAAATAGCGCACGCCCCGACTCGGTACAGAGCGCCCCCTCCTCCCCCCCCAGCCGGCACACGGATCCACCACCATGACCCGCCACCTGAAAGGCCGTCATGACCAGCGAGGCCGCGACCACGCACACGCCAGCCACACCCTCCCCCGCCACCTCCACCGACCGCAGCCCCCTGATCCACAACCCGGTGCTGCCCGGATTCCACCCCGACCCCTCCGTCCTTCGGGTCGGCGAGGACTACTACCTGGCCACCTCCACCTTCGAGTGGTACCCCGGCGTACGCCTGCACCACTCGCGTGACCTGGTCCACTGGCGACCGCTCGGCGGAATCCTGGACGAGACACGGCTGCTGGACCTTTCCGGTGTCCCGGACTCGGGCGGTGTCTGGGCGCCATGCCTGTCGTACGCACACGGTCTGTTCCACCTCGTGTTCACCCGCGTCGACAACCACCACGGCGGCTGGTGGGACGCCCAGAACTACCTCACCACCGCCGCCGACCCGGTCGGGCCCTGGAGCGATCCGGTCCCGCTGCACGCCCGCGGCTTCGACGCGTCGCTGTTCCACGACGAGGACGGCAGCTGCTGGCTCCTGTCCCTGACCGCCGACTGGCGCCCCGGCCACAACCCCTTCGCCGGCATCCAGGCCCAGCGCTTCGACTGCGCAACCACCACGCTGACGGGCGAAGTCCACCACATCTACGCCGGCACCGACGCCGGCGTCACCGAAGGACCGCACATCTACCGGCGGGACGACTGGTACTACCTCGTCACCGCCGAAGGCGGCACCACCTGGAACCACCAAGTCACCGTCGCCCGCGCCCGCACCGTGCTCGGCCCCTACCAAACCGACCCGGCCGGACCCATCCTCACCTCACGCGGCCACCCCGACCTGGCCCTGCAAAAAGCCGGCCACGGCAGCCTCGTCGAGACCAGCACCGGGCAGTGGTACCTCGCCCACCTCGTCGGCCGCCCCGCGACCCAGCGGGGCCGCTGCATCCTCGGCCGGGAGACCGCCCTCCAACCCGTCATCTGGACCGAGGACGGCTGGCCCCGCGTCGAGGGCGGCATACCGGCCGTCGAGGTTCCCGCTCCCGATCTGCCGACCCACCCCTGGCCCGTCGAACCAGCCACCGACACCTTCACCCCACCAAGGCTCGGCCCACACTGGAGCACCCTGCGCCGCCCCGCCGACACCCACTGGATCGACCTCGACGCAACAGGACGGCTACGCATCCAAGGCGGCCAATCCCCCCAGGCCAAGCGCGCCCCCAGCCTGGTCGCCCGCCGTGCCACCAGCCTGCACTGCGCCCTGGACACCACCCTCCACTTCACCCCGGCCACCCCGCACCAACTCGCCGGCATCACCGCCTACTACGACACGCGGAACTGGCACTACGCCTACCTCCACCCACACCTCGACGGCCGGGCGCTGAGCGTGCTCACCTGCGACAACGGCGACCGTATCGACCACCCCGGCGCACAGACCGTGCTGCCCGCCGCCGGCCCCGTCCACCTGCGCGCCGTCCTCCACGGCACACGCGTCCACTTCTCCTACGCCCTCACCTCGGACCGGCTGTGGAACGAACTGGACGCCGACTGCGACGCCACGATCTTGTCCGACGAATACGCCGGTGAGACCAACCCACCACGCGGCCGCGACGGCAGCCCCGGCTTCACCGGCGCCTTCCTCGGCCTGTGGGTCCACGACCTCGGGGCCGACGGCGGCTACGCCGACTACACCCGAGCCACCTACACACAACTCTGACCCGGAGCGGGGCGCCTGCGCGATCCACGCGCCTCAGCGCCACGCCTGGGTTGTACCGCAGGTGCTTGACCTTGATGCGGTCGGCCGTGGTGGACCGGGCGGGGCGGCACGTCGCACCTCGCCGCTGGGCGAGGGCGGGGTGCCACCCGAGCCGGCAGGCGCTCGGCCGCGCACCGCCCCGCCGCTCACCCAGCGCGGACTCCCGACAAGCCGCCCGCGGGACGGCCAACTCCTCCACCACATAGCCGAGATGTGCGCGGGTGATACCGCCGAAGGCAGGATGCGACACGATTGTCCTGTCACCAAGGATCTGGGTTCGGTCTCAGAGGGATCCGGCCCTATTCCTTATGGCGGCGCCGGGAAGAGACTCCTCACCTTCGTACTCAGCCGGCAGGCGGACGGCGACCGGCCCAGGGGCGGGCGAGTTCGAGGGTTCGGGACACCTGGAGCAGGAGGTCCTCCCGCCAGGGTGCGGCGACGATCTGAATGCCGACGGGCAGGCCGGTGGCCTCGTCGTGGTGGACGGGGAGGGAGATGGCCGGCTGCCCGGTCACGTTGAACACGGACGTGAACACCCCCATCGGATAGCTGTTCACCAGTGCCCTCAGGGGATCGTTGTCGGTGCCCGCTCGCCAGGCACCGACGAGCGGCGGGAGGCAGGCCATGGTCGGCGTGACCAGGAGGTCGAAGCCGGCGAGGAAGCCTTCGACGATAAGCCGCGACAACCGCTGGGTCTTCTTCACCCCTTCCGCGTACGCCCAGGAGTCGGTCGCACGTGCCGCTTTACGCAAGGCGCGATTGTGCGGCTCGACGCGGTCGGGCTCCGCGAGCTCGATTCCGGCACCGCCGACGTTCCACAGGGCAGTGAACGCCGAGACCAACTCGTCTGCCGGCGGCAGCGGAAGGGGAGTGTCGACAAGATGCTGGCCGGCCGATTCGAGGGTCCGGAGAGCCACGTCGACGGCTGCGATACAGGCGGGGTGCACGTGTATCCCATCGATCGGGGAGTCGATGAGCGCACCGATCCGCAGCCCGGTCGGCATGTCCGTCTCCAGCGCGGTGGCGAAGGATGTGCGCGGCGTCGGAGGCGACCACCACGCCGCCGGATCGTGGAGCGCCAGTACGTCGAGGGCCGCGGCGGTGTCCGCCACCGAGCGGGTGAGCACTCCACCGGTGCCGAAGCCCTCCACCTCCACGACGGCGTTGGTGACCAGGCCGCGGGTGGGTTTGAGGCCGACGAGGCCGTTGCACGAGGCGGGGATACGTATCGATCCGCCGCCGTCCTCCGCGTGAGCGATGGGTGCCATCCCGGCGGCGACGGCGGCGCCCGCTCCGCTCGATGATCCGCCGGGTGTGCACTCCGGGTTCCACGGGTTGCGCGAGATGCCCAGGGCGTCGCTCTCGGTGAAGGGCAGGCTGCCGAACTCGGAGGTGGTGGTCTTGCCGAGCAGGACGAAGCCCGCGTCCACGAACCGTCGTACCACCGGGTCCGATGCCTCGGCCGGTTCCCGTCCGGCACCGGCGGACCCATGAGTCGTGGGCCATCCGGCGACGTTGGCAAGGTCCTTGACCGGCAGCGGCACGCCGTGGAACGGAGGGAGGTCCTCGGGCGAGGTGGCCCGCGCCACGACGTCGGCCGCGGCGGACGCGGCCTTGCGGACGTCGTCGTCGGCCCGGTGGCAGAAGGCGTTCAGGCGGGGGTCGAGCTCATCCATCCGCTTGAGGAAGCAGTCGGCCACCTCGACCGGACTCACCTCCTTCCGGCGGATGGCGGCCGCGAGTTCGACGGCTGGCGTGAACGGATCGATGGGTGAGCGCATCACGGGCGATCCAATCCGATGCTGAACTGGCAGGAGCCGTCAGTGTCTTCGCGCCTTCGGCATCGCGTCTTGGACGATTGTCGCGTAGCTTGCTGGCATGCGGTCCGCCGGACAGGCCCACGACGCCGCGTCGCTGTGGGACATCGCCACCCCGTCGCGGCGGGGCCGGCTGCCGGGTGTCAGCATGGCCGGATTCCGCGCCCGTACTACCGACCCCGTCGACCTCGGTGTGGTCCCGTACCCGGCTGTCACGGTGGCCGTCGACCTCGGCGACGCGCCGCTCGCCGTCGACGACGTCAGCGGTCGGCGGCAGAACGGCAGCGTCGTCGTGGGACTTGCGTCCGTCGGAGTACGAGGGCGCGGGCGGGACGTCGAGTGCCTGCAGGTGCGCCTTTCGCCGCCGGTCGCGCACGCGGTGCTGGGCGCCGGTGCGGAGTTGGGCGCCTCAGTAGTCTCTCTCGACGACCTCTGGGGCCGCGACGCCGCGCGTACTCAGGAGCAGTTGCGCGCCGCGAGGTCGTGGGAGGAGCGGTTCGCGATAGCGGAGGCCGCTCTCGTACGCCGATACGAGGCAGGCCGAGCCGTCGAACCCGAAGTCGCTTTCGTGTGGGGGCAGATGGTGACGAACCTGGGAGGGGTTCGGGTCGAGCGGCTGGCGGCCGAGATCGGCTGGAGCCGCAAACGCCTGTGGTCCCGGTTCCGGGCCCAGATCGGGCTCCCCCCCAAGCGTGCCGCTCAGCTCGTCCGTTTCGACCACGCGGCCCACCGTCTGGCCGCGGGCCACAGCGCCGCACAGGTGGCAGCGGAGACCGGCTACGTAGACCAGTCCCATCTCCACCGGGATGTCGTGACCTTCGCCGGTGTGACGCCCACGGCCGTGCGGATCGCGCCGTGGCTTGCGGTCGACGACGTCGCGTGGGCCTCCCCCGCATACCTGTCCCGTTACCTGTCGAAGTCCTGACCGATGGTCCGCGCTCGTCAGGCGTGCGGCCGAGGGCGGATCACGGGGGGGCAGGAACATTTCTACAAGACGCTTGGCAAGCGGGCTTGTGACACTGCGAGCATGACCAAAGACCGGAATGATTCGCCCCTGCCGCGCCTTCACCGGCCGCGGTACGGCGTTGACGCTCCAGCGTTCCCGGCGCTGCTGGGCACCGCAGGCGCGGCCTGTTGCCTGGCTGCCGCCCGGTGGCAGCCGGGGCGGAAGACGATGGTGACCGCGGGGACGGTACTGATCGCCCAGACCGGCATCGCAGGGCAGCACTCGTACCTCACCGGATTCCTCCCCCGCCAGTGTCCGATTCCGACAGTCAGGCACACCTCGTCCGGTGCGCATCTCGTTCTTCTCTGACTCCTCGTGTGGGTGTGGCCCCCGGCGGGACGCGGAGCCGCCCCGATACCGGAAGCCCCCAGGACTCCTATACGTGCCCAGCTGCAAAGCGTTGTTCTTCGGCGGCCCGTTCAGCAGGGGACGACCGTCCACACGTAGTACCAGTTCTGCGAGGTGGCGAGCGAGATCGGCGGCAAGCTCTCGTCGATGTAGTCGCCGCGCTTGCCGTAGAACTTCGCAACGTGGGTTCCGTACTGGCGGTTCACCCACGATCCAGTGCCGGTGTAGTTCATGGGGTAGGAGCGGCAGTAGTACATCGGGTCTTCGCTGCCGGTGAAGTCCTCGCCGCTGAAGGCGCAGAAGTAGCCGTTCCGGGTGACGGCCCACGGGTTGCAGATGCTGCTGTAGGCGGGGCCCGTGCTGCCGTGGTCGGTGAAGGTGCGCGGGTGCGCCTCGCCGGGAACGGCGACGCGGATGGTGCGCCTGTCGTCGACCTTGATCTCGTTGAGGGAGATCTGCTTGCCGCCGCTGCGCTGGAGGTACTTGGCAACCTCGGCGCGCAGCGCCCTGTCCTGCGCGGGAGTGAGATGCGCGGCGCGGACCTGGCCGGCGAACGGCTCGGGCGTACCGGCGCCGACGGCTGCCGCGCTGCTCCGCACACCGGCATCAGCACTGTCGGCGACAGCCGCCGGAGCCATGGCCATCGCGAGGCCGGTTGCTGTGGCGGCCAGCGCGAGCCCGACTTGTTGGACCTTCTTCACAGTGCACTCCTGTCCGGTCGATGCCTGCTTGCTTGTGGCCCATGACAGACTCGCCCGCCCCCGCGATGGCGGCCATCCTTTCAGCGGAGACTGAATCGTTGTCGGGGCCGGGGGGTTCCGGTTCACTGTGTTGCAAGTCCGCTGCCAGGCAGAATCGCCAACCGCAGGGGAACCGGGCCGCCCGGGCCAGCTGTAGCCCGGGCGGCCCGGTGGGCTTCAAGGGCTCAGGGCTTCACCACCTTCCAGCGCTCGGCCAAGATGTCGTTGCAGGAGGCGAGGCGGACGGTGCCGCGGTCCGCGTCAGGGGCCAGCAGACAGAGATGGGTGGCCTCGTTGCGGTAACGCACTGTGCCGTCCGCGTAGGTTTCGGCCAGCCAGCGCTGTCCGGCCGCGTCAACGCCGCGCGCATCGCCGCACGACCGCACCATGGCGTCGGTCTGCTCGGTGGCGTGCTCGTCGCGGACACCCAGGCAGTACTTGTTGCCGAACACGCTCTCCAGGCGGACCAGGTTGTCGCCAGGGCTGATGCGCTGGACGTTCCAACCGAAGTCCAGGCGCTCCTGGCGCAGCCAGTAGATCCACCACCACCTCGACGGTGTGGGCGCGGTGCGGATACCGGTCCCGGGATAGCCCCCGGTCATGATGCGGCCGCCCATGAAGGCGGACTCCAGGCGGATGTTACCGGTGGTCGTCGGCCAGTCCTTGGGCAGTGCGGCCGCGTTGTCCCACCAGCGCTGGGCGATGTCGCCGCCGCATGGCGCCGCGGTCACCTGCTTGTTGGACGGCGTCAGACAGAGCTGGGGGAAGGCCACGTTCCGCCACAGCTGCGGTCCCCCGTTGTCCTGGTTCCACCCCGGATCGGGCCGCGGGTCGGTGAGCGTCCACTGCGCCCGCGGGTCGTCGCACGAACCGGCGACGACCGGGGAGCCGGACACGTCCCGCCGCACCTTCGGCGCGATGGAGACACAGCCCGCGGCGTACCGGATGGTGTGCGTGCCCGCTGCGGTGGTGGACATCCGGGCGGTCTGGTTGTTGTCGTGACGGGCGGCGGTGATCCCGAACGAGCCGTCCTGGTTCGCCTGCATCACAGTGCCGGTGACCGTCGCCATTTCGGTGGCGTAGGGATACGCCGGGACGGGCGCCTGAGCCGGCGGCGGCGTCCGGCTGTAGTGCACCTCCACGTGGTCGGACCCGCCAGCGCGTGGAACGTTCGCGGTGAAGCCGCCGGGCAGACCGTGGGCGATCGTGTAGTCCAGCTCGCTCGGCTCGTCGCTGTTGATGTACGTGGGCCGACCGGTGCGCAGCAGGCTCTCGTCGGCGTTCAGGTGCAGCGACTGGTCATGCGCCTGGGCGGTGGTGCGGTTGAGGATGTTCACGTTGAAGTCGCCGACCATGACCCAGTTCCGGCCCCGCTGGTCGTACCTCGACGCGAAGGTGCGTACTTCTCTCAGCAGGCCCTGGACGTCGCCTCCGCGCGCGTGGATGTTCCAGTACCAGGTGTTGCCGAACCTCAGACCGAGCAGCGGTCGTGCCCGGTACTGGTTGTCCGGGGCGTTCGGGTCGGGGTCGTAGGCGGGGTTGTCCAGCACGCGGACCTCGGTGGCCGGGGTGTCGGTGATGGTCGCCAGGTTCACCCGGCCGCCGTCCCAGGTGTCCTGGTTGGTCCCGTTGATTCTGCGGGGGTCGGTCTGCATGAAGTACACATAGCGCTCGACACCCCCGGCCATCCAACGGCTGAACTGGTAGGAGCTGGGCTGGTTGTGGGGGCGGGTCCTGCCGAGCCGCATGTCGCGGACGATGTTGTCGACCGGTGCGGGTGGACCGGAGCCGACCTCTTGCAGTGCGACCAGCGGGACGCGTTCGACCAGCTGCACGATCTCGTTCGTCCACCGGGCGCCGTTGTCGGAGCCGCGCATGTTGTACGAGGCGAACGGCGACGTGCCGTCGCGGTTCACGGCGTGTGCCGACGCGGCCATCAACGGAACGGTCAGCAGGGCTGCCACCGCGCTCAGAACGGCGAGCACAGCGGTGATCCACCGCGGCGACGGTAATCGTATTCTTGTGCTCCGCAGGGTCGTCATGGCCTGCGGACGGTTGTCTCTGCTCAACGATCAGACCTCTCCCGTCGGTCCCCGCGCCGGGCGGCGCGGGGTACTGCCCAGGCCGACGACTCCCCGCGGTGGCCCCGTGCTGCCGTACCGGCAGCAGACTGGGAGCGCAGTCGCCCCGGATCCGCTGCCGGGCGGATGGTGCACAGACCGTCCCGTGAGTGGTTGCCGACCCTTCAGTAACAGGAGACGGGAGATCGCGCTTGGGCGGTTCAGACCTGCATCGATATCCGGCCCCGTCCCCCGACCCGCCTCCCAAGCCGACTTTCACACGGCCGACCAGTGTGAATGCAAGCGCAAAGTTCGTACAGCCACTCGCTTGGGCGGCCCGGCGCCGCAGCCCCTGATCGTCTCGGGAAGACACCGCTGCCTGGCGATACGCCGCCCCGACCGAACTCCTATAAGTCGATGCAGCGTTGTCCAGAACAGTGGCCCGTGAAACGACCGGGGGAAGGGAGCGCGGTGCAGCGAAGACGTTCGGAAGCACCAAGCTGGTCCGGCAGCCGGCACGTGTCCTGCCCCACCGTGGCAACGCCCGGAGCGCCCCCCAAACCGCGCGCATTCCGTACCGCAGGCCTCAGGGCTTCAGCGCGGCGGGCGTCGGGGGCGGCCGCGGTACGGCGGCTGGCGGATGGTCGTCAGGCGGACGGCACCAGAGGTCATGAGTGGCGGGGGCCTACACCGTTGCCAGTAGTTCCACGACTGCCGCCACCCTCGACATACTTTCCACGCGTCAGCTGTACAGCACGACGAGGGAAGCGAGGAGAAGGATGGCTGCGGCTGAGAGCCCCAGGATCCGGTAGCGGTCCCATGCGATCAGCGCGAGGAAGCATGACCACGCTCCGCCCGTGATGGCGGCGGCCCACCAGCCGGCGGCCGTCTGTGCGGCGACGAGAGGCAGTGGCCCCAGCACGATCGTCTGCGGGATGACTGCGTGCCGTGGCCGGATGCCCAGCTGCTTGTAGACGAGCATCAGGATGATCACGCTTGTCGTCACGGTGAGCGGGAGGGCTGCCAAGCCCAACCATGTGGAGCAGAGGCCGTCTGTCTTCCCGCATGCCCGGGCACTGTCGTGCCTGGCCCAGAAGACGAACTGCGACGCGCCTGCGGCCAAGACCGCGCCGGTGACGGCCGATCCGGCCACGCGCGGCAGGACAGGTCGGGCTTCTGCGTACGGGGTGCTCACGCCCACAGCTTTCCCTGATCGAGGGCCAGGGGCCTGAGTACGGATACTCAGGCCCCCATGAGCGTATCGCCGGCCCGGCGTTCCGTCCGGCTCGGCCGATACCACCGTCGCGATCCACCCGGCACGCCAGACGCACCTGTCACAGGCGACGGGTAGTCTCGGTCGCGCGCCAGGGGGGATCACCGGGCGCCGTGGCGGTCACAGGGGCCGCCGACTTCCTTGCCCTGGGGGGCATGTGATGCGTCAGTCCAGAGCTCGTGCCGTACTGGTCGCCGCGGCGGCCACCGCACTGAGCGCCGCCACCCTCACCGTGGCCCAGCCCGCCGCCGCGGAGGTAGGTTTCCATCCCACCGTGCGCGACCTGACCCTGGGCCCCGGCTCCAGCTGGGGCCCCTCCGGCGGAGCCTCCGGCATACCGGACGGCACCGTCGTCTACGCGTTCAGTAAAACCCCGCTCACCGACGCCTCCTGGCACAGCGGCGGCACACCCGGCGGGCTGAGGGTAACCGCGGGCCACGACGGCTGCACGCTCTACGCCGGTGCGCCGGGCATCTTCCTCTGCCCGGTCACCACCGACAACGTCCTTGACGAGCCCGAGGTGGCGGCCGGCGCGTCGGCCGCCAACGACACCACCGTCTACGTGGGAATCGCGTATGCGCCGCGCGGCGCCAGCATCACGACGGCCATCAAGGCCGCGCAGATGGCCGGCACCACCTCCGACCCGCAGAACCCGACCGCGGCAACCATCAAGGTCAAGACACCCGAGCAGGCCGCCAAGAGCCGCGTCGCACTGACCACGCCGGATGTGCCAGTGAACTCTACGCTTCAGCAAAGCGTGCACGTCCACGCGGAAGACCCCGGCCACCTGACGGTGAACTTCGACCGCACCGACGACGAGCGGTACTTCGACGAGGAGGAGCTGGACAGCACGGTGAAGTCGGTGGACGGCGGCCCGGACAGCGCCTGCCACCACGTCCTCGACTCCATCGCAGGCGGCCACGGCACCGTCACCTGCGACCTGCCCGCAGGCGAGCACACCGTCACGTACACGCTCGTCTGTGGCCCCAAGGTCGCCGCCTGGACGATCAACGCGGGCGCCGACTTCGAGGTCGTCGACTACGGCCACGGCAACCCCACCGCGCAGAGCACCTTCGCCGTCACCAGCCCCTACCCCGTCCGCGACCGGTACCGCCTGTTCGCCCGCGACACCAAAGGCAAGTTCTGGTTCTACGACGGCAGCGGCAGCGCCGCCGCCCCCTACGCACCCCGCACCAAAATCGGCGGCGGCTGGAACACCTACAACACGCTCTTCTGAGGGGGGATTTGAGGATGAAACGTTGTGCACGGTTGGCGGGGGCCGTTGTCGGGCTGACTATGGTCCTGGTCACGGGATGCAGTGGTTCCGGCAGTGAGGAGCGTTCGGTTCGACCATCAGGCGTGGCGACCTCACCGGTGGACGATCCGGTCTCGGCGAAGGCTCAGGCCGCGGAAAAGGTCAAGTCCACACTTGAGGCGAGCATTTCCGCAGGCGAGCAGCAGTTCGGGTCGGGCACGAAATCCCCCTGCTCCACGTCATCGCCACGAATGTTCACCCCGAAGTGCAAAGCGGCGGCCGGTGCCGTCTCCGGTTCTGCCGATCTGGCAGTGCAACAGATCGACGGGCGCGCGGGGTTCGCGACACTGGACTCCGTCGCGCGCAAACTCCAGGCAGCGGTTCACACGTACGAGCAACTGGGCTGCGCGGCGGGACCGACGGCGCCGCGGACCCGTCACGCGTGCCTGGCCCCGGCGGCCGCGATCGCGCAGGGCTTCGACGATCTGCGGGGTGGGGCAAACCTGGCTCTGGCCGGTAAGTGACCGGCCATGTGGAGAGTCGACGGGTCCGCCTCACGTGGCCGTCACGAGGGCAATGGGGACGCGACGACATCGCTGCTCGCAAGGTGGAGGGCAGTCGGCCGAGAGGGCTGAATACATGAACCACCTGTTTTGCAATGGCCTTTCATAAAAGGCCATGCACCCAGGAGTACGGAACCGCCCGCTCTCTCCCTGTGTGATCTTAAACCGATTGACAGTTAAAGATTCTGTGTAAAGATCGCAATGATCACGTGGCGTAGCCCGGCCAGTCATCGCCTTCGGCGTGCGCCGGCGCGCCACGGCATGTTCACCGAAACTCATGGAGAGATACGTGGCCAAGACCACTGGCCGTACGCGTGCGCGCAGAGCCGCCCGTCTCGCTGCCGCGGCGGTGACCGCCGCGCTCGTCGGCACCGCCGTTCCGGCGTTCGCCGCCGACGGCAACAGCCCGGTTCCCGGTTGGCACTTCGGGACCGGAAAGGCCAAGTCGCCCCTGACGGCCGCACAGTCGGGCGCGGCCGCCGGGCCGCAGGCCCCCGTCTTCCCGCTGTTCGGTGTGGACCGCTCCGACCGGGGCTGGCTGTACACGCAGAACGGCAAGGGCGGCCTCACCGACCGCGGCGGGCTTTGGGACGGGAAGCAGGTCCCCGGCCTGAAGACCGGCGCCGTGGTGGACAATGACGGCGACAACCTCCCGGACGGCCTCTGGCTGTGGGACACCAAGGGCGGCCTCCACTACGGCGGCGACAACAACGACTTCCTGGTCGGCGGCGGCTGGAACATCTACGACAAGGTCCTCTCCCCCGGCAACCTCGGCGGCGGCAAGGCGGGCGACCTGCTCGCCCGCGACTCCTCCGGCACACTGTGGCTGTACCTCGGGTACGGCAACGGCAAGCTGACCTCGCGTTACAAGGTCGGCGGCGGCTGGGGCCAGTACACGCAGATCGCCGGCAACGGCGACCTGACCGGCGACGGCAAGCCCGACATCGTCGCCCGCGACGGCGACGGCACGCTGTGGCTCTACAAGGGCACCGGCAACTACAAGGCCCCGTTCGCGCCCCGCACCAAGATCGGCGGCGGCTGGAACACCTACAACACCCTCGTCTCCATGGGCGACGTGGACCTCGACGGCAAGACCGACCTGCTCGCACGCGGCAACGACGGCACGCTGTGGCTCTACAAGGGCACCGGCAACGCCTCCGCCCCGTACAAGCTGCGCGTCAAGATCGGCACCGGCGGCTGGAACACCTACCGCACCCTGTTCTAGGCACAGCCGTGGCCAACGGCCCCCGGCCGTAGGGCCGCACTCACACGAGTGCGGCCCGTGCCGTTGCCGGTCCGGCGGCCACCCTCTCCTGCTTAGTGCCGCTGAACGTCTGCTCCACGAAGGCGTACGCCCGGCTCACTTCCCTGCCGTCCACGATCGCCCGGTCCCAGTCCGGCGTGACTCAAGATGATCACCCCATCTGGGCTCGCTGTAAGTACCACCATGGCACGACCGCCCGAACTCTCCCGTCACCGACCGGAGTTCATGCCTGACCGGCAACGACCGACGATCGCGTTCGGAAAGCGGATTGCCTCTCAGGCCAGCGCATCACCCCTCCGGTGATCACTCGCGGACTGTCAGAGATTCGGCTTGCGCCGAATCTGGTGGAGCGACGCCGACTCGCGCGGACAGGCTGGGAATCGCACCGCGGTTCGGGCGCAGGAGGCATGCGGACGCGGAGTCCTCGTGTGCCATCGCATCGCCCTCCGCTGTGTGCAGATCAGTTCAGGGAAGCAGCGGTTCCGCCCCTGCTCGCGCATGGCCGAGTCAGGTCGGCGCTGAAGAGGGACGCCCGCGGCCCGGAGAGGGAGTTTCATGCGTATGCGTTTCAGGACGTGCGCCGTTGTCGCCGTCGCGGTCGGTTCGCTCGCCACTGCCATCGGCCCGGCCTCTGCCGACTCGTACAGTCAGATCACCTACAAGGTGGTGCCCGAGGTCGCCGACCCCACCACCGAGTCCTGCTCGGCCTGGATGGACGGAGCGTGGGACGACACCCAGGGCTACTGGGTCGCCCGCGGGGTCTTCTACCCCAACGGAAGCTGGTGCAAGGCGGCCCTCTACCGCAAGAAGGACGGCACGAATACCTGGTACAAAGCCAGCAACGCGTACGCGGTCTACACCAACACCATCCTCACCGGCTGGCACTGGGATGGTCCCGGCGCGGTGGAGAAGGCGTGCTTCACTCCCATCAACAGCGACGATCCGATCAAGGCGTCTTACTACTTCTGCACGCAACCGTATTGACGCCTCTTCCGCTGAGCGGGAGGTGTTGAGGAGCCAAGCTCGGACCGCTGGGACGGCCGCCTCCAACATGCGGCGCCCCGCCCCACAGGACGTGGCAAGCCACCGCCCCGGTATCGGCTCGGGGCGGTGGCTCTGCGAGCGGCCTGTCCGCGACGGGGGCTCGGCCAGGCCAGGTTTGGGGGGGCCAGCCGGGGAGGCGGGCGGGAGGCGACCGGGTGGGGCACGTGATGGTCGGGAGAGCCGAACCAGGTGCGGTGGTGACCGGAGGTGGTCACGGTGAGCCCGAACCGGTCGACGCCGGGTCGGCCGGAGGCACCCCACTCCGGCCGACCGAGTGCGGACATCGCGGGCGACCACGGGCCGCCGACGGTAAGTTCCGGCGGGCCTGGGTCCGATGTACGACCGGGTATCTGGGTACGGGCGCAACATTCACCTCTGCGCCGACACCCGGCTCTCGACCGACGAGCGTCGGTCGAGAGCCGGGGTTTCTCTGCCCGTGCAGCAGCCTGGCCGTGGGCGTCGCGGGTGGCCACCGAGTCACCTACCCCGAACCGTGACAGCTCCACATTCCCTGCGCCCGACCGCCGTGGGGCTGTGGCGGAGGGCGTCGGTCGGTGTCAGCAGGCGCCCTCGACCGCCCCAGGCTTGTCGTCGACCGCCTCAGGGCGGTACCCCCTTCGAGCAAGCCGGGGGAATCCGCGCCCCCTGGTACGGCTTCGGCACCGGCCCGCCCGTTTGAGATCCGGGGAAGAGGTTAGATGTAAGTTGTCGGGAAAATTCACGACGATTACTTGAGGAGGCAATGGCATGTCAGGCAATGAGAAGGCCAAGGCCAAGAGCGAGCAGGCAAAGGGAAAGGCCAAGGAGGCTGCTGGCCGCGCGGTCGGCAATGAGCGCCTCACCGCCGAGGGGCGCGTCGACCAGGCCAAGGGCGATGCCCGCCAGGCCAAGGAGAAGGCCAAGGACGTGTTCAAACACTGACCGCGCCCGTGGGGAAACATTCCGTACCGGGGTCCGGAAATCGGGAATCGGCAGTGATGCGCCGACGCATTCGTTTTCCCTCACGTTCCGGCGGACACCGTTGCCGGATTTCCGGAAACGCCGTTTCGCCGGGACGGAACTCCCCAGAATCCGCTCCTCGGGGCGCCCGGTAGCGCTGTGCGGTGATCCCGGACCAAGGGCCCGGAGGTCGCTGGCCTCGGGTCCGGCGACGAGGGACCTGCACCGTGCGACCGCGGCGCCCCGAGGCGGTTTCGTGTAGTACGCACGCACCTTTCTGTCGCCGAAGCGAGAGAGCCGCTGCGCGCCGAGTACCGAGGGTCATCCGCGCTGCCGCCGCTGTTCTCGACCGAGGTCCGCTACGGCCCGTTCCTGCGGCACGATGGATGCCGCAGACCGGCTCGACGCACCAGACGGGCCGTCGACCGCCCCGGAACCCCTCTCGCCGTCACACTCACCGGCGGCAACCGCGACGGCGGCACCCAACTCCTGGCACTGCTGGACGCGGTCGCACCGATCCGGGCACTTCGCGGACGCCCCCCGGCACAAGCCCCGAGGCCTGGATGCCCCGTCAGGTCTGCGCTCAGCCTCTTCGGTGACTGCGGCTAGCAGTGACAGGTACTGGGTGCGTGAGAGGGGATGACCGGGCCGAATCAAGTGTGGGGTCGGAGCCGGTCGTTGAGCGCGGCACCGACGTCGGGGCAGCTCTTCCGGATGGTGTCGAGGAAGGCGCGCAGCACAGGGGAGTGATCGCGGGCCGCGAAGGACAGAACGAGATCGGGCAGGGGCGTGCGCGGGGTCACTTCACAGAACCGCACTTCCGAACGCGGGACCGCCCTCATGCGGGACGGCCCCAAGCCGACACCCACGCCTGATGCGGCGAGGCCGATGATCGTGTGCACATCCCTCGCGACGGTCGCGCTGCCGAGAGCCGATGAGTCCGTGCCCAGCAACGCGCGCAGTCCGGCGACTACAGCGGGCTCGTCCTCGCCGGCCGACACGATCAGCGGCTGTCGCCGCAACTGATCGGCATTTACCGACTGTTGGCCCGCGTACGGGTGCACCGTACTCACCACAGCGATCACGTGGTCGTGTCCGATCGGGACGGACACGAGATGCTCGGCTCCGGCACCCCGTGGTGGGCCGAGGGTGAGGGCCACGTCGAGCTCCCCGGCGACGAGAGCCGGGCTGCTGCGACTGGTTGCCATCTCGTGCAGTTCCATTCTCACGTCGGGCCGTTCACGTCGGAACCGGCTCAGGACGCCCGGCAGCGGGTCGAGCAGTGCCGAGGCGATGAAGCCGAGGCGCAACCGTCCCGTCTCGCCGCGGGCGGCCCGGCCCGCGTCGACCGTGGCCGCCGCGATCTCGTCGAGGGCCCGGCGCGCCCGCGCGAGGAACGCCTCGCCGGCGGCGGTGGGGAACACCCCCTGACGTGTGCGGTCGAACAGCCGGGCCCCGACCTCGCGCTCCAGGTCGGCGATCTGCTTGGACAGCGGCGGCTGCGCGATGCCCAGCTCGCCGGCCGCCCGGCCGAAGTGTCCGTGCTCGGCGAGAGCAACCGCGTACCGCAGGTGTCGCGCTTCCATGATCCGCCCTCCACCCCATCGGCTACTGGCAATACCTCAAAGGTATTGCCATGCCACGTACCAGATCTATAGATGGATGGTGCTGTGGTTCCCTGTCTGGAATGGGGCCATGACGTACGTATCTCTGACCGACACGGTCTTCGTTTTCGTGCACGGCGCCTGGCACAGCTCCGGACAGTGGGCAGCGACGCAACGCGCGCTGGCCGGACTGGGCGCCGCAAGCGTGGCCGTCGATATGCCCGGGCACGGCTTCGACGCACCCCTGCCCACTGGGTATCTGCTGCCCGGCCAGCCGGGCCTGCTGACCGAGAAGTCACGGCTCGTCACCCTGACGATGGACGACTGCGCCGAGGCAGTGCTGAGCGTCCTGCACCAGGTGCGTCACCATCGCACTGTCGTGCTCGTCGCGCACAGCGCGGGCGGCGGTCCCGCGTCCCTGGCCGCGGAGCGGGCGCCGGAGCTGGTGGACCGGATCGTCTACCTGTCCGCTTTCGTCCCGGGCGGGCGGCCGCGGTTCTTCGACTATCTGGGCTCACCCGAGAACGCCACCGCGCTGGGCCGGAACCTGAACCTCGGCGACCCCGCGGACCTGGGCGCCGTACGGATCAATCCGCTCTCATCGGATCCCGCCTACCTCGACGAACTGCGGGAAACGCACTACCACGACACCCCCCTGGACCGCTTTGACCGGTGGCGGTCCGCGCTGAGCCCTGACCTGCCCCTGGCGATCCCGACGACTCCAGTCACCCTGACCGCAGCACGCTGGGGACGAATTCCACGAACCTTCCTGCGCTGCGCCGAGGACCGGGCGCTGGCACCGGACGCGCAAGACCTCATGATCGCGGAAGCCGACCGGGCCTTCCCCGGCAACCCGTTCACCGTGCACACCCTGCCCGGCAGCCACAGCCCGTTCGCAGCCCGGCCGGGCGAACTCGCCGCGGCCCTCGCTTCGTGAGCCGGCATCGGCCCAGGAAGGGTTCCCGTCCCTCAGCGGGACAGCTCGCGGCCGGTGGCGGCGGGCGGCTCGTATTGCCGGTCGTACTGAGCGCGACAGCTGATCGGCGGACTTCTCATCGGCGCCGACCTCTTCGGTCTCGGCTGGCGCTCGGTGTTCCTGGTCACGGTGCCGGTGGCACTCATGTCGCACGCGAGGCGCGGCCGCGCAGCGCGTTGACGGGGTCGGCGTGTTACGCGTGTTGCTGACCACCGTGGGCTTCGGCGCGCTGGCGCTGCCGCTCGCGCTGGGAGGGGAAGCCGGCCGACCCTGCCGGCCCTCACGGCCGCGCTGACGTCGGCTCCCTTCGCGGCCATGGCCGTGCTGGGCAGCCGTAGCACACCCGCGCCAACCCGCTGACACGGGTCAGCCGTGCCCACGGTCTCGGCGCTGGTATTGGCGGGGACGGCTCTTACTCTCGCGCCGCTCATCGGCACGGCGGCCGGACCCTCGGTGGCGTTGCCGGTCCTGGCTCTCGGCGGCGCCGCGCTCGGCTCGTTCACCGCCTCGGTGTTCGCATGGTGCTGGCGAGGCTGGCCGGCTCCGCAGCCGGATCTGCGTCCGGGCTGTTGCCGAACGCCGCCGTCTTCACCGAGCCGGCCTGCGGCCTCATCTGCCTCCGCCGGCTGCGAACCCATTCTGAAAAACGATCACTTACTCCCCTGCGCCGACACTCCCCTGTTCGTACGGGAGTTGGGGCGGGCGCCGCTCCGACTCGGGTAGCGTCAGGGGGACGCCGGGGCTGTCATCGCTGCTGCGCGGGCAGGTGTGGCTGGTCGTTGCGGTGGGCCTCGTCATGGACGAGCAGGCCCAGCAGGGAAGCCACCGTGAGCCCGGCCTCGGCCTCCGTCGGGTGGCGCAGGGTCTTGCCCGGCTCGATGCGGTAGGTATTGCCGCGGCCCTCACGGGTGTGGGACAGGAAGCCGCTCTGCTCCAGATCAGAAATGATCTTCTGCACAGCGCGCTCCGTGAGTCTGCAACGGGCGGCGATGTCGCGGATCCGCGCCGTCTGGTCGTCGGCGATGGCGGCGAGCACGCGCGCGTGGTTGGTGAGAAACGTCCATCCCGTGTGTGATTCCGGAACTCCACCCATGGCCTCACTATAGGCCCGACAGTTCGTGCACCGTAACACTGGAACGCGGCTTCATGTATCTCTTGACGTATGTCGCGGGCGGGGCAAGTCTGGGCTCGGGAACCGTCAACATTCTTAACGGGACGGAGAGTTGGCCATGCGCGAGTCATTTCAGTCCGACCGGCCCGGCGCCGGGCCGCCGGTTGCCACCTGTGCGCGGCCTGCCGCCACCAGCACCCAGCGGCTGTCGGGGCTCGCCGTCTCCGGTGACGCCGGTGGCGACAGGATGGTCATCAACGTGTGGGGCGAACTCGACCTCGCGGAGGACGACGCGTTGCGGCACGTTCTGCGCACGGGTGGCACCGTCGACCTGGCGGTCAGAGGTGCCGAGTTCTGTGACTGCTCCGGCGTCGGCATTCTGCTGAGCGTCACGGCGGACGACGGCGCCGAGGCGTCAGCCCCACGCCGGGAGGGGCCGGAGGACGACCCGTGTGTCGAACTCGCGCAACTGCGGCGGGCCATGCGCAGCCGGGGAACCATAGACCTGGCCCGCGGCATCCTCATGGCCACCTTCGCCCTCAGCTCCGAGGGCGCCTGGCGGGTGCTGATCGCGACGTCCCAGAACACCAACATCAAGCTCCACCGGCTGGCCCAGCAGGTGGTCGACTCCACCACGGGGGCCCCGCTGCCCCGCGCCGTGCGGGACCCGCTGTCCGCCGCGGTCGCCAAGTGCACCACCGCACCGGGCGGCGGAACGTGAACAGCCGACGACTGGGCGGCAGCTGCTCGCCGGTCCCGTTGTCCTCGCCCCCTTCGGCCGATTCAAGCGCGTGGACGTAAACAGCCCGCCACGGATCGGGAGGGCTCAGAGGGCGCCGGGGAGCCTTACTTCCAGGGCACCCTCCCCCGTCAGCCGGGTTTCGAAGGTGGGCTGGGGCGCCGTGGCCGGTCCCCCTACGTTCCGGCCGTCCGCCAGCCGGAAGACGCTTCCGTGCCACGGGCACTTGACGCAGCCGTCGGCCACCTCGCCCTGGGACAGCGCCCCCGCCATGTGGCTGCACCGGTCGACCAGGACGTGGAATGCGCCGTCCGACTCCCGCACCACGAGCAGCGCGACCCCATCCAGCATCCGCCGGACCGCCTGCCCCTCGGCGAACTCCGCGGCGCTGCCCAGGGTGTGCCACCCCGGCTCCACAAGGTGGTCGACGGGCACCGTCTTGTTGGCGCCCACCGCTTGCCGGAAGGCGAGGTGACCGCCGATCAGTCCGGCGACGCTCGCCACGGTGAGCCCGGCGAACGCCAGGAGCCTGCCGAGCACCGGCTTGCCACGGCCCCGTACGACCCATGAGCCGGCGTACAGGCCGATGGCCATGCCGTTCGACGCGGCATGCACCACTCCCGTACGCAGTTGCCGTTCGGGCTGCTCCGCCCAGTCCACCCAGCCCGCCCAGGCTGCGGGCACGGCGGAGACGACCCCCATGCCCACCAGGAGACGCGCGTTGCGTCCGCCGCCCGGTACGAGGTCGAGCACCGCTGCGGACGTCCACGCACCGATCGGCACCTGCACCAGCACCGGGTGCAGCGGATGCCCGATGGGCCGCCCCTGGAGGATGGCGCGGAACGGCCCCAGTGGCAGCGCTCGGGCGGCCCGCTGCAACGCGCCGATGACCTTGTCCAGCCGCTGTACCTCGCCGAGCGCGTCCAGAGCCTTGGGCAAGGCGTCCTTCGGAGCATCACACTCGTCCCCATCGCCTCGTCCCGGGGAGCGCGCCCCGGCCGACGCCAACTTCGCCGACAGCAATCGCATGGGATCCGGTTAACCTCCCCGGCCCGGAGCCAAACGGCCAGTCGCCCGGTTCTACCCGTACACGGGCATCATCGGCGCACCTGCCCCCGTCCGCTGGTGGGTTCGCGGACGGGCTGATACGAAGCGAAGGCCTCTGGCACGCGGGGCCGCGGCCGGTCGGGAACCCAGGTGCGGGGCTGCGTCGCCCGGCTGCCGAAGTCCTCCGCCCGCGCCCTCCGCGGGTCCGAGCGGTCTCACGTACCTGAGCCGTCCCGGGATGAACATGGGCGGCCGTACCGCCGACGAGGTTGATGGCGCGGTATCTGCCGGACAGCATCAGCACGTCGAGAGCTGCTCCGGGCCGAACTCGGCGGCGAGCCGCCCCCACCCGACGTCGTCGATGTCCCGGGCGCCTGCAGGGCGTCGACTGCCTGGCCGGCTGAGCAGCCTGTCGCGTTCGCTCGTCCAGCGGGGACCCGCTGGATCCGGTCAACCCGCCTGGGGCGTGGCACCGCTCTGCCCTTCCTCGGGCGGCGGCATCGACTGATCGTCAGCTCGGCGCGTGCCCTGGTTGCCGAAGTTGGGCAACTGGTGGGGGGTGAGGCGGCCCTGGCCGCGAGGCACCTCAGCGGGCTCGCGGCGTTCGAGGACCTCGCCGACCGGGCCGGACCCGGGAACCCGGGGCTGTTCCCCGGGAGGCGGCGGGCCGGGGGCGCGAGCCTGTCGCCGCCGGCCCCACCACACGGCTCCTACCAGCAGCGTCACCAGCGCCACCCCGATGGCGAAGGGCGCGGCGCCGATCACAAGCCCGTGGTTCACGGCCAGTTGCCCACGGAGAGACGTCATCCTGTGCGGGTACCGCGGGGACCCACTCGAAACGGCCCGCCCCTCTGCGGGCGGGTCAGGATCACTCCGTCTTCAAGGCGACGTGCTCGTCCAGGACCAGGCCGATCGCGACCACGGCGGGGACGGCGACCAGGGCGCCCATGGGGTAGCGGTCTTCGAGCCGACCGAGTGGAGAGCTGTGGTGGTACAGCGGGCGCAGCCACCCCGGCACGGCCCTGACGAGCGCGTTCATCTCGTCGGCCGCCGACCGGGCGGCTCGTCGTCGGGGTGCTGCACCGACGGCATCAGGGAGTGCGTTCCTTGAGCGTTTCGAGCACGGTCTCGCAGAAGACCTTGAGGTCGTCCGGCTTGCGGCTGGTGATCAGGGTGTTGGGGCCGCCGGTACAGACCTTGACGGGCTCGTCCACCCAGGTGCCGCCCGCGTTGGTGATGTCGGTGCGCAGGCTGGGCCACGAGGTGAGGGTGCGTCCGCCCAGCACGTCGGCCTCGACGAGCGTCCACGGCGCGTGGCAGATGGCCGCCACGGGCTTGCCCGCGTCGAAGAAGTCCTTCGTGAAGGCGACCGCGTCCTCGTCAAGGCGTAGCGCGTCGGGGTTGGCGACACCGCCGGGCAGCACAAGCGCGGCGAAGTCGTCGGCCCGCGCCTCGTCGGTGGTCAGGTCGACGGGGAAGGTGTCAGCCTTGTCGAGATGGTGGTACGCCTGGATCGTGCCCGACGTGGTGGACACCAGCTTGGCGGTGTGGCCCGCTCCGGTGACGGCCTGCCACGGCTCGGCCAGCTCGACCTGTTCGACGCCTTCCGGCGCCACGAGAAATGCCACCCGCATGGCTCTGGCTCCTTTCTGTCCCGGCGGCGTGTCCCGGCCCGCGCCGTTCCGCCGTGCCCGTCACCGAGCATGTCCGACGTCGGGGGCCGCGGCGACATTTGTGACGGGCACGTGGGCGCCCCGCCGGTTCGGTGAAGGTGCCCGTGCCGCGTCCAAGTGCCCCGCGGTCGCAGAGCGAGCCAACGCGGCTCCTCTGGATTTTCCCCGCGGGGCTGCCCCGGCGCCCTGGCCGGCAACCGTCATACCTGCTCGTCGGTGGTGTGCCGGTGCCGCACCCACAGGGGCAGCACGAGCCAGCAGAGCAGGTACCAGGCGACCACGGCGCCCACCAGCCACCCCCAGTAGTCGCCGTGCGAGGCGACCTTGAGCACCAGCAGCAGCGCCGAGCTCATGGTGGCGAGCAGCAGGACGAGGCCGGTGACGGTGAGCCGGGACGCCCACACGACGGCAGTCGGTTTGATGTGGCGCCCGGCCAGCAGCCGGTGGAAGGAGACGGGTGCGACCAGGGCGCCGGTCGTCACCGAGCCGAGGACCACGGTGCAGAGATAGATCGCCCTGTCGGTGGAGCCCAGTTGGTGGAAGACCGGTGTGAAGGCGACGGTGAGGAGGAAGCCGAACAGGATCTGCACGCCCGTCTGCGCCACCCTGATCTCCTGGAGGAGATCACCCCATTTGCGGTCGGCGCGCCCTGCGGGAGTCTCGTCGCGGCCGTCGTCGACGCTCCGTGTGCCGTCGCCATGCCTGTCCATCGCGTCCTCCTGGTACTCCGCCGCGCACCGGCACGGCTGGCCGCCCCGCGCGCGGTGCGAGGCCGGTCTCGCCTCGGTACCCGCTGGTGACGCACCGCAATCAGGTCGGCCCCGCGCAGGCGTGGGACGCAGGTCACGACGGCCGCCTGCTGCGCCGCATCTGCCGCGAGGCACCCGCGCTGCCTGCGCCCCGGCGGCGTGCTCCTGCTCGTCCATTCCGCCCTCAGCGGGGCGCAGACGAGCCTGCGTGAGCTGCGCGCCGAAAGCCTCAAGACCTCGGTGGCAGGCTGGTCCTCCCACCAGCCCCGCGGGCGTTGACGGTGACGATCGGGGCTCCGCGTGCGGTGAGTCGTGCGTTCGCTATGGCGGATTCATGTGCCCGTTGCGGCGCGGAGGCTTCTCTTACGCGCCCCCGTGATCACTTCCGCGCGCCTTCGAGTCGCGGCATGTGGAACGAGACTTGCGGCCAAGCTCCTCGGGGACAGACGGCCGTCAACCGACAGCCGCCGAGCAAAGGCAAACCTCCCCCATGCGTCTTCGTCACACTCTCGGCGCCGCCTTGGGCGCCCTCGTCCTCGCTGTGAGCGTCCCCTCCTCCGCTCACGCGGTGGAGGGATCCTTCGACTACCACTACGGCGACCCGGCGAACCCCTCCAACGGACAGCTACTGGACCCGAAGGTCCAGTACTGCTACAACACGACCGAACTCGCCGGCACGCCGCAGGTCGCCTTCGGCGCCCGCAACGAGCTCTCCAGCACCGTCGTCATCTACGCCGACGAGGAGTGCACCGGAACGAAGACCACGTTGAAGCCCGGCGGCGAGGTCGCCAACGACATCACGTTCAAGTCGGTCTACATCGTCGGCTCAAACTGACGCACACACCTCATACGACTCTTGTCGCCCCACACCTGCCATGCAGCGCCCCGTGTGGGGCGGCTGACTGTGCGGACAGAATCCGGCTGCGGCCGACCGGCGCCTGCCTCGGCTGGATGCGCTGAGACTGAACGGGGATCGGCACAGTCCGGCGCGCTACCAGGGGTCACAGGCTGCTCGCCGCGCCGCGGCGTGAAGGTGCCGGTGAAATGCGACGGGGACGGCCCTGGAGCCTGCCGCCGGCGGACCGGGTCCTGCCGGTGGCCGCGTACTGGCGGACCAACCTGACGATGCGGCAGCTGGCCCTGCTCTTCGGTGTATCCAAGTCCGCCGCCGGCCTGATCGTCGGCCAGCCCGTGCCGGGCAACCGCAACGACTGCAAGGCGTGGGCGGAGTCCAGGGCCGAGGCCGCCGTCGGCAAGACCACGACGATCGCGGACGGCGGCTACCCGGGTACCGGACTCATCATGCCCACCGACGGCGCAAGGACGAAGACCTGACCGCCTGGAAACCGGCCCACAACAAGTCCCACAAACAAGTCCGCGCGCGAGTCGAGCATGCTTTCGCACGGATGAAGGCGTGGAAAGTCCTGCGCGACTGCCGCCTCAAGGGCGACGGTGTCCACCACGCCATGCGTGGCATTGCACGCCTCCACGACCTAGCCCTCTCGGGATAGCGGAAGAGCACACCACGAAGCAGGCGCAATACGCCTCAGACGATCATTGCGGGACAGCCTTTAGCGCCGCGAATTCCGGACCATGGCATTGTACCGCCCGTAATTCGCCTACCAGCGGTACCAGCGCCCGCTTCCGCCCCGCGGCCGGGCGACGAACCCGATGAGCCACAGGACCAGGACGACGATCGCAACCCACCAGAGGATTTTCACCGCGAATCCGGCACCGAAGAGGATCAGTGCCAGCAGCAGAACAAGAAGCAAAGGGACCATTGAGTCCACCTCCAGCTTTCCGTGTGCCCCCGATCCGCCTCTCCATACATTTCACTGGAGAATTGCCGGGGGCACTATTGCGAGCATGGAGAATCCCCAGCAGGGGTACCCCGGGGAGGCCCCACCACCGAGAGAGGGGCAGGACGACACGATGCCGCGGACCGTTGTGATCACCTGTGCCAACGCCGTTCGGCACGCACCGCACGGCTGCACCGCGACAGCCCGTGCGCATTACGGCGGTGGAGTTGCCCGCAGTGGTGAACGCCGCAGCTCTTCCCGGGTGTGCTCACGGCTGCCCATCCACGCACAGCCGGTACCGCCTGTCGATCGCCCGAGGTTGCCGCCAACGCCGTCACGTATGGTGCCGGCCACCCCGCCGCAAGCAGCCCTGCATCCGTACTTCCACGGTCGCCACGCTGTGGGCCGGCCGGTTCGCCCCTGCATTGCTCGACCGCCATCTCGCCCGTACGGGCTACTTCTCGCGGCAGACCGCATCGCCCGCGCCGGGCACCGGTCCCGGCATTCTCCGGCAACCCCCGGACGGCGTCCGGGCGCCCCCAGTGCCCACGGCGCCTTCGCCGCCCCCTCCCCTCTGCACTCCGCCCGGTCGGCCCTTACCCGGGCACCCCGTCCTCGGCCGGCAGCGGATGCCGCGGAGGCCGCGGCCGTGCTTCGCTAGGCGGGAGCCACTGGGCGACCCGGAAGGCGGCAGGACATGACACGCGCGGCGGTCTTCGATGTGGACGGCACTCTTGTGGACACCAACCACCTGCACGTCGTGTGCTGGTGGGAGGCATTCCGGCAGGCCGGGCACCGGGTGGCGACCCACGCCGTCCACCGGGCGGTGGGACTGCCCTCGGAGGATCTCATCGCCCGGCTGCTCGGAGAGGACCGGGACCGTGACGAGGACTCCGAGCTGAGTGCCGCGCACACCGCCCTGTACGCCACCTATTTCGAGCGGCTCGCGCCGATCAAAGGGGCAGGGGACCTGCTGCGGGCGCTGGACGACCGCGGCTGGCGCGTGGTCCTGGCGACCTCGGCGGGCAGCGCTGAGCTGGGCGCGCTACGCCGGGCCATCGACGCCGACGACGTCATCGCAGGAGTGGCCGGTGCCGACGACGTGGAGTCGGGCAAGCCCGCGCCCGACCCCGTGCACCGCGCGCTCGACCTGGCCGGGGCGGATCCCGGGTCGTCCGTGTTCGTCGGCGACACAGTGTGGGACATGAAGGCGGGGGCCGCGGCCGGAGTGCTGTCGGTGGGAGTGCTCGCGGGCGGCATCCCACGCCGCGACCTGGAAGCGGCCGGCGCCACGGCGGTGTATGACGGCCCGGCCGCCCTGCTGTCCTGCCTCGACGAAAGCCCGCTGGCGCGGCTTGAGCGACGCGGCTGACGCGGAGCCGATGGCGCCCACCGGCTCGCCCGCCCGAAGGCGCAGACGCCCCGCGCCCTGTCACCCGCTGCGCAGCCGCAGCTGGACATCCACTTCCTGGTCGCCGGAAGCCGCTCCGTCGTCCCTCACCGCGAAGCCGCGCTCCACGGTGTCACGGAGGCTGGCCACCGCCACAGGGCCGCCCCGCAGGTCGAGGCACGAGCGGATACAGACCCTGGCTCGGGTGAGCGTCGTGGTTGCCCCGCGGTCAACGCCCTTGTCCAGAGGGTGGTTTGTCCGCGAACGAGGTGCGGTAGGCGCGTGGGCTGGTCGCCAGGCGGGACGCGAAGTGCTGGCGCATGGTGACCTCGCTGCCGAAACCGGATCGGCGGGCGACCTCGGGCATGGGCAGGTCGGTGCGTTCGAGGAGTCTCTGGGCCATGGCGATGCGGTGGTCCACAAGCCAGCGCAGCGGGGTGGTTCCGGTGGCCGCCGCGAAGTGCCGGGCGAAGGAGCGCGGCGACATCCCGACACGGGCGGCGAGTGCGGACACGGTGAGTGGTTCGTCGAGATGCGCCAGGGCGAAGGAGCGTACTTCGGCCAGCGCGTCCGCGTCGCGGTCGGCGGGCGGGGTCGGGTGTTCGATGAACTGGGCCTGGGTGCCGGTCCGAAATGGTGCGGTGACCATGGAGCGGGCGACCGTGGCGGCCACCTCCGCGCCGTGCATGGCGCGTATCAGGTGCAGACACAGGTCGATGCCGGCGGCGGTGCCGGCAGAGGTCCACAGATTTCCGTCCTCGACGAACAGGGCGTCCGGCTCGACCCGCACCCGTGGGTGCCGGGCCCGCAGCTGATCGGCCAGTGCCCAATGGGTCAGCGCCCGGCGGCCGTCCAGCAGGCCCGCCTGGGCGAGTGTGAACGCTCCGCCGCACAGCGCGGCGATGGTGGTGCCTCGGGCGTGAGCGCGGCGCAGTGCGGCGAGGATCGGCTCGGGTGCCGGGGTGACAACGTCGTCCAGGCCCGGTACCAGGATCAGCTCGGCGCGGGGCAGCCAGGCCAGGGTCCGGTCCGGTGCGAGCGCGAGCCCGCCGCGCATCGGTACCGCCTCGCGGCCGACGGCCACCCGGCGCAGCTCGCACATGGGGACCCCGCGGTCGGTGCGGTCCGTATCCCACACCTCGGTGATCACCGAGACGTCGAAGGCCCGGATGCCGGGGAAAGCGAGCAGGGCGATGCGGTGGGCCGGTGCCGGTTGGGTCATCCTGGCAGTAAACCATCGATCGCTGTCTTTCCTCCTTCTGTGAACGGGCCCGGCCCGGAGGCAGGATCGTGGGCATGGAGATAACAGAGAACGCCGCACTGGTAGTGGTGGACGTGCAGAAGGGCTTCGACGAATCGGAGTTCTGGGGCCCGCGCAACAACCTGGCCGCCGACGAGAACATCGCTTCCTTGATAGCGGCCTGGCAGGACACGGACCGGCCGGTCGTCTTCGTACGGCACGACTCCGAGCAGCCCGGCTCGCCCCTGCGGCCCGGGTACGAGGGCAACGACTTCAAGGAGTACGTCCAGGAGCGGCGCGGCAAAGGCGGCGGGCCGGAGCTGCTCGTGACCAAGTCCGTGAACTCGGCGTTCTACGGCACCCCCGACCTTGACGACTGGTTCAAGGCGGCGGACATCACCCAGGTCGTACTGGTCGGCATCCAGACCAACATGTGCGTGGAGACCACCGCCCGCATGGGCGGCAACCTCGGCTACGACGTGCTGGTCGCCCTCGACGCCACCCACACCTTCGACCTGACCGGCCCGAACGGCTG
This sequence comes from Streptomyces sp. NPDC048696, assembly GCF_043198895.1. Taxonomy (NCBI): domain Bacteria; kingdom Bacillati; phylum Actinomycetota; class Actinomycetes; order Kitasatosporales; family Streptomycetaceae; genus Streptomyces; species Streptomyces sp. NPDC048696. The sequence continues at coordinate 144,460 of NZ_JBICVJ010000011.1, read as the reverse complement.
GCGTCTGACGGCCGACGAGCTGACCCTGGCGAGCGCCGTCTCGCTGCACGGCGGGGGTTTCGCCCGGGTGGTGACGACCGGCGAGCTGGTGGCCACCGTCCGCCCCTGACCTCCCCGATCAGGGGTGCGGGCCACCGTCCCGGCGCCGGTGTCGGTGCCGGAATGCGTGTTCACCTCGCGGCCCGCGACAACGGGATTGCCCCGGGCCGCAGTACATATGCGGTGCGACGACTGATGCCGTCTCATAGGCTGCGGCCGTGACTGAGATGCAGACTCCGATGCCCCGTGACGCCTTCGAGTTGCTGCTGGCCGGTAACGAGCGTTTCGTGGCGGGCGCCCCCGAGCACCCGAACCAGGACGCCGCCCGGCGTGCCGCGACCGCACCGTCCCAGCGCCCCTTCGCTGTGCTGTTCGGCTGTTCCGACTCCCGGTTGGCCGCCGAGATCATCTTCGACCGCGGCCTGGGTGACCTCTTCGTCGTGCGCACCGCAGGCCACGTGGTGGGCGCGGAGGTGCTGGGCAGCATCGAGTACGGCGTGGACGTGCTGGACTGTCCGCTGGTGGTGGTCCTCGGACACGACTCGTGCGGCGCGGTCGGAGCCGCGTGCGACGCCCTGGAGAACGGCATGACACCGGCCGGATACGTCCGTGACGTCGTCGAGCGGGTGACTTCCAGCGTGCTGGCGGCGCGGGCCGCCGGACGCGTGCAGCCGGACGAGATCCTCGCCGAGCACATACGGCACACCGTCGACCTTCTGCTTGACCGTTCCCGCGTACTCGCGGAGCGCGTCGCCGCCGGGCAGGCAGCCGTGGTGGGCCTGTGCTACCGCCTGGCCGACGGCAGCGCGCGGCTCGTCGCGGCCCGCGGCCTCGATGTGACGGTCCCCGCCGCACCCTGACCGCGCCCGGCCGTGGCCGCTCAGCGTGAGGGGGTTTCCCGGAGAACGACATCAACACCCGCAGGCCGCTGGCTGCACTGGCCAACGAACTCGCCCACCGCGACCTCGACTTCGCCACCCGGGCCGGCGAACTGGTAGCCCCCGGCATGGGCCGAGAGCCACGCCGTGTCTCATCGGGCAGGGTGATCGTTGGTCGGTCACACGGCCGCGATGATGAGCGGTCCCTACGACGGGAATACAAAATGCTGCTGCTTGTTACCCAACCCCTGGGTGTCACCAGCGCGCACGCGCTCGCAGCCCTCGGCGGCATCCTGCACGGTCTGATCGCCACGCTCTGAGAGCGGGCCCGACCGGCGGGCGCAGCGCAGGGCTGACGGCACGGCAACCATCAAGACCCGACCCCGGTACCGTCCCGCCCGGTACCGGAACGGCCCTGACCTGCCGGGGCTTGGTGGACACCGGTCCGCGCACCCGCCCGGGCCGTGTCGTCACAGGCCCTCACCTCGCCCGCAGCCTCCCGCTCAGCCAGGCCAGCGCCGGCGGGATCTCCCGCCGCCAGGTGTTGAAGTTGTGCCCTCCCGTGTCGAGCGTGATCGACGAGACGTGGGCGGGGCTGTGCACCTTCGCGATGAATCGCTGGGTGGCCCGGTAGTTGACCTCGCCGTGCTTCGACGTCGTGAGCAGGAACGAGGAGTGGCCCTGGGGCAGGTGGTCCAGGCTCCACAGCAGGTCGGAGCGCTTCTCCTCCTGCTTGTTGCCATGGAAGAGATCGCCGGAGTCGCGGTCCACCTCCGCCTTGTAGTCGGCGGACAGACCCACCCCGGCTGCGTACGCCTCGGGATGCTGGAGGACGATCTTCAGGGCGCAGTAGCCGCCCGTCGAGTCACCCATGAAGCCCCAGTTGCGGGGCGCGGTGCCCACCCGGAACGTCCCCGAGATCGCTTTGGGCAGGTCCTTGGCGAAGAACGTCTCGGTCTGCGGGCCGCCGGGGATGTCGATGCACTGGGTGTTGCGCGGCGGCGTCACGGTCGGCCGCATCATCACCAGGATCATCGGCTGCATCTTCTTCTGCTTGACCTGCGTCCACGCCGTCTTCGGGTACCGCAGCCCCTTCAGCAGGTTCTCGGCGGTGCCGGGAAAGCCGGTGAGGACCACGACCGCGGGGAACGTTGTGTGCTCGTACTCCTTCTTGAAGTACTCCGGCGGCAGATAGACGTACGCGGGGCTGACGATCCGCGACCGCTCCCCCTGCACCGAGATCTTCTGCACCTCGCCGCTGAGCTGCGGCGATCCGGACCCCGGCACGCCGACCTCCTGCTTGCCCAGGAGCTTCACGCCCGGGTTGCCGATGGCATGGGGGTCCAGCACCCCAACCCCCGTCTGCTGCCCGAACAGGTCAGCCCACGACCCGTAAAAGAGGAACGTCCGGTTCGCCTCAAGTGCCACCGAGGAGAACAGGAGCACCTGGATCGCCAGGACCAGGCCCACTCTCCCCAGCACCGGCACCCACCCCTGCCGCGCCAGGCGCGGCCACAGCCAGACCGTGGCGGCGAACAGCAGCACCGTGCACAGGACTGCCAGCAACAGAACGGTGGTACTCGTCAGGCCCATGAACCCGCGCAAACTCTCTGCCGGGTCTCCCCGGACCGTTGGACGTCCAGTGTCGGCTACACAGATACGGATCGGGGGCAATCCGTTCCCAGGGCGGGTCGCCGCCCTGGCTCCTCAGCCCGTGACCGCCGTACTGGGCGCGCCGAGCAACCTCGTCTCGCGCGCCCGTGGTGTCTCCGCCCGGCGTACGCCCCGGCGTGCGGCGCTCCGCCGAGAGTGCGCTCTGTCTCGCGCCACCATGCGCCGCGTGGACGCTATGGCCAAATCCGGTCACTCGGCGGACACTCCCACCGCACGGCACGCTCAGAACACGCTCGAATCCGCGCCCGAACCGCAACTGCCGCCACAGGAGAAGACACTACCGGGGCTTCGACGGCACCTCAGCAGTTCGGTCCAACCCGTCGAGTCAGCCGTCGGCAGCGCGGTACGTGCCCGTGGCGCTGTCGACGGCCCGCAGGCCCGCAGGCACCACAGCCGCCGGTACCGCGGCACCGGCATCGCCGGGCAAGGCCCGGACCGGGCACGCCACATCGTCACACCACCACCCACCACTTCTTCCGACGAGGAGGGCCTCCATGCGACATTTCGTCACCATGGTCATCACCGTGGCCGCGGCCGTGGTCTTCGGCGGCGTGTCGGCTCCGGCTGCGCCGGCCGCGCGGACCGCGCCGCACGCCCTGGGGTGTTCGAGGTCGGCGGCGCCCGGCGGCGACTGGCCGATGTACGGGAGGGACTACACCAACGCACGTACGCAGCAGGACGAGAGAGACCTCCCGTCGGCGCGGGCCGCCACGCTCACGCCGCACTGGGTCTACGACACCGGCAACCGGGAGCAGGTGGTGGGGTACGAGGACATCGCCAGCACGCCGGTCGTCGCGCGGGGATGCGTCTTCTTCGGCGACGCCGGCGGCGATGTGGCCGCCCTGGACGCGGACACCGGCCGCCGGGTGTGGCGGACGCACATCGATCTGACCGTCGACCAGACAGGCACCCGCTCGGGTGTGGTCGTCTCGACGGTCGCCGTCGACGGGCAGCAGGTGTTCGTGGCGGTGAACAAGGCGGGCGGGCCGTATGTGCTGGCACTGGACGCGGCGACCGGGAACCGGCTGTGGCAGAGCCCGCCGCTGGACTCGCAACCGGGCGGCTACACCAACGCCAGCCCGATCGTGTACCGCGGGGCCGTCATCGTGGGCTTCTCCGGCCCGGAGGGAGTGCCCACCGGCCAGGGAGGGTTCGCCGTCCTGCGGGAGTCCGACGGCCAGATCCTCAAGCACACCTACACGGTCCCGGCAGCCGACCAGGCGACGGGCTTCGCCGGTGGCGGGGTATGGAGTACTCCCGCGGTGGACACGGCGACCGGATACGCCTACGTGGGGACCGGCAATCCGTTCAGCAAGCAGAAGGAGCACCCGCGGACCAACGCGATCCTGAAGATCGATCTGATCCCGGGCAGCCCGACGTTCGGGACCATCGTCGCCTCCTACAAGGGACTCATCGACCAGTACGCCCCGATCGTGCGTGGTCTGTCGCGACCGACGTGCATGCTCCTGCCGGAGAACCCGACCTTCCCGCCGTTCCCGCCGTTCCTGCCCCCGCTCCAGGAAGCCCGCGACAGCATCGCCTGCCTGCAACAGGACCTGGACTTCGGCGCGGCACCGAACCTGTTCCGCGGCCCGACCGGCGAACTGCTCGTCGGGGACCTGCAGAAGTCGGGCTTCTACCACGTCGTACGGGCGGATTCGATGCAGGTCGAGCGCCGGATCCTGGTCGGCGTCGGCTGTCTGGTCTGCAACGGCGCCTCCACCGCACGCGACCCCGCGACCGGCCAGGTGTACGCCGACGTCTTCCCGGGCACGCAGATGGTCGCCTTCAAGCCGGACGCGAGCCTCGCGAGCTGGGTCTCGCCCGTCGCGGACGGGATCCACTACCAGCCGGTCGCCGTCGCGGACGGGGTCGCGTACACGGTGGACTCGACCGGCTTCCTCGACGCCTTCGACGCGGCGACCGGGATCCCGGTCCTGCGCCGTTCACTGGCGCTCGACGGCGCGCCCGACGCCGTGGCCGCGCTGGCGAGCAACGGTGTGTCCATCGCCCACCACACCGTGTACGTCGCCGCCGGGAGCCGGATCATCGCGTACCGGCCGCTCGATCTCGTGTGAGCACCCCCCTTCGGCGTGTGCGGGAGACCGGACCCAAGGGCTCGGTCTCCCGCACCAGGCCGGGCAGTGCTCTAGCCTACGAAGGCTCGTCACGCGCCTCCAGCCCGCCCATCGCACCCGGTACAACCGGTACAAGGGGAACCATGCACACCGTTCGCACCGTTGTCCTCGGCTCCACGCTCCTCCTCGCGCTCACCGCGTGCGGCGGCAACAGCGCCCCCGCCGCCCCGTCCTCGAACTCCGAGGCGCAGATCGCCGAGGAGTGCAAGAACGCCGTGGCGGCCCTGCCCCCGGACGAGACCGGGCGGATTCCCTCCGCACCGACGCCGCCGGCCTGTGCCCCGCTGACGACCCCGGAATACCTCGCCGCCTACCAGGAGGGCGTCGCGCAGGACGAGCAGACGGCCCAGGACGCCCTCGAAGACGAGATCGACGCGGCCGCACCACAGCCGTAACCAGGCAACTCGGAAGGCGGGGCCTACTTCTGCCAGCCGACCGTCTCCGGCAGCGGGCTGTTGAAGATGGTCGCGCCGACGTTGGCCAGGCCCTTCTTCACGCCGTATGTCGAGGGGCCGCTGTACAGCGGCAGGAAGGCGTACTGCTGGAGCGCCTTCTGCTCGACCTTGTTGACCGCCGCGATCTGCTGGTCGAGATCCGCGATGTCGGAGGCCGCATGGATCTCCTTGTCCAGCGCCGGTGTGCCCGAACCGGTGATGTTGGAGTCGCGGTCGGAGCAGTAGAAGTCGCACAGGTAGCGGGCGCCGAACGGGTCCATGGAGCGGTTGCCCGACACGAAGAGGTCGAACCGGCGCTCGCTGAGGATCTTGGAGAAGTCCGCGTCGTCGGCCTTCTTGATGACGAGGTGGACGCCGGCCGGCTTCAGCATCGCGGCGAACGCGCCCGCGGTGGCCTTCGCCAGCGGGTCATCGCCCAGAAGCGTGTAGCCGATTTCGAGCTTCTTGCCGTTCTTGACGCGGACACCGTCGTCCCCGGGCTTCCAGCCCGCCGCGTCGAGGGTCTTCTTGGCCTCGTCGGGGGCGTACTTCAGTACGGCCGAGACGTTGTCCTGGTAGCCCTTCTGGAAGCTGTAGAGCACGGCCGAGCCGGGCAGCGGCTCCTTGTAGCCGAGCCCTTGGAACTGGATCTTCGCGATCTGACTGCGGTCGACGCTCTGCTGGACGGCCTTGCGGACATCGCTCTCCGCGAGGACGGACGACTTCGTGTTGAAGTACAGCGCGTACTCGAACGGGCTGCCGCCGCTGCGGATCTCCGTACCCTTGAGCCCCTTGACCTGCTTGAGGCTTTCCGCGTCGGAGGCCGAGGTGTAGTCGAGCTGACCGTTCTTGAAGGCGTTGACCGCCGCGGTCGACTCCAGGTTGACGTAGACGCGCTTGTCGAGCTTGCCCTTCTTGCCCCACCACTTCGGGTTGCGGACGAAGGTGATGTTGCCCGAGTGGGCGTCCCAGGTCCCGACGGTGTACGGACCCGCACCCCACTCCGGGTGGGCTGTTTTGACGTACGCCTTGTTGAAGTTGTCCACCGTGGCGGCCTTGGGGTGCAGGAACGTGGTGAACAGGCTCGACCAGGCGGCGTTGACGCCCTTGAAGGTGATGACGGCCTGCTTGGCGTCCTTGCCCTGCTCGACGGAGGTGATCCGGTCGTAGCCGTCCGTGGACGAGGCGGCGTAGGCCTTGTCCGATCCGTTGTTGGCCTTCCAGGTGGCCTGGATCGCGGTCCAGTCGATCGGCGTGCCGTCGTTGAACGTGGCCTTCGGGTTGATCGTCAGCGTGACCTTCTGGTTGCTGCCCTCCACGGACACCTTCACGTCGCTGTAGTAGTCCGGGTTGTACTGGACCTCCCCGGTGGGCGAGTACGTGATCGCGTCGGCGTTGTACCAGGCCCACACCCGGGACGCGGTGAGGGTGGAGTTGACGTTGAACGGGTTGCCCTGCTCGTCGAAGGTGCCGACCGTGGTGTAGGTGCCGCCGTCCTTGATGTTCTCGTAGGGCTGCGGGTTGTAGTCGGCGACCGACGACGCGACCTTCTGCACGTCCTTGCCGTCAGTTTTCGCCGTGCCCTTGTCGGAGGAGGACTGGCACGCGGTGGCGGCGACGGCGGCGACGAGGGCGACGGGCAGGGCCAGTCTTGTACGCATGGCGAAATGGTTCCTTTGGGGTTCGGTACGGATGGAAGTTCGGGCCTGGCCGCTCAGACGGCGTGGCAGGCGTACGCGTGGCCGGGCCGCCCGGCCACCTCGGCCGGTGCGGGACGTTCCGTGCGGCAGCGCTCCCGTACGTCGGCGGGGGCCAGACGGTGCAGCGGACACCGGTCGACGAAGGCACAGCCTGCGGGCAGACGCGCGGCGCTGGGCTGTTCGCCCTGCAGCACGACACGTGCGCGGGTGCGCTCGCGCTCCGGGTCGGGCACCGGGATCGCCGACAGCAGTGCCCGGGTGTACGGGTGCTGGGGATCGGAGAAGATCGTCTCGGTGTCCCCGGTCTCGACGATGTGCCCCAGATACATCACGGCGATGCGGTCGCAGATGTACCGGACCACGGCCAGGTCGTGGGCGACCACGAGGTAGGCGAGCCCGAGTTCGCGCTGGAGCCGCGCCAGCAGGTTGATCACTCCGGCCTGCACCGACACGTCCAGGGCGGAGAGCGGCTCGTCCAGGGCGAGCAGTTTCGGCTCGGTCGCCAGCGCGCGGGCGATGCCCACCCGCTGACGCTGCCCGCCCGACAGAGCGGCCGGGAAGCGGTCGCCCACGGAGGCGTCGAGTCCGACCAGCGCCAGCAGTTCCGCGATGCGGGAGCGGATCGACTCGCGGTCGCGCCCGATCGCCTGCAGGGGTTCGGCCAGCAGATCGAAGACGGGCAGCCGCGGGTCCAGGGCTCCCAGCGGGTCCTGCATGACGATCTGCGCGTCCCGCCTCAACTCCCTTTTGCGCCCGGCGGTTTCGACCGTGGCGACGTCGGTTCCGGCCACCTCGATCCGGCCGCCCTCGGGCGCCCTGAGCCGCAGGACCTCCAGCAGGGTCGTGGTCTTGCCGCTGCCCGACTCCCCCACCAGGCCCAGGGTCTGCCCCGCGCGCAGCTCGAAGCTCACCCCGTTGACCGCCCGCAGCGTGCCGACACGGCGCTTGAGGAGGGCGCCCTTGGTGATCGGGAAGGTCTTGACGAGGTCCTCCACCCGCAGCACCACCTCACCGGCCGCGACCCGCCCGGAGGCGGCGGGCTCTTCGACGGTCGCGACACCGCCCGCGGGATCAAGTGACCCGGCGGCGATCTCGTCGGCGCGCAGGCAGGCCACGTGGCCATGGCCGGTGACCGCGCGCAGCTCCGGCTCGTCGCCGCGGCACGCGTCGAGGGCGACGGCGCAGCGGCTCGCGAACGGGCAGCCCGGCAGGAGGTCCACCAGGCGCGGCGGTTCCCCGCCGATGGGGACCAGGGGCCGGTGGACACCGCTGTCCACGGTCGGCACCGCGGCGAGAAGCCTGGCGGTGTACGGCATGGTCGGGCGGCGGAACAGCTCCCTCACCCCCGCCTGCTCCACGAACCGGCCCGCGTACATGACGGCGACGTCGTCGGCGTGACCCGCGACGACTCCGAGGTCGTGGGTGATGAGGACGAGCCCGGCGCCGGTCTCCCGCTGCGCCAGGCGCAGGACATCGAGGATCTGGGCCTGCACGGTGACGTCGAGGGCGGTGGTGGGCTCGTCGGCGACGAGGACGGAGGGTTTGTTGGCGATCGCCAGGGCGATGACGACGCGCTGGCGCATGCCGCCGGAGAACTCGTGCGGGAAGGATTTGGCCCGCTCGCGCGGGTCGGGGATGCCGACGAGGTCGAGCAGTTGGACGGCCTGCTCCCAGGCGGCCCGCTTGGTGAGGTCCTGGTGGACGCGCAGGGCGTCGCTCAGCAGTCGGCCGACGGAGAAGATCGGCGTGAGCGCGGAGAGGGGGTCCTGGAAGACCATGCCGATGGCGTTGCCCCGTATCTCGGAGAGCGCCTTGTCATCGAGGCCGATCAGGTCGCGTCCGCCGAGCAGCACCTGGCCCCGCATCTGCCCGGAGGGCGGCAGCAGGCCCATGATGCCCATCGCGGTGGCCGACTTGCCCGAGCCCGACTCACCGACGATGCCGAGGGTGCGGCCCGGCAGGAGGTCGAAGCTGACGCCGCGCACCGCCCGGACGGGACCGGCCTCGGAGGGAAAGGAGATACGCAGGTCGCGCACCGACAACACAGGGGTGGCGCCGGTGGGCGCCGCCGGGTGCGGAGAAGCAGTCGTGGCGAGGGTCATCGTCGGCCTCCTGCCGCACTGGTCACGGACGAGGGGTCGAGGGCGTCACGCAGTCCGTCGCCGACGAAGGTCATCGACACGGTGAGGAGGACGACCAGGCCGGCGGGGAAGGCGAAGAGCCAGGGGGCGCTGGTGACGGTGCCCGCGCCGTCCGCGAGCATCGTGCCGAGGGACACGTCCGGGGTCTGCACGCCGAACCCGAGGAACGACAGAGCGGTTTCGCTCAGTACGGTCGCCACGACCCCGAGCGTCAGGTTGACGATCAGCAGTGAGCCGAGGTTGGGGATGATGTGGCGCACGATGATGCGCAGCGGGCGCACTCCCATGAACTCGGCCGCGGTCACATAGTCCCGCTCGCGCAGTGAGGTCGACACGGACCAGATCACGCGCGCGGTGGACATCCAGCCGAAGACCGTCAGGACGACGATGAGGACCCGCCAGTCGCCGGCCAGGCGGTGGGAGACCAGGGCGAGGATGAGGAACGAAGGGACGATCAGCAGGAAGTGGATGACGGCGAGTGTCGCCTTTTCGACCCGTCCTCCGAAGTAGGCGGCGCCGGAGCCGACGACCGCGGCGACGACCACGGTCAGCACGGAGACGCTCACGGCGATCACCAGGGAGCGCTGGAGTCCGTGCACGGTGGAGGCGTAGATGTCGTTGCCGCCCTGGTTGGTGCCGAACCAGTGGGTGGCGCTCGGCGGCTGTGTGAGGGCGGCGAAGTCGGCGTCGGAGTACGCGTAGGAGGTGAGCAAGCCGCCGAACGCGCTGAACGCCACCAGCAGCACGAAGATCAGCACGCCCACGACGGCGAGGCGGTTGCGCAGGAAGCGCCGCAGGTAGAGCCGGCCGCGACCGAGATGGCGTCCGTCGCGGCGGGCGGAGGACGCCTCATGGGGCACAGCCGTCACGTCCGTCGTGGCATCTGTCGTCGCGCTGGTCGTCGCGTCTGTCGTCACACCGGTGGCCACGTCAGCTCACCCTCACTCGCGGGTCGAGGAAGACGGTGGCGATGTCCGCGAGGATCGCGCCGATCGCGGTCAGAGCCGCCGCGAAGGCGGCCGTCGCGACCGTGCCGTGCACGTCGTTCTTGCTGATGGTCTGGATGAAGTAGCGGCCCATGCCGTTCCAGCCGAAGATCGTCTCGGTGATGATGGCTCCGGTGAAGACAGACGGTATGCCGAATGCCACGGACGCCGCTGTCGGGATGAGCGCGGCGCGCAGGGCGTGCCGGCGGATCGCCTTGGTCCGGGTGAGCCCGGTGGCCTGGGCGGTGCGCACGAAGTCGGCGTTGATCGTGTCGAGCAGCAGCGAACGCTGCGTCAGGTGGTAGCCGACGTACCCCATCAAGGTCAGCGTCAGGGTCGGCAGGATCAGGTGCAGCAGCCGGTCGCCGATCGTGGGGAGCAGCCCCTGGACGTTCGGGGAGTTCTCCCCGGCGACGTAGAGGAAGTGCAGCCCCGCGTGCTGGTTGAGCCAGATGGCGACGAACACCACGGCGAGCGCGGCAACGGACGTCGGCAGGTTGAACACCGCGATGGAGACGGCCTGGGTGACGCGGTCGGCCCAGCCGTACTGCCGCGACGCGGTGTACACAGCGAGCGCGACACCGATCACGGCGGACAGGACCGTCGCGATGACGACCAATTCCGCGCTGATGAGCGACCGGTATCCGATCTCCCCGTTGACGGCGACACCGGTGGGTGACCTCCCCCAGTCGAAGCGCAGGAACACCGCGGTGAACCAGTCCCACCAACGGTGCACGAGGGGCACGCTCGGGTCCAGGTTGTACGGCGCGAGAGCCCGGTCGATCTGCGCCTCGCTGCGGACGGGCCTCAGCTCCTTGAAATTCGACCGCGGGTCCAGGAACCAACTGGCCAGAAAGTAGGTCGCGTTGGTCGCGACCACGATCATCAGGAGCCAGCCCGCCGCCTTGCGCGTCACATAGCGCACCACACCCGCCACCTCCTCACCGCACGCGGGAGGTGCGCCCGGCGGGCACAGGGTCTGAGGGAGGTATACATGCGCGGCGGAGCCTTCTGGAGGTACGGAATGTCTGCACTGACGTGCGAGGACGAGTCTGGTCCGGACCTCGGAAGCGCCACCAGGGTTTGGCGGTTTCCGCCATGAGGCCGAAACGCCGCCGTAGTAAACGGTCTTGATCGCAGTCCAATGTGTACGGCGGATGACACCGATCGGCTGGTGTACCACTGCGGTGGTACGAGCCCCACGGCCTCGCCGGGGGATGACCGCGGGGCAGGGCAGTCAGCCATGATTCCCCGTCCGGCGGATGCGCTGGTCGCCGTATCACCCAGCTGGGAGAAGATCTGATCGTGAACTCCTCGCTGGCGGAAGCTGTCTCCGTCGTTCTGCTCCTGGCGGTGCTGGCGTGCGCCGTTATCCGCCCGTTCGGCTGGCCGGAGGCGGTCGTCGCCGTCCCGGCCGCAGGCCTGGTCATCGCCACCGGAGCGATCTCGCTGGACCACGCCCGCGACGAGGCCGCGCGGCTCGGACCGGTGATCGGCTTCCTCGCCGCCGTCCTGGTCCTGGCCCAGCTGTGCGACGACGAGGGCCTGTTCCACGCGTGCGGAGCGTGGATGGCCCGCACCGCGGCAGGTAGCCCGCGCCGCCTGCTGGTCCAGGTGTTCGCAGCCGCATCAGTGATCACCGCGGTGCTCAGCCTGGACGCCACCATCGTGCTCCTCACCCCGGTGGTCTTCGCCACCGCCGCCCGGCTCGGAGCCCGGCCCACACCGCACGTCTACGCCTGCACCCACCTGTCGAACACCGCCTCACTGCTGCTGCCGGTCTCCAACCTCACGAACCTGCTCGCGTTCGCCGCCAGCGGACTGAGCTTCACCCGTTTCGCCGCCCTGATGGTCCTGCCCTGGTTGGTCGCCATCGCCACCGAGTACGCGGTCTTCCGCCGGTTCTTCGCCACCGACCTAGACGCCGGAGCCCAGACGCCACCCATCGCCGAACCCCGTGAGCTGCCGGTGTTCGCCCTGGCCACCGTGGCCTGCACACTGGCCGGGTTCGTCCTGACCTCCGCGCTCGGGGTCGATCCCGCCTGGGCGGCCTTCGCGGGCGCCGTCGTGCTGGCCGTGCGTGCTCTGGCACAGCGCCGCACCGGGCCCACCGCCATCGTGCGCGCCGCCGCGGTCCCCTTCCTCGCCTTCGTCCTGGCCCTGGGCATCGTGGTCCGCGCGGTCGTCGACAACGGCCTCGCCTCCGGCCTGGGCCATCTGATCCCGGGCGGCACCGGCTTCGCGGCCCTGCTCGCTGTCGCGGCACTCGCCGCAGTGCTGGCGAACGTCATCAACAACCTGCCCGCCGTGCTGGTGCTGTTGCCGCTGACCGCACCGTCCGGGCCGGGTGCCGTCCTCGCGGTGCTGCTCGGGGTGAACATCGGCCCCAACCTCACCTACGCCGGGTCCCTGGCCACCCTGCTGTGGCGGCGCATCGTGCACGAACATGACAGTGATGTGGAACTCGGTGAGTTCACCCGGCTCGGCCTTTTCACCGTGCCTGCCGCCCTGCTGCTCGCGGTGGTGGCACTGTGGGGCTCGCTCACCGTCATCGGAGGCTGATCGCCGTGAGAGTCATCGCCTGGATCACCGAGGGCACCTGGCCCTCCTGCATCGACGCCGTCCGCAGCCACGCACCCGAGGCCGCTGACATCGTGCTGCTGCATGTCACCGGCCCCGAAGCCCCCGGCGTCGCGCACGGCGCGTTTGCCGGGCTGCTCGGCCGTGGCCATCCCGAGCGCGACCCCGGCACGGTGGTCGAGCACCTGGCCACCGCCTCCGCCGAACGGCTCCTCGCCGAAGCCGCGCAGCGCCTGATGCGTCCCTGTCACCGTGTTGAGCGCACCGGCCGCATCGAGCGGGAGGTCGTGGCCGCCGCCGAGGGCGCCGACCTGCTCATCCTCGCCCGCGACGGCGACCGGACCCATCTCGGGCCCCGCAGTCTCGGCCCCGCCAGCCGCTTCATCGTCGACCACGCCCCCTGCCCCCTCCTGCTCGTCTGGCCCGAGACCACCCCCGGCGTCGCCACGATCCCGCCCCCGCCACCACACCCACCACACCACCGGTAGCACGGGGTACTTCCGCGAAACCGGTCCCCACCGGCTACCGCACTTCCCGCCGAGGACGACGGGGGTTCAGGCTGTCGTCGAGCGCGGCGTGCGCTGTTACCGACATTCCGGTCGCCGGGTACTGGCCGGGATTCGTCTGTCAGGGCAGGATGGGGATTCCGGTCGGCTTCGTGCCGGTCTGTGCCAGTGGCTCGTCCTGTCCGCCGTCGGACGGCGTTCCCGAACTTCCGTTCGGTCAGGGTGTGTGGTCGAGCCGCCGCCCACTCACCTGTCTGAGTCACCGGGTGCGTCGGCACACCCGAGATGGGCGGGAGGAGCTCGACATGCCCGTAGGAGACGTCGAGGCGGAGGTATTGATCGTCGGTGGCGGGCCGGTCGGACTCACCGCTCGTGCGTTGCTGGAGCGCTGGGGCGTGCGGACCTTGCTCGTCGAAAAACACCGCGAGCTGTCCCCCTTTCCCCGGTCCCGACTGGTCAACGTGCGCTCGATGGAGATCTACCGCCAGCTCGGGCTCGCTGCCAAGATCACAGCCACCGCGTTCCCACAGGAGTACGGCCGCATCCGCTTCCGGGACACCCTGCACGACCACGACTTTGCGACAGCGGCGATGGTCGGGGTCAACGCGCCGGTGCCCGAAAGCCCTGTGATCGGCGCGGTCACCTCGCAGGACCGGCTGGAGCCCACTCTGCTCGCCGCGGCGGACGCACCAGCGCGGTTCGGGGTCGAGCTCATCGACCTCACCGAAGGAGCCGAGAACGTCGCGGCCTCGCTCATCGACCACCAGAGCGGCGAAGAGACTCGTGTCCGTGCGCGCTACGCAATCGCCGCCGACGGCGCGAACTCCACTGTCCGGCAACGGCTGGGGATCAACACCGCCGGCCCCGGAGCGATGGGGGGCTTCACCACCGTCGTGTTCGATGCCGACCTCAACCACTGGCGCGCCCACCAGCCCGCCGGGGTCTACTTCACCGCGCACGGATCGTTCGCCCCGCTCTACCCCGAAGGAGGCTGGGCCTGGTTCGCCCCCACACCCCAGGACGCTGCGCGCGCCGACTGGCCCGGACTCGTCTCGCACGCCCTCGGTCCCAAGGCTGACGTGCGGGCAGAGGTGTTGCGGGTTCAGCACTGGGTGATGAACGCCTTCGTCGCCGAACGCTTCCGTCGAGGCCGGATCCTGCTGGCCGGCGATGCCGCGCACGCGATTCCCATCCTGGGCGGCCTGGGGATGAACGCCGGCATCGCCGATGTGCACAACGTGTGCTGGAAACTGGCGGGTGTCCTCCAGGGGTGGGCCGAGCCGAGCCTGTTGGAAACCTATGAGACGGAACGACAGCCCGTCGCCCACCGCACTCTCCGCCAGGCGGTGGCCAACACCCAACTCATGCGCGATGTGCAGAGTCGGCGCCGCGACCAGCTCCGAACCGGCGAAGCGCCCCCGGACCACGTCGAACTTCCCTGGTCGGAACGGTACTTCGCCCAGCTGGGCCTAGTGCTCGGCGTCACCTACGACTCTGCCGCGGTCCTCACCGACGACAGCGCCGCACCCGAGCCATCCGAGAGTGGCACGGACTATGTCCCCACCACACGGCCAGGCCATCGCATGCCACACCTCTGGCTCACGCCCAACCGTTCCATGCTCGACACCTTCGGCGAATGGTTCACCCTGCTCACCCCGGACCCCACCCGCTGGCAGCAACAAGCCGCCACGCCAAGGCCACTGCGCATCGAGCCCCTTCCCGCGGAGCACACCGCTTTCTGTGGCCTCGGCCCACGTGGAGCACTCCTGATTCGACCTGACGGCCACGTCGGCGCCCGCTGGCGCGACCGCCCGCGGAGCGACTCCACCCTCTGCAACGCCCTCACCGCGATCACCCGCTCGACACCGCTCTGATGACCTACGCCTTTCCCGAGGATCATCTGATCGTTGGTCTGTTCCGACCGGGCCATGGAGGCGGTCAGTACGGGCTCGGGCGGTTCTCCTGTGCCCAGCGCTGCTCGGCCTCGCTCAGCGGCGGGGGCGGGGCTATGCCGTCGATCATCCAGAGGTCCTGCGGCGTCTCGTCGATGTGGAGTTCGCAGTACAGCCCGCGGTCCTTGGTGTGGGGCGCGAGCAGCGCGGCGAGCGCCTCCCGGGTCCGCCGACGCATGTCCGGGTCGCTGGTGTGCCGGGCGATGTGCTCGACGACGACGCGGACGGCGTCCGGCGTGGGCTCGCCGCCCACGTAGAACGAGTCGGCGCCGATCTCGTGGAAGAGCACCACGGCGTAGAACTTCGGCAGTCCGAAGCGGGTGTAGAGCCCGGTGATGTCGTCGGCGAGTTGCTTCTTCTGCGGCGGGGTGTAGGTGCCGGGAGGGTGGTAGACGTGCCAGAGCGGCATGGCTCTCCTCGATGCGATGCGGTGCGGTGCGGTGCGGTGGGATGGTGGGGTGCTGCTTCGGGCGTGGTGGCGGTTCAGCGGCGGATGGAGATGCCGAGGCCGTCCACCGGTCCGGACAGTGCGGCCTTGATCGCGCGGGTGGCGTCGTCGACGAGGATCTCGCTGTCCCCGCGCTCGACACCGTCCAGGACGATGCGGGCGACGTCGGCGGCCGCGATCTTCTCGACCGGGATGGCCGCGACCATGTCGGTGTCCGCGAAGCCCAGGTGCACGCCGACGACCTGGGTGCCCTGGGCGGCGAGTTCGAGGCGCAGGGAGTTCGTCAGCGACCACAGGGCGGCCTTGGAGGCGCCGTACGCGCCGGCTCCGGCACCCCAGGACAGCAGGGAGTGCATGTCGACGAGGGCGCCCCCACCGCGGGCGGCGAGCACCGGCGCGAACGCCCGGGCGATCCGCAGCGGGCCGAAGACGTTGGTCTCGAAGGTCTCCCGGACCAGTCGCAGGTCCGCGGTGAGCAGCGGCCCCGGGTGCAGGACGCCGGCGTTGTTGAAGACGAGGTCGACGTCCTGTGCGCGCTCGGCCAGGGCGGTGACGGAGACGTCGTCGGTGACGTCCAGGGGGAGGACCTCGACCCGCCGCTCGTCCGGGCTCGGGGCGGGCTTGCGGGCGGTGGCGTAGACCTTCGTGGCTCCGCGCCGGAGCAGTTCCTCGACAAATGCCTTGCCGATACCGCGTCGGCCTCCGGTGACCAGTGCGACAGAGCCTTCGATCACGGTCATGTGCGTTCTCCTCGCTCTAGGATGGCATTTAGATTATTACCATCATCTATACGCGATGCGGAAGATAGGATCCTCAAGAGCTCCCGAAGGCTCAGGACGAGGAAGGGACCGCCGACCATGCCCCGCGTGTCACGAGCCGAGGCCCAGCAGCACCGGCAGCAGGTGATCGACCACACCTCCCGACTGATCCGGGAGAAGGGCGCCGACCAGGTCAGCGTCCCCCAGGCCATGGCCGCCGCCGGGCTCACCCACGGCGGCTTCTACCGCCACTTCTCCTCGAAGGACGACCTCGTGGTCCAGGCCCTCCAGGCCGCCTTCGCCGAGCGCCGCGAAGCCATGGACCGGCTCGCCGAGGCCGCCCCGTCCGACCGGTCCGGCCGTGCCGAGTTCCTGGCGCGCTACCTCTCCGACCTCCACCGCGACAACCCCGGCGGCGGCTGCGCCGCGGCCGCCCTGGCCGCCGACGCCACCCGCGCCGAACCCGGCGCCCCGATCCGCACGGCCTTCACGCAGGGCCTGCGCGACCTCGTCGACGGCTTCCAGCAACTCGGCGGTGACACTGACGACCGCGGCACCGTCCTCGTCGAACTGTCCACCCTCGTCGGCGCCATCCTCCTCGCCCGGGCAAGCGACGACCCGGACCTCTCCCACGAGATCCTCACCGCCGCCCGCCGACACCTGAACGCCCCGGCCTGATCTCCGCGCCCCTGTCGGTGTTCGCATGTAGGTGGCTCTGGCAAGAATTTCGTAGCCGGAGATCATCTCGGTGACACGATTGGGGCGGCCTCCAGCGGCACTTTCAGCCGAAGGTGCCATCGTCACGGCCGGCAAAGTATTCGCAGCCGTCGTGCTCAAAACGCACGCGTCCATCGAACCGGGAGTCGGCCTGGGTGCAGGCTCCCCAGTCCAGACCCAGATCTCCGCTCAGCGGGATCCAGAACCGGCATCCGCCGCACTGCTCGTCGAACCATTCATCCCGGTAGCTGGCGCTCCCCGTGGAGCGATTGAGCAACTGCAACCAGCGTCTGTGGACGTCGTCGCCCGCGTCTCCGTTGCCGCCTGTCTGCGGCCCGCCCAACGCCATCCGTTCCCCATCGTCCTACCGGTGTCGGTCGTTGATCGTGCGGGGCATCACTCCGAGGATCAGGTTCTCCAGGGCGTGTGGCATGGTCCCGAAGCTGGCGACCCAGGTCTCGACCAGGTGGATCTCGCTGTTCTCGTCGATGCCGAGAAAGAACCGGCCGTGATCGAGCTCACCGAGAGGGAAGAGCTCTCTCCCCAAGTCGTCGCTCCACTCGGCGAACCGGTCCTCCTCTCCCCAGACCAGCGCCGGATCCAGTTCGAAGGCCTCGCGAGCCCGGCTGATCCCCGGGCCACCGTGGGCCACGGCCAGCCCCCCGAACTCCTGGAGGAACCTCTGCGCGGCATCGTGCGTGCCGATACCGACTTCTTCGAACATGGTCCGCCAGCCGGCCGTGTCAACCCGCCCGCCAGGCGTCCACCCCGAGGCCTGCAGTACCTCAAGCACCTCCGGCGACCACTCGCTCATCACAGACCCGCCCCCGCCATGCCGAAAGAGAACACGATCATCTCAGCAGAGGATTTCTGGCACATCGCGCTGGACAGCTCCACCACATCGGAGGTCTTCGCCGTGGTCAAGACCCACGACCGTCAACAACGCTCGTGATCAATACGTCTAGTGCGCGTCCCGACAGAGCCCACGGCCGAGGGCTCGGTCAGCCACCAGACACACATCGCTGCGGATCATGGTTTCACACCAGGGCCGGTTAACCCCACGGCGCCCAGAGGGAGTCGCTCTCCGTCTCCACACGCCTCGGCTGTCTGCCCCACTCCCCTCAGAGTGAGGCGGGCATGACATCCTGGGCGTCTGCTGTGGGCTGGGGGGTACGGGGACGGCCCAGCTACGGGATCTTGGGGGTTGTCGTGCGCCGTGTGCTTGTCGCTGCCAGTGCTGCCGTACTAAGGAGCGTGGGTCAGTAACGGACCAATCGTCGGACAGGCCGAGGTGGTCCCGGAGCGCGCTCCGGCCGGTGTCGGTGAGAGCGACGGCGCGGCTGGTGCCGATCTGAGTGATCCAGCCGGAGTCGAAGGCGTGACGGCATACGGCGGCACCGACAGTGCCAGCCAGGTGGGGCGGCGTTCCGTCCAGTCCAGGCAGGAGCGGACAGGCGGACGCAGCTTGTCGGGCGGAAGGGTGATGCCGAGCTCGTCCAGCCAGGCGGTCCCGTTGCCGGTGAGCGTCAGCCCTTGCTCCCAGTCCAGTAGTCCCCGATCGGTCATGGCCCTGGTGATCGCGACCCCAAGGGCGCCGGCAGGGTGGTCGTAGCACGTGCGGGCGCGGGCCAGCGCCCGGCTGCGGTTGACAGCTGGCAGAGAGTGGGGCGGGGCGACGCGTCGAGGAGCCATGGAAGCAAGGTTCTCGATCAGTTCCGCCGTGGCGGGGTCGGCCAGGCGAACGTAGCGATGACGGCCCTGACGCTCCTGTGCCAGCAACCCTCCAGTGACAAGGAGGTTCAAGTGCTCGGTCGCAGTCGAGGCAGCCACCCCGACATGACGGGCAAAATCCAGCCTGTCATGTCGGCATCAGACACAGGCGCGTGGCGGGAGACACGCGCGGGACTTCGTCAGGAGGACGGGGCGCGTTCGAGGGCGGGCCGTTCCATGTCCCCGTTGAATCGGTAAGCCGGCAGTGAGCTCGTCTTGATGAGACGGAAGCCCTTGCCGCCGTTGTCCAGGGTCGTGGTGCCGGACTTGCCGTCGGCGACCCAGTGCAGGACGATCGCGAACGCGCAGTCGCCTGTGATGTTCTTCGCGTTGACGAGGAAGTCCTCGGGGTCGTTGAGGCTGACCTTGAAGGGGAAGCGCACCGGCGGGATCGCCTTGCCGTTGTTGTCCTGGCCGGCGTCCGGGGTCACCTTCACCGGCCGGCGAGCGAAGTCCGCGGTGAACGACCGCTGGAGCTGCGCCGCACCGCAGCCGAACGCGGTGTTGATGACGACTCCGCGGGTCGGCGGGGGAACGCTGCGCAGGACCGTGACCTCCATGCCGGTGAGAAGCACCGACTCCTCGGTGCGGCCCTGCACCGTCATGTCCACCGGCGGACTGTACTGGTCACTGACCAACTCCGTCGCCGTCGCGTCCTTCGTGTGGTTCTTCCACGCGGTGAAGTACCGCTCCGGCGGGCCGTCGTACCAGATCGTCGGGCACTCGCCGTCGGACCATGCGGCGCGCACGGCCAAGGGCGACTTACCCGTCCAGACCGGCTCGTTCAGCGACGCACCGGCTGCTGACGACAGGGGGGCGGGTCGCCCGTTCCGGGATGTGGCCGACCCCGTCGACGAGATGCCCGTGCGACTGCCGGTCGCCCCGTCCGGCGCGTGGTCATCCGCCAGCAGCCACACGCCGCCCGCGGCCAGCAAGGCGGCCACCGCGGCGGTGGACAGTGCCCAGAGGACGAGCCGGCGCCGTCCGGTGACGCGAGGCCCGGCCGGCGCCGCGTCGCCCGGAGCTTCCTCTCTCACCGTGCGCTCGGCGGCCGCGGCCTCGTCGCGCTGCCGGCGGGCCTCGTCCCACAGCCGCAGCGCTTCGGACGCGGCCTTCCTGCCGCCGAGCGCCCGAGCGACGGCCTCGGCGGTCTCGCGGCGCGGCAGGCCACTGTTGCCCCTGAAGAGGTTCGACAAGGTGCCCAGGGACAGTGATGAAGACGCGTCAATCCCACGGATCTGCTTGATGATTTTCTCGTAGCTGGGTGATCCGTGCGACACCCGTAACTCGCGCATGTACCGCGTGAGCTCCTGCGCCGCGTCACCCTGCGCCGTCGTGCTCTCGCTGTCGACCATGCCCGCACCCCTCCCGCACTCCCCCGCCTCTTTCCGGGCGACCGGTGCAGCGCAGCCTAGACCGGGCCGCCCGGAGCGGTGGCGGCATCACACCAATGGGCTTCACTTCCCTTCAACACCCTTCAAAGGCCTTCAATGACCATCGGACCAGTGGCGAATCCCGGCCCCGGACCTTGAACTCAAGGCATCCCACCCGATCGGCCAGGCCCCGTTCGTGCCTCGGCCTCGTTGTGTCCGGAGCTGCCGTGACCCTCACTTTTCACTCGCCCCAGGGACTTCATGAACTCCTGTACGCCTGGGGGGTCCTGCAGCGTCAAGCCCGCCCGGAGTGGTGCGTCACGTATCTGGTCCGGCACACGGGCCTCGCCCTTCGCGACCTCGAACACCTGCGGCTGGTACGCAACCGCTGCGCACACCCGGAGGACGGCTGGCCCGCTCAGACCGAGATGGACCGCGCTCTGTCCACCGCCCACCGCGCCCGTCGTCGCCTGGGACTGGACAAGTGATCGCGGTGGCGTGGGCCGTATTCTGCGTCGCCAATCCGGTCCCCGGTGGTGAAAGGTGAGGTCATGCCCAGCCGCCAGCCTGAACTCAGCGGTGTCCCCGGCGATCACGTCCCAGTCCCACCACGACCCCTCAGGAAGCTGGATGCCCACCTGGTGGCCTTCCACGTCCACGCCCCTCCTCCCCCGGTTCGAACAGATCGACAGGCTACACACGGACTTAGCGCGACGGACTTGACTTGTTACACGCCTGAGGTGTCTGGCACCCCTCGGCCCCTGCGCTCAGGGCGGTCAGGGCCTGCTCCCGGGTGGCCGGTGCGCAGCGTTCGGCGCGACGCGGGCCCAGCACTGGTCGGCGGTGGGGCTGGTCTTGGTGTGGATCACGAGGGGGTCTTGGCCGATGCCGTGCTGGACGATCCAGTCCGCCGGGGGCGGGCGGCTCTCCCGGGCCCGGCGCTCTGCTCCTGTCGCTGGCGCACGTCGGTGATGCGGTCATCGAGGAGACCCACCCACATGGCGTGCCATGCCCGCAGGGCCTCCAGGCGGGGGCGGTCCGGGGGGGGAGCAGGCCGGGTGGCAGGTCGGTCATGGGCGCCGGTCGCCGCGTCATGGCCTGCTCGTCCCACCAGTACCAGCCTGTAGCGCCCCATCGGGGTTTTCCGAACTACGAGCGTGGCTGAGCCCGCTGGCGGTCTAATGCCATGTCATGGATGCAGGAGTGGCAGCTGTCATCGGCGCAGTAGCCGGCACTATCGGGGGCATTGGCGGCGGATTGGTCACTGCCATGAGTCAGGGAGGCCAGCAGAGACGGCAGCGGCAATTTGACCGAGAACACAGGCTGGATGAGGCACGCCGCGACGCCTACAGCGCGTGCATCAGCACATCCAAACAGGTGTCTGCTGCTTGGTGGAGATTGGCAGCTCGACTACGGCAAGAAGGCAGTACGGAGGCGCAATGGCAGGAACCTGCCGCCGAGGCGCACGCAGCATGGGCCCCATTCAGTGCTGCTGTGGCCTCTGTGACAGTCGTGGGGCCCAGGTTTGTGGCTGACGCGGCCGACACACTCCGAAGGGCGCTGTACGACCTAGACATGGCGGGGACGGCTTGGCACGACGCCGCCCGCCAAGCGGGAAACGGTTGCCTCGAAGTCTTCGACGTGCGATACATGCAGGCAGTTGAAGCAAAGCGTTCACCGGGGAGCGACTTCCAGGTGGCAGCGCGCAAGGCGTTGAATGCGGAGACCTGAGTGCCACTGGCTGACGTCCTTTCACGCCGACGCACCCTGGCCGAGGCGGCCCTCAGCTGCACCGAACACGTTGCCGTGGTGCTCGCCGGCAGCCGCAGACGGCGTCCCCGTGGGGACTTCCTGACGTCTGCGACCAGTGGCATGGTCAACGCGTTCGACAAACGAATACCGACTGCCTGGCGTTGCGCTCACGCCCGGCGTGCCCTCCGGTAGTCCGGTCAACACCTCAGCCGGCCACAGGCACAGGCGGTAGGCGCGGCGGCCGTCCTGGCGGTCGTAATGGGCCATGACGACGGCCCGGTACCCGCGGCCGTCGACCCGCAGGTTGATCGCGACCACCTCGCACGGCGTGTACACGTGGACGACCGTGCCCGTGGCCGTCTCGGCATCACGCGGTTCGTTCACTTGTTCGATCCTACGCGCTGGGGCGCTCTCCTGCTCAGCGGCGATACTTGTCCCGTGCCATTGGATCTTGATCGTGTGCCATCGAAACTTCACCAACCCGAGTTCGAGCCCCACCAAGACTGAGCACGCCGCCAGAGGCTCCAGACGCCAATATCCCGGCTTCGGGGCGGGAGCCGGGGCGTTGCCGTGTAGGCCCGTCTGGGTGAAGGACCTAGATCTCATGGCATTCCCGGCGCCCCTTGGTGGATGTGTGAGACCAACCACAGAGAGGCGCGGCCATGAGCGACGACAACGAGATCAACCTGAAGGTCAAAGGCAACAGCGGGGAGACCTTCTTCAAGATCAAGATGAGTACGCCCCTCGCGAAGGTAATGGACGCGTACTGCGCCAAGACCGGTCAGCTCCCGAGCACCGTCCGCTTCCTCACCAACGGCGACCGCATCAGCCCGACGGACACGCCGGCATCTTTGGGCTTTGAAGACCATGACGTCATCGACGCCCTGGTCGAACAAGTCGGGGGCTGACCTTCCCGGCTTCTTCGTGGTCCTGCATGGTGCTCAAACGCCGCTGGCACACGCCTAAGGTTCCGTGTCACAGGACAGTACTGCGGGGCCCGGCCCCGCCCCTCCACCCGTCGATAGGGTGGCGGGGCTCGGGGCGGGTGGCTGGCGTGCGGCCAGCGACGGAACGCCCGCCCCGCACTCTGTGAACCGGGTGAAACAGAAGAGCCCCGGCCAGAGGCCGGGGCTCTCCTTCGTAGCTCAACCCCGCAGACGCGGGACTGAGTGGAGAGCCCCGGCCGGGCGCTCTGGGAACCGCGCCGCCGGGGGGGCAGCGGCACGTCCCCCCGCGTCGCGCTCGAACGCCGCCTGCGCAAGGCCAAGTTCGAGCAGCAGGCCACCCTGGAGGGCTTCGGCTTCAACGCCTCCCCGAAGCTGCCCGCAGCCGAGATCCGCGACCTCGCGGCCCTGCGCTGGCTCCACTCCGGCGAGTCCGTCATTCTGTTCGGACCCGTCGGCGTCGGGAAGACACACGTCGCCCAGGCCCTCGGCCACCAGGCCGTCCGCCAGGGCGCCAACGTCCGCTTCACCAAAACCAGCCGCATCCTCGCGGAGCTCGCCGGTGGTCATGCGGACCGCACCTGCGACAAGCGGATCCGCGAGCTCATCCGCCCCGACCTGCTCATCCTCGACGACTTCGCCATGCGACCGTTGTCCGCATCCCAGGCCCACGAACTCTACGAACTCGTCTCCGAGCGGCAGGGCCGGCCCCTGATCATCACCAGCAACCGGGCTCCCAGCGACTGGTATCCCCTCTTCCCCAACCCGGTCGTCGCCGAGTCACTCCTGGACGGATGATCAACGCCAGCCACCAGGTCATCATGAACGGCCCCAGCTACCAGCCCAACAAACGGCCGAAGGGACCTGTCGAGCCCCCGGCCAAGTAGCCGAACTTACCCCAGGAGCTGGGGGATTACGCGACCACAGCTCCTGGGCAAGACGCCGTCGACACGCTCTAACTCACAGCCACCGCTTGGCTGCTTCGACGCTGTCGCCGCCGCTCGTGTTGAACGCGATGGCCGCCTTCGGCGCGTGACGGCGGACCAGATTCACGATCTGCTCAAAGAGCTGCAGAAGAGGTTCCGGCTTGCGGATCCCACCCCCGATGACAACGACGTCCCAACTGTGCTCGGACAGTGCTGCAACGATCGTCGGCTCGGCCGACTCATCCAGCTCGATCAGCGTCATGGACGCATCGATGGCGTGTTCGCCGAATCGGGCCAGTTCCTGATCCAGGGCAACTCGAAGGGCATCTCCATCCATACCGGGCACTGCACGTGGGTCGATACCGAGAACGAGAACACGGGGCATGTCCAGAAGACGATCAGCCGTCAAGCCAAGTTCCCGAGGCGCGAGGTTGGCGTCCCACAGGAGGAGCAGCGCACTGGGGAATTAGCTGAACGCGGAAGGTGGGGAATTGTTTACCGTCGACAGCTTCATGGCACTGCCGCTCCATCTCCACCGCATTGGGGTGCCAGTCCACAGGTACGAGCACGGGATAGTCAGGGATCCGGTAGACCGTTCCCGGTTCGATCCGCATATCGCTGATCTTCATGCCATCAACCTGCATCGCGTCGGGGTGACGATGGGCAGCGCACCGTCCTCGGCCGCCGCCGTCCGCTCCCCGGCCAGGCCGCAGGCCGCAGGCCGTAGGCCGTAGGCCGTAGGCGCAGCACAGATGGTGGAGGTGTCACGCTCTGCCTCGGTCCGGTCGAGGTAGCTGGACGGGGCCGTTCACCGGGCGCAGGCAAGCGGATTGTGGTCGGCGCACCGCGCAGAGCATCGTCACCGACCTTGAACAGACCAGCTACATGCGCCGCGAACGCGACGGACGGCGCACGCGCCACGTCCTGTGCCCAGACGGCACCCTCCGCCATCCAGCAGA
This sequence comes from Streptomyces sp. NPDC048696, assembly GCF_043198895.1. Lineage (NCBI taxonomy): Bacteria > Bacillati > Actinomycetota > Actinomycetes > Kitasatosporales > Streptomycetaceae > Streptomyces > Streptomyces sp. NPDC048696. The sequence continues at coordinate 119,785 of NZ_JBICVJ010000011.1, read as the reverse complement.
GGCACACGCGCCCGTCCGGGAACTGCTGGAACTGTTCACCCCGCACGACAAAGCACTGAAACCGCAGCGTGCCTGCCAGAACTTGCGGGGCGGGACATAGAGGCGGCACATGACAACGTCACTGTCCACTCCGGTTCGCGCCGAGCGTGACGGTATGGCGCGTGATCAGCAAGCCTTCTCCCGTGGCAGTCTGCGGATCAGAACGATGACGTGGAACCGGAGGTACCCCGCCCGTGGCGGCGAGCATGAATCCCACCATCAGGAGACGTCGCCTGGGGGCTGAGCTGCGCCGGCTCCGCCAGGCCAGTGGGCTCAAGAGCACCGAAGTGGCCGAGCGGCTGATGGTCTCCCAGCCCAAGATCAGCCACCTGGAGAACGGCCGCCGCGCGGTCAGTCCCCGCGACGTGCGCGACCTGTGCGCGCTCTATGGGGTGAGGGACCAGCAGGTCATCGAGACGTTGGTGGAGATGGCGAGCGAATCCGGGCGGCAGGGCTGGTGGCATGCCTACGGCGACATCCCCCAGAGCGCCTACATCGGCCTGGAGACGGACGCCGCCTCGATCCACGCCTACGAGCCCCTGATGATCCCCGCTCTGCTGCAGACCCCGCCCTACGCCCATGCGGTCATCGGGGAAACGATTCCCCTGCTCACCGCCGAAGAGGCAGGCACGCACCTGAAGGTGCGGCTGCGCCGGCAGCACCGGATCTACGACCCGGCGGGCCGGCTGCGGCTGTGGGCTGTCCTGGATGAGTCCCTCCTGCGCCGTGTCGTCGGGTCTCCCGACATCATGCGGGAACAGCTGGAGCACCTGAACGCCCTCGGCGCCGAGCCGAACGTCACCGTACAGGTCCTCCCCTACGCCGTCGGGGCTCACCCGGGCCTGTCGGGGCGGTTCTCCATCCTGGGGTTCGCCGACAACTCCGCGGCGCCGGTGGTGTATCTGGAACAGTTCACCAGCGACCTCTACCTGGAGAAGCCAGCCGACGTACGGACCTACAGCGCGATGTACACCCACCTCCAGGCCCAGGCCCTCGACCCTGACAGCACCCGCCAGCTCATCGCCGACGCCATCAAGTCACACACCGAAGCGGTGAACCGCCCCTGACTGTCGGCGTACTGCGAAAAGTGGCTCTGGCAAGTACTTCGTAGGTGAAGATCATCTCGGTAATACGGTCAGCCGGTCCGCAGCACGGGCAGCCTGTGACTGTGCCCTGTTGAACTGGTCTCACTGCTACCGCAGTTGGCTGATGTACTGGTCGTGTCGGTTGATGTCTCTGACGTTGGTGTGGTGGTTCGCGCCCGCACGAGGTCCGGTGTTCCCGCGGCATGTACAGGATGCGGCTGGCTCAGCGATTGGTGCCATAGCCGCTATGTACGGCGTCTGGCCGACGCCTGTCTCGGGGGCCGGCCGGTGCACATCGACTTGTCCGTACGCCGTCTGTACTGCGAAAACGCAGCGTGCCCGAAGGTGACCTTCGCCGAACAGACAGCGGGGCTGACCGTGCGCTACCAGCGGCGGACGCCACAGCTGCAGCGCCTGGTGGAGGACGTCGGTGTGGTGCTGGCGGGCCGGGGAGGTGCCCGGATGCTGCGCATCTTGAACATCAAGCTCTCGCGATGCACGGTCCTGTCCCAGCTGATGCGGGTACCGCTTCCGCCGCTGGTGACGCCGCGGGTGCTGGGGTGGACGACTTCGCGCTCTACGGCGATACCTACGGCACCCTCCTGGTCGACGCCACCACCCGCCTCCCGCTCACCCTCTGGGAAGGACGCGACGCCGAGCAGCTCAGCCGGTGGCTCCGCGAGCACCCCGGTGTCGAGGTCACCTGCCGCGATGGTTCTCTCACCTACCGGCAGGGCATCACGGGCGGCGCCCCCGATGCCATGCAGGTCAGCGACCGCTTCCACCTCTGGCAGGGCCTCCCCCGCCGCGTCCAGGACATTGCCTCCGCCCACCGCGGCTGCCTGCCCGCCGCACTGCCCCCGGCCGGCGAAAGCAATCCAGCACCGGCCGAGGCGACTGCTGGCAACAACGCGGAGGACAGTCGGGCCGCACGGCACGCCCGCAGACTGTTCGAGGCCGTTCAGGCCGTGACCAGCACCGGCCGGAGCCACAGTTCCGTGGCCCGCGAGCTCGGCCTGGACCGCCGCACGGTCGGCAAATACGCCCGGGCCAACACCTGGCACGAAGTGATGCGCCGCCCGCCCCGCAAGCCCTCCGCCCTGGATCCCTACCTCGACTACCTGCAGCAACGCTGGGACGAGGGCCAGCACAGTGCGAAAATCCTGCACGAGGAACTCCAGATGAAGGGCTACCTCGGCCACTACCAGCGCGTGAAGATGGCCGTCGCACCCCTCCGGCGGGGCCTGCCCCTGGACGAACCACGCGAACGCCCGCCGTCACCGCGTGAAACGGCCCGCTGGATCACCACCCACCCGCACCGCCGCAACCTCCACATCAGCGAGCGGCTGCCTCGGCTCCTCGACCACTGCCCGGAACTGAGGCGGACTCATGACCTGGTCCGCCGGTTCGCCGCCATGCTCGGCAACCGCGACGCGACACCCCTTCCGGGCTGGCTGAACGACCTCACCAACAGCGGTCTGACCCCTCTCGTCGGCCTCGCCGGAGCCCTTCACGAAGACCGGCATGCCGTCGCCCTGGGAATCACCACCCCCTACAGCTCCGGCGTCAACGAAGGCCGGATCACCGACGTCAAGCTGCAGAAACGCCTGATGGCCGGACGCGCCGGCGTTCCGCTCCTCCGCCACCGCGTCGTTCTGATCGCCCACCTCCGCCGCCGCTACGCGGACCAGCCGACTGGCCCTTGCAGGTGATGTCTGCGACACACTGGGCCGTTGGCCTGCGGGTCGCAGGAATCAACTGGCGGCTGGGCACTGGTTCCGTGCAGATTTGACCCTGCGATTTCGGCGAGAGGGCGGGGAACGGATGGCATCGGGCAGGCCGCAGACGGACGGCAACGCAGATGCGGGCGACGACGTCCACAGACGCTGGTTGCTGCTGCTCAATCGCTCCACGGGAAGCCCCGACTACCGGGATGAATGGTTCGACGAGCAGTGCGGCGGATGCCGGTTCTGGATCCCGCTGAGTGGAGATCTGGGCCTGGACTGGGGGGTCTGCACCCACGCCAACTCCCGGTTCGACGGGCGCGTGCGTTTCGAGCACGACGGCTGCGAACACTTCTCCGTCCGCGACGATGGCACCTTCGGATGATCTACGGCTACGAAATTCTTGCCAGAGCCATGTAGGTGCCCAGCTCGGTACACAGCTGCGTGCTCGGCGGGGTGGACGCCAGAGTGCCGGGGCCATCCTGGCTGCTGTCCACCGCCGCGCTCGCCCTGGCCCTCCGGCTCAGCGAACGCGGCTACGGCGCCCGAGACCGCCGTGCCGCCCCCTCGCTCCACCCACCCGGACGGCGAGACAAGCGGCGAGAATGGCCCGAAGCGAGGTCGCGTGCCACTCGGAGAAAAACCCCTGCGGACGGCCCCGCGGTACCTTGCGCAATCCGCCCCGCGCCTTTGGTCCCTTCGCACAGCCAAGGCGGGCAGGACCCCCGGGAACCGACCGTCTAGTCTGGCGTGGTGACTGACGATCGGGAGCAGGTGCAGCCGTCGGGAGTGTGGGCGACCGCAGTGGGAGTGGCCAGGGTGCGAGCGCTGGAGACCGAGCGGGAGAACCCGCTGTTCCGCGACCCACTGGCACAGGCCTTCGCCACCGCCGGCGGGCTGGGCCCCTCCTCGCCGCCGCTGCCCGATGAGGCCGCGGAACTCCGCCGACTGGCCGTGTCGTTCTCCATCGTCGTCAGGACGAAGTTCCTCGACGACGTATTGCAGCAGGCCTCCGCGTCCGGGGTCCGGCAGGTCGTGCTGCTCGGCGCCGGCATGGACAGCCGGGCTTTTCGGATGGACTGGCCCGAAGGCACCCGGTTGTTCGAGGTCGATACCGCCGCGCCACTGGACTTCAAGGCGTCGGTGCTGCGCCAGGAGCGCGCCGTCGCACGCTGCGAGCGAATCACCGTCGCGGTGGATCTGCGGGATGACTGGCCGGGCGCGCTGGCCGCCGCAGGACACGACCCGACCGTGCCGACCGTATGGATCGCCGAAGGGCTGCTGATCTATCTGCCCGAGGACGCGGTGGAGTTGCTGCTGGCCCGGATCGGCGCGCAGTCGGCGCCGGGCAGTCGCATGGGGCTGACACTGAGCCCGCGCGGCGTGATCGAGCGCTTCCGCGCGGAAGCGCTCGCGGGATCGGCGGCGTCCATGTGGCTCTCGGAGATGCCCGAAGACCCGGTGGACTGGCTGGCCGGGCACGGCTGGGAGGCCAGCACCCACACCCTGCGCGAGCGCGCCGCCGCCTACGGCCGCCCGATCAACACCCCGCCGCGGCCCGAGGAACAGCCCGGCGGACTGGTCTCGGCGGTCCGCCGGTAAAGCCCCCTTCCGGTAGAACGTCCCGGTTCCCCCGATAGCCATTAGTCGTTCCCAGGAACCCGGTACGCGGGGCCGGAGGCCACCCCGCTGACCGGCGCCAACCCGGGGGTGGCGATGGTCTTCCAGTCCTTCGCCCTGTTGCCGTGGCTGACCGTGCGGCAGAACGTCGAACTCGGGCTGAAGGCCCAGGGCGTCGCAGAGGAAGAGCGCCGCGAGCGCGCGCTGAAGGCGATCGACCTGATCGGGCTGGACGGCTTCGAGTCCGCCTACCCCAGGAACTGTCCGGCGGCATGCGCCAGCGCGTCGGCTTCGCCCGCGGCATCGTCGTCGAGCCGGACGCCCTGCTGATGGACGAGCCCTTCTCCGCCCTGGACGTACTGACCGCGGAGAACCTGCGCCGCGAGGAGGCCGCCGCGGCAGCCGTCGAGGCCGTCCCCGCCGTGGCCGTCGCCCGTCCCGCGCCGACACCGACCAACACGCCACTGCCGGACGTTAGCGTCGGCGGGCTCGCCGGCCTGCTGGAGATCCTCGTCGCCCGCGGAGGCCGCGACGGCCTGGCCGAGATCGCCGACGAGCTCAGCTTCGAGATCGACGACCTGCTGCCCCTGGTGGACACCGCCGTACTGCTCGATCTCGCCCGCATCGACGGCGCCGACATCGCCACCACCGACGCCGGGCGGGAGTTCGCCGCCGCCGACATCCTCACCAGCAAGCACCTCTTCGCCCGCCACGCCGCCCACCACGCCCCCCCCTGGTCCGCGTTATCGTTCAGGCCCTGGCCGCCACCCACGGCCACACCCTGCGCGAGGGCTTCTTCCTCGACCTGCTCCGGCGCGGCTTCTCCGCCGAGGACGCCCGCAACCAGCTGGAGACCGCCATCGACTGGGGCCGCTACGCCGAGCTGTACGACTACGACCGCGACGACGGCCGGCTCACCCTCGAACCCGGAGCCCAGACCTACCTGTAAACCCGGGTGCGTCAGGTGCGCTCCCGGTGGGCGGTGTCGGCCAGCAGGTGGGCGAGGTCCGCGGGCAGGTCGAGGTTGTGTTCCAGCCAGGTGGCGTCGTGCCCGTGGGTGGCGAAGATCCACGCCGCGTAGAGACGGTTCAAGCCGGGTGCGTCGGGTGTGAGCAGAAGCGGGCGGACGGCGTCCATGGGAAAGCCGTCCAGGGCGCGAGTGGTGAACCACGACCCGTCGACTGTTTCGGCCAGCTGTCGTCTGGCCTGTCGCCGGGCCCGGCGGTGACTGTGTATGACGGCCGCGACCACGACGAAGGCCGCGGTGGCGGCTCCGACGAGGGCGCCAGCGATGATCGGCCGGTCGGCGCGCGGCGCGGTGGCCAGCACGGTCATCTCCAACACGGTCAACAGCAGGACGCCGAGCACGACGGCGCCCTCGCCGGTCTGCGGGTGGGGCAGTGGCCTCATCGCCGTCTTCCTCCTCTTCCCTCTTCCATCGTGGTCCGCAAGCGGGCCCGATGTCCTTGGGCCGACCGTCCTCTTGCGGGATTCGTACGCGGCCTGCAGGCGTGTGATCAGGCCGGCACACGGGGCGCGGGTCGCGCTCGGTGTCCTCGTCCTCCAGGTGCCAGTGCGAGTCATGTATTGCCGCCTCCGGGGAGAGTCGGGCGATGACCTGTCCCAGGGCCCTCGGCCTGGCCGGGGATGGTGACGGTGGCACGCAGCCCGGTGGTCTGGTCGTCGTCCTCGCGGCGGGCCCGCAGCCCGATCGGTGCCTGGCCAGGCGCACGTCGGCCCGTTCCGGGGTGGGCGGTCACGACCACGCACGGCCAGCAGAGCAGCGCCCTCCCGCTTGCTGGGGAAGGCGGAGCATCGCGGTCACGGGTTCCACGCTTTCCCTACCAGGCGGCACAGCGGTAGTCGACCGCGGAAGGCCGCGGAGTGGGGTCGAGGGCCGGTTGGTTGCGGCCGGTGTCGTTGTCGGCGGTGGCGTCGAGGTGCCAGTGCAGGTCGCGGATGCCGGGTTCCAAGGAGAGACGGGTCACGACCTGCTCCAGTGCGCGGGTGACGTCGCCGTCGACCAGGACGGTGGCACGCAGACCGGCGGTGTTCTCGCTGCGCCGGGCGCGCAGGCCGGTGGTGGGCAGCCCGGAGGCGGTCAGCGCCTGCAGGAGCAGGGCGCGTATGTGGGTTTCCTCGCTGCGGTCGCACTCGATGTGCACGGTGGCGGGGAGGTGGGTGTCCTGGTCGGTGCCGCCGGCGGGGGCGTGGTCGAGGAGGCGTCCGGCCGGGCGCAGCAGGACGTGTACCGCCAGGACGACCACGGCGAGGATCAGGGCGAAGGCGAGGTGGCCGGAGGCGGCCATGACACCCACGGCGGCCGAGCACCACAAGGTGGCCGCGGTGTTGAGGCCGCTGATGCCGCCGCCGTCACGCATGATGACGCCGGCGCCGAGGAAGCCGATGCCGGAGACGACATAGGAGGCGACCCGGGTGGGGCTGCCCGCGTCGGTGACGGCCTCGCTGTAGAGGACGAAGGCGGTGGCGCCCAGCGCCACCAGGGTGTTGGTGCGCAGCCCGGCCATCCGGGCACGCCACTGGCGCTCGATGCCGATCAAAGCACCGCAGCCCAGACCGGTGGCCAGACGCAGCAGGAATTCAGTGGTGGTCAGGGTGTGCACGGGGCACCTCCTCGAAACCCGCCGCCGCTGGGGCACGGCGCGGACGGAGTCGGGACTGCTCCCGGGGCACGGTGGCCGGGCCGTGCGGACGCCGCTAAGGCGTACGAGGCCGGGTACCCGGGAGCGGGACGGAATGTGGCCGATGGTGGCCGGGACTGCTGGCGTCCATGGCTGCTCGCCCCCTTCCTCTGCCGGGCACGGTGGGCCTGGCGGCCGGTGCGGGAGGTGCGGTGCCAAGGCCGCAGTGCGGCGGCCCTGGAACCGTCCGTGCAGGTCGACGACCGGCACACCCCAACACTTGCACGGTTACGCAATAAAGAGCAAGGGGTGGTGTGACAGGAGAGCCGGGGATGGCCCCGCTCAGCCGCCAGGAGCTGGCCGCGAGCACGCTCGCAGACCCGCTCGGGGTCCGTGTCGCCGCGGTCTCCCAGCACTTGGCCCAGCTGCGCACGCTGGGCCTCGTGCCGCCGCGCCGGGAGGGCACCCGCATCTACTACCGCATGGGCCCGGCAGGCGTGCGGCGTCTGCTGGCAGACGTGCGGCGCCTCACCGACGCCCGCGAGAACGACGATCACGAGGCCCTGGGCCCGGCCAGTTCGGGCACGTAGGTGTAGCCGACCCGGCGCACGGTGGTGATCGCGGCGGCGTGGGCCGGGCCGAGGGCGCGGCGCAGTCTCGCGATGTGGACGTCGACGGTGCGCAGGTCGCCGATCGGGGGCTTGTCCCAGACGGTGTTCATCAGCTGGCCGCGGGTGTGCACTCGGTGCGGATGCGCGAGCAGGTGGGCCAGCAGCTCGAACTGCAGGTAGGGCAGGTCCAGTGGCCGGCCGCTGACGGTGACCGTGCGCCGGTCGCGGTCGACGACGAGTCCCGGGGCGGGCTGGGGCGCGTGCGGCGGCTGCGGGCTGGTGCCGTTTTGGTAGTCGGGGTGCAAGTGGTGGGCGCGGCGGTAGGTCAGAGGCATGTCCGCTCCGGAAGGGACGATGGCGGGTTCTTCAGGGGGTGCCGATGGTGGAATGGTCAGCACGTGGGCTGGAGGAATTCGAGGCGGTTGCCGGCCGGGTCGAGGGTGAAGAACCGGCGGTGGCCCGGGAGTTGGCCGTCCCAGACGATGGGTGCGCGGTGGGTGCGCAGCCGGTCGGCGAGCGCGTCGATGTCCGTCACGCGCAGGCTGGGGTGAGTGCGGGTGCCGGGGTGGTAGGGGCTTTCGGCGCCGAGGTGGAGCTGGGCGCCGCCGTGTTCGCCGGTGAACCAGCAGCCGCCCCGCACCGCGAGCATGTGCGGGCCGGTGACCTCCCGCATGCCGAGCAGGTCGGCGTAGAAGGAGCGCAGCAATGGCTCGCAGCCGGCCAGGGCGGTCAGCCGGACGTGGTCCAGGGTTGCCAGCATGGCAAGGAGTCCTCCAAAGCGACGTCGCAGACGCGAAGTCGGCGGGTCAGTTGCCGTGGTGCCAGTGGGATTCGAGGTGGCGGTGCCCGTCGGGGGCGGTGACGGTGCGCCAGTGGGCGTGCGGCCGTGCGGGGGCGGAAGCCCAGGCCCGCTGCGGTGGCGGGGTGTGGGGGGCGGCCGCGCGCAGCACGCTCTGGTCGAGCGGGCTGGCGGCCAGGCGCCGCAGGACGCGGGTGAAGAGGGCGAGCAGGCCCTGGGCGAAGGGCCGGGCGGCAGTGCCGGTGTACCGGATGGGGTGGTTGATGAGTGCGGACATGGAAGTCACCTCCGTGAACGGCAAGGTGCGGCGAGTACGGGTGGCTGAGAGCGGGTCAGCGGCGTCGTGCGGCGGCCGTGATCTCGCGTGCGGCGACCGGGGGCAGCCCGGTGAAGCGGGCCAGCCAGTCGGCGTCGTGGCCCTGCTGGGCCAGCAGGTAGGCGAGGTGGACCCGGGGATCGTGGACAGGGTCGGTGTCTGCCGTACGAGCGGACGGCACAGGTTCGTCGAGCAGGTATGGGCGTTCGGTCTCGTCGGCCAGGATCAGCCGCAGCACGGTGAGGGTGGAGCGGGACATCGCAAACCTCCGGGCTCCCGGGAGACACCGCCGCCAGGGCACGGCGGCGGCTAGGGCCTGTCCGGACTGCCAGGGCCCGGACCGGGTGGAACACGACGTGGGGTCGCCACCGCCCCCGGTTACGGCAGCGGTTCGAGGGATTCGAGGCGGTTACCGACCGGATCCTGGGTGTAGAAGCGGCGGCAGGTCGGCAGGCTGGCGTTCCACACCACCGGCGCGCCGTGGGATTCCAGCCGGGCGGCCAAGGCGTCGAGTCCGGTCACCCGGATGGCCGGGTGGGCCCGGCGGGGCGGGCGGAACCCGTCCTCGACCCCGACGTGGATCTCCAGGTGGCCGCCGTCGGCGGCGGCGAACCAGCAGCCGCCGCGGCGGGCCACCCCTGCGGGTCTGGGGATCTCCATCATCTGCAGTGCGGTGAGGTAGAAGCTGCGCAGGACGTCCTCGGAACCGGCCGGGGCGGCGTGCTGGACGTGGTCGAGTGCGGCGAGCATGACGAACGGACCTCCGTTCGGCGAGTGGGGCCCAGGTGGCGGTCAACCCACCCGGGACCGGAGCGATTTCAGTGGCCGAGGGCAACCTGGACGATTTTGATGACGACCAGCACCATCGCGATCAGGAGGTAGGTGCGCAGGGCGCCCATGCCGATCTTGCGGGCGGTGGACATGGTCGGCTTGGCCAGCGTCTGCAGTGGGGGCATCCGCCAGTTCTCCCGGCCGGTGCGGTCGATGGGGTCCTCCTTGGTGGCGGTGCGCCGCCGTGTGAAGGAGTACCCGGCGGCCAGAACCCCGGCGATACCGCAGCCGGCCATGATGTCGAGGATCGCGTTCGAGGAGATGTCCGGGAACAGGACCGAGGCGGTCAGGATCACCGACAGGGAGACCAGCACCCCGACGACGGCCGCGGTGAACGCGTTGGTCTTGGGCCCGTTCACCCATGGCCCCAGCACCTGCTTGTCGTTGCACAGCAGCAGCAGGAACACCGACGCTGAGGGCAGCAGTACTCCGGCGAGGGTCTGCACGCCCTGGGTGAGCAGGCCCAGCGGTGAGCCGGGGATGAGGACGATGGCTGCGGCGGCAGTCACGAGTCCGGCGTAGACGGCGTAGAAGCCCTTGGCGCCCTGCACGCCCCGGTGCAGCGAGTGCTTCATGCCGAAGACGTCGCCGATCGCGTACGCGGTGGACAGCGACACCGCGAAGGCGCCGATGATCGAGGCATCGAGCAGGGCGATGGCGAAGAGGACGCCTGCGACCTTGCCGGCCTTGGCCTCGATCCCGGTGATCAGGCCCGCGGTGTCGTCGAAGTTCCCGACCCCGTCGGTCCCCGCGAACGCGGCGGCGACCAGGCCCATCATGGCGGCCGCGCCGATGATGACGATGGCGATGCCGATCCACAGGTCGGCCTTCTCGTACTTCATGAACCGGGGGGTGATGCGCTTGTCGATGACGTAGGACTGCTGGAAGAACAGCTGCCAGGGTGCGACGGTCGTGCCGACGATGCCGATGATCAGGAGCATCACGGTGGCCAGCTCGCCGTTACCACCGGGGATGACCGGGACGACGAAGTCGTGGGCCATCTGCGACGACTTCGGGTGGATCATGAAGTACAGCGGTACAAGCAGCAGCGAGGCGGCGCACAGGGCGATCGCGACGCGCTCGAAGCGGCGGAAGGAGCCGGTGAACGCGGAGGCGATGATGATCGCGGCGGCCAGGATCACCGACCCGGTCTTGGGCAGGCCGAGGTAGCCGGCGGCCATGGTGATCCCGATGAACTCCGTGACCAGGGTCAGGGCATTGAGCAGGAACAGGTCGATGACGGAGAACGCCCCCCAGAACTTCCCGAACCGCTCCAGGATGAGGCGGGCGTGCCCGACCCCGGTGACCGCGCCCAGACGCAGCACCATCTCCTGGTTGACGTACAGGACGGGAATGAGCAGGAGGAGCGTCCACAGCAGCTGCGTGCCGTAGTTCTGCCCGGCCTGCCCGTACGTGGCGAACGCTCCGGCGTCGTTGTCGCCGACCATCACGATCAGGCCGGGCCCGACTATCGCGAGCAGGGTCTTCAACTTGGCCGACAGGGTGCGGCGTTCGCCGCTGTCGTGCTGCTTGATGGTGCCGAGCGCGCCCCGGATGTCACCGAGGTGGGCGTCGTCCAGGACCGCCGAGCGCGGGGCCGGAACCTTCGGGGTGGTGGGTGCGGTGGTCATGAATGAGCCTCCCAACTCCCCGGGCAGGGGGAGGAATTGGGGGCACGCGGACACTCCGCGCGGGCGCGCCGGACCAGCCCGGGGACCCGGGACGGCCATGGGCCGTACGGGTACCGGGCGAACCGGGTGCCTGCGTGGGGTGAGTGTGGTTACCGCGTGCCGAGGACGAGCGAGGTCAACAACGTCATACGGATACGGGGCCGACTGTGGCCCGGACTACTACAACTGCAATCCATGACTTTCCCTCGCCTCCTCCCGGCCGGGGCGCACGCGGGCGCCGAACGACACGGCAAGGAGCGGACCCGCCCCGATGGCGGGTTCACCCCAACTCGTCAGAGCTTTGGCACTGCACGGCGTAATCCCCCTACAGAGGAAGCCACTTGGGGTCACCCCTTAAGTCGGGGAGACCTGTCCTGACCCTGGGCGTCTCTCGACGTCGTGGGGTCAGTGGCCTGTGTCCGCGCAGACGCCTCACCGAACGAGGTGCCTTCTTCAAACCTCCAGAAGGATAGCCCCTTCCTTGCGTGATCGCGCAACTTCTTGTCGGGCTCTTGACCCTGCGGTGGTGTGACGTCGGCCATGGTCGACAGTGACGTCCCGACGGCCGGTGGGTGCCCTGCGTCTCGTTCCAGCAGGGCCAGGGGCGGCATACGCCAGCTGGTCGCTGGGGAGGCATCTGGACCAGCCTGAACGGCGATGAACGAGACCAGAACTGAGACCGAATCCATGACCGGGGCCGACGCTCGGACTCGGAACGGCCGTCGAGAAACCTGCGCGTCCCGAGCGTGGATGGAGTCCCGTGGCGCGGCTTCGTAGCGATCCTGGCGTGCCCCCCGGTCGGGTGACGGCATCGGCGACTCGGTCACGGGCCAAGCCCACGCGCCGGCCAGGCCAGCGGTCAGCTGGATTCAGTGGGACTGCTTCCGCTTCCGCCCCCTTGACAGTCACGTCCCATTACCCGGAGTATCACTGCCGTGAACCTGTCAGACAGCCAGACAGGTGGTACGGGATTGCGGCGTGTCAGCGCCATGGAAGCGGTCCTCACCCACCTTCGTCGCGCCATCGAGCGCGGCGACTACGTGATCGGTGACAAGCTCCCCTCCGAGGCGGAGCTCTGCCGCACCCTGGAGGTCAGCCGCCCCGTGCTGCGCGAGGCCCTGCGGGCTCTGCAGACCATGGGGCTGACCGTCTCCAAGACGGGGAAGGGCACGTTCGTCGTCGCCAGCACCATCGAGGACCCCACCTTCGGCGACTACGCGGCCAGCGACCTGCTGGAGGTGCGCCGACACGTCGAGATCCCGGTCGCCGGCTATGCGGCGCTGCGCCGCACTCCGGAGAATCTCGATCACCTGGCCCACCTCCTGGACCGGATGGAGCGGGAGACCGACACCACCGCGTGGGTCGCGATGGACACGCTCTTCCACCTGGCCGTGGCCGAGGCCGCCCAGAACCCGGTGTTCCGCCGGATCATCGAGGAGATCCGGGACGCGCTGGCCCGTCAGTCGGCCTTCCTCAACGAGCTGGGCGGTCGGCGCGAGCAGTCCAACCGTGAGCACCGGGCGATCGTCGAGGCGCTGGTGGACGGTTCCCAAGACGACGCGGTGGAGGCCATGGCCCACCACCTCGACCGCGTCGAGACGACCCTCACCGACATCGTGCGCCCCCCGCGCACGGACATCCCCACGGAAGGCGGACCCGAGGCGTGAGCGAGCAGTCCCTGCAGGAAGAGTCCGATCAAGCGGACATACGCACCCCGTCCGGTCACATCGACGCCGGTGACGCGGGCTACAGCAAGTCCCTCAAGTCCCGGCACGTCAACATGATCGCCATCGGCGGCGCCATCGGCACCGGCCTGTTCCTCGGCGCGGGCGGCCGCCTCGCCGACGCCGGCCCCTCCCTCTTCATCGCGTACGCGGTCTGCGGCGTCTTCGCCTTCCTCGTAGTCCGTGCGCTCGGTGAACTCGTCCTGTACCGGCCCTCATCCGGCGCGTTCGTCTCGTACGCCCGGGAGTTCCTCGGTGAGAAGGGCGCCTACACAGCGGGCTGGATGTACTTTCTCAACTGGGTGACCACTGGCATCGCCGACATCACCGCCGTGGCTACCTACACCCACTACTGGGGTCTGTTCTCCGACATCCCGCAGTGGGTGATCGCGCTCGTCGCCCTGGCCGTGGTCCTCACCGTGAACCTCATCTCGGTGAAGATCTTCGGCGAGATGGAGTTCTGGTTCGCCATCATCAAGGTCAGCGCCCTCGTGATCTTCATGGCGATCGCCATCTTCCTGCTGGTCACCCGGCACCCGGTCGACGGCGCCACCCCCGGCCCTTCGCTGATCACCGACCACGGCGGTGTCTTCCCCAACGGCGTGCTGCCGATGCTGCTGATCATCCAGGGTGTCGTCTTCGCCTACGCCTCCGTCGAGTTGGTCGGCGTCGCGGCGGGCGAGACCGAGAACCCCGAGAAGATCCTGCCGAAGGCGATCAACTCGATCATGTGGCGCGTCGGCCTGTTCTACGTCGGCTCGGTCGTCCTGCTGTCGATGCTGCTGCCCTGGAACAGGTACTCCGCAGGCCAGAGCCCCTTCGTGACGGTCCTCTCCCACATCGGCGTCCCGGCGGCCGGCGCCGTGATGAACCTCGTCGTGCTCACCGCGGCCATGTCCTCGCTCAACTCCGGCCTGTACTCCACCGGGCGCATCCTGCGCTCGATGGCGATGTCCGGCTCGGCACCGAAGTTCACCGGCGTGATGAGCCGCACCCAGGTCCCCTACGGCGGCATCCTGCTCACCAGCGGCATCTGCGTCCTCGGTGTGGGCCTCAACTTCGTCGTCCCGGCGGACGCGTTCGAGATCGTGCTCAACTTCGCGGCGATCGGCATCCTGTCCACCTGGGGCATGATCATGCTCTGCCACCTGCTGTTCTGGCGGAAGACGCAGACGGGCGAACTGTCCCGGCCGAGCTACCGGCTGCCCGGCTCCCCGTGGACCGAGATCGTCACGCTCGGCTTCCTCCTCTCCGTGTTCGTCCTGATGTACGCCGACGGCGGCGCCAGCCGCACCACCGTGCTGTGCGTGCCGCTGATCGTGGCCGCCCTGGTGGCCGGCTGGTACGGCGTACGCGGGCGGGTCGCCCGTACGAAGTCCTCCAAGGTGAATGTGTGAACCACGCAGTGCTGTACGGAAGTCCGGTGGCTCAGGCTCAGGCTCCTGTGATTCGGGAGCCCCGCCACGCCCCGGTCGCCCACCTCATCCGCGGTGGAGTCGTCGAAGGCGTCCACTACGGCTCGGTCGTCCTCCTCGGCGCCGACTCCGCCGTGGATCTCCAACTCGGTGACATCGAGGCCGCCTTCTACCCGCGCTCGGCGCTCAAGCCGCTGCAGGCGGTGGCGATGGTGCGGGCGGGGCTGCCGCTCGACGGGGAGCTACTGTCGCTGACCGCGGCCAGCCACTCCGGCGAGGCACCGCACCTCGTCGGCACCCGTCGCATCCTGGAGCTGGCCGGGGTCGGTGAGGACGACCTGCGCAACGTCCCGGACCTTCCGTACGACCCGGTTGTGCGCGACACCTGGGTGCGCGAGGGGCGCCTGCCGTCCCGGCTCGCGCAGAACTGCTCCGGCAAGCACGCGGCCATGCTGTACACCTGCGAGCTCAACGGCTGGTCGCTGGAGGACTATCTCGACCCCGCCCATCCCCTCCAACGGGCCATCGCCGAGACCGTCGAGGACCTCACAGGACAGGCGATCGCCCAGGTGACCGTCGACGGCTGCGGCGCGCCCCTGTTCACCGTCTCGCTGCACGGGCTCGCGCGTGCCGCGGCCCGGATCACCACCTCGCCGGCCGGCACCCCGGAGGCCCGGGTGGCCGACGCGATGCGCGAGCACGCCGAGATGGCCTCGGGCTCGGGGCGCGACGTCGCCGCGCTGATGCGCGCCGTGCCCGGGCTCCTCACCAAGGACGGCTTCGAGGGTGTCCAGGTCGCCGCCCTGCCGGACGGCCGGGCCGTCGCCGTGAAGATCTCCGACGGGGCGAACCGGGCGCGTATACCGGTCGTTGCCGCGGTCCTCGCCCGCGCCGGCATCGACCGGGCGGCTCTCGCCGAGTTCGCGGGTGAACCGCTGCTCGGCGGCGGCAAGCCGGTCGGCAGCGTCCGGCCGGTCCATGCGCTCGACCCGCTCTCCCCCACGCAAGCCTGACCGAGCGAATCGTCCACCTCCGAAAGAGGCCCACACAGCAATGACCTCCGCAGCCCACCGCAGCGAACACGACCTGCTCGGCTACCGCGACGTACCCGCCGAGGCGTACTGGGGCATACACACCCTGCGCGCCAAGGAGAACTTCGCCATCTCGGGGACGCCGATCTCCGCGTACCCGCACCTGATCGACGCCCTCGCCGCCGTCAAGGAGGCCGCCGCCCTCGCCAACGAGGAACTCGGCCTGCTGGAGCCGAAGAAGGCCGCCGCCATCGTCGAGGCATGCCGCGAGATCCGCGACGGCAAGCTGCACGACCAGTTCGTCGTCGACGTCATCCAGGGCGGTGCCGGTACCTCGACGAACATGAACGCCAACGAGGTCGTCGCCAACCGAGCGCTGGAGCTGCTCGGCCACGCCAGGGGCGAGTACGAGCACCTGCACCCGAACGAGGACGTCAACCTCGGCCAGTCCACCAACGACGTCTACCCGACCGCCGTCAAGATCGCCACGGTCTTCGCCGTGCGCGGTCTGCTCAAGGCGATGGCCGTGCTCCAGGACGCCTTCGCCCGCAAGGCCGTCGAGTTCCGCGACGTCCTGAAGATGGGCCGCACCCAGCTCCAGGACGCGGTGCCGATGACACTGGGGCAGGAGTTCTCGGCGTACGCGGTCATGATCGACGAGGACCGCAGCCGGCTCGCGGAGGCCGTCGAGCTGGTCCAGGAGATCAACCTCGGCGCCACGGCGATCGGTACGGGCCTCAACGCCCCGGCCGGATACGCCGAGTCGGCGCGCCGCCACCTGACCGAGATCACCGGCCTTCCGCTGGTGACGGCCGCCAACCTGGTCGAGGCCACTCAGGACTGCGGTGCCTTCGTGCAGATGTCCGGCGTGCTCAAGCGGGTCGCCGTCAAGCTGTCCAAGAGCTGCAACGACCTCAGGCTGCTGTCGTCCGGGCCGCGCGCCGGTTTGAACGAGATCAACCTGCCGCCGGTGCAGGCCGGTTCGAGCATCATGCCCGGCAAGGTCAACCCGGTGATCCCCGAGGTGGTCAACCAGGTCGCCTTCGAGGTGATCGGCAACGACGTCACCATCACCATGGCCGCGGAGGCCGGGCAGCTCCAGCTGAACGCCTTCGAGCCGGTCATCCTGCACTCCCTCTCCAAGAGCATCATGCACCTGGAGCGCGCCTGCCTGACCCTCGCCGAGCGGTGCGTCGCCGGGATCACGGCGAACGAGGCGGAACTGCGGGCCGCCGTGGAGAACTCCATCGGCCTGGTCACCGCCCTCAACCCCTACATCGGCTACGAGGCGGCCACCGGCATTGCCAAGGAGGCCCTCGCCAGCGGGCGCGGCGTCGCCGAACTCGTGTTGGAGAAGGGCCTTTTGCCGGCCGAGCGGCTGCGGGGGCTGCTGCGGCCCGAGGTGCTCGCGGGGAGCGGTTCGCCGCAGCTCTGACCCCGGCCGCCGAGCGGGTGGAACGCCCCCCGGGCCGTTCTTCCAGCCACTGCTGTGCAGCCGGCACGAAAACCGCGGCCGAGCGGCTTCCAGTTGCGGGTGGTCGCGGGCTCCGAACGGCGCCGGACCAATGCAACCAAAGCTGCGACCAGAGCACACGATGGCCCCGACCGCCGCTGAGCGGTCGGGGCCGTCCGGGATGCCTCTACGGGTCCCGACCTGCGGCGATGCGATTCGTTGGCCGCATCCTGAACGGCCCTGAACAGCGGTGAATGCAACCAGAACTGTGGTGGGAGCTGCTGGACGGCTTGGTCGCCGCACTGTGCTGCTGTACAGCGGGTGCTGTTGCCGGCGCCCTTTCGGGGCTGGCCCCGGCCGCCGTGGGCGGGGCAGCTTCCTCCGCGGTGTGGGTTCTGGTCAGGCAGGGATCGATTCGAGCCAGAGCCAGTGGACCGCCGGGTTCGGACGGGCGGGGCTGCTTACTGTCGATAGGTCTGTTGGCACTTGTCCCCGGGCGGGGCGCGCGGCTTCGAAGGATCTGGGCGGGGCGGCAGCAATACCCCGCGTCCGCTGCGCGTCTTCTGCCCGCGTCGTGTGAAGCCAAGGTAGGGAGTCATTACCGTGCCCTCCGAGCTGCACTACCAGATCGTCACGGATCCGACGTCGCTTCAAGCCTCGCGCCCCGGGGCGCCGTCCGTCGGGGCGGTGCACGTGGTCATCTCCAATACGCACCTGATCGACATACGCGTACGGCACATCGATGTGGTGATACCGACCGGCAACGACAGCGATGCGCTGACGGACAAGGTCGCAGCGATCAAACCGCGTCTCACCCAGCCCTACGCGACACCGCCCGGTGAGGAGGACCCGGAGTTCACTCGGCACAGCGGGAACCGTTTCCGGCTCAGTCGCCGCTCGAAGCAGCTGATGACGTTGCCCGCACAGGAGTACTTGGTCCTGAAGCTGGAGAACATCCCTGTTTCCGAGCATGCGGGCCTGGCCCTCCTGGTGATCCATGAGATCGCCGGCAGGGGGCCTCTGGGCACGAATCCTTCTTGCACCGCTCTCGCAGTGGTGAAGCAGACGCCGCAGGTCCCGCAGAACTTCCGCGCGGACGAGTCCCTGGTGGGAGCCGACAAGAACGTCGTCCTGCGCTGGGACGGCCCGGACAGCCTGAAGTACTGGATCCGCTATCCGGACGGGGGGCCCTTGGAACCCGTCAACCCGCCCGTGCGGCCCACTCCAGTGCCGTACGGGCCCCACAGCCACACGCCTACCCGCCCCTTGAAGCGGGGCTCCACGTACACCCTCGTGGCCGGGACCGCCGACAACAGCGGGCAAGTGCAGGAGGGGTACTTCCTCACCACCACCGTCCATGCCCGCATCCCCGAGTTCGAGAGCGGCACGCGCACACCGTGGGTCGAGGGGACGACGGACAGGGGCCGGGTCACCTTCACCACGGACGGCGTGAAGGTCGAGACCGACGACCCCAAGCATGTCCTGGGAACGGTCAAGGCCCGGACTGTCGACGTGCACGACGTGAAGGCCGACAAGGTCAAGGGACAGACCGCCGCTTCCGGCTGGATCGACTTCCCGGACACGGGCATCCACGTCTACCACGGCCCGAACCCGGACCTCGGCGTCGTCACCGCTGACCGCACGGACGTCAACGGCGTCAACACCAAATGGGTCGGCGACCACGCGGCCGGTAACGGCTGGATCGAGTTCCCCAAGTCCGGGACCACCGTCCACAAGGACGGCAGCCAGCAGTTGGGTACCGTTTCGGCCCACACGGCGGCCCTGAACAGCGTGACCGCGCAGTGGGTCGAGGGGCCCAACGGTACGAAGAGCCGCCTTGCCTTCACCGACACGGGAGTGAAGATCACCGACCCGGACAAGCACCGGGGCACCATCGTGGCGGGTGAGACCAATGTTCGCAGCGTCGTCACCCCTTGGGTGTCAGGGCCTATGCCCGGAGCGGGATGGATCGCCTTCCGGGTGGAGGGGGTGGACGTGATGCGGGACAGCGAGGTCTCCTTCGGCACGATCCGAGCCGCCACGTACGAGGTCAAGCAAGGGGGGACCGGACGCGCCCTGCACCGAAGGCTCCCCGCTTACGAGTGGCCGCCGAAGTCAGGCAACCAGACACCGTCCACCTCCGGCAGCAAGCTGCGCGAGGATCCGGAGTAAGTCTCGGCCCAGGCCTTTTCCGTCGGATCGAAGCGGGCCAACGGCGGCGGTCGAGGCCGTGGCTCGGTGCTCCGCTGGTACCGAGCACCGACTACGGCACGTGGAAGCGGCTGCTTGCCGATGCCAGGCTGCGGGACGGTCGGTTCCACGGTGCCCGCCATACGGCGGCCACGGTGCTGCTCATTCTCGGCGTCCCCCAGCGGGTGGCGATGCAGGACGCGAAGGACCAGGCGCAGCCCCCGGAGGCAGGTCGTTGAGACTGTGAACGCCAAAGGGGCTGCACCGCTGAGCGGTGCAGCCCCTTCGAGCTGGCGGAGGATACGAGATTCGATGCCGCCCTGCGGCGGCGGTGCGTCAGCTCTGTGCGGTGTCGGCGCCCGTCTGCCCGTCGCCCTCGGCTGCGCCTGCCTTCTCGCGCATCTTGCGCACCAGCTCCGCCTTCTGTTCGGCGGCACTCCGGCGGTCGAGGTTACGGTGCGGGCCGTTGTTCTGGCGTTCGGCGCGGGACAGCTTCTTGCGCTGGCCGCCGCCCTGGCCCACGGGGTTGTTGATGTTCTTGCTCACGGTCATGGGTTCTCCCGGTAATGATGTGAAGTGATCTACGGATTCATCGGTGGGGGCGGGCGCGGCGACGTCGCAGGACGTCAGCAGGGGCCCGTCACGCGCTCACTCGTAAATCGGCGTCTGGAAGAACATGACCAAGACGTTACATGGTTCCGTCGGCCCCGCGCACCACACCTTTTGGGGCCCATAGGCGCCCGCACCAAGGGCGGGGCCCTCGGCACTCCCGGTTGCGCGTCGCCCACGCCTCCGCCGGTCCCAAGCGGTCCGGGCGGTGCTGGCTTGCCGTACTCCGCTCGCTCGGTCCGCGGGCGATGGAGGGCGGACCAGCGGGAAGGCGTCCACATCCGTACGGCATCCGCTGCTAGGTGGTTGCTGAGGCGCTGCCCGGGTGCCCGGGAGCGCATTTCGGCCAGGGCATTTCGCGAGACTCCCGGCAACTGAGCGGGGTCGGCTGCCTGTGGCGTGGGAGCCAGGGCGCGCGGCGTGGGCCAGTCGGCCAGGACTGTGGCCTGTTGACTCCTTTCGGCCCGGGTTCCGGGGCGGCATGCTCGTTGATCTGTGAACGGTATGCAGCGGACTCACCTGAGCGTCTCCGCGCGGGCCGTGGCCGAAAGACCACGGGCGGAGCACGGATGAGGACGGAACACCGGGCCGGCGTCCGTTCATGCTTGGGGCAGGAGCGGGCGGTGGGCCATGGCGGCCTGCCGCGTCCAGCCGGTCCGAGGGGGGCCGCCGGGGCAAGGTCGCAGCCCTCATGAAAGGGGACCTTCCCCATGTCACACAGAACTCCGTGCGTCGGCGAGAGCAGATCGTCGACAGCGCGGCCGCGCCGGGGCGGCCTGACCAGGCGGCTGACCACACTGGCTGTGCCCGGCACGATGGCGCTCGCGCTCGCCGGCGCCGGGCTGATCGCACTATCGCCCCCGGCGCTGGCCGCGACGACGACGGTCACCTTCTCCTACACCGGCAGCGCCCAGTCCTTCACCGTGCCCGCCAACGTGTACGCGATCAGCGTGGACGCCTTCGGGGCCCAGGGCCAGAACGGGCCCGAGGGCGGCAGTACGGGCGGACTCGGCGGGGAGGCCCAGGGCCAGCTCGCTGTCACGCCGGGGCAGGTTCTGCAGATCAACGTCGGTGGCTCGGGCGGCTTCGGCGGCTCGGGCGCCGCAGGTGCGGGCGGTGACCGCACCGTCGACGGCGGCGCCGGAGGAGGCGCCTCAGACGTACGCCAGGGCGGCAACGGCCTGAGCGAGAGGCTGTTGGTGGCCGGTGGTGGCGGAGGCGGAGGCAACTGGATCGGCAGCGCCGTCAGTGGGGCCGGCGGCAGCGGGGGCGGCATCAGCGGTACCGCCGGCGCCAACGGGAGCGACGGGGCACAAGGTGGCGGGGCGGGAACCGCCAGTGCCGGCGGGGCCGGTGGGCTCGGCGCGAACGGCGCCGGAACCGCGGCAGGCGGAGCCTTGGGCCTCGCAGGCACGGGCGGCGCCGGCGCCAGCGGTGCAGGTGGAGGAGGCGGCGGCGGGGGCTGGTTCGGTGGCGGAGGAGGCGGCGGCATCATGAGCAGCCCCTCCGGCACCGTCGGCTCAGCGGGCGGCGGCGGAGGCAGCGGGTACGGTCCGGCCGGCACGGTCTTCCACAGCGGTGTGCGCTCGGGCGACGGCTCGGTGAACATCACGTACGCCCCGGCCGTCGCGGACATCGCTGTGCACGTCACAGCCCAGCCGCGCCTGGGCATCCTGGTGCCCTACCTCCGCTACAACCTGACGGCCGACAACACCGGCCCGGACGCAGCCGCCTCGGCCACGATCACCGCGTCCCTGCCCCGAGGAACGACCGCGACCGGCCTGTCCGCCGGATGCACCAGCAGCCCGGGAACCGTCACCTGCACTTACGAGGCGATAGCCAGCGGTGCCGGCGCGACCAAGTCCTTCGACATCCCCCTGCATCTGCTCTCGCTGGGCCGCGTGTCGGTGACCGGCGCACGCACCGCGTCCACGCCCACCGACCCCAACGCCGCCAACGACAGTGACACGGCCGACTGCACTGTGGTCTCCATCCTCCTGACCACCTGTTCCTGACATCCCGGAGGCGCACCGGGTCCACCCCGAGTGGGAAGGTGACATTCCGTTGGGTCGATCCGGACACGGCCGTTCTGCCCGCCAAAGACCCCGTCGTTGTCGCGCGGTTGGTCGGGTCAGTCGTGCGGGGTGAGCAGGGCGATCGGGATGACACGGTCGGTCTTCGGCCCGGGGCCCGTCGTCGTGCCGGGGCAGGCGGGCGGTCAGGTGTTGTCGTGACGGCCCGCCCACACGACAGGGGTCCGGTGCGCCCAGGGAGCGGCCTGCTCCAGCTGACCGGCGACGCGGAAGAGGACGTCCTCGCGTCCGTATCCCGCGGCGAACTGGATGCCGATGGGGAGCCCCGTGGCGGGGTCGGTCTCCAGGGGGACGGACATGGCGGGGGTGCCCGCGACGTTGAACGCGGCGGTGAAGGGCGAGCGGTGGAAGAGTTGCCTGAGCCAGCCGAGACCGTCGGCGCCTTCGGCGCCCTCGGCGTACGTGCCGAGGAGGATGGGCAGTTCGGGCAGCGTCGGGGTGAGCAGCAAGTCGTACTCGGCGAAGTACTGGCCGATCGCGCGCGCGACGCTGTTGCGCATCGCGAGGGCGTGGACGAACTCGGCCCCGCTGACCTGCTGTCCGTAGGCGTAACTGGCCAGCATCTCGGGTTCGACGGTGGTGGCGTCGACGGGCCGCTCGAAGGCCGCGGCGAAGGCGTCGATCCACGTCACCAGATTGGTGCTCCACAGGCGGGCATTGGCCAGGATGAACTCCTGCCAGTCGATGCCCAGGCCGACCTGGACCTCTTCGACCCGGTGCCCCAGGGACTCGGCGAGGACCGCGGAGCGGAGTGCGGCATCGACGATCGTGGCGTCGACAGCCCGAGCGCCCCATGGCCGCGTGAGGACGCCGATCCTCAGCCTGCCCGGGGAGCGGTGGGTCTCCTGCGCGTAGGGCCGCTCCGGCTGCTGGGCGGCATAGGGGTCGCCTGTCTCGGGGCCCTGGACGAGGTCCAGCAGCGTGGCGCTGTCGCGTACCGAGCGGCTGAGGACACCGTGGACGGCGAGCCCGTTGAAGACCTCGTCCGCGTCGGGGCCCATGGACACCCGGCCACGGGTCGGCTTCAGTCCGAACAGACCGTTGCTGGCGGCGGGGACACGGATGGAGCCGGCCGCGTCGGTGGCATGCGCGATCGGGACGATGCCCGCGGCGACGGCGGCTCCCGAGCCGCCGCTGGAGCCGCCAGGAGTGCGGGTCGGGTCCCAGGGATTACGGGTGGCGCCGTACAGGACGCCTTCCGTGGTGGTGCTGTACGCGAACTCCGGGGTCGCCGTGCGTCCGAGCGTGACCAGCCCGGCGCGGCGGAAGCGCGCCATGAGCGATGAGTCGGCCCCGGCGACGTTTCCCGCGGCGATACGGCTGCCCGACTCCACCCGCTTGCCCGCCATCGCGACTGCGAGGTCCTTTATGGCGATGCAACGCCCCACCGGACCGACGAGGGGCGGTATGGCGGGCATGGAGAGAGCCAGCAGGCAGAGCAGGGTGGCCAAGTTGCCGCCCCGGGAGCGAATCCTCGACGCGGCGGAGGAACTCTTCTCGCGTGAGGGGATCAAGGCGGTGGGTGTCCAGGCGATCGCCAGCCGGGCCGAGACCACCAAGATGGCGCTGTACCGCCATTTCGCGACCAAGGACGCACTGGTCGAGGAATGGCTCCGCATCGTCGCGGCCGACTACGCCGCCGCGTTCGACCAGGCGGAGGCCTCACACCCCGACGATCCCCGGGCGCAGATCCTGGGGATCGCTCGGTTCATCGCCGACGGGCTTCCCGAGATCTCCCACCGGGGCTGCCCGTTCATCAACTCCATCGCGGAACTGCCCGACCGCACCCACCCGGCACGCAAGCTGATCGAAGCCCACAAAGCCGGCCAGGTGCGCCGGATCGCCGACCTGTGCGCCCGCGCCGGACTGGCCGATCCGGACGAGGCAGCCACGGAGATCACCTTCGCCCTTGAGAGAGCCCAGGTGAGCGCCCAGAACAGAAGCATCGAGCACGGGGCCGAGCCGCTCATGAGGATCGTCGAGGCCGTCCTGGACCGCCACTCGCCGCTCAAGGCTGCCCCGTGAAGGATCGCACCACGCAGGGATCCTGATGTGGTGAAGCGGCCGGCCGGCGGTGAGGTTCGGCCAACGGCCGGCCGGCGGTGAGCTTCGGCTCGCCCCCCCGCGCTTCGAGTCCGTGAGCGAGCCACCGCGCGATGCAGCCGACGCCACAGGCCGGCCTCGGTCCATACCGTGAAGCGGCGATGCGCGGTGGGGCGGGCGACGTGCCGAACGTCCGCGGCAGATGCCGCCAGGCACAGCCGCCGGTCAGCACGAACACCACTGCCGTGAACACGGTGAACACGGCCCGCTCGTCACCGGAGCGGTCACACCACCTTGCGGTCGGGCTAGGAACGACGGCAGCAACGGGACGGCCGGCTCCCAGAGTTCATCGGGAACCAGACGCCGCGGCAGACCCCGCACCCACGACCGGCATCATGCCGCTCGAACATCACGTCACGTGGGACAGCCCCTACGCCTTGACTGATGCGGCCGATCTGGCGGCCTGCTCGATCTTCGCGCAGTAGGCCGCACGGGCTTCCTCGTCGATCTGCTTCTCGTGCTCGGCGCGCAGCCCGGTCCGGCCGTCGAGCCCCTCGCGCAGGATGTCGGCGTGTCCGGCATGCCGGACAGACTCGCTGAGGACATGGACCATGACGGCGAACAGGTTCGTGTTCGGATAAGGCTCCGACCACCACGGCACGTGGCCGGGGGCATCAAGGGGGAGCTCGCTGATCGTCGCGTCCGAGTGTTCCCACGTGCGCCGGTAGAACCCGATGATCTGATCGCGGGTCTCGTCCTCGGCTGCCCACTGATCGCTGCCGTCGGAGTCCTGCCACCGGCACAGCGGTTCCGGGGATGGGCGGTCGAAGACCTCGCCGAAGTACCTGGCCTCGACGGTGGCCACGTGTTTGACCAGGCCGAGGAGGTTGGTCCCGGTCGCTGTCAGAGGCCGGCGAGCGTCGTATTCGGACAGGCCGTCGAGTTTCCAGAGCAGCGCCTCACGGTCCCGCCGCAGTCTTCCGTGCAGGTTGTCCTTCGCGAATTCATCGATCATGCGGCATGAGCCTGCCATGGGCTGCTCGTGGCCGAGCGCACGGCCTCCCCTGGAGAAGGGGGACGCCGTCCAAGCGGCTCGGAGCCGGATGCCGGTCCGAGTCCAGGCCGGGTCCAAGCAGTCGTCAATGTTGACGGATGGCGTGGGCGCCTGTCCCGGTCCTGCCGGGACAGACGCCCTTTGACGCCGGATCAGTTCACTTGCAGTACGGCACCGGGGCGAGGTTTTGCACATAGCGGGCGGCGACCCAGCCGGGCTTGCCCGCGCCGAGCTTGTACCAGAGCGTGTTGCCGTCCACGTTCTGGCTGTTCTTCTTGCACTGCAGGGCTGTCACCGTGCCGTTGGGCAGCAGGTTGAGGTGCTTGGACGCGGTGGTCGCGTCCTGGTGCACCCACAGACCACCGTTGGCGACGACCTTGCCCGTGGGCCCGGCCGCCGGAGCGGGAGCCTGCCGGGCTGACGCGACGCTCGCCGTCACGGACGCCGCCGATGCCGCACTGCTGCCGAGCAGGATCCCCGTTCCAGCAAGTGTCGCAACCGCTCCTGCGGCAACGACCTTACGCATGCCAGATACGTACATTTCTTCCCCTTTCCTTCCCTTTGGGATGTACGCCCTGCAAGACAGCGGATCGCGCCGACCCGTTCCATAAACGCGAAGAACGTCCTTAACCTGTACGTCAGTTGGCGCACCCCTCACGATTTTCGGACAAGCGTGTTCCGGCCCGATGCCTCCCACCCACAGTCCTCTTACGCGCCCGCCCGGCCCGGCGCGCTGGGAGCAGCGATCTCCCAGATGTGGCCGCCCGGATCGCGGAAGCTCGCCGTGCGAACTCCCCAAGGCCGCTCCACCGGTCCGTTGAGCAGTCCGACGCCTCGCCCGGCCAGGCGCCGGCACACCTGGTCCACATCCGCGACCTGAAGCGTGAACTGCGTACGCACACCCTGGTCCGGGGAGGCGACCGAGGCGGGAGCCACCAGCTCGGGAGCAGCGTCGACCGCCAGCAGATTCACCATGGTCCCCCCGAACCGGAACACGGCCGAGCTCTCGTCCTCGAAGTGGACGGGGAGCTCGAACACATCCCGATAGAACTCCCTCGCCACCGCGAGATCCTCCACGAACAACGTGACAGCTTGGATGCTTCCGGGCCAGGCGACCATGGCGGCAATTCCCTTCACGACGAGACGACTTCAGTCACCTGGATGGTCACACAGGGCACTGACATCCCCAGCCGCCACTCGATCGCCTTCGCACAGATCCGCGGCTACCACCAACGCATGGATCAGCCGCGCGGATCGCGGAAGCTCGCAGCCGGATCGGCGATGAGTTTTCGTGCCGGCCCCGGTCTACCCCCCGTACGCAACGACACCACCCACCAGGGAGCCCGACATGCCCACCATGATCTTCGTCAATCTGCCGGTGAAAGACCTCGACCGCTCCAAGGACTTCTTCACCAAGCTGGGCTACTCCTTCAACCCCCAGTTCACCGACGAGAACGCCGCCTGCCTCGTCATCAGCGACACCATCTACGCAATGCTGCTGACCGAACCCTTCTTCCAGGGCTTCACCAAGCGGCAGATCGCCGACACCGCCACCACCATCGAATCCATCGTCTGCCTCAGCGCCGACAGCCGCGAAGACGTCGACCGCCTCGTCGACACAGCACTCACCAGCGGCGGCACACCCGCCAACGACACCATGGAACAAGGACCCATGTACGGCCGCTCCTTCATGGACCCCGACGGACACCACTGGGAAGTCACCTACATGGACCCCACCGCCATCCAAAGCTGACCCCGCGCGGATACGTCACGACGGCTCACCCGGCCGCCGCCGAGGGCCCCGGGAAAGTCCCGGGGCCGGTCGTTCGGGTCAGTAGCGGACCCACAGAACGAAATGTCCTGGCGGGTGGAGCTGAGGGGGTTCACAGAAGAAGATCGGGCCCCCACTCGCGCGTCCCCTGGACTGGACTTCGCTCGCTAAGTCTGTCTCTTTTGAGGGCTAGGCACGTTAGAGCCATTCATTGATGGCTGCCGCGAAGACGGTCGCCTCGTAGCGGACCGAGCCTTGTGGTCCTGGTCGGGTTCCGGTGTGCCGGTGTGCAGCACGCGGTTGACGTGTGCGGTGTCGAGGGCGTGTTCCCAGCGGGCGACGACGAGAGTGGCGACGCTGTTTCCGGCCAGGTTGGTCAGCGCGCGGCACTCGGACATGAACTTGTCGACGCCGAAGATCAGCATGATGCCGGCGGCGGGGACGGTCCCGACGGTGGAGAGGGTGGCGGCCAGGGCGATGAAACCGGCTCCGGTGACGCCTCCAGAACCCTTGGAGGTGAGGATCATGACGGCAAGCAGGCCGAGCTGCTGGCCGATGGTGAGCGGGGTGTCGGTGGCCTGCGCGATGTAGACGGCGGCCAGGGACAGGTATATGGAACTGCCGTCAAGGTTGAACGCATAACCGGTCGGCACCGTCAATCCGACGATGTCGCGACGTACACCGAGTCCTTCGAGCTTGACCATCACCCGCGGCAGCACGCTCTCGGAGGAGGAGGTGCCCAGCCCGACGAGGAACTCTTCGCGCAGGTAGCGCAGCAATCGGAAGATGTTGATCCGGAGCAGGGCCAGGACACCGCCGAGGACCACGACGACGAAGAACAGGGAGGTGCCGTAGAACAGTCCGACGAGCGAGCCGAGACTGGTGAGGGTGGACATGCCGTATGTGCCGATGGTGAAGGCCATCGCGCCGAACGCGCCGACGGGCGCGGCCAGCATGATGTAGTGAAGGATCTTGAACACCACGGCGCTCAGCCGGTTGATGCCGTCCACGACGGGGACTCCCGTCGGTCCCAGGGCTTTGACGGCGATGCCGAACAGCACGGCGACGAAGATGACCTGAAGGATGTTGCCTTCCGCGAAGGCGCCCACCGCGCTGGAGGGCACGATGTCGGTGAGGAAGTGCCACCAGCTCTGGCCCTCGCCGTCCTTGACGTATTGCGCGGCGTGGCCGCTCAGGTGCAGCTCGCCGGGGTGGGCATGGACTCCGGCACCGGGCCGGAAGAGGTTGACCGCGATCAGCCCGACGGCCAGGGCGGCCAGGGTGCCGGCTTGGAAGTAGACCAGGGATTTGAGACCGACCCGACCGACGCGGCGCAGAGTGTCCACTCCGCCGATGCCGGCCACGATCGTCAGGAAGACGATCGGCGTGATGAGCATCTTGATGGCGGACACGAAGGTGACACCCACGGGTTCCAGGGCGACGCCGAGGCCCGGCCGGAGCCAGCCCGTCAGGATGCCGCAGCCGATCGCGGTCAGGACCCACAGGTAGAGCTGCTGGTACCAGGGCTTGGACCGCGGTGCGGCAGGAGGCGGACCGGGGGCGGGGGAAGCGGTTGCTGCCATGGCGTTTCTCCTCGTCGAGGAACGTGGATCCGCAGCGCTCGGTCACAGCAGTTGGAGGATCTTTTCCGTGAATGCGGTGGTCGTGGCGCTGCCGCCGAGGTCGGGAGTGCGTACGTCGGTCTTGGCCAGCACCGCGGCGATGGCGTCGGTGACGTCCTGGGCCGCCTCGGGGTGGCCGAGGTGGTCGAGCATCATGGCCGCCGCCCCGATCGCGCCGAGCGGATTGGCGATGCCGCGGCCCGCGATGTCGGGCGCGGAGCCGTGGACCGGCTCGAACATCGAGGGGTAGGTGCGCTCCGGGTTGAGGTTGGCGGCCGGTGCGATACCGATGGAGCCCGCCACGGCGGAGGCCAGGTCGCTGAGGATGTCACCGAAGAGGTTGGAGGCGACGACCACGTCGAAGCGCGCCGGGTCGAGGACGAACTTCGCGGCCAGGGCGTCGATGTGCTCCTGGTCCCAGACCACCAGCGGGTGAGCGGCGGCGCGCTCGGCCACCAGCTCGTCCCAGAACGGCAGGGTGTGCACGATCCCGTTGGACTTGGTGGCCGAGGTGAGCCGCCTGCCACGCCGCGCGGCCAGCGCGAAGGCGTAGTCGAGGACGCGGGTCACTCCGGCGCGCGTGAACACCGCCTCCTGCACGGCCAGTTCCTCCGGGTGGCCCCGGTTCAGCCGACCGCCGATCTCGCTGTACTCGCCCTCGACGTTCTCTCGTACGACGACCAGGTCCACCCCATCGGCCGTGGCAGTGCGCACGGGGCTGTCCACTCCCTCGAAAACGCGGATCGGTCGCAGGTTGACGTACTGGCGAAAGCCCCGGCGGATCGGGATCAGCAGCCCCCACAGCGAGACGTGATCCGGCACGTGCGGAGAGCCGACCGCGCCGAGCAGGATCGCGTCCTTCTCGCGCAACTGGTCGAGGCCGTCCTCGGGCATCATCGCGCCCTCGCGGACGTACCGCTCGCACGACCAGTCGTAGGAGGCGTAGGAGAAGCCGATGCCGCGACGGGCGCCGACGGCGTCCAGGACCTGCCGGGCGGGCGGCAGCACCTCGGCTCCGATGCCGTCGCCGGGGATGAGTGCGATGCGGTGGTGGGTCATGTGCCGATTGCAGCAACCAGGCCGCGCCGCCGTCCAAGACCGTGTGCCGATCTGCCTTATAGGACCGCCCTATCGATCCTCAGCAGCAGCAAGTGCGCAGGTCAGGAAGGCGCGAGCGGCAGGCGACTGCTCGGCGCGGCGGCTGACCAAGGCGATCCGCAGCGCCGTTGTCGGCTCGATGTCCAGCACCAGTGCGCCGGATCGCTCGGCTGTCGTGCGCCAGGACTCGGTGACCACGGCGAGCCCGACCCCCGCGAGCACCAGCGGAAGGATGGCCACCCGGTGCTCGGTCTGCGCGGCGACGGTGAAGTCGATGCCGCGCTCGCGCAGCCCGTCGACGTACGCGCGCATCCCTGTCCCCCGCTGCCCGACGATCAGCCGCTGCCCGGACAGTTGCTCGCAGGAGACCGGTCGCCCGGCGGGGAAGGGCCCCTCGGGCGGGGTGAGCAGTACGAAACGCTGCTCACCGGCCCCGTGCGAGATCACTTGTTTGTCGGTGAGCGGCTCCGACGTCGCAAGAAGCCCCAACTCGGCCGCGCCGGTGCGCACCATGTCGATGACATCGCGCGAGGTGAAGGCGGCCCGGATGTTGACCGACACCCCGGGGTAGCGTCCGCTGAACGCACGGATCATCGTGGTCAGGGGCTCCACCGCCTGAGACGGCATGGCGGCGATGTCCAGGTGTCCTTGGCGAAGTTCGTGTACGGCCGCGACCCTGGCGCGTGCGGTCTCCAGGCTGCGTACAGCCGCTCGGGCCGGTTCGATCAATGCCGTGCCTGCCTCGGTGAGCACGGCCCGGCGCCCGATTCGATGGAACAGACTGCTGCCCAAGTCACGCTCCAGCGCCTGCACAGCCTGGGAGAGGGAGGGCTGGGAGAGGTACAGCGCCGATGCCGCCCGGTGGAAACCCCCGTGATCGACAATGGCGAGGAAGTACTCCAGCTGCCTGATGTCCATGACCACCCCATCCCTCACATGTTGAAGAACGCCCCTGTCCCGTCAGCTCGTCTGAGGACCTGTCCTATGGCAGCGGCCAAGCGTTCGGCCACCCTATGAGGAATGGCCGGGAACCGAACGGTCCTGGCCCGTTGGGTGCTCTCCTCAACCCTAGGCCGGTGGGAACATGAACAGGTGCCTGAGCTTGGTGGGGTGCGTCCGGATGAGCTGTGCGTCGCTCCCCCGTCGACAGGGAGGACGGGTCCATGCGACATGACCTCACGGACTTCGACCAGGTCGTCCTGCCGACGATCGAGTTGCCGTGGGCCAGCACTCTTCATCCCGATGTCCAGGGGATGCATCTGGCCTTGGTCGACTGGTCCGAGCAGCACGCGTTGCTGCGCGACGACGCCGAGCGCGACCGGTACGCGGGTTATCGATTCGCATGGCTGGCCGGGCGCTGTTTCCCCCGTGCCGATCGGGAGTTCGCCCAGTGGGCCGCCGACTTCATGCTGTGGTTCTTCCTGTTCGACGACGTGACGGCCGATCGTGTGGAGAGCGCGGAGCAGGCGAGCGCCATGGTGCGGAGGTTGACCGCGATGCTGGACGTGGTCGATCTCGACGAGCTCGGCGAGCAGCCTGTGCACGGTGAGGCGGCATGGCTGGACCTGTGCCGCCGACTGCGCGCGTTGGTCCCCGCGCCCGAGCATTACGAGCGGTGGGCGACGGCGATGCGGCTCTGGCTGCTTTCGCTGACGACACAGATCTTCGATCAGGTGTGCACCGACCGGATCAGCCCCCGTTCGTACGCGTCGTTCCGCCGCTACTCGGCGGGCCTCAAACCCCCCTTCGCGGTCGCGGATGTGGCCAACGCGGGCCCCATCACACCCGCGGAGTTCCACGCGCCCCGGACGCGTCGGCTGGAGCGGTACGCGGTCAACGTCGTCGCGTGGTCCAACGATGTGCTGAGCGCCCCGGTCGAGGTCCATGAGCCCTCGACTCGTAGCCTCGTCACGGTCTTCAAGGACGCCGAGCCGAGCCGTTCGTGGCAGGAAGCGGTCGAGCTGGCGGCCGACCAGACGCAGGCCGAGATCACCAGGTTCGCCGAGCTGGCCGAGCAGGTGCGCCGGACCGCGAGTCCCGCGCTGTCCGGATGGATCGACGGCTGCCAGGACTGGATGACCGGCACAGTCAACTGGTCTCTGTACGACAGCGCCCGCTACGGTCACACCGCCGCCGCCCCTCTCACCACCGGTGGAACACCTATGGCTCCCTGACCAGCCGATCCCCGAGTCCGACACGACAAGGCGGTCCCGCACGATGGCCATCACCCGATCGTTACCGCCCGGACCGGCCCCCGATCGCGAGGAACTGTGGCGCCTGGAACAGCAGCCCGCGATGCTGGAGGCCTTCCGGGCCTCCTACGGCGACCTGTTCACGCTTCATCGACCGGACCAGCCGCCTCGGGTCTTCCTCAGCACTCCTCGCCAATTCCGCACCATCCTGTTCCGGCACGACCAGGAGCTCGTCGGCCTGGGCACCACCATGTACAACGACCTGATCGGCCCGCGCAGCATGCTGAAGCTGGCGGGAGCCGAGCACCGACGCATACGGCAGGTCGTGACACCACCCCTGGTCGGCGCCTCACTGCGGCGGCGGGCCGACACGGTGCACCGGCTGATCGCACAGCGGCTGCACGACCTGCGTGGACGTCCCCCGCAGCCCCTGGCCAGGATGACCATCGGGATCACCGCGCGCATCATGAACGCGCTGATCTTCCCCGATCTCCCCGAAGCCACCGATCACGCGATGGAAGACGCGCTCGTCGGCGTACTCAACGCCGTGCACGACGCACGCACGGCAGCTCCCGGGCAACGCGCACAGCTCGACGCGCACTACCGCCACCATCGCACCGCGCTGGACCGCCTCCTGTCGGCCGAGATCGCGCGTGCCCGCTCCACGGGGGCCGACCACGGCGACTCGCTGCTGGCCGCGCTGCTGGCCGCACCTCATCCACTGTCCGACCGCGACATACGCGATCAACTCGTCAGCGTCCTGACCGGAGGCACCACGACGGCCGGCAACGGCATGTCCATGGCCCTGTACTGGCTCCACCACCGCCCCGATGTCGCCGCACGCGTAACCGCCGAACTGCGGACGCTGCCGGACAACGCTTCCACACTCCAGATCGCGTCGCTGCCCTACCTGTCCGCCGTGTGCCTGGAAGCCCTGCGTGTCCCGACGATCACCCCGACCAGCGCGGCGCGGCGCGTGGTGACGCCGTTCACCGCAGAGGGCTTCCATTTCCCCGCGGGCACGGAAATCATCGTGGCGATTCACCTGGCACATCACCACGAACAGACCTACCCCGACCACGGCCGGTTCCGGCCGGAACGGTTCCTCAGCCGGCCTCCCGACCGATTGCGCTACCTCCCCTTCGGCATCGGCTCCCACCGCTGCCTGGGCGCCCAGTTGACCGAACTGGAGATGAGGCTCACCCTGGCCGAGGCTCTACGGCTGGACGGTTTCGGTCTCCTGGGGGCCGACGGCGAGTTACGACCGCGCTCGCACGGGGTCAACCTCACAACCCCTCACTCGATCCAGGTGTACTGCCGCAGTACCTGATCGGGGGGTGGAGTGCGTGCTGTGGTCGCGAGCGTTCCAGGCCGGGATGCCCCTGAAGTGTGCTTCCCCTGCCGCGACTTGATCGTTGGCCTGGCCCGGCCCCTGCTCGGTGCCGTCCACCGAGCCCAGGAGCCGATCACGTTCCGGGCGAACAGACCCAACGGGTCGATCAAAAGTGCGAGACGAGTAGCAGAGCCGCTGGCCAGGGCCGCGTCGTGAGGCAGCCGAATCGTCCCTGCTGCCGCCCGGCCCCGCCCTGCTCCGGTGTCCGCGATTCGTCGTGGTGCTGGCTGGGAAAACGTGGGTCATGTCGGCCGGCCTGCGGGCAGCTGGGCAGTCGAAGAGGGGGAAAACGCATGCCATCGACGTCACGGATCGACCTCCTGGCCCTCTACGACCCCGAGCGGGTCGCCGACGACGGCCTGCGCCCTTTCTGCGCCGCGGTCGCGATGAGCGAGCCGGTCGACTACGTACTCAGCGACGAGACCGCCGCCGCACTCGACCACATCGACAAAGCCGGCGGGTGGCGCCGGCACGCCCGCACCACAGGCGGCGTACTGACAACCGACGATCCGCTCGTCGGTACGGTCGGCGCGCTGGCCGCCCGTGCCGCTGCCCGCCCGGATGACCGGATGCTGCGGTGGGTGGAACCGTATCTGCGCCAGGTCAGTGACCACGAGTACGGCGTCGACCTGCCGGACCGGCCCTGCGTTCTCGGCGGCGGCAGGGGGAACGCACAGATGTGGCGCACAGCGCGGGAGACGGTTTCCGGCGCATGCGAGTCGGCGTCCCGATGGGCCGCCCACTGCCACTCCTCCGACGTCCCGGTCGACGTGGTCATCGCCACCATGCACCTCTGGCCGGTCATCGCCCTCGTCGACCAGCACTATGCCGGTCCGACCTGCGCGGCGGAAGTGGGGAAACTGGCCCAGGTAGCTCTCGATCACCTTCACCCCCGCCTCGACCGGCCCTGTGCGGTCGAGCAGGTGTGGGTGCCGGACCTGGGCAATCTGGTGGCCAACATGGCGACACGACTGACCTCCCGCTACCACGACCCGTCCGTGGTGCCGTTGCCGGACCGGCTGGCGATGCGCGCCGTCGACTCCGGCTCCGACGCCCAGGTCGCTCAGAACGCCTTCTACGCCGGGCTGTCCGGCCATCCGCTGCTCGACGAGTGGAAGATCGCCACGTCGCTGGCCCACGACATGTGGCAGATCCGCCACGACGAGACCAAATCCGGCGACGACTTCAACTCCTGCTCCATGCTCCTGCGGGACGGTGTGAAGGTGGCCGAGCTGGCCGACTACCTCACCTACCTCACCTGCTCCCATGACCTGCCGCCGGCGATTCGCCACTGCTTCGACGCCTGGACCGTCATGACCCTCGCCTCCCGGCGACACGCCACCCACCTGCCCAAGGCGCCACCGCGCCGCGACCGGCTCTGGGACCTCACCACAGTGGCGCGAGTGCGGCGGGCGATCGGCGCCGGCGGTGACGACGCGCCCATCGCCGAGGGCGACCCCAGTCTGTCGGGCGCCGACCTCGACCCGGCCGACATCGAGCGCCTCCTCGACCCCGAGAACTGCCGCAGCTACACAGCCTGCATCGACAACACGGCCGAGGCGAACCGGATGTGGCGGGAGTACGTCTACCGCTTCGACGTCATCCCCGGCCTGCTGTCACGGTCGAAGTACGCTCACGCCGGATAGCCGCCTGACGCTGTCGACCGGCGAGCCCGGCCGTACCCCGCCTGGCTGCGGCAGCAGTTCGGCCGGATCGTGGATCATCTCGGCATCGCCGGAATACCCAGGGCATGGCGGCGGCTGACCTGATCATGGGTGAAATTATTGTGACGGGTGCGACCGGCAATGTCGGTCGGCAAGTTGTTGTCCAACTCCTGGCCACAGGGGCTGCCGTGCGTGCATTGGCGCGTGATCCCGCATCGGCCGAGCTACCGGCCGGAGCCACGCTCGTGGGCGGGGACCTGGCTCAGCCGCACTCGTTGGAGGGGGCACTGGTCGGGAGCGACACGGTGTTCCTGATATGGCCGTTCCTTACGACCGAGGGTGCCCCTGCCGTACTGAAGGCGATCGCGCAGCATGCCCGCCGCATCGTCTATCTCTCGTCGTCGGGCGTGAACGACGATGCCGGACGTCAGACTGACCCGATCAACCAGCTCCACGCCGACATGGAGCTCCTGATCGAAGGATCCGGCGTGGAGTGGACTTTCCTGCGGTCGAACACCATCGCATCCAACGCGCGTGGATGGGCCGAGCAGATCCGCACCACGCACGTCGTTCGCGGCCCCGACATGGCCGCCACCGCGGTGATCCACGAGCGGGATGTCGCAGCCGTGGCGGCCCATGCGCTGACCGATGACAGGCATGCGGGTATGAAACACGTCCTGACCGGCCCGCAGGTACTCAGCAGAGCAGAGCAGGTCCACGCGATCGGAGAAGCGATCGGCCACCCCACGCACTTCGAGAAGGTCCCGGTGGAGATCGCACGTCAGCGCATGCTCGCCGACGGCAGGCCACCCGCTCTCGTCGAGGCCCTGTTGGCCAGCGCTGACACCCGGCCCGAATCGAACCTGATCACCTCCACGGTGGAAGAGATCACCGGAGCACCGGCGCGCACGTTCCGCTCATGGGCGGAAGAGCACGCGGACGGCTTCCGCTAGGCCGGATATCCAGGCCCGAGCGACCCACGGGAGTCGCCCGCGCGGCAGGGCCCGGACCGGCAGATCATCTTGGGCGCACCGAGCCCAACCGACAGGCAGCGCAGGGGATTTCACCGGACCGTACCTGTCCGATCGGCAGGTACGGCCCGTCCCCTGAGCGGCTGCGTCAGCACTTCGAGGGCGCAATCTGGCTGGTTCAAGACCGGCGGACAGCGGCGGGAGAACGTCCGGCGCCCGGACCGGCACGTGGTGTTGGGCGTTACCGGGCGTCTGTCGCCGCAGAGGCCCGGGCCGCCACGTCGTCCGAAGGCGGCGCGCCGCGACCGTTCTCGGACAGCTGCTCACCTGACGCCCCGGCGAGCCCGTGGCTCGGCGGGCCGATGGCCGCGCCGAGGACGGCGTTGTTGGGCAGCAGCATCTTGCCGTCTTCCGTATGCAGTTCGATGAACAGCAGGGACATGTCGGTGACTTCGCCCTCGATGCGGCCGCCCAGCGGGCCGGACTGCACACTGATCCGCGCACCGATCGTGAAGGGGTGGACCACCAGCAGCACCAGTCCGGCGAAGATGTTGCCCAGGACCGGCTGGGCGGCGATACCCAGGACCACACCGGTCAGCGCACCGCCCAGGAGCAGCTTGTCCCAGGGCACTCGTACGAGGCTCAATGCACCCAGGATCACCATGGCGTAACCCGACAGCAGGCATATCACCCGCAACGCCGCGGAGCGGTTGTCGCTGATCCGCCCGGTCAACAACTTCACCAGGTCGTTGGTGGCCCCGCGCACCGCCATCAGGGCAAACACCAAGAAGACACCAGCGCTGATCCCGGCGACGATCCTGGCTGCCAGCGAGTGATGACTGCCCGGGCTCCCGAGCAGCCCGCCGTAGGTGAGCGACACAACGAGCCCGCCCACGGCCAGTGACGTGGTCACCACGGCCCGTCGGGTGCGGATCACCCCCCGCCAATGCGGTCTGTGACCGAGGGCCATGCCGTCCCCAGCTGATTCTGCCTCGCCCACTCGTTACGTCCTCGCTGCGCTTCTGAGATGTGAATGCCGCAGTAGAGTACCCAGGCATCGCAGGGGCCGCTGCACTTGCCCTCCAGCCGGAGTTGCGTGAGTCAGTCGTAGTTCGCTGCTGGTCGTGTGCTGCCCGAGGGGCGGCCGCCAGAGCATCGCGGACCGCCGGGGACCCGCGTTCTGGCTGCCCGGCCAAGCTTCCGCAGATGCAGCGCTGCATCTGGATCTCGACCGGCGGCTCGGCGAACTGAAGAAGCACGCCTTCGGTGAGCTGGAGGTTGGTGAACGGGCCCCAGGACGGCGCTTTTGAAAGCTCCAAAAGCTCGCGGCGGAATTGAGCCGACTCGCTGACCACCTGGACGTCGTTGTCAGCGGCCCAGATACGGACTTCGACGTGCCGGTGCGGGGAGCAGTTGTCCAGCACCACGTACAGCTTCTCCCCGGGCCGGGCTGTCACATCACAGACTTGCACGAGCTTTCCAGGCACGCCCTGTTCGAGGCGAGCGCGGGCACCGCTGCGAGGCCGTCCTCGTAGCCGAGGACCGATGCGATGCCCCGCACATCCGGGTCGAAGGGATCCGAGCCGAAGCCGGCACGGGCGCGTTCGGACGGCTCGATCAGTGTGGCGCGCTCAAGGACCTCCCGGCGCTCCTCGGTCAGGTACTGGGGCAGCTCCGGTGTGGGACGAAGCACGATCACGTGCTCAGCCGCCCGGGCGAGTTCGGCGTTGGTGAGGGAGAACGTACCGCCGTCGATGTACTCCCTGCCCCCGACGTGCACCACGGGCCACAGCCCCGGAACGGCGCAACTCGCGGTGAGAGCATCCACAAGACCGACTGCCGAGGCGCTGTTGAAGACGGTGCGGCTGCCGTCGGCGCGGATGGCGGTGACGTGC
This sequence comes from Streptomyces sp. NPDC048696, assembly GCF_043198895.1. Taxonomy (NCBI): domain Bacteria; kingdom Bacillati; phylum Actinomycetota; class Actinomycetes; order Kitasatosporales; family Streptomycetaceae; genus Streptomyces; species Streptomyces sp. NPDC048696. Next base: position 82,230 of record NZ_JBICVJ010000011.1, on the reverse strand, counting down.
AGACGATCACTGGGCCACGTGTCACTCCGGACGCGTCCCGCGACGGCTGCACGGCGCCGGGCCGGATCGATTCCCGCGCGCTGCCGGGACAACTGGATCAAGCGCTCTGTCTTCGTCGCCATGGAGTCCTCGCCGGCGTGTATCGCCAGGACGTCGGGCAGGATGTCGGCCAGTGCCACGGCGGGGGCTAGTTCGTCGCCCCGGCGCGACTTGCGCACGATTCTGTCGAACTCGGCGCTTGCCGATCCGGCCTGGAGCACGGCGGCCGCCACCGCGGCGCCCGCCGACGTACCGATCACGCGGTCGGCCGAACCCAGGCGGAGCACCCCCTGCTCCTCCAGCGCGGCGAGCACCCCGGTGGTCCAGCCGATACCGGCCAACCCGCCACCGCCGAGCACCACGGCTGTTGAGTGTCTGGACATCACTGCTCCCTCCCGGTGAACTGCCCCCTGGCAGCCCGTAGTCCGCACGCTAAACTCCGACATCAATGTCAGAGTCAAGCGGCCAAGGAAGCAGGTCGTGCATGCGGATGAAGGACATGGTCACTCGCACCGGCGTTCACGAGCGGCTGCTGCGCTACTACGAGCAGCAGGGCCTGCTCGCGCCGCAACGACTGCCCAGCGGGTACCGGGTGTTCAGCGAGGCGGACGTGGAATCGGTGCGCCGCATCCGCTGCCTGCTGGCGGCCGGCCTCTCCACGGCGGTGATCGCCCAGGTCCTGCCCTGCCTGACGGGCGACGAGAACGACGCCGCACTCACCCCAGCCTGCCCCGAGCTCGTCAGCGACCTCAAGAAGGAGCGCGCACGGATGACCGAGGAGATCAAGGCCCTGCACAGCTCCCGCGCCATGCTGGACACCATCCTCTCGGCCGCCGACAGCCCCTCCGACTGACGCAGCCAGAACCCCAAGGGTGTCAGCGGCATCGTCATCGCCCGCCCGTGCGGCGATGACGGCGGCCCGCATGTGGAGGGCGCCGCGAGCGGCTGCCTGAGCGGCGGTGGCGGGGGACGAGGTCGCATCGACGGCGACTTCGAGGGCGCGGAGTCCGGCGTGGTGCGCGCCAGCCGCGAAGAACGTCTCCGTGCGGACGTACGCCACCGAGGCGGCCAGGAGCGGGTCCTCGGCCTGGCGGCAGGCCCAGCGCATGAGTTCCACCAGGCGGGCTGACAGATCGTGGGCACCGTACTTGCAAGCGACGGCGTCGGCGGCGCGGGCCGCAGCCACGACGAGGGATGCGGCCTGATGCCGCTGCGCTGCCGCCACGGTGTGGAGGGCGCGCAGGCTGTCTTCCAGAAGATCGGGGATGGTCCGGGAGATCCGCCCGTATTGCGCCCCGAGGCGCCAGTTCACCGACTCCTCGACGGCGGTTTGCAGTTGGCGGAGCGAGCGCGTGGGCAGATCAACGGGGACGTCATACGCCGCGATGGCGGACGAGATCGCAGGTAGGGCAAGGTGGACACGGTGCTCCGTGCGGGCGTAGCCCGTGCGCAGAACAGAGGGATCGACGCCGAGGGCATCGGCGAACGCCTCCAGCGTCGAATCGCTCGGCGACCGAGCGCCGCGTTCCACCGCCTTTACCGACCAGCGAGGTAAATGACGCGCGAGCGAGATCGCTCTGGGTCATACGGCGGGAGCGGCGGGTGGCAGCGATGCGCTGCCCTACTTCACGCGCATTGTCGGCGGGCATACTGACTCCGTTCAGGGCTGCACTCCGAACGGTACCCGTGCGATCACACGCCGGATACGCGAACGGCCCCGCCCGCCAGCCGGGTCGGGGTCGTTTGCGCTTACAGCGTTCCGACGATCTCGCTAATCTCATGCAGTGAGTTGACGCGCCAGTCCGCAGCCTCGGCCTCGGCCGTGTCCGCCCATAGATAACCCCATGGGCCGCGACGGACATGGGCAGTCCGGAGACCAGCGCGCGCCGCAGGACCGACGTCGTTCGCTGGATGATCACCGACATACAGCGTCTCACCGGCGAGTGCCCCACTCTTCGCCGGGCCCCGTGGTCGGCAGACAACCGGCGATCGTCGCCGTCAACGCAGGGAGCGGATCGCCGGGTTGGCGGCGACCACGCCGGCGCATGCCAGGACGGCGCCGCCGCAGACCAGAAACAGCGTCGTCGTGCCGTAGGGGAGCAGGAAGCCGGCAACCACGTACGAGAACGGGTCGAACGCCACCGTGGCCAGCACGACGAGGCTGAGCACTCGGCCCCTCAGTTGCTTGGGCACTCGCTCCTGCAGAGTGACCACGACGACCACTCCGAGGAACGCGGACCCGAGGCCGACGAGTGAGACGACCGCCGTTGCGGCGACGACATGGGTGACGGCGGCGAGTCCGGCAACTCCTGCGCCGATCGCCGCGACCCCGCCGACCACGGTCCAGCCGCGCCGGGCGGGCGGACGCCATCCGGCCAGGAGTGAGCCGGTCAGTGAGCCGGCCCCGAAACCGGAGAGCACGACGCCCAGAGATCCCGCGCCGCCGAGGCGTTGGTCGGCGAGCACCGCGCCACCTACGAGAACGGGGCCCACGACCGCAATGTTGATCAGGGCGACGGCTGCCAGCATCCCTCGCACCAGCGGTTCATGCCAGACGTATCGCAAGCCCGCGCCGAGGGCACGTGCACTGCTGAGCCGCTCACCGTCGATGGCGTCAGGACCGGGGTCGTCCCCGGCACCTTCGCCACGTCGTACCTCGCGGACAAGCGTGCTGAGAACGACGGCGGCCAGCGCGGCCATCGCCGTGATCCCGCCGAGCGTGGCATCAAAACCGACTGCGGCGATGACTGCGGCGGCCACTGCCGGGCCGACCAGATCGCCTCCCGACTCCGCGCCCTGTACCAGCGCGTTGACCTGGGAGAGCTTCTCGGTCGGCACGACGGCGGGCAGCAGTGCCAGGGCCGCCGGGAAGTACGCGGCGTCGGCGGCGCCGAGCAGCCCGGCGAACAGCGCAACCGTTGTCACCGATGGTGAGGTGAGGGTGACCAGGGCGCCGAGGGCGAGCAGGACGGCGACCCGGAGCCAGGAGGCACTGGCCGCGACCCGGGCGGGACCGAGGCGGTCGACCAGTACTCCGGCCGGAAGCAGGAGCGCCGCTCGCGGCAGCGCCACGGCCACAAGAACGAGCCCGGTGGCGATCCCGGGTTCCGACAGTTCGAGCACGAAGAGCGTGAGCCATATGACGAACAGCGCGTCGACCACGGCCGCCAGCCCCTGTCCCACGACCAGGCGGCGCAGGTGCGGATCGCCGAGCGGTTCGCGCGGAAGGGAACGAGCGGTCGGCTCCGTCGTCATTGCTTGCTCCCCGGGTCGCCGAGTGGATCGGTCCCGCGCGAAAGGCTCGCAGGATTCATCTTCGAACCATTGCTTGGCCGTGACGGTGTAGGTGCCGAGGCGGTACGAGGCGTTGGCCGTTTGCCCGGCGGCGGCCCACCCCGCATCGCCCTCGGGTGCACGCTTCGTGGCGCTACGCGATGTGCGTGCCCCCGTCGATCGTCAAGGTGGTGCCGGTGATGTAGGACGCCGCGTCGGAGACGAGGAAGACCAGAGCCGCGGCGAGCTCCTCGGGCGCTCCGACGCGGCCCGAGAGCACCCGCGGCATCATCGCCTCCAGGTAGCCCTCGGCGTAGCCGTCGGTCATCGCGGAGGTGAAGAGGCCCGGCGCGAGGGCGTTCACGCGGATGCCCTTGCTGGGGGTCCACTGCTGGGCGAGATCGCGGGTGAGCCCGAGGATCCCGGCCTTCGACGCCGAGTAGGCGGCCTGCGGCAGGCCGCCCGTCACCAGCGCGAGGATGCTCGATACGTTGACGATGGCGCTGCCGGGCAGCATCACCGCACCCGCGGCCTGGGCCATCCAATAGGAGCCGTTGAGGTTGATGTCGATGACCTCGCGGAACTGCTCCGGTGTCTCCTGCGTCGCGGGCTGTTCACTGCTGACCCCGGCGTTGTTGACAAGGATGTCCACCCGCCCGAAGGCGTGCATGGCCGCGTCGACCAGCGCGCGGCAGTCCTGCGGCTTGGCGACGTCGGTACGAACAGCGACGGCTCGGCGGCCGAGCCTCTCGACGGCCGTGCGCGTGGCCTCCAGCCTCTCGGCGCGCCGCGCCCCGAGCACGACATCGGCGCCGGCCTCGGCCAGCGCGGTGGCGAAGGCGACACCCAGTCCGGAGGAGGCGCCGGTGACCACGGCGACGCGACCGTCGAGCCGGAACCGATCGAGGACGCTCATGACCGCCTGCCCCTGTGAAGAACCGTTCTGTGCACGGAACATCTCCCGAACACGAGCCGAACCGTGCCACGGCTGGGCCCTCCCGCAGCGGTCACCGGTGGTCGGCGATGTAGCTCACCGTCTGGCCGACGGTCCTCAACTCCGCGGCCTGGTCGTCGGGGATCTTCACCTCGAACCTGTCCTCGACCGCCACGTTGATCTCCACCATCGACAGGGAGTCGATGTCGAGATCTTCGGTGAAGGACTTCTCGGTGGTCACCTCGGCGGAGTCGACGCCGGCGACCTCTTCGACGATCTGGGCAATGGCGCTGAGGATGTCGCTGTTGTTCACCACGGGGCCTCTTTCTTGAGATGGGGTCGGCAGGAGTCGGGCGCACCTCGGCGGGGCGTCAGAGCCCGAGGCGCCGTCGGTAGGCGAGGAGGGTGCGCAGGAAACCGTCCATCTGCTCCTCGGTGTGGCCCGCGTGCGGGAACAGGCGCAGGAGCGCCTGGTTGCGTGAGACGGCCGGGTAGGAGAAGACGGGTACGAGGTAGCCGTCCTCGACGAACCACTCCCGCATCTGCAGGGCGGCGGCGTCGTTTCCGATCGGCACCGAGAGCATGTACGACTCGGTCGGCGTCGTCGGCGTGCCGGACTCGTGTATCTGCCGACGAAGACGGGCGGCATGCGCCAAGTAGTCGTCGACGATCTCCGGTTTGGCGGCGAGGGCTTCGATCGTGCGCTCGGCGGCGTGAGCGGTGGGCGGCTGGATGGCGGCCGTGAACATCGAGGTGCCGGAGAGCAGTTCGAAGGCGTCGATGGCCGCCGCGGGACCGGCGATCGCGCCGCCTTCCAGACCAATGGCTTTCGACAGCGACACCATGACGAAGTCGGCCCGCTCCCGGATCGCGGCCGCCTCACGGGCGTACGGACGGTTCTCGGGCCCGTACACCATGAAGCCGTTGGCATCGTCGATCATGCTGATGGCGCCGTGCCGGTCGCACTCGTCGAGAATCTCCGCGATCGGACCCATGGTGCCGTCGGCCGAGTAGATGCTCTCGGCGATCACCACGGTCTTGCGGGCCCGGACCCGGTCCAGGATGCGTGCCAGGTCGGAGACGTCGTTATGCCGGAACGCATGGACCTTGCGACCGTAGCCAAGCCCCTCAAGGCCCTTCCAGATACTCCAGTGGACATCACGGTCGACGACGAAAACGGTGTCGTGATTGCGCACCTCGATTCCGGCGTCGAAGTGCGCGGAACTGCTCATGGCATGGACGAACCCGATGTTGGCCAATAACCCGGTGGCGAAGCTGATGGCTCGCTCCTTGCCGGTGTGGCGGGCGATCGCCTCCTCCAGGACCTGGTGCGGGCGGCAGATCCCCTGGGTCATCCTGGATCCGCTGGTGCTCAAGCCGTGGGCGAGTGCCCCTTCTGCGAAATGACGTCGTACCGGGATATAGCGCTCCAGATCGAGGAAGCTGATGCTGGCGAAGTTCACCAGCTCTCGGCCGTTGCGGACGATGGTCGGCCCGACGGGACCGTCCACCACCGGCGGGCGATATGCCGTGTCGTGCGTGTTCGCCTCGACGAAAGCCGCGAAGGACCACGGCGCGAGACGGTCCACGGACGGTGCGGGAGTACGGGACGCGGTCATGGTGAGGTGTCTCCTCCATGAGGGGCTCGGGACGGTAAGGGCTGAAGGGCTGCGGCAAGGTGGCCGAGCGAGGCCGTTCCGGCCAGCTCGTCCGACGCGATCCCGGTGAAGCCGGACTGCTCAAGCAGCGCCAGTAGGCGAGGGACGGCGACCAGGGTGACTCCGTGGTCGGCGAGGCAACGGTTCATGTCCACCGCGTCAGGGCTGTCGACGGAGCCGACCGGCGGACCGCCGGATCCGGCAGCGGCCACGGCGGCGGCCAGAGCCCGTTCGGCACCCGTCGCGGGCGGCCGCGAGGGGACCCGCGGGGTTCCCGTGCCGCCGGTGGCGGTGCGGGACGGGTCGGGCGGACAGCCGGATTCAAGGCCGGCCGGGGACAGGACGTAGCGGCCCGGGGCCACGATTGCGGGCACCTCGCCGAGGTGGTCCAGGACGTGGCGGTGCAAGTCGTCGGCAGTGACATCAGGGGTGACGCGGGCATGCGCGACGAGGTGCGGTTCGTCTCCCTCCCCCGCGGTGTCCCCACTGGGCGCCACCGTCACGTCGAGCACTCCTGGATGGCCGCGCAGCACGCCTTCGACCTCGGTCAGACACACCCACCCCTGCGGGGCGCGCCACCATCCGGAGGCGGCCGGTGCGAGCGAGCGTGCCGGAACCGGGCACTCGGCACCGTCGGCGAGCGCGCGCAGGAGACCGCACAGGCGGACGGGCAACGCCAAGGCCTGCTCGGCGTCGAGCAGATGGTCCCCGACGGTGACATCGAGGGTGACGAATCCCTCGTCGCGGCTGAAGTCGACGTAGAGCGTCTCGCAGGGCTCGTCGGGCGCGCTGCTGGTCCACGTGGCGGACCCGTCCGGTGGAGTGTCCTGCACGGGGACCAGGTACTCGCGTGGCCACGAATAGCAGTTGTACTCGATGGTGGGTACGGTCACGACCCCGCGGCGACGGTCCATGCGCGCCTGCGCGGCGACCAGCTCCGCGGGGCGCCACTGACCGTGTCGGTAGGCGGCGGAGGAGGCGGCCGCGACCGAGGCGACCACCTCGCCGAACACCGCGCCCGGGCGGAGATCGATCTGCACCGGAACCGTCAGGGCCCGGACGCCGATGCTGTTGCGCAGAGCGGCCCGGGCCCGGTTGGAGACCACCACTGAGGCGAGGAACCGGTGTTCGCCGGTGCGGGTGGCGACATCGTGGGCCAGCGCCGCGAGCACGACGACCTCCGGGCTGACCCGATATCGCCGGGCGACGCGGTCGAGGTCGTCGTACGCGCCCACCGAGCGGTGCTGCAGGCGGTGGCGCCCCTCGCCCTTGTCGGTCCCGCCGAACGGGTCCAGCACGCCGGTGGGGTTGCTCGCCAGACGCGTCAGCCACTCCCGCTCCGCGGCGCGGGCACGTTCCAGGGGCTGCGCGGTGACCATGTCGAGCGGGTGCATCAAGGCCTCCGCCGGTATGTCGTCGCCGCGCAGTCGACCGTGCAGTTGGTTGATCAGTACTGCCAGCCCCCATCCGTCGATCACCACGTGGTGGGCGGCCATCAGGACCGCACGCGGCTTTCCCGCCTCCAACAGCACCCTGGCAAGCCAGGGCGGATTGTGTACGGGATCGATCGGGCGCGCGGCCAGCGCCGCTGTGGCAGCCTCCAGGGTGGCGGCATCGACGGCGGGAACGTCGACGTGGTCGACCGGCAGCGGGGCCCAGTCCGCGCGGTGGACGTGCTGTACCGGGCGGAGCGGGTCGACAGTGGTGCGCAGCGCCTCGTGGCGGGCGGTGAGGGACGCGAGCGCCGCGTGGACGTCGGCGACGGTTGCCGCAGGCGGGACATGGCAGTGGTCGGCGAGCGGCGTCGGGTTCACCCGCCGTGGTGCGGGAATGGTGCGTTCGAACCAGTGCCACTGCTGGACCCAGGTCAGCGGCCCGCTGCGGATGACGGTGGCGGGGCTCGGGGTCGGTTGCGGAAGGTGGTTCACGGCCGGGACCTCATACGGCCCGCACCACGAGAGCGGCATTGTGGCCGCCGAAGCCGAACGAGTTGCTGAGCGCGATCCGCAGCCGTTCGTGGTGCTGCTTCTTGTGCGGTACGAAGTTGATGTCCGGCTCGATCGGCTCGTCGCAGTTGATGGTCGGCGGGACGTCACCCGTGCGCAGGACCTGGATCGAAGCCACGAGCTCGACCGCTCCGGCGGCACCGATCATGTGCCCGGTCATCGACTTGGTGGAACTGACCGGGATCCGGGCGACCCGATCCCCCAGCACCTTGCGCAGGACGGCCGCCTCGGTGGCGTCGTTCAACAGCGTTCCGGTGCCGTGCGCGTTGACGTAGTCCACGTCCGCCCCCGTTATCCCCGCGTCGCGCAGCGCCGCCTCGACGGCGAGGCACGCGCCCCGCCCCTGCGGATGCGGGGCGGTCCAGTGATGGGCGTCGGAACTCGCTCCGTAACCCGCGAGTTCGGCCAACACCATCGCCCCTCGCCTGTCGGCCACCTCGGCGGCCTCCAGCACCAGCACGGCGGCCCCCTCACTCATCACGAACCCGTCGCGATGCGCATCGAACGGCCTGCACGCCGCAGCCGGGTCGTCGTTGCGTCGGGACAGCGCGCGGGCGTTGCCGCTGCCCGCGAGGTCGACGGTGGTGACGCAGGCGTCGGCGCCGCCGACGAGGACGACGTCGGCCTCCCCATGGCTGATCATGCGCATCCCCGCGCCCACCGCGTCGGCGCCGCTGGCGCATGCCGTGCTCTGGGCACGGCTGGGCCCCTGGGTGCCCAGCCGCATGCTGATCTCGCCGGCGGCGCTGTCCATGGCGGTCGTGACCTGGGTGAAGGGGCTGATGGCCCGCGGCCCTTTGTCGCGCAGCGTGTTCGCGGCGCGGTAGATCGACCCGACCGGGCCGTAGCCACTTCCGATGATCACGGCGACCCGCGGCGCCAGGCGGTCGTCGATGACCAGTCCGGCGTGCTCGCACGCCTCCAGCGCGGCGGCGAGGGCGTACTGCGCGTACGGGTCGGCGCGACGGCTGACCGTCGGGGGCATGTAGCGGCTGGGGGTGAATCCGCGGACCTGGCCGCCGATCCGGACTCCGAGATCAGTCACGTCGATCGCGTCCACGGTGTCGATGCCGCTGCGCCCGGCCAGCATCGCCGTCCATGTCTCGTCGACGCTGTGGCCCAGCGGCGTCACGGCCCCGTACCCGGTGACCATCACCTGGCGTCGGGCCCGGCCGCGCCTGGCGTCACCTCGCGCTCCGGTCTCTGTCACTGGGGAACCACCACCTCGGCGTCGCGCAGCGGCGGTGGGATGTCGTCGGGAGCCACCGGCACCATGAGCACGGCTGTGCCTCCCTGTGCGCACAGCCGTCGCGCGGCAAGGATCTCGCTGGTCAGCGCGGCCTTGTCGCGCAGCACCCGATAGTGGACGTCCGACCCGTCCATAACGGGCGGCGGCGAGCCGGGGCGGGTGAAGGGGTGGCGTTCGGCGTCGAGGCCGAGGCGGGCGCGTTGGGCGTCCAGCCAGCCGTAGCCGCCGTTGCACAGCACCACGTACAGAACGCCGCCGTGGGCCGGGGCGGCGACGGCGATGTCCGCGCGGGCCGCGACGAACGCTCCGTCCCCGATGAACGCGGTGACCTCATGGCCCGGGGCGGCCCGCTTGACCCCGATGGCCGCGGCCGCTCCGAAGCCCAGGGGGGTCTGCTCCGACGGCACGATGGACCCGCCACCGACGTGGAAGGGGAAGCAGTAGGACCACATGTCCTGCAGCCCGTTCTCCTGGACCAGCACGCGGGGCTCGACGGCGGTGGCGTCGAGCGCGGCGAGCAGCTCGGCGATGCGGATCCCCGGCAGCGTCGCCGCACGGGCCAACTCCGCTTCCGCCTCAAGCGACATGGCCAGACGGGCGCCGGCGATCCTCTTCGCCCACACCTCGGTCGCGTCCGCGTGCTCGGCCTTGTCGTCCGCCTCCAGCGCCCGCGTCCAGCCGAGCACGGCGTGCCGGGCGTCGCCGAGCACGCGCGGGCCCGAGAACTCGGCCGAAAGACCGCCCGGATCGACGTTGACCTGGACCACCGCGACCGGGGGCCACGGCGTTCCGCCGTCGACGACGGTCTCTTCGAGTCTCCCGGCCAGCGACACCACCAGGTCGCAGGACGACCACAGTTCACGGGCGGGGGCTGCCGCGTAGAGGCCGGCCACGCCGCAGAACAACGGGTGGCGCTCGTCGACGGCACCGCGGCCGGACGCGGTGGTGAAGAGCGCCGCACCGAGGCGTTCGGCGAAGCGCTCGATCACACCGTCGTCGTTGCGGTGCCGCATGCCGCCGCCCACCAGCACCACTGGACGACGGCTCGCGCGGATCGCCGCCAGTGCCGGTCCCGGTGTCACGGGAACGGAGTCAAGGAGCAGTGGTTCAGGCAGCGTTGGCGGCGGTCCGGTGACGGGGATCTCCGCCGTGCGGACGTCATCGGGGACTTCCAGGTACACGGGTCCGGGCGGCGGCCCCACAGCTCGGGTCAGCGCCGTAATCGTCGCGGGGACGACCCGGTCGGGATGTCCCACCCGGTGTGCCCACCGCACGAGGGGCGCTGTCACCGCGACCTGGTCGAGTTCCTGGAATCCGCCGCTGCCCCGGCGCCGTTCGGGCACGCCGGCGGCGAGCACGAGGACCGGTGCACCGGACTCCCGCGCCTCCAGCAGCCCCGTGGCCGCGTGTGTGACAGCAGGCCCTTTGCCCAGTGCGCATACCGCGAGCCGGCCTGACTGCAGCGCGTAGCCGGTCGCCATGTACATCGCGTTGCGCTGGTCACGGCACGGCACGACGTCCAGGCCGGCGGCGTCGAGGGCGCGAAGCAACTCCAGATCGTCGCCGGGTAGCCCGAAGCAGGTGTCCACCTCGTTCGCCACCAGCAAGTCGACGATGGCGGACCACGCGTCGGCGTACCGCTTTCCTGTCCGGGTCACTTCCCACCCACCCTGGCAGGGGCAGCCGTCGGGAGATTCTGCGCCACGGCCCGAGACAGGAGCAGCGGCTCGGCGTGCCGCTCGCCGCCGTAGGAGATGTAGTTCGCCCTCATCCCGAATCCGCCGAACGGGCGGTTTCCGTCCTCGGCGTCGAGCAGCGTCTCGTTGACACAGGTGTGGTGACGCTTGGCCAGAACCTTCAGCGTCTCCGGATCGTTCCCGTAGACCATCGCTCCCAGCGCGCGTTCGCTGAAGTAGGGGCTCGATAACCGTTCGCGCAACCGCCTCGCACTGGGGTAGGCCACGACGTTGAATACCGGGGCGAACATCTCGCCAAGGGGGATCTTGTCGTCGAAGCCCCACAGCAGCACGGTCGGCTCGATCCTGCGGGACGGCAGATCGATGCGTCCACCGTGCCGGATGCGACGCGCATGACGCACCAGGTAGTCCGAGCAATTCACCAGCGCCGAGTCGTAGTAGATCGGACCGTAGTCGACATCAGGGTCGCTGTTCTGCCCGAAACGCAGCGAAGCCAGTTCGGCGGACAACAGGTCGATGAATTCCTCGGTGCGGCCCTGCGGTGCGAACACGACGTCGGGTCCGAAACAGTCCTGCCCTGAGTTGTAGAGCCGGATTTTCGTGGCGTCATGGGCCGCGCGCTTGAGATCGGCGTCGGGTGCGATCACGAAGGGGTTGATGCCGCGACCGAAGAAGAGGAAGAGCTGATCTTCCTCCAGTCCCTCGCGAACGGTCTCCGCATTCGAGTACTCGCCGGTGAAGACGATGAGGTCCGCCTCGCGTACCGGTCCCGTCACGAACTTGCGCTGACTCAGTTCGAAAGGCTTGATGGGTAAGCCGTGAACCGGTGCCAGCAGGGCGTGCAAGCGCTGGATCTGGCTTTTGATCTCGGAGGACGGCCGGAACGTGATGTCGTCGGTGTAAAGGGACGCCACGAGCATGTACAGCGCGTAGGAATAGAGCGGGATGTTGGAGGGCATGAAGACCGCGGCCCGAGGCACGCGGCCGGGCCGGACCCGGCGGATCTCCTCCTCCGCTCCATCAAGAGTGGCGAGGAACGAACGAATCTCCGCGTCGGCGGTGGGGTGGGGCGAGACTTCGGTGAGAATGTTCATCACCGCGTCTTCGTGGTCGGCCACGTAGTGGCGCACCGCGCGCAGTGCGTCGACACGGTCGGCGAAGGGAATGCGGTAGTCGGTCGCATCCACCGCCGAACCGGACGCGGTCGCGTCGGTGGGTGTGTGGTGCGACATGGACAGCGAGGTCATGGCGATCTTCTCCAGAACGGCCAGGTCGGGCTTTCCCGTGCTGGTGAGCGGCAATGTGGGAAGCACGACGATGTGGTCGGGCTGCTCGTAGCGGGCGAGCACAGAGCGCAGCACCCGTTTCCAGTGCGCGGGCTCGTGATCGTCCGGGTCCGCGATCACGAACACCAGACGACAGCCCAGACGCTCGTCGGGGACGGCGACGACCTGCGTCTGTGCGCCGGCTGACTCGGCCCGCTCGGCGAGGTGGTCGGGATAGAGGGTGTGGCCGTCGCGGTGCACGGCATGCTTGCGCCCGATCGGGAAGACGCGGCCGGTGTCGTCGACGAGGCCGATGTCACCGGTGCGGTGAACGGGACCCGAAACCGGAACGATCTCACCGGCCTCGTCCAGATGGCCGGTCATCAAACCGTCGCTGCGTACGACGAGTTCGCCGAGCCGCCCGTGGGGAAGCGGCCTTCCGTGGTCGTCGTGGACTTCGACGACCACGCCGGGCAGCGGCGTGCCGCACCCAACCGGATCGGCAGGGGGCGCCAGCGCGATGTTTCCCACCTCGGTCGCTCCGTAGCCGTCGAGCAGGTGCCGGCCTGTGCGGGCGTGAAACCGGGTCGCCAGGTTGCGTCCCAGCGGCGCGCCGCCCACGCACCAGGCTCGCACCGTCTCCAGCGCGCCGGCGAGAGCGGGACGACGGTCGAGCAGGTTGAGCAGGCTGTAATACGTCGACGGGGCCCCATCGACAATGGAGAGGCCGTGGTCCGCTCCCACCTCAAGCGCACGGTCCAGGCGCGTGGTCGGCCCGTAGACCACCAGCGTGCCTCCGCCCAGCCACCAGCAGAGGACCAGCGACAGACCGTATTGGTGGGAGTACGGCAGGACGGGCAGGAAGACGTCGTCGGGCCGGTACCCCATGCGCTCCGCACTGAGTGCGAGGTTGTCCAGAATCGAGCGACCGGAGCGGACAATGCCCTTCGGGCTGCCGGTCGTACCCGACGACCACGAGATCGCGGCGTCCCGGCGCCGTGCCCAGTTCGCCACACCGGGCAGGGCCGCCGTGTGCGAAGCGGGCCGTGGCGCCGCGAGGTCGCCCGTACCGTCGCTGATGTCGAGCACCACACGCGCCTGCGCGCGGATCCGCGATCGCTGTGACGGGGTGGCGCGATGGTCGGCCAATACCACCGAAGCGTCGCAGTGAATGAGCGCGAGCAGATCGACGACCCACTCCGGGGAATTGGCTCCGCTCATCATCACCCGCGTACCGGGTTCGACGCCGCGGCGTACAAGAAGGTCGGCGGCACCGAATACCCGGGCCGTGATTTCGTCTGTCTCCCAGATCCGCCCCTCGGGCGAGATCAAGCGCCTGAAAACGGGCAACTCGTGCTCCTTAGCGCGAAAGGGTGTTGTCAACTTCCTGGACGTAATCGGCTGGTCGGCGCTGGGCTGCGCGCGGCCCCTCTGCGCGGCTTCATGAACCGAGTCTGTTCCTCGTGGGCGCCAAAGGGGAGGCATCCTCCGGCCACACCGCTCAGGCGGCGCCGCACCTGTCGGCTCGTAGTCCCGCGGGCAAGCAACGGGCCGCTCCGAAAGGGCAAACGGGCATCGGCGCAGGGCACTCGGAGTGCGGGGGCCGGGAGACCAGCACCCCGCGGGTATGTCGAAACGGACGGAAACAGTCACAACGCGTCCCGGTACGGACCCGGCGGGCCGCCACCGAGTCTGCTAGGGCGCGAAGCGCTCCACCCCGATACGGCGCTGGATTTCCCTGCTACTGCCCGACGGCAGGTGGCCGAAGATCGCGCACCCCATGCCGAACCTCCCCTGCCGACCCATCGGCAGCCAGGCCGCTTTCGAGACCGGCCCGACCCCGATTCGGCTGCCCTTGCGCCGCGGCCGGGCGCCCGCGCGGTAGGCATATGTCAGCCAGCCCTGCTCAGAGAGATATTGACTCGACCCGAAACGGGCAGACTCGGTCGTGCGAGAGCGCGGAACGGGCAGGTGTGCCGGTACGCGGCGGCGGTATAAAACTTGGCAGGCCCATTCGGGCGTCCCATGCCCGAACGGGCAGCGAAGGGCGGGAAACGGTATGCGTTCGGAAGAGCGGCACCAAAGACTCCTGACCCTGGCACGCCAGGAAGGGCGGATCGAAGTCGCGGGCGTGGCCGCGGTGTTCGGGGTCGCCCCCGAGACGATCCGACGGGATCTGCGCGAGCTGGAGCGCCGCGGTCTGGTGCGTCGCACGCACGGCGGCGCCTACCCGGTGGAGAGCGCGGGCTTCGAGACCAACCTCGCCCAGCGGGTCACCCTGCACGTGGAGGACAAGCGCCGCATAGCCGCCGAGGCGGTCAAGCTGCTGGAGGGGGCGGAGACCGTGTTCGTGGACGAGGGGTACACACCCCAGATCCTCGCCTCCCTGCTGCCGACCGACCATCCGCTGACCGTGGTGACCGCCTCGCTCTCGACGGCCGCGGCGATCGCCGACTCCGCCAACACCACGGTGCTGCTCATCGGCGGGCGGGTACGCGCCCGGACCCTGGCCAGCGTCGGACCATGGGCCTCGGCGATGCTCTCGGGCTTCGTCATCGACCTGGCCTATCTGGGGTCCAACGGGATCTCCCGGGAGTTCGGCCTCACCACGCCCGATCCGGCGGTCGCCGAAGTCAAGGCGAAGGCGCTGGCCGTGTCCCGCCGACGTGTCTTCATGGGCCACCACGGCAAGTTCGGGGCGAGCAGCTTCTGCCGCTTCGCCGAGGTGTCCGACTTCGAGACGATCATCACCGACACCGGCCTCTCCACCACCGAGGCCCACCGCTACTCGTTGCTCGGCCCCCAGGTAGTCCGGGTCTGATCCACAACCCACGCGCCCACACCGCTGACCGCACAACGACCAAGCTGACATGTGCACCTCAATACAGGAGATGATCCAGCATGGCGACAGCCAGGCGTATCTCAGCCATGACGGCCACGGGCCTGTGCGGCGCGCTGCTCGCCGCGTGCTCCGGCGCGGGCGGCGCGGGCGGCGGCTCCGACGCGCACTCCGTCAACGTACTCATGGTCAACAACCCGCAGATGGCCGACCTGCAGAAGCTCACCGCCGACCACTTCACCAAGTCCACCGGGATCAAAGTCCACTTCACCGTCCTCCCGGAGAACGACGTGCGCGACAAGATCAGCCAGGACTTCGCCAGTCAGGCCGGACAGTACGACGTGGCCACCATCAGCAACTACGAGGCACCCATCTACGCCAAGAACGGCTGGCTCTCGCCGCTCACCGGCCGGGCCAAGGGCGACACGGCCTTCGAACAGAGCGACATCCTGCCCACGGTCCAGGAGTCGCTCACCGCCGAGGGGCAGATCTACGCCGAGCCCTTCTACGGCGAATCGTCTTTCCTCATGTACCGCAAGGACGTCTTCGCGGCGAAGAACCTCTCCATGCCCGCACACCCCACCTGGGCCCAGGTCGCCGACCTCGCCGCCCGCGCCGACGGGGCACAGCCGGGCATGAAGGGCATCTGCCTGCGCGGCCAGCCCGGCTGGGGCGAGGTGATGGCACCGGTCACCACCGTCGTGAACACCATGGGCGGCACCTGGTTCGAGAAGGACTGGACACCGAAGGTGAACAGCCCCGAATTCACCAAGGCCGTCGCGTTCTATGTGGACCTGGTCCGCACGCACGGCGAGGCGGGCGCCCCGCAGGCGGGCTTCACCGAATGCCTCAACGACATGACCCAGGGCAAGGTGGCCATGTGGTACGACGCCACCTCCGCCGCCGGGGCCCTGGAAGCCTCCGGATCACCCGTCGCCGGGAAGATCGGCTACGCGCCCGCGCCGGTCGAGAGGACCAAGAGCTCCGGCTGGCTCTACACCTGGGCGTGGGGCCTGCAGAAGGCGAGCACACACCAGGACGACGCCTGGAAGTTCATCGCCTGGGCCTCCGGCAAGGGCTACGAGAACCTGGTCGGCGAGCAGCTCGGCTGGTCCAGGGTCCCGGCGGGCAAGCGCACGTCCACGTACGCCAATGCGAAGTACCTCGCCGCGGCCCGGGCGTTCGCCGCTGCCACCAAGGACGCGCTGAGCGGCGCCGATCCGCTCAACCCGGGCGTCCAGCCCCGGCCCGCCCCCGGTATCCAGTTCGTCGGCATCCCCGAGTTCACCGACCTGGGCACCCGGCTCTCCCAGCGGATCAGCGCCGCCATCGCCGGGAAGACCAGCGTCGCCGACGCCCTCAAGAGCGGCCAGGCCCGCGCCGAGACCGTCGCCGACAAGCACCGGGGACAGTGACATGGCCGCCCCACCCCTCGCCCGGGCGGATCGCCCCACACGGCTGCCCGCCGCCCGCACCGCCCCGCGGCCGCGCGGTGCGTGGGCCCGCCGCGCACCCCTGCTGCCCGCCCTGGTGTTCCTCGTCGTGGTCACCCAACTCCCCTTCGTGGGCACCCTGGTGATCTCGTTCATGCGGTGGAACGCGCTCGAACCCGACCAGCGAGCGTTCGGCGGCCTCGCCAACTACAGGGCCGCCTTCACCGACCCCGACCTGCGCTCCTCGATCCTGACCACCATCGTCCTGACCGCGGCCGTCGTCCTGGTCAGCCTGCTCCTCGGACTCGGCCTCGCCCTGCTCCTCGACCGGAAGTTCCTCGGCCGGGGCATCGTCCGCACGATGCTGATCACCCCGTTCCTCGTGGTTCCCGTCGCCTCCGCACTGCTGTGGAAGCATGCGCTGTACAACGCCTCGTACGGCTTCATCAACGGCTCGCTGACCTGGCTGTGGCAGCTCTTCGGCAGCGACAGCGCACCCCAGCCCGACTGGATGTCCTCGACACCGCTCATCGCCGTCGAGGTGTCGCTGATCTGGCAGTGGACCCCGTTCATGATGCTGATCCTGCTCGCCGGGCTGCAGAGCCGCCCGCCCGACATCGTCGAGGCCGCCCGCGTGGACGGAGCGAGCAGCCGGCAGATCTTCCGTCACCTCACCTTCCCCCACCTGCGCCGCTACCTGGAGCTGGCCGCCCTGCTCGGCAGCATCTACGTGGTGCAGAACTTCGACGCCGTCTTCACACTCACCTCCGGCGGCCTCGGCACCGCCAACCTCCCCTACACCGTGTACGCGACCTTCTACCAGGCGCACGACTACGGCCAGGCATCGGCGGAAGGCGTCATCGTCGTGCTCTGCACCATGGCCGTCGCCACCTTCGCACTGCGCACGGTGTCCTCCCTGTTCCAAGAGGAGACAACACGGTGACCTCGATCCGGGGAAGCGTCCGCCGAGGCGCCTCGGGCATCACGGCCTGGGCCTGCGGCCTGCTCTTCTTCCTGCCGTTCGGCTGGATGGTGCTGACCTCCCTGCACTCCGAACCGGACGCGGCCACCAACCCGCCCAGCGTCGGCGCCGCCCTCACCCTCCAGGGGTACCGGGAGTTCTTCGGCGCCGACACCGGCGCCAGTCCCTGGCCGCCGCTCGTCAACTCCCTGACCGCGAGCGTCACTTCGACCGCGCTCGTGCTCACCCTCGCTCTCCCGGCCGCGTACGCCCTCGCCATCAAACCGGTCCGCAAATGGACCGACGTGCTGTTCTTCTTCCTGTCCACGAAGATGCTGCCCGCCGTCGCCGGACTGCTGCCCGTCTACCTCATCGCCAAGAACGCCGGAATGCTCGACAACATCTGGCTCCTGGTCGTCCTCTACACCTCGATGAACCTGCCGATCGCCGTCTGGATGCTGCGGTCCTTCCTCGCCGAGGTGCCCGTCGAGATCCTGGAGGCCGCCTCCCTCGACGGCGCCGGACTGCCCACCGTCCTGGTCCGCATCGTCGGCCCGATCGCCGCGCCCGGCATCGCCGCGACGGCCCTGATCTCCTTCATCTTCAGCTGGAACGAGCTGCTGTTCGCCCGGGTCCTGACCGGCGTCGTCGCCGGCACGGCACCCGTCTTCCTCACCGGGTTCGTCACCAGCCAGGGCCTGTTCCTGGCCAAGGTGTGCGCCGCCGCCGTCTGTGTCTCGCTGCCGGTGCTCGTCGCCGGGTTCGCCGCCCAGGACAAACTGGTCCAGGGCCTGTCCCTTGGAGCAGTCAAGTGAAAGCCGCCGTCATCAGCGCCCCCGGAGCAGTGTCGATCGAGACCGTCGACGATCCGGCGCCGGGCCCCCGGGAGGTGGTGGTCCAGGTCGCCGCGTGCGGCCTGTGCGGAACCGATCTCCACATCCTCCAGGGCGAGTTCGCGCCCTCCCTGCCTCTCGTACCCGGCCACGAGTTCACCGGCGACGTCGTCGCTCTCGGCGCCGACGTCCACGAACTGGCCCTCGGCGACCGGGTCGCGGTCGACCCCTCCCTCTACTGCAACGGGTGCCACTACTGCCGCCTCGGCCGCAACAACCTGTGCGAGCGCTACGCCGCGATCGGCGTCACCACTTCCGGCGCGGCGGCCGAGTTCGCCCTCGCCCCCGCCGCGAACTGCGTCCGGCTGCCCGACCACATACGGACGGAGGACGCGGTCCTCATCGAACCGCTGTCCTGCGCGGTGCGCGGCTACGACGTCCTGCGCACCCCGATGGCCTCCCACGTCCTGATCTACGGCTCCGGCACCATGGGCCTGATGATGCTGGAGCTCGCCAAGCGCACCGGTGCCGCCAGTGTCGACGTCCTCGACATCAACCCCCAACGCCTCGCCACGGCAAGTGAGTTGGGCTGCACAAACGCCGCCGCGACGGCCGACGAGATCGACCGGCCGCGCGGCTGGGACGTCGTCATCGACGCCACCGGCAGCGAACGGGCCATCCAGGACGCCATCGGCAGAGTGGCCAGGGGCGGCACCTACCTCCAGTTCGGGGTGGCCGACTACGCGGCGCGGGCCACCATCGAGCCGTACCGCATCTACAACCAGGAGATCACCATCACCGGTTCGATGGCCGTGCTCCACAGCTTCGAACGCGCCGCCGCCCTTTTCGCGGCGGGCGTCCTCGACCCCGAGGTCTTCATCAGCGACCGCCTCCCGCTCACCGACTACGCCGCCGCGCTCGGCCGGTTCGAGGCCGGGCGCGGCCGCAAGATCCTGGTGACGCCGTGACGGCCGAAGTACCGCCCCCCAGGAGCCGCCCGCGGGCGCGCCTGGGTGCACGGGGTTCGGCGCCGTCACCTGCGCGGCTTCCGGGCAGCAGCTTGTTCACATCAGTGTCCTGCTTTCCTGTTTCGAGGTCGGTGATCGGCCGCGCCGAAGCCCCGTGTTCGCTTGCGCGTTCGATGACGCCGGGCATGACCGCGGTGACACGGGTCCAGATCGTGCACGTGTCGGTCAGACCGGTCGGCTCCGGTCAGACCGACACTCCGATGGTCAGTCAGTGACTGGGCAGCTCGAACCCGAGGGCGGTCAGTGCCTCCTCGGCGGCTTGCTGGTCCTGCTCGTAGGTGCCGCCCGAGATGCCGATACCGCCGATGCACTGGCCGTTCTCGGTGATCGGATAGCCACCGCCGACAGCCATCAGGCGGGGGTGGCCGGCCAGCGGCGCGACGCGCGGGTTGGCGAGGTAGTCGTTCCACACATGGGTCGGGATGTGGAAGGAGGCCGCGGTCCATGCCTTGTCGAGCGCGACCTCGGCGGTGAGGAGGGGCGCGCCATCGGCGCGGTCGAACGCCTTGAGGTGTCCGCCCTGGTCGGTGACGGCGACGGCGGCCGTGAAGCCGATCCGGGCGGCGGCGGTATGCACCGCCGCGATGAGTGCGCCGGCGGCGGCCTGGGTGATCGTGGCGGCGGGGGCCGACTTCTGGAGTGTGTCCGTGCTCATGACGGTTTCCTTCGGGACTGGGCGGTGCTGGTGGCGCTGCGGCGGTGAGGGCCGGGTCACCGCAAGGGCGAGGCAGGTGTGGGGGTGACACGAGTGACGACGGACTTCTCGGGTATCAGCAGGCCGTACACCACCGGGCCGATTTCGCTCTTCCAGCGGTCGTGCTCGTAGACCGCCGTGTACAAGGCCTCGCTCTGGGCCTCGTCCTCGAACCGGCGGATCCACACATAGCCGTCCTCGTCCTGGGCGTCGACGAAGGAGGCGGTCACGTCCATGCCCAGCGAGGCCTGGAACGGGATGACCACGTCCTCCATGTATCGCACCCACTCCTCGCGACGTCCGGGCTGCGCCTGGTAGCGGCGGATCTCGTAGTACATGCTGCTCATCCGAATCTCTTGGAACAGTGATCAGTTGGTGACGGTCAGGACGAGCTTGCCGCGGGTGCGACCGGCCTCGCCGCGGGCGTGGGCCGCGGCGGCCTGCTCCAGCGGGAAGGTCTCCTCCACCTCGACGGCGACCTCGCCGGCGTCGATCAGCCCGGCGATCGTGGCCAGCGCGGCGCCGTCCGGCTCGACCAGGAACGGAGTGACCCGCACACCGGCCGCCTTCGCCGCCTGCGCCAGCTCCGGGGAGACACCGGCCGGGATCGCGACCAGCAGGCCGCCCGGTCGCAGCACCTTCAGCGAGCGGGTGCTGGTGCTGTCGTGGGCGTCGCCCACCAGGTCGATGACGACGTCGACGTCGGCGACGGCGTCCTCGAAGCGGGTGGTGGTGTAGTCGATGCTCTCGTCCGCGCCGAGCTCCTTGAGCCAGGAGTGGCGGGCGGCGCTGGCCGTGGCGATCACGTGGGCGCCCAGATGCCGGGCGAACTGGACCGCGAAGTGCCCCACCCCGCCGGCGGCGGCCGTGACCAGGACCCGCTGACCGGCCGTCACCTGGGCGGTGTCGACCACCGCCTGCCAGGCGGTCAGCGCCGCCAACGGCACGGCGGCGGCGTGCACATGGTCGAGGGTGACCGGCTTGCGGGCCCACTGGCGGGCCGGCGCGGTCACGAACTCCGAGTAGGCGTTCGCGACGCGCGGGAACCACGGCATCCCGTACACCTCGTCGCCGACCTTCAGGGTGGTCACCCCGAAGCCGACCTCCTCCACCACACCGGACACGTCCCAGCCGAGGGTGAACGGCGGCTCACCCAGCAGGCCCGCCATGCCCGTGCCACCACGGGTCTTCCAGTCCACCGGATTGATCCCCGCCGCGCGCACCCGCACCAGCACCTCGGTCGGCAGCGGCACCGGGCGCGCCACCTGCTGGACCCGCAGCACCTCCGGGCCGCCGAAGGTGTCCTGAACCACCGCGCGCATCATGTCTGCGGACATGCGTCATCTCCTGAAACAGCTCTCTGCGGAGGGCCGTTGACGGCCCTCCCTCGACGTCGACGACGCTATCCCCGTGGGTATAGTTACCTTCAAGGTCCAGTACTTCCCTTTGGGAAGTGACCTGGTGAGGAGCATGAGTATGACGACCACCTGCCCCAGCGGCCAGCACGCGCACCACGACGTATACGCCGCCCAGTGCCCCTGCCGCGCCCTGCTCGATCTGCTCGCCAACAAGTGGTCCGCACTGGCCATCGGCGCCCTCGAAGGCGGCCCCCAGCGGTTCGGAGAGCTCCAGCGCAAACTCCAGGGCGTCAGCCCCAAGGTCCTCACCCAGGCGCTCCGCCGCCTGGAGGACTTCGGCATCCTCAACCGCACGGTCTACCCCGCTGTCCCACTGCACGTCGAGTACTCCCTCACCCCACTCGGGCGGAGCGCCTCGATCCCGCTCAACGCACTCCGCGCATGGGTCGAGGACAACATCGACCACGCCTACCGACCCGAGCCGGTCGCATCCTGAGAGACCGTCACCTCCGCGTGCAGGTGACGGCGGACTTCGGCCGGCGGGGACAGGCTGTCCGAGCCGAAACTGACACTGCCAGGGGCACGTACGCACAGCCCGGCAGGCCCACACTCGACCCATGAGCAAAAAGTCGGAGCTGGGAGAGTTCCTGCGGACGCGCCGCGCGCAGTTGCAACCCGCAGACGTCGGGTTGCCGGTGTTCGATGAGCGCCGACGGGTCGCCGGGCTGCGGCGCGATGAACTGGCCCTGGTCGCCGGGGTCAGCGAGTCGTACTACACGCGGCTGGAACAGGGCGTGTCACTCAACGCGTCCAAGGAAGTCCTGGACGCCCTCGCCCGGGCCCTCCGCCTGGACGAGACCGAGCGCCGGCACCTGAGCGATCTCGCCGCAGGCGTCGTGCGCAAGGGGAACGGCCGAGCCCGCAACCCGGCCCCCGAGCACCTCAGCGACACGACGCGGCAGCTGATCGAGGCCTTCGGGGACACTCCGGTCATCGTCCTTGGCCGCCGCAGCGACGTGCTGGCGTGGAACCGCACCGGGCACGCGCTGTTCGCCGGGCACCTCGACCCGCAGAGCCCTGAGCATCCGGCGCAGCGGCCGAACACCGCGCGCCTGGTCTTCCGCGACGCCCACACCCGCGATCTGTACGAGGACTGGCCGAAGAAGGCGCGAGACGTGGTGGGACGGCTGCGCATGGCCGTCGGCCGGCATCCGGACGATCCGCTGCTGGCCGCGCTGATCGGCGAACTGGTGATGCACAGCCCGGAGTTCACCGCCTTGTGGTCCGAGCACAAGGTCCGGGCCTGGGACGTCGCGGACTACCGGATGCAGCATCCGCTGGTGGGGACTCTGGACGTGACCCAGCAGGCCATGGCCGTCCCGAGCGGGCGCGGGCAGCGCATGGTCGTGGTCACCGCAGCGGCCGGTTCGAAGGCCGCGCTGGCCTTGCTCGCCCAGGCCACCGCCGAGACCCCCGTCCCCACCACGGCCGCGCCCGAACAGGCGCGTCCGGCGCGCGCAACGCCCGCCTCCTAGCGGCCCGATCCACTTCCGACGGCCGCCGGCTTCCACCGGCACCCGCCGCGTCCTGACCCTCGCGTCCCACGCGGCTTCAGCCTGCCCGAAACCCGCCGAAGACCCTTCGAAGACCCTTCGGTGAACCCCGCCATATCCCTGCCCGCACCCCGCGGCATCCACGAATGGAGACAACCATGTCCGTGCTCTACACCACCGAGGCCATGTCGAGCGGCGACGGCCGCAACGGCGAAGTCCGCACCCTGGACGGCGTCTTCGACGTGGCGCTCGCCGTCCCGAAGGAAATGGGCGGCCCCGGTGGCGACAGGACCAACCCCGAGCAGCTGTTCGCCGCCGGCTACGCGGCCTGCTTCCACAACGGCCTGCGACTGATCGCCGGCGGCCAGAAGCTGAAGCTGACCGGGTCGACCATCACCTCCACGGTGAGCCTTCTCGCCCTGGACGAGGGCAAGCGCTTCTCCCTGGCCATCAAGCTGAGCGCGCACCTGCCCGGCCTGGACCAGGCCACCGCCGACCAGCTGATGCAGACCACCCACCAGGTGTGCCCGTACTCCAACGTCACCCGCGGCAACGTGGACGTCGTACTCGAAGCAACCGTCTGACACCCCCTCAAACGGCGTCAGGCCGTCCGTGCCGGGCGGCCTGACACCTTTCATTCGTCAGGCTTGGGCCGTGGCGGCTTGGAAGTAGTGCCCCTTCTCCAAGTCGTCGATCAGGCCCGGACGCGTCGGCTGCCACCCCAGCAGTTCGCGGGTGAGCGTGCTCGACGCCGGGCAGTCCACTGCGAGGAAACCGCCCAGCCAGCCGAAGTGTTCGCCGGCCTTCTCGGGGGCGATGGAGGCCGCGGGCAGGTCGAGGTGGCGTGCGATCACCTCGGCGACAGTGCGGAGCTGCACGCCCTCGTCGGTGATGGCGTGCAGCGTCGAGCCCGCCGGAGCGTCCTCCAGCGCGAGCCGGAAGAGGTGGGCGGCGTCGAGCCGGTGCACGCCGGGCCAGCGTGTGGTTCCGGCGCCGACGTACCCGGAGACACCCTTGCTCCTGGCCGTCGCGACCAGTGTGGCCATGAAGCCGCTGTCCCCCGCGCCGTACACCGTCGGCGGAAGACGCAGGACGGAGGCGCGTATGCCGCGTGCGGCGAGCGAGAGGGTCAGTTCCGCGGTGACGCGGCGGCCTTCCGGTCCCGCGTCGAGGCGCGCCGCGTCGTGCGGGTCGATGTCGTGCCCGTCCCGCTCCGTGCTCACGCGTCCCGGCATGAGCCCGGCCAGGCCGGAGGCGAGGACGAAGGGCCGGTCGGACCCGGCGAGCGCGTCGCCGAACGCCTCGACGACGCGGCGGTCGGCCTGGACGGCGCCTGCGAAGTCGCCGGAGAAAGCGATGTCGTGCTTGAACGCGAGATGGATCACGCCGTCCGACGCGGCGGCCGCCTTCCGCAGGCCGTCGAGGTCGTCGAGGCTTCCGCGCCGTACCTCGGCCCCGGCGGCGGTGAGGGCGTCAGCCGAGGCGTCCGAGCGTGCGAGCCCGACGACCTGGTGCCCCGCGCCGATGAGCTCGGGAACGACGGCGGAGCCGATCCAGCCGGAAGCGCCCGTGACGAATACACGCATGAGAAGACCTCCTGGTGAGGTGCCCCGCGTTGCTGCGGATCCGCAGCAACGGGCACTGATGTCAGTCACTGACATTCAAGGTAGCACCCGATGACAGCGACTGCCATCGTCTTCGCGTAGGATCCAGTCATGGGTCGATGGCAGCCAAACGCACGCGGCCGGCTCGAACAGGCCGCCATGGAGCTCTTCACCGAGCGAGGGTTCGAGCAGACCACCGTGGACGAGATCGCCAAGCAGGCGGGCCTGACGGAGCGGACGTTCTTCCGGCACTACGCCGACAAGCGCGAGGTCCTGTTCGGGGGCTCGGGGGTACTGCAGGATCTCTTCGCGGACACCCTTGCCGGTCTTCCCGCGTCCGTGGCACCGATGGACGCGGTGGGTACGACCCTGGAGGCCGTCGCCGCCGAGTTCCGCGAGCGCCACACGTACGCACGAGAGCGCCAGGCCGTCATCGCCGCCAACGCGGAGCTGCGAGAACGAGAGCTGATCAAGCTCGCGTCCCTGGTCACGACCCTGGCCGACGCGTTGCGCCGACGCGGCGTCAAGGAGCCCGCCGCAAGCCTCGCCGCCGAGGCGGGCATCGCCGTCTTCAAGGTTGCCTTCGAACGGTGGACCGCCTCGCCCGGCCGCCGGGACCTCTCGGTCTTCATCCGGGAAGCACTCGCCGAGCTCCGGGCCGTCACGGCCGGGGCACCATCCGACGACACGCAGGCCCTGCCCACGTAACCGGATCGGAGAGGGCCTGCAGACGCCGCCGCGGGCGGGGGTGCCTCTCGCACCTCGTCGCCCTGCCGGACTTACGTTGCGCAGGAGCTTCACGCTTCGCACCGTCGTGCACTCAAACGGCATCACAGCGGCGTGCGGCTGACGGCGGCCGAGTACGGCGTGGCCTGCTTAACAGGTGCGATGACAGTGGACCGTTGGGCCACCGAGCGACTGGCGCTGTGCCGCCCGAACCAGCAGAGGCTGCTGTTCGGCGCGCTCGCGCGAGCCCTCGTTGGCCGGTGTCGCCATGTCTCAGGCGGCCTGGGTGAGTTGGGCGCGGCCGAACAGGAGGGCGTAGCCGGTGGGGAGCTGGTTGAGGATGCGTGTGATGAGGTCGGGGCCGGCGAGGGTGTTGACGGCGGCCAGGACGGCACCCGTGTCCCAGCGGGTGGTCGCGGGAGTGGCGCCGGTGCGGGTGGCGAGGTCTTTGACGAACGCCCAGCCGGTGAGAGGCTCTACCGCCGGGATCTGCTGGGTGAAGGTGGCGGCGGCTTCGAAGGGCAGGCGGGCTGCCAGTTCGACGCGTTCGTCGCCGGTCAGCTGGCGTCCGAGCCCCGAAAGGACCAGGCGTACGGCTTCGGCTGCCCGCTCCCGGGTGGGGTAGGCCCCTTCGTAGCGGACCTTCTCCAGCATCTCCTCGAACGTCATCGCCGGGAGGTGCAGGGTGGCTTCGCGCTGGTCGGACATCACTGCGATGGTTGCCTTTCTCGTCGTCGAGGTGGTGGTGCGGGTGTCCGGCGAGCCCGGGCACCCGGTGGGCGGGTGGTCACGTGGGCTGGGGGCGGCCGAAGAGGAGGTCGTAGCCGGCGGGCAGCTGGAGCAGGATCTGCCGCATGAGGTGGTCGCCGGCCGCGTCGGCGGCGGTGCTGAGGACGGCGCTGACGTCCCAGGCCGCGGTCGCTTCGGTGGCCCCGTCGATCCAGGCCGCCGTTGCTCGCACGAACCGCTCGGGAGAAAGCGGTTCGGCGCTCTGCAGCGGGTTGAGGAGGATCAGGGCGAACGCTTCCGGCAGGCGTGCGGCCAGTTCGGCACGCACACCGCCGACCAGGTGGGCACCGAGCAGGGCGAGAACGACACGGGCCGCGCGTTCGGCTTCCTGAACGCTCTCGTACTCGCCGCGTTCCTTCACCCGGTCGAGGAACGCTTCCCATCGCAGGGTCACCTCAGCCACCACCTCTCTTGACCCCCGGGGTGCGCGGGACGGGCGGAGGGGGGAGATCAGGTGCCCGTCCCGCGCCGCTCACCGGCCCGTGCCGCCGGTTCAACCGGTTCAGCCGGAGATCTCCTTGCGGGAGGAGGTCCCGCCGACGGAGATCTTGCGGGGCTTGGCGCGCTCGGCGATCGGGATGCGCAGGGTCAGCACCCCGGCGTCGTAGTCGGCCTCGATGCGCTCCGTGTCCAGGGTGTCGGCGAGCACGAGCTGGCGGGAGAACACGCCCAGCGGCCGTTCGGAGAGTTCCATCTGCACGTCGTCGGCCTTCGTCACGGGCCGGCGCTCGGCCCTGACGGTCAGCATGTTCCGCTCGACGTCGATGTCGATCGACTCCGCGCTGACGCCGGGGAGGTCGAAGGCCACCACGTAGTCGTCACCCTCGCGGTAGGCGTCCATCGCCATCGCGGCCGGACGCGTCCAGGTGCCGGTTCCGGTGCCGGTCAGCTGCTGAGCGAGGCGGTCGAGTTCACGGAAGGGATCGGTGCGCATCAACATCGCGAAACACCTCCAGAAGGTTCGGGCAGTAGCTGCCAATGCGCTTCACTGAAACCGTTGTAGCATGTCATCCAATGGATGACAAACAACTTGTCGTCGGAAGGATGACAGCCGAAAGGGGTTTCCCGTGACAGCAGCAGGCCAGCCGCCCCCCGTCGGCGCCGACACGCCCAGCCCGGCCTCGTTCCTGGCCGCGGCGGCGGCCCTGGAAGCGATAGACCACGCCCTGCACGACGCCAACAGCCAGGCCCCCGACCCCGCCGGCTCAGGCGCCGGCCCGGAGCAGGCCCTGGCCTCCCTGCTACTACTGCGGCAGGTCCGTGAGCAGCTCGCCGGGTGGGAAACCGGCCTGATCGAAACCGCCCGCGACGCGGGCGCCAGCTGGGCCGACCTCGCCCACCCCCTCGGCGTCGCCAGCCGCCAGGCCGCCGAACGCCGCTACCTGCGCAACCGCCCGGGACCCGCCGGAACCACTGCGGAACAACGCGTCCAGGCCACCCGCGAACGCCGCGCCGCCGACCGCACCCACACCGCCTGGGCCCGCGACAACGCCGCGGCCCTGCGCCGCCTCGCCGGGCAGATCACCGCCCTCACCGACCTCCCACCGGCCTCCCGCACCTCCCTCGGCCACCTCGACGCGGCTCTCGCCCACGACGACCCCGCAGCCCTCGTCAGCCCACTGGCCGCGACCCGCCCCTACCTGACCGCCGCCCATCCCCGCCTCGCCGCCCAGCTGGACACCCTCATCGGGCCCGCCACCCAGCACCCCGACCGGCCCAGCCACCCGTAACGACAGCAATGCGCTCAGCCGCCCCGTCCAGATGCCGACCGGTTTCCGGGCCGCCGCCACTCCTGGTCCGTTCGAAGCCGACTGCCTCACGGTCGGACACGAGAAAATCTATGTCGGCTGGAGTAGACATTGGGTGGTGGCGTCGTTATGGTTTCTCTCGTAGCCGAGATCAAGCAGAGCCCGGCAGAACGAACTGCCGGGCAGCAGTACCCGCATGTGCAGGACGGTGCGGTGGTGGAGTGTCGAAGCCAAGCGGTTGCAGGACGGCGACGGGACTGACGACCGGACCGGGTGGCCCGCAGTGATCAGGGGCCGCCGCGAGCAGTACCGCAGTAACGCAAGTGGCAGTTCAGCAAGTGCAGTTCGCAGTACCAGCAGTATGCAGTTCCGCAAGTGATTGGTTCAGAGGGAGAGAAACGGAGGAGTTGAGCGCCATCAGGATCGCCCGGGCCAGCAGTTGTAGGTCCGGGTACCGCAGGACATCGATAGTGAGGTGGTCTCCGGTCACGCATCCGCGATCCCCGCAGCCCCGGCGCCGTTCAGGCCGGGCTCGCGGAAACAGAAGGTCGGCGCAGTATCAAGGCCGGCCGATGGTGTAGCAGTTCCTTCGGGGCCCTGGTGCCACATGGCACCAGGGCCCCTCGATGCGTTCCACCCCCCACCTGCTGTCCAACCCGCCCATCGGGTCGCGGGAGCAATTGGGGTGTCCAGGCGGACACTGTGTCCACCTGGATCGCGAGGTGGTCGAAACCGGTCCCCATGAGCATCACGAGGTGACCCGCGTCGCCACCCCCGACCCGGCCCAGCTCGACGTAGCCCAGGGCCGTGTAGAAACCGAGCGAGCGGTCCAGGTCGGCGACGCGGTAGGAGACGAAGGGCGCCTTCACGCGGCCTCCCCGGGTCGGCACACCCGGTAGCGCAGGTGCGTGACGTCTCGATCGTCGAGCCGTCGGAGGTCTCCCCCACGGCACGGGGACGCACCGCTTCTCGCCCCGGCGAGGCGTAGATGCCGGGCAGGCAGGGGCAGCCGATCAGTCGCGGCCGTGCCGGCTGCGCGAGCCTCGGGGCCGTTCGCCGAGCCGACCGCGTTCGAAGCAAGCCCTCCCCGGGCCCCCGTGAACCGCACCCCGCACGCAACGACCCTCTATTAAACTTGGTAATCATTTTCATGTAAGGTCTCGTCGCGTACCGACGATGGAGGTTCCTTTCCCATGGCCGTCCCCAAGCGGAAGATGTCCCGCTCCAACACCCGTCACCGCCGCGCCCAGTGGAAGGCGAGCACGCCCCAACTGGTGCCGGTCACGGTCGACGGCTCCGTGTATCTGGTGCCGCAACGGCTGGCGAAGGCGTACGAGCGCGGCCTGCTCCGTCCCGAGGGCTGAGGCTGCCGGAGGGCTCGCCCTCATCGGCCCATCCCTCCCCCGCCGCAGATGCTTGGAGTCACCGTCATGCCCCTGGAATTCCGCCGCGGCAGGCCCGCGGCGGCGCCGTACCTGAGCGAACTGAGAGCAACCGTGCGGGCCCTGCTCGGACTCGACGAGGACACCGCCGTGGTGATCCGGCAGCTCGCCTGCACCGAACCGGGCTGTCCGCCGCTGGAGACGGTCATCGCCGTACTGCCGGGACAGACACCCTTTGCCGCCGGATCAGCCGCGCGGATCGCGGAAGCTCGCAGCCGGATCGGCGATGAGTTTTCGTGCCGGCCCCGGTCTACCCCCCGTACGCAACAACACCACCCACCAGGGAGCCCGACATGCCCACCATGATCTTCGTCAATCTGCCGGTGAAAGACCTCGACCGCTCCAAGGACTTCTTCACCAAGCTGGGCTACACGTTCAACCCCCAGTTCACCGACGAGAACG
The DNA here is from genome assembly GCF_043198895.1 of Streptomyces sp. NPDC048696. NCBI lineage: Bacteria > Bacillati > Actinomycetota > Actinomycetes > Kitasatosporales > Streptomycetaceae > Streptomyces > Streptomyces sp. NPDC048696. Next base: position 52,699 of record NZ_JBICVJ010000011.1, on the reverse strand, counting down.
CCGCCTGCCTCGTCATCAGCGACACCATCTACGCGATGCTGCTGACCGAACCCTTCTTCCAGGGCTTCACCAAGCGGCAGATCGCCGACACCGCCACCACCATCGAATCCATCGTCTGCCTCAGCGCCGACAGCCGCGAAGACGTCGACCGCCTCGTCGACACAGCACTCACCAGCGGCGGCACACCCGCCAACGACACCATGGAACAAGGACCCATGTACGGCCGCTCCTTCATGGACCCCGACGGACACCACTGGGAAGTCACCTACATGGACCCCACCGCCATCCAAAGCTGACCCCGCGCGGATACGTCACGACGGCTCACCCGGCCGCCGCCGAGGGCCCCGGGGAGTCCCCGGGGCCGGTCGGGCGGCACGACCGGCTGCGGGCGTGCGCGCGGCACGCGCAGCCGCATCGCCTGTGTGGTCAGGGCCGGTTGGGCCCGCGATACGGCAGCGTCTGGCTGTAGACGACGCTGGTGGTCGTGCTGCCGAAGCCGGCCAGCTCGTCCATGAGCGTTTCCAGATGCCCCATGGAGGTCGCGGCCACCTTCAGGGTGTAACAGTCGTCGCCCGTGGTGCGCAGGCACTCCAGGATTTCCCGTCGCTCGGCGAGCAGGCGACGCAGCGGCTGGTGGCGGTTGCCCGGGTACTTCAGCCGTACGAGAGCGAGTACGGGATAGCCGGCCTTGCCCAGGTCGACCACTGCGTGGTACCCGGAGATGACGCCCCGCGCTTCGAGCTGGCGCACCCGTTCCGTCGTGGCCGATGAACTGAGGCCCACGCGGCGCCCCAACTCGCTGAGGGAGATGCGTGCTTCCTGTTGCAGCTGGTCGATGATCGCCCAGTCCACGTCGTCAAGGTTCCCGGTCATTACGCGACTCTACCGGCAGATCCACGGAAGGATGCCGTGATCACCAGGAAAACATGGTTCCGCTGTTCGTGATCACCGGGATAGCCTCCGATCATGCAACTGGGCGTCAACGTAACGAACTTCGGGCCTGGCACCGACCCCGGCATACTGCGCGAGTGGGGACGGACCGTGGAAGGGCTCGGCTTCGACCTCCTCATGGTGTCCGACCATGTGGCCATCACCCCTGATATCGCCGGGCGGTACCCCGAGCCGTTCTACGAGCCCTTCACCACACTGTCCTGGCTGGCCGGCATCACCACCCGGGTGCGGCTGGGTACGACCGTACTCGTCCTCCCCTACCGGCATCCGCTGCTGGTGGCGCGCATGGGCGCCAACCTCAACCAGCTCAGCGGCGGCCGATTCGTGCTCGGCGTGGGCGTCGGCTGGGCACGTCAGGAATTCGCCGCGCTCGGGGTACCGTTCACCGAACGCGGCAGGCTGACCGACCAATACCTGGCCACCCTCCGCGACACCTGGCGCGAGGAGGCGGGCGGGCACACCGCCTCGGTGCCCATCTGGGTCGGCGGCAACAGCGAAGCCGCCATCCGACGCGCCATCAGGTTCGGCGACGCCTGGCACCCGCTGCGCCCCACCCTCTCCTGGCTGCGCTCCACCCTGACCGACTCCTCGCTTCCGGCCCTCGCGCCGCGCATCTCCCTGCGCCTCACCACCATACCGATCGACGCCCCCGACCGGCCCGCGGGCACCGGCAGCATCGAGCAGATCCTCGGCGATCTCAACGAGCTGCGCCGCCTCGGTGCCGACACCGTCGTCCTCGACCCGTACCACGGAGATCCCGAGGAAACCCGTCGGCCCGACACGGCCTGGCACGCACTGACCACCGTGGCCACACACTGGAGGACGTCCTCGTGATCACCACCGCCGACGAAGAACTCCTGCGGCGCGCGATCGCCATCGCGGCCCAGGCCATCACCCTGGGCGACGCACCCTACGGCTCCCTACTGGCCGACCAGGACGACGTGGTCCTCGCCGAAGCCCACAACACCGTGCGCCGCGACAACGACATCACCGCCCACCCGGAACTGAAACTCGCCCGCTGGGCAGCACGCGAACTCGACCCGGACACGGCCGCCCGCACCACCTTGTACACCAGCTGCCAGCCATGCGACATGTGCGCCGGAGGGCTCCTGCGCTCCGGCATCGGCCGGGTCGTCTACGCGCTCTCCACCGAGCAACTCATCGAACTCAACCCGCAGTCGGGCGCCTGGCCGACAGTGATCGAGAGCGGCCCGGCCCTGTTCGAGCAGGCACGCGTCCCCATCGACACCTACTACCGGCCGCACTGACGACACCGCCTCGCAGCGCACTGCCGCAACACTCGGCCGTTGCCGATGAACCGCCTTGTCTGTCACCGAATCCAGTCACGTAAGGCCGCTCGTCCATGAGTCACATGAGTCACATGAGTGTTCACTCGCCCCTGCCCCCCGTCACCTCCGTGGCGGCGCCGCCCCGTTGGGCGGTCCGGGCCGCGCACCTGACCACGCTGATCGTGCTGCCGAGCGGGCTGTGGCGCATCGCCATGGTGCTCGGCTACCCCGCCGGCTACACCGAGGACGGCTTCGTTTCGTTCGATACACCCTGGGCCAAGGCGTGGATGCTCACCCTGAGCGTGCTCAGCGAGCTGGTCGCCTTCCTGACCACCGGGCTGGTACGGCCGTGGGGCGAGGTCGTCCCACGCTGGATACCGCTGATCGGCGGGCGCAGGGTTCGCCCCATGGCCGCTGTCGTCCCCGCCGCCCTCGGCGCGGTCGCTCTGACGATGATCTGGGCCAACGTCCCGTGGTGGTGGACGTATCCGCACGAGGACATGACACCCACCGGAAACCTGGTCGTCGGCATCCTCTACCAGCCCTTGGTCCTCTGGGGCCCGCTGACCGCAGCCGTCACGATCTCCTACCACCGACGCCATCGCACCGCACAGCGCCGGGGATCGACCGACTGATCCGCATCAGCCCGAGCGGTCGGCCTCGCGCTGGGCGAGCGACTCCGTCAGGCGCTCCAGGCGCATGGCGAAGGCGGCGGCCTCACCCGGCGGCCACGTCGCCATCTCCTCGGCCAGGAAGGATTCCATCGCCCCTCGCAACGCCGCGATCGCACGCTCGCCCTCATCGGTGAGGGCCAGCCTGGTGGCGCGGGCGTCAGCGGGGTCGGGGCGACGGGTGATCAGCCCGGCCTCCTGCAACCTGGTCGCATAGCGGGTGGTGACCGTGCGGTCCATACCGATCGCCTCGGCGAGCTTGGTGGCGGTGGCGGGGCCCACGCGGGCGAGCCCGGACAACACCGGGTAGGTCGTGGCGTCCACGCCCGCCACCCCGGAGGTCAGCCGACCGTAGAGCCCGGCACGGGTGGCCCGCAGGGTCAGCGCCCCGATGGCCGCGGCCACCCGTGCGGCGGACGCGCTGTCATGCGTCGTTTTACTCACAGCTCGATGATACGTGCAAAAAGCACGGAGTCCTGCTAGCGTGAATGCGTGCAGAAAGCACGTGCATTCAACACGCAAAGGATGGCCATGTCGCACTCCTCCACGAACCCGAACCAGCCCGCCGTACGCCCCGAAGACGTCCTGCCCGAGGGGATCGACTCGACCGCGATCAACGGACTGACCGTCCGCAAGGGGTCGGTGGCCGCATTCGTCGCCAACGCCCTACGACTGGAGGACCTCACCGAGGGCACTCCCGAGCACACGGCCGTCGTCACGCAGATGCGAGAACTCGCTCCCGCCCTGCGCACCATCGGCCTCCTCGACGTCTTCGAGCCCCGCTCCCCGGCAGTGGAGCGGATCCTCGCCGAGGCCGCGTAGCGCGGCGCGTGCACCGGCGCCACCCCGCTCACCGTGGCGTGCCGAACCGCCGCCCGAGCGGAGCCCGTCCTCGACGTCCTCGGAGGGCAGGGATGTTGCCCCTCCTGTGTGCCCGGGCGGCCCTTGAGGCACGCAGAGGGCGGACCCCACTCTCGTATGTACGGGATGTGAGGGCGGCGGGAGGGCGCGGGTGTACGGACGCCGGGACGGCGAGACCGAGCGCAGCCGACGGGCACCATCGGTACGTGTCGCGTCGGCTGTGCAGAGCACCGAGGAACCCGTCCGCACCGGGAGCGGCCCCGGACGGCCGAACTCACCGGAGATCGCGGCCCTGCAGCGTACGTCCGGCAATCGCGCGGCGGCGACCGCCGTCCAGCGGGCGCGGCAGGACGAGGCGGACGCGGATGCCCGGGCGAACGAGAGCCCGCGTCCCGCCGACGAGGCGGACCTCCAGAGCTCCCGGGATCCCCAAGCGGTGATGGTCCGGCTCAGCGCCTCCATCGAGGCCAACGCCCTGCAGAAGAAGCGCAAGTTCAACTTCTGGGAGCTGCACAAGAAGTGGCCGGAGGACTGGCTGCCGGAGAAGACCCGTCTGCAGTGGGTCCTGGAGCGGCGGCTGGTGCTGGGCAAGACCTTCCAGCCGGACGAACTCGCCGACATCGAGCTGCTGTCGGAGCACAACGCCGCCTGGCTGAACGGCGTGGGCATCGGCACCGTGGCCGAGGGTCGACGCATCGCCGCGGGAATGCGTGACGAGGCCGGTGGGGGCGAGGGTGCGCGCGGGAAGCGACCGCAGAGCGAGGCCGCGGAGCAGGAGCGCGCGACCTACGCGAACTGGCTGAAGCTCACCCCGGGGCGGCGCATCCTCGCCGCGACCCTGGCTCTCCACAGCCAGGCCCCGGGACCGGGCGCCGCCGTACCGACGAATCCGGCCTACACACTCGGCCGCTTCATGCGTACACAGGAACTGCCCGGCGAGGACGAGGAGCGGGCCGCCCTCGCGGCCGAGCGCGACGGGCAGATCCTGGAGACGACCGTCGACACCCTCTTCCCCGAGGGCTTGCGCGCGGAGCAGCTGCACGAGTCCGCGGCCACGTCCGTCACACCGGAGACGCGGGAGCGGGACGACTTCGCCCGGACCATCCTCACCAACGTCATGCTTCTCCTCCAGAACGGTCTGCAGATCATGGGTGCGGACGGCACCCACGCCGACTACCGCGAGGGAGACGTCGTCCGGGCGCTCGCCCACGGAGGACGCGTCAATATCCGCATTCCCGCGCTCCGAGAGGGCGAGAACGCCCATCAGCTGCTGGACTTCCTGGGAGCCACCGCCAACGGCACCCCGCATCGGCACCTCATCAAGCGCGATTTCGCGACGCACCGGTCCTCCATCGGCAAGAACAAGCCCGGCGCGCCCGGCAAGTTCACGGAAAAGGGTGGGGTCGGGGCGTCACTGACGAACATGGCCTCGGCGTACACGCCCGGCGTCGCCACCCCGCAGCTGCTGGCCGCCAACCTCTCCGGCGGCGGCCTGGGCACCAAGGACTGGAACGGCGACGTGGTCCTGCCCAACGGCTCCTACGGCCACATGCTCCTGGTGTTCACCGAACCGACCGCAGACAAGGACGGCTCTTTGCTGGTCGGCATCGAGACGGTGGCCCCGCACGCGCCCAGCCCGGTCGGCTACCACCATGGCATCAGGTCCACGGAGGCCACCGCCAACCCCGAGTCCGTCCTGCACGGCCACAAACAGGACAAGATCGGTGCCGGGAAGCTGAAGGACAATCAGCGTCTGGTCGACCTGGGCAAGATGGGCGGAGCGGACTGGTACACGTTCCTTCAGGAGATCAAGCAGAAGTGGGTGGACCGGCTGGCGGCGGCCCAGGACGCGGCGGATCAGCGCGAGCTGTACCGGGAGCTGGCCGGTCCGCGCGCCTAGATGAACGGGGTCAAGGGCTCGTAGCAGTAGGCTCCCGCGAGCGGTGGCACACGTCTGTGCCACCGCCTTGAGTCTCCAGTGACTGGAGACAGCAGAGTAGGGGACATGGACGCGACGACCCTCTACTCGATCGGGGAGCTGGCCCGGCGGACCGGCTTGTCTGTGAGGACCATCCGGTTCTACTCCGATTCGGGGGTGGTAGCGCCGACCACTCGAAGTCCCGCCGGCTATCGGCTCTACGACCTCGAAGCACTGCGCAGCCTGGAACTCCTCCGCACCCTGCGTGAGCTGGGCATCGACCTGGCCACGATTCAGCGGGTCATGGACCGGGAGCTCTCGGTGGCGGAAGTCGCGGCTGCGCACGTCGACGCCATCGACGTCCAGATCCGGGCGCTGCAACTGCGTCGGAGTGTTCTGCGAGTCGTGGCCGGACGCGGTTCCGATCCCGAGGAGACCACGCTTATGCACAGGCTCACGCAGTTGTCCGTCGAGGAGCGACGACGTTTGATCGACGACTTCGTGGAGGGCACATTCGGCACGGTGGACGCCGACCCGGCCGGGGTGGCCATGGTTCGTGCTGCCACTCCCGATCTCCCCGACGACCCGTCCAGCGAGCAGGTCGCCGCCTGGGTGGAAATCGCCGAGTTGGTCAGCGACGACGACTTCCGGACCCGGATGCGCCGAACGACCTTGCACCAGGTCGCCGGGCATACGCCAGCCATAGAGACCGAGGCGGGCGAGGGGTTGATGACCTTTACCCGTCAGCAGGTGACCGAAGCCATGGAGTGCGGCATCGACCCACTCACCGACAGGGCCGCACCCATCGTCGACGACCTCGTGGAACGCTTCAGCGAGGTGTTCGCGCACGCTCCTGACAAGGAGTTCCGGGACTGGATGGCCCAGAGGTTCGAAGAAGCGCACGATCCCAAGGTCGACCGTTATTGGCGGCTCGTCTGGATCGTCAACGGATGGCAGGTGGTACCGAACCTGATCCCGGTGTACTCCTGGCTCATCCAGGCCCTGCGGATCGACCGCGACGCATAGTCACCGCGCTGGGGACAGGCCGGATCAAAGGATCGCCTGCGGACATGACGTGAGGGCGTCCACGGTCAGTGCGAGCGACGCCGGCTGCGCCGAGCCGGACGGGACTTCCGGCATCCGTTCCCGTATCTGCCCGGCCGGTCCGGCTACAGCAAGCGTCTACGGGCCGCGTCGTCGCTGCTCACACACATGATGGACTCATTCATCCAGAGCACCCGCCCGAGCACCGGAGGAGGCCGCCGGGGGATATCGGCCACTCGTTCGCAGCTGTCGTCCGTGGCCGAGGCAGCGGTGCGCAGGTGCAAAGGCACCGGTCACGGTCGCGGGCGGGGCAGGGTACGCAATCCGGCCGCGCTCCGCGCTGTATCGATTTTCGGCCGGTGTACATCCCCCCTCTTTCCCTTGCGTCACACGAGGTGAACGATGTGATGTCGAGTCACATCACCGCGTGGTGTCGCTCAACACACCGCTGACGTTCAGGACTTCGTGGCACCGCTGGGCCTGACGGCCGGTGGCAGGTGTTCCCGGCTTCGCACAGGTGACCTGCACGGTGACGGTGCGGGCTTCGGGGATCTTGATGGGGGTGACCCAGTGGTAGTCCTGGTTGCGGAAGGTCTCCAGCGCGATGGTGGTGATCTTGCGGTCGCCGAAGGTAATGGTCATCACCCCCTCATCACCCTGGAAGTTGGCGACGACGATGTCCGTGACGCCGAAGATCTTTCCCTTGGGCACCGCATAGGTACCGGTCTCTGTCTGTCCTGCGGACGACTGCAGGTCGATGGTGGCCGAGCTCTGCTGGCCCCCGCCGGCCGAGGAGCCCGGCTCCCCGCCGGTGCCGCCGGATCCCGAGCCCGCGGGTGGGTTCGTTCCCTGGCCACCCGGTTGGGCACCCACGCCCTTGCCGGACCCGGTCCCCGGCGACTGCCCGTCGGACGCTCCGGCGGGCGTGGGCCGCGGCCGGACCACCTCGTCGGCGGCATCCTTCGCCGTGCTCCGCACTGCCGGACGTACCAGCGTGAACCAGGCCAGCACCAGCGCGAGCAGGGCCGCGAGCAGGGCCAGCAGCCACTTGGGGAACACCGGGATCTGTACGAACTCGGCTTCCAGCGGCGGCCGTACGACCGGGTCGGCCTGCTCGGGGGACTCGTCCGTCACCCCCGTCTCGGTGGTGCGTACCGTGAACGGCCAGACCACCGGACGGCCGAACCAGACCGGCTTGCCGGTCCGCACCCGCAACCGGGTCTCCGCCGACTCGCCGGGCTCCAGCTTCAGCTCGGCGGGGGTGAAGGCGAAACGCAGCTCCTCCCCCGCCTGCTCCGGCGTGAAGGACACCCGCACCGGGGAGTTTCCCTCGTTGCGCACGGCCATCCGATAGCGGCCCCGCAGCCAGCCACGGCGGCGCCGTGGGACCAGTTCGGCGCGCAGTTCGCGGAACGCCTCCACATGCACCGTGGTCTCGGGCACCATGACCGACTCGGGGTGCTCGGCCGGGAGCACCCGCACGCCCAACGGCACGTCGCCCGCCCGGACCTGCGGGGACCGGGGCGGGTGCACACGGATGGTCACCGTCTCGGAGGTGCCGGGGTAGAGCGAGACCCGCGCGGGTTCCACGGTGGTCCAGGCGGCGCAGTCGCCGACGACCTCAAGGTCGTACGCCTCGACGATGTCGCTGTCGTTGCGGACGGTCAGAGAGGTCGAGGCCGTCCCGCCAGGAGCCACCGTCACGGCCGGGAGGTCGAGGCCGGGCGTTCCGGGACCGGAGGAGGATGCAGATGGCGTCACGCCATGACGGTAGGCCTCGGGCCACAGCGTCACCAGAGATACGAGGGCAACGCCCGGGCAGTCGGCCTGCCCCGGACGGTCAGCGCCACCTCCCTTGGCCGGACAGTGAGTTGAGCGCACAGCGGGCGGCTGCGGCCGCGTAGCGCACCCTACCCACCCGCCCTGCCGCTCCCGAGAAAGCCGAGGCCCACATGTCCGACTTCGCGAACGAAATCCCGTTCATGACCGCCCGCACCTCGCCCGGTACCACCACCGCGACCCCCACCGCCGCCGACCGCAGACGGGTGACCGTGGCCGTGTACTCCCAGGACAGGGTGTTGCACATCGGCATCGTCCATCAGCTGCGCCAGCGCCCCGAGGTGGCACTGGTCGGCGACGCCGAGGCCGACGGGGCCGAGATCTCCCTCGTGGTCGTCGACGTCGTGGACGACGAAGTGATCGCCCTGCTGCACCGGTTGCAGCGCAACGCCGCGACCCGTACCGGTCTCGTGGTGGGCACGTTCGACTCAGTGGCACTGCAACGGGTGATCGAGTGCGGGGTCGCGGCGGTCCTGCGGCGCGCGGAGGCGGACCAGGACCGGCTGCTCCACCTGGTGCTCGCCCTGGCCAACGGCGAAGGTGTCCTGCCGGGCGACCTGCTGGGCAGACTGCTGACCCACGTCGGCAGCCTGCAGCGCTCACCGCTCGACCCGCGCGCCCTGTCGCTGTCCACGCTGACCGCGCGCGAGGCCGACATGCTGCGCCTGGTGGCGGAAGGGCTCGACACGGCGGAGATAGCGCAGAAGACGTCGTACTCCGAACGCACCGTCAAGAACGTGCTGCACGAGGTCATCACACGCCTCCAGCTGCGCAACCGCACGCACGCCGTGGGCTACGCGCTGCGCAACGGGCTGATCTGACGCCTGCCGTGCCCCCGGCACTGCCCGAAAGCGCAGCCCCGTTTCCCCCGGGCACGGTCGGCCGGCCCTGCCGCGCACTCCGGGTGAACCCCACAGTGGCAGGGCACACCCAGGTGTTTCCCAGACTGCGAGGTGGACCGTGAACGGCACCGCTGGTCCCGGTGGACGGGCTCGGCTCGGCAGACTCGGCGGCGCGTCGCTGCTGCTGGTCCCGCTGCTCGCGATGACCGCGGCCGCCGGGCCGGACGGCGCCGCCCCCCAGCCGCAGGCCGCCGACACGGCCGCCGCCACCCGGGTCACCTACGCGGGCACCGGGCACCACAGTCTGGGCCGGGTGGCGACGACCACCCACAGTGAGCCGCTGTTCGGCCCTGGAGCTGCCCACTTCGACGTCCAGCCGACGGCACTCGGGAACACGATGGTCTTCGCGAGCCGCCGCGACGACAAGCACCCGCAGATCTACCTGCGCGCCGCCGACGGGTCGGTGCGCAAACTGACCAGCGGCCGGGACGCGGCCCACCCGCGGCTCACCCCGGACGGCACGGCGGTGGTGTTCGACTCGGCGGAGCCGGGCGGGCCGAACGGCGGGCAGCAGCGCGACCTGTGGCTGGTGCGCACCGACGGCACCGGGCTGACCCGGCTGACCGACACGCCGTCCGACGAGGAGTGCCCGAGCGTGTCGGCCGACGGCAGGCTCCTGGCGTACTCAAGCAACAGCGACGCGGCGGCCGGTGAGCAGATCTACGTACGCCCCTTCGCCGGCGGCACGGCGACCCGGGTCACCGGGGCGCTTGGCGGAGCGGCCACCGAACCCGTGTGGAACCCGGTCGACGATCCGGCGCACCGCGGCCTTCTCGCGTACACCGGCACCGCCGACGCGGCCACCGGCCCGCGGCTGCGGTTGCTCGGCGGCGAGGGCGGCGACCGGCCGCTTCTGGCGGGCACGCAGGCACAGTGGCGGACCCACGGGGCAGCGTGGCTGCCCGACGGGAACGGGGTGCTGTTCCTCAGCCCGGACCGCACCTGCAACTGCGAGGGCGACTGGGACCATGTGTTCCGGGTGCCGACCGCACAGTCCACCGAGGTCCCGGAGCTGGTGCTCAGCGAGGACCGCGCGGTCGGCCCGCCCACCTGGGTCGGCCCGATGAACGGCGGATACGTGGTGGTGGACCGCACCTCGCCCCCCACCACACACACGGCTTCGCTCCAGGACGTACGGATGGACGGCGCCGACCCGCGCGACCTCGCGCTGCCCCTCCTGACCGAGGACCCGGCGGCGGACACCAACACCGACCCGGCCAAGGACCCGCTCTTCAACCCGGCGCCCGACCACGACCCGTGGACCGAGCGGCAGAACTACACACCGGACGGGCGGCGCATCGTCGTCACCCGGTTCGAGGGCCCCTGGAACGCACGCATCGAGCGGATCTGGACCGTGGACGCCGACGGCTCCAACCCGGCGCCCCTGCCCCTGGCCGGACGCGGCCCCCGGGACTGGGACACCGATCCCACCTTCTCCCCCGACGGCAAGTACCTGGCCTTCACCCGGACCTCACCGGGCGGCGTCGGCCCCGCATCCGGCCCCGGCCGGATCCTGATCGCCGACGCCGCCACCGGCGCGGTCCGCAAGGAGATCACGCCGCCGGACGGGCAGCGCACCGGCGATGCCCAGCCCACCTGGTCCTCCGACGGCACCACCCTCGCCTTCACCCGCAACGCGGTGATCGCCGGGCAGGGCGGCAGCAAGCACATCTGGACCGTGCCGGTCGCCGACCTCGCCCAGCAGCACGACCTGAGCGCGGCCATCTGCCCCGGCGGGTGCGCGGTCATCGACGACAGCCCGGCGTTCTCCCCGGACGGGAGCCGGATCGCCTTCAACCGCAAGAACGGCGCCGGACGCGTCGACGAACGCAACGGCATCCTCCTCACGTCCGTCTCCGGCGACGACTGCCGGGTCCTGCTGCCCGAGGCGGCGCACGGCACCGCCGACGCCTGCCATCAGGAGCTCCCGGACACCTCACAGACCGGACCGCACCAGCCGCGCGACGCCGCCTGGACGCCGGACGGCACCCAACTGATCGTCAGCTCCCGCCAGCACCTGCCCGCCAATTCCCCCGAACGGCTGAAGGTCGTGACCGTGGCGACCGGCGAAGTGGCCTGGCTCACCGACGAGTTGCCCGGCCGCCAGAAGGAACCCAGCGTGCAGCAGTCGGTGGACCTCGCGGTACGGGCCCCGGCCGGCGTGCCGCCCCTCACCGTCGGCACCTCCACCGATGTCCGCGTCGACATCGTCAACCACGGCCCGGCCGCCTCGCCCGGCACCCGGCTGACCCTCGCCCCGGCGCCCGGCGTGAGGGTCACCGGGATCCGCCGGCCGGGCGGCACCTGCGACGCCGCGTCCCTCCAGTGCGACGTCGGCGTGGTGCAGCCCGGCGCGACGGTGCCGGTCACGGTGACGCTCACCGGGCACATGGTCGGCGAACAGCCGGTGGACTGGTCGGTGACCGGCAGCGTCCTCGACCCGCAGCCGGCCGACAACACCGCCCGGACCGTCGTGCCGGTGCGCCTGGCGCCCCCGCCCACCCACAGCCCGGGCCCCGGCCCGACCTACTCCAGGCCGCCCGCACCACCCGCGCCGCCGCCCCCCACGCCCCCGGCGCCCAAGGCCGGACCGGGTGTGCACGTCACCGCTCAGCCCAACCCCGGATACGTCGGCGGGCGGGTCGTGGTGACATACACCGTGCGCAACGGCCGCAACGCCCTGGCCACCGGGCTGCGACTGCGCCTCGGCCTGCCCGCCACGATCCCCCACGGCGGGCCGCCGCCGGGCTGCGACACCGGGTGGGTGTGCGCGCTGCCGGACCTGGCACCGGGCACCTCCAGCGTCATACAGGTGGTCCTCGCCCCCGACCGGGCGCTCACCGCCCGCGTCACCGCCGACCTCACCACGACCGGCACCGACGCGGACCCCAGCGACAACACGGCCCGCGCGACCCTGCGGATCCTTCAGCCGCGCATCGTCGCGGTTCCGCCCATCGGCAAACCCGGCTTCGTCACCTCCGTACGCGGGACGGACTTCCCGCCGGGCGCACCCGTGCGGTTCACCTGGCAGCCCGGGATCACCGCGGCCGCCGCACCGACCCTGCCCAAGCCGGACGGCACCTTCATCGGCCAGTTGCTCATCCTCGGCAAGGACCAGACGGGACCGCGCACCATCACCGCGAGCGGCCCCGGATTCTCGCCCGTCAAGACCGACTTCCTGGTGGTCAGCGGCACCGTACAGCCGCCCGACGAGGTGACCCGCCGGTGATCCACGAGGTCGACGAAGCCCTCCAGGGGCTGCTCGGCGAATCCGCGCTCGCGGCGTCCGGCGTCGAGATCGTCTTCGACGCGCCCACCCGCGACTGGGCGGCGCGTCGCAACGCCCCCACGGTCTGTGTGTTCCTCTACGACATCCGCGAGGACGTCACCCGGCGCGGCAGCGGCGCCGGGGAGGTCCACGACGCGGACGGATACGTGGTGGCCCGCCGCACCCCGCCCCGCTGGTTCGAGCTGACGTACTTGGTCACCGCGTGGGCGAGCCGCCCGCAGGACGAGCACCGGATGCTCTCGCAACTGCTGGCCTGCCTGACCGCGACCGACGCACTGCCCCCTCGGCTGCTCACGGGCACCCTCGCCGCACTCGGCCTGACGGTGGACCTGGACACCGCCGGGACCGGACTCGACGCCCCCGCCGCCTCCGACGTGTGGTCGGCGCTCGGCGGCGAACTGAAGGCGTCGCTGGGCGTACGGGTGCGCGCGCCGCTCGCCGGGGTGAGCCGCCCCACGGCTGCACCGGTGACCGAGGGCCTCGTGGTCCGCTCCGCCGCCCGCCGGCCGAGCGTCGATCCGGTACCCGGACGGCGACTGCGGTACGAGGAGGTCGACGATCCCGGTCCGGAGGGCTTCGCCGGACCGCGCGAACGGCTTCCAGCTCCCGCCCGCCGCCACCGGGGAGGCCGCCAGCCGTGACGTCCACCGTCGAACCCGGCACAGCCGTCGGCGCCCAAGCCCTGTGGGAACGGCTGCGCCTCGTCGAGGAGCGGGTGCGTCACGCGGTGGCGGCCCGCCGCCGCACCGACCCCGACCCCGACGACCCGTACCGGGGCCAGTACCTCTCCCCCGAGGCCGTGGAGCGGATCCTGGCGGGGCAGGGCGGCCTCGACCTGCCCGGCTACGCGCCGGCGCCCCCGCCGCCCGGGTCCCCGCTGGGCACGCTCGCCGAGCGCTTCGGCCTGTCGCCGCTGGACACGGATCTGCTGCTGGTCGCGGTGGCGCCGGACCTCGACGCTCGCTTCGAGCGTCTCTACGGCTATCTCAACGACGACCTGTCCCGCCGTCGGCCGACGGTCGGTCTGGCCCTGGAGCTGTGCGGACTGGAGGCGGCGTCCACCGCCCGGTTCCGGCTCGCCCCGGGCGCGCCCCTGATCTCCGGCGGCCTGGTGGAGCTCACCGAGCCCGAACGCCCGGTGCTGTCACGGGTGTTGGCGGTCCCGGACCGGGTGATCGCCCATCTGCTGGACGGAGCCGGGCCGGACGCCCGGCTCGCGGGAGTGCTCACCGAAGCCGGGGACGATCCGACGGCCGAGGCGGCGCAGGTCGGCCGGGCGGCCTCGGCGGCACACTCCGGAACCGGCCTCGTACACCTGCTCGATCGCGGCGGCGACGCACCGGGCCTCGCCGCCGCGGCCCTGCGCGCGGCCGGGCTGCGTCCGCTGGCCGTGGACGCGTCGGCGCTCGCCCGGAGTCCGGTCGGCATCCCCGCGCTGGCACGGGTGGCGGCTCTGGAGGCCCGGCTGACCGGAGCCGGTGTCATCCTCGGCCCGCTGCAGGCGCTGCCCGCGCAGCCGGGCGAACAGGCTCGCATTATCCAGGAGTTCAGCACCGCGCTCAGCGGCACCCCCCTGTTCACCTATGGAACGCAGGGCTGGGATCCGGTGTGGGCGGCGCAGACCCCGGTCGTTCTCGCGGTGGACCCGCCCTCCCCGGCCCGACAGGCCGCGCGCTGGCGCCACGCCCTGGAACAGGAGGCCGCCCCCGGGGCGGCGGCCAACGACATCGACGAGCTCGCCCGTGCGGTCGCCGCGCACCGGCTCGACGGCGGGCAGCTGCGCCGCGCCGCCGGGGCCGCCGTGCGCACCGCCGCGCTGGCGGGCCGCCCGGTCTCCCCGGACGACCTGCGCTCCGCCGTACGGGCGCAGAACGGCGCGGGCCTCGCGCGGCTGGCCCGCCGGGTGGAACCGGCGGTCACCTGGGACGATCTGGTGCTGCCCGCGCCGACCCACCGAGGGCTGCGCGAACTCGCCGTGCGGGCCCGCCACCGCGAGCAGGTTCTCGGGCAGTGGCGGATGCGGCCGGGCGGCGGCCGCGGGCGCGGGGTGATCGCGCTGTTCGCGGGCGAGTCGGGCACCGGCAAGACCATGTCCGCCGAGGTGGTCGCGGCGGACCTCGGCATGGACCTGTACGTCGTCGACCTGTCCACGGTCGTCGACAAGTACATCGGGGAGACCGAGAAGAACCTGGAACGGATCTTCGCCGAGGCGTCCGCGGTCAACGCGGTGCTGCTCTTCGACGAGGCCGACGCGATCTTCGGGAAGCGCTCGGAGGTCAAGGACGCGCACGACCGGCACGCCAACATCGAGTCCGCCTATCTGCTCCAGCGCATGGAGTCGTTCGACGGGATCGCCGTGCTGACCACCAACCTCCGGGCCAACCTGGACGAGGCGTTCACCCGGCGCCTCGACGTGGTGGCGGAGTTCCCGGTGCCCGACGCCGCCCAGCGGCTGGCTCTGTGGGAGCGGAGTCTCGGCCCACGTCTGCCCCGCGCCGACGACCTGGACCTGCGCTTCTGCGCGGACCGCTTCGAACTCGCCGGAGGTTCGATCCGGGCGTGCGCGGTGACGGCCGCCTATCTGGCGGCCGAGCGCCGACAGCCGCTCACCATGGGGCAGTTGGTGACAGCGGTGGCACAGGAGTACCGCAAACTCGGACGCCTGGTCCTGGAGGGCGAGTTCGGGCCGTGGACACAGGAGGTTCTGACGCCGGGCTGAGAGACGCCCTCACCGCTCCTCCCGCATCTTGTCCATGCGACGGCGCATGGTGCGTTCCGAGATGTACAGGAAGGCACCGATGGTGCTGCCGGTGTACACGTCCACCATCCGCCGCAGGACGTTCTCCATCGCCTCCGAGAACGCCGGCCGCGCGTCGGCGTCACCGATGCCGTCCCGCATGGCCATCCACCAGGCCTGGAACTCCGGACTCATGGCATTGCGGAGCAGATCCCTGCCGTTGTCGTCCAACGGGCGTCCCAACGTCCTGGTCCGGCCGCCCTTCGTGGGCGCCGCCGACGACGAGCTCACCTCGTTGTCGTCCGTCCGCGGCCTCTTGCTGCCGACGGTACGGCGCTCCACGGTCTCCTTGAGGCGCCCGGGGGCCACGCCGAGGTGCCCGGCGATGCTGTTCGTCGACACGTTCTGCTCGTCGACGAGCCTGCGGATCGCGTCCAGCAGGGCCGGCGGGTAGTTCAGGGCCGCGTTGCTCTTGCCCTGCGCCTTGGCCGATCGGCGGGCGGCCAGGAGCTCCTTGAACTCCGCCCCCATCACCTCGTCGAGCATCGCCTTCTGGTCGTCGTCTATCTGCTCCTTGCGGGGACGCTTGGGCTTGGGCCGGGGGGCCTCCGACCCGGAATCCGCACTCACGACGCCCCGGATGCCGCTCAGGTCCAGATCGGCGAAGGTGCTCGTCAACGAACCGTCGCTCTCCTCGACCACATCGGTGTCGGAGACCGTCTCATGGCCTCCGGTGCCGTGCTCGGCATGCGTGTGCGTGGTCTTGCCGTCCTTCATCCGCTCCTTGGCCGTGACCCTGGTCTGCCTGCCGCCGCGTGATCCCGTCTCCGCGCCGACGGGGGCCCGTTCGCCGGAGTACGCGGAGACGCGCGTACCGTCCTGGGCCTTGGTGACGATCTGCTCGGACATCCAGTTGCCGCCGCCCTCGCCGCCGGGCGGCTGGGCCACGTGCGAGAGGTGCTCCATGATGGTGGCTGCCGACTCCTGGAAGAACGCGCCGAAGTCCTGGTTGAAGCTGAGCGGGAAGCCGCGCCGGCGGTAGTGTTCGAGCATCGCCCAGCACGCCTTGCAGGGCCGCTTCACCCCGCGGACCACGATCTTCTCGCCGCGTTGTTCCTGCGGCAGGTCGGCTGCCTCCAGCGCGAGCATCAGTTTCTGCTCGGCGTGCATCGGCTTGGTGCCGTCGGTGTTCCCGCGCGGCCCGGTGGAGTGCTTGAGCAGGATCACCACGCCCCGATGCTCGTCGGCCGTGAGCAGTTCCCGCAGCCGGGCCAGCGCCTGGGGATCGGTGGGCTGTGCCTCCAGCTGTACGACGGGACCCCTGCGCTGCATCGCCGCGGCCGTCTCGCTGGCCCGCTGGCCCTGGTACACCTGCTGGATCTTCAACCGGGCGCGCCGGTTGACGGCGATCACATCGTCGGCTTCCCGCGTCGCCCGCCCCGCGCGCAGCGCTCGCTCCGAGGGCTCACGGTTCATCAGATGCGACAGGTCCAGGCCGGGCGCGTCTTCGGGCCGGCCCTCGGACTGAGCCCGCAGATATTCCATCAGCAGGGTGATGGAACGGTTCCGGTTGGTCGCGAACACCAGGCGCCCGTTGATCAGCATGCCCTGGACCTCGGATTCGCGGGGCGGCCCCTTCTTCTTGGCAGCCGCCTTGCCCTCGGCCTTCGTACTCCCGCCCGGTTCGGCCATCATGGCGGCCGTGGCTTCCTCGGTGCTCTGGGCGGCGGCCGCGGACGACGCCTCCTGCATAACGGTGTCGCCGTCCGCGTCCGGGGCGGGCCCCGCACCGGGCATGTTCTGCCGCGCGACATCGTGCAGATAGCGGATGCAGTTGAAGAGCCGGATACAGATGTGCCGAAGGCTCTGCTCGGCCCGCTCCCCGCTCTGATCGCGCGGGAACCTGACCACGGCCTGCTGGGTGGACCGGCCTTCCTGCTGCAGCACCGGATCACAGGTGCAGGCGCGTACGTCCTGGACGAGCTGCTGGAAGACCTCGTCCTGCGCCATCGCCTCGGCGGCATCGGACTCGTCGTCGCCGAGGTAGTCCTCCTCGTCGTCGGAGTACAGCCGCTGCACCGCCACCTCCTCGGGCCCGGCCTGCGCCGCAGCCTCGGGGAGTCGCACGGCACCGGGCTCCGTCGCGCGCAGCACCGGCACCGGACGGCTCAGCACCCGCCGTGCCTGCTTCTCCGCCGCCACCTCCCACCGGTCGCCGGGATCCGAGAGCGCCAGCCCGCGGTCGTCGAGGGTGCCGCCGACCGGGCCCTGCCGCTGCTGGAGGACATGACCCAACTCATGGGCCAGGGTGTGTTTGTCAGCGCCCCCGGGCCCGACGACGACATGCGGGCCCGAGGTGAAGGCGCGGGCGCCCACCTCCCGGGCGGAGTCCCGCGCCAGCCGCCCGCTGTGCAGCCGTACTGCGGAGAAGTCCGCACCGCCGAAGCGGGCCTCCATCTCCGTGCGCACCGCGGCGTCGAGGGGCTTGCCCGGGCCGCGCAGCACCTCGTGGACCAACGAGGAGCGCTGCACCGGTTCGGCGCTCCCCTCGCGGCCGGGCTCCGGCTCACCCTCGGGGCGGAGCCGTGACCGCTGAATCATCGAGGACACCACGGCGTTGCCGACCGACCGCTGGAGCGCGGCTGCCTGCCCCGGGCTCAACGGCACCCCGGGCACCGGTGCGGCGGGCTCGGCGGCCCGGCGCCGTGCCTGCGCCGAGGCCGCGGGCGAGTCCTGCGACCGAGCCCGGCCGGTAGCGGTTTCACGCACTGGGAACGCCTCCCCCGTCGACGCGGTGAGCACCGGCCATGGACATGAGCCAGGGCAGTGCGGTGACCTTCTCACTTCCGCGATACGCGTTCCAGGGGTGTACGCGCCGGTTACGGGACGTCCCGGTTGCCCTAAAGGGAAGTCCCGCTGCCCGGCGGCGCCCGATCCCGCGGCCGCAACAACCGAACGGCGGCCGCCGGGGCGGGCGTTTGGGCGCACGGACCCCGGTGGCGCGCTGGTACGCGCACTCCGGGACGGTTGGCCGCCGTCCGCTCCCCCAGGCGCCCGGGAAGGCAGTGCGGTTGCCCCTGGCCAGGTCCCCGGGCCCCTGTCGCCGTGCCGCACCGGCCGCCGAGACTCGGCACCGACGCTGGTGATCCCCGATGGAGCACAAAGGAGCGAGTATGCCGACGTACCTCACCCCGGGCGTGTACGTGGAGGAGGTGCAGTCCGGTGCCCGCCCGATCGAAGGGGTCGGCACCGCCGTCGCCGCGTTCGTCGGGTTCGCCCAGACCGGGCCCTTCCACCAGCCGACCCTCGTCACCAACTGGGACCAGTACACCCAGCAGTTCGGCGGCTTCACCGAGGGCACCTATCTCGCGCACGCCGTCTACGGCTACTTCTCCAACGGCGGCGGCGCGGCGTACGTGGTACGGATCGGCGGGTCCGCCGACGACTCCTCCGCCCCCGCCGCCGAGGGCAACCGCCGGCCCCGCGAGGTGCGGGCGGCCGAGCCGGTGGCACTCGGCGGGTTCCTGGTCACGGCGCGGCCCGGTGTCACGGGCGTGTCGGTGGAGATCGCGGACCCGGAGGGCGAGAACCCGCCCGAGGACCGCTTCAAACTGCTGGTCCGCCAGAACGACCAGGTGGTGGAGACCTACGACGTCTCCACCAGGAAGAACGTCAAGGGTTTCGTGGTCACCCAGGTCCGCGCCTCGAAGCTGATCGAGGTCACCGAGCAGCGCGAGGCCGTACAGACCCGGCCCGCCGGTCAGACCGTGGCGGTGCCCGACGCGCCCGCCGCCCCCTCGGTCCCGGCCGCCGGCCAGGTGTCCCGGCTGGATCCGGGCGAGTACGTCGGCGACGCCGCCGCCCGGACCGGGTTCGGCGGGCTGGAAGCCATCGACGAGATCACCATGGTCGCCGTCCCGGACCTGATGGGCGCCCATCAGCGCGGCGACATCGACGCCGAGGGCGTCCGCACCGTACAGCTCGCGGTGATCTCGCACTGCGAGCAGATGGGCGACCGGGTCGCGGTCCTGGACACCCCGCCCGGTCTCACCGCCCAGCAGGTGCGCAACTGGCGCAACGACGAGGCGGGCTACGACTCGCGGTACGCCACCGTGTACTACCCGTGGGTGCGGGTCTTCGACCCGGCGGCCGGACGCAACACGACGGTCCCGCCCAGTGGTCACATCGCCGGTGTGTGGGCCCGCAGCGACGGCGAGCGCGGCGTACACAAGGCACCGGCCAACGAGGTCATCCGTGGTGCGGTGGATCTGGAGACCCGGCTCAGCAAGGGCGAGCAGGACCTGCTCAACCCGATCGGTGTGAACTGCGTGCGTGCCTTCCCGGGCCGCGGCATCCGGGTGTGGGGCGCGCGCACCCTGTCCTCCGACCCGGCCTGGCGCTATCTGAACGTGCGCCGTCTGTTCAACTACCTCGAAGAGTCGATCCTGCTGGGTACGCAGTGGGTGGTCTTCGAGCCGAACGACGACCGGCTGTGGTCGAGCATCCGCCGCAACGTCACCGCGTTCCTCACCGAGGAATGGCGGCGGGGCGCGCTCTTCGGCCGCACGGCCGACGAAGCGTTCTATGTGAAGTGCGACCGCGACAACAACCCGCAGGAGTCCATCGACCAGGGGCGGGTGGTCTGCGAGATCGGGGTCTCACCGGTCAAACCCGCGGAGTTCGTGGTGTTCCGGCTGGCCCAGTTCTCCGACAGCACCAGCCTCATCGACGAGTGACCCGCGGGTCCGCAACGGAAGGTGACAGACAGTCATGGCAGAGGGCGACGCTCTTTCCACCCACGTCTTCGGCGTGCAGCTCGGCGGCTACCTGGTCGAGTCGATCCAGGAGATCAGCGGACTCACCGTCGAGGAGGAGGTCGTCGAGGTCCGGCAGGTCAGCTCGGAGGGCAAGCAGATAATCCGCAAGCAGCCCGGCGCCCGGCAGGCCGGCGAGATCACGATCAGCCGGGGACTCGACAAGAGCAGCGAGTTCACCAAATGGATCAAGGAGACCCTCAACAACGGTGCCGTCGACACCGCGCGGCAGAACCTGACCATCGAGATCAAGGACTCCAAGGGGGAGACGGTCCGCCGCATCCAGTTGATGAACGGCTGGGCCTCCAAGTGGGAGGGTCCCTCCCTCAAGGCCGGTGAGTCCGCCGCGGCCACCGAGTCCGTCACGATCGTGTTCGAGGAGATCGTCGTCGAATGAGGCGCCGTACGGTCACGGCGGGCAACCTGGACGAGATCCTGGAGGCCACGGCACCCGCCCCGGCATCCGAGCAGTCACCGCCCCCTGCCGCCCGCCCGACGGCACCCGAGGAGCACGGGCTGCGCACCGACTTCGAGTTCGAGCTGCCGCGCGGATACGTGGACGAGACCGGCACCGTGCACCGGCACGGCGCCATGCGCCTGGCGACCGCCCGCGACGAGCTGCGGCCGCAGATCGATCTGCGCGTCAAGGAGAACCCCGCATACCTCAGCGTGGTGCTGCTGAGCCAGGTGATCACCCGGCTCGGCACCATCACGGATGTGCACGCGGGGATCGTGGAGCGGATGTACGCCACCGACGTCGCGTTCCTCCAGGACTTCTACCGCCGCGTCAACAGCGAGGGCCACACCCGCGCGGCGGTGACCTGCCCGCACTGCGAGGGAGACTTCGAGGTCGACCTCTCGGGTGGGCGCCTGGGGGAATCGTGACGTACGCCCTCCCCCGGCTCCGGGAGGAAATCGCGTACGTCGCCTACCACTTCCACTGGCAGCGCGCCGAGGTCCTCGACCTCACGCATGCCGAGCGGCGGCAGTGGGTGGCCGAGATCGCCCGCATCAACACCCGTATGAACGAGGGTGGTTGAGTCTCATGGCATGGCGGATCAGGCTGCGCCGCGACCGTGCCGCGTCGGGAACGGGAACGGGAACGGTAGCCGCGACGCCCGGCGGCGCCCGCGGACCCGCGACGCCGGGAGGCCCCGGCGGGTCCGGTCCCGGCGCCACGAGCCGGTCCGTGCCCGGCGACTGGGACGGCGGCTGGCGCCGCGTCCCGCCCCCGACACCGACGTTGGCCCGTACCCCGCTCGGGGTCAGTGACGGCCTCGTCTTCCGGTCCGTCCTCGCCTCCTGGCAGAACCCGTCCTTCGGCACGGGCCTCGGTCACGCGCTGCTGCCCTCCGGCCCGGTCGGCCTGGTGCACGGAATCGCGGGACCGGCGACAGCGAGCACTCCGCACGCCGACGGCGGCCCGCTGCTCCTGCGGGCGCCGCGCCCAGAGGTCTCCCCGACCGATGACGCCTCCCCCACGGACGCGGAGGGCCGGCACTTGGCACGGGAGCGCGGTTCCCGCTCCGTGCGGCGGCCGGACACCGGCCCCTTGGCTCACTCGCCCGATGGCGGCTCACGGCGGAGCGAGACGCCATCGCTCCAGCGCTCCACCGGCCAGGTGGTCCAACCTGCCGACCCCGGCCGCGCGGTGACCGTTGCGGACGCTCTGCCGGTGCGGCGCGTCGCGGTGGTGCCGCCTGCCCCGGCACGCGCACAGGGTGCCGGGACGAAGGCGGACGGCACGCCCGTCGCACGAACCGGCACCGCACGTGGCAGCGGCGCGCCACCGTCATGGAAGAAGTCCACCTCGTCCGACCCGGTGGTCCAACGGGCCGCCGCCACGGGCGAGTCGACACACCCGCACACCCCGCGCGGCACCACCACCGTGCGGCCCCAGCCCCTGGGGCCGTCGCCGACCGTTGCCCGGCCGATCGCCGCACCGGCCCGCCGGATCACAGCGCTGCGGCCCGACGCCCTCTCCGCCGGGACAGCGCATCCGGCCGACTCCCCGGAGGCGCGAGAGCCCGCGGCGCCACCTCCCACCGCCGCCCGGACAGCGCGGGCGGCCGCTGTGACGCCACCGGGGAGCCAAGCACCCCTGGGAGCCCCGGTTCCCGAACTCCCCACCACCGCCCGCCCGTTGCCCCTCACCCCACCTGGGACGGCCACCTCCTCTCCCAGCACCCCTCCGGCAGCAGGGCCGACGCTCCCCGTCGTGCAGCGTCAGGCTGAGCAACCTGGTTCCACGCCGAGTCTGTCCGGCGCCGCCGCCTCCTCCCGCACGGCGAGTGGCACGGCGCCGACGTCACCGGACGGCCCGGGTCGCGCACGCCCGGACTCGCCATCGGGTCCATCCGGAGCCCGTAGCCGTGGCGGGCTGGGAGCGCCCTTGCCCGCGTTGCCCGCGACCGCGAGCCTCCCCGGCTCACGTCCTTCACCCGGATCCCCTGGTGCTCCGCACGGCCCGCAGCAACGTGTTGCCCGGAACGCGGCACCGGGCGGGCGCCCGGCCGACGTGCAGCGGGCACCCGACACCCGCCGCCCGCCGGAGGTTGGGCGCGTGCCGGGCGGCCGGGACACCACCGCCGACCGGGGCACTTCGGCTGACCGGGACACGGCGGACGGCCGGGGGCCCGATGCGGTCCAGCGAGCTCCCCTGCGTCCTGCGGGCGCCGGACACACCGCGCCCCACCACGACGCCGCCGCGACGGGTGCCGATGACGCACCCCTGCTCGGCGCCCGGCGGTTGGGTCCGGCTGCCGACTCCGCTCGTACGGAAGACTCCGCGCCCTCGGCAGCGGTCCCGCCCTCGCCGGAGCCCACCCCGCAGACTCTCGCCACTCCACTGGTGGCACCGGTCGGCCCGTCGCCCGCGTCCCCGGCAACGCCCCCCGTACGTACGGCACTCGGCGGCACGACCACCCCGGCCGACCTGCCGGGTTACGCGCCCCCCGCCCGCATCCAACACGGCAGCGACACACCCGCCACCGGCCGGGACGTACAACGCGCGGGCGCACCCCGCTCCGGCGGCCGCCAGTCACCGCCACCCGTCGTCGTCGCGCGCGCCGTCGCCCCTTCCGGCCGTGCGCGGCCCACCCCGCATCCCTCGCACGGGCCGGCCGGACCGCGCCCCGGCACCACTCACCTTCCGCCGCCCGGCGCCCACGGCCCGCTGCCCCTCCAGCGCACCGGCACGCTCGCCACGGCGGCACCGCCCCGCGCTCTCGCGCTCCTCGCCGAACGTCCTCTCAAGGTCACCACGCGGCGTCCCGAAGACGCCATGCCGCCTGGCGGTGGCCGCGAGGCCGAACGGCCCGTCGTAGCCGCGTCATGGCGCCGCGAACCAGCTCCGGCGGCACCGGACATACAGCGGACCCCGGCAGCGGAGCCGGCCGCGCGTCCGGCGCCAGGTGCGCCTCCCGGCGCGCTCGGGGCGCCCCGGGTACGGCGAGCCGCCTCCGCCACGGCAACGACCACACCCTCGTACCCCGCACCGCCTACCGGCGCCGGTACCCGGCACCAGCGGTCCGTCGTACCCGCTGTACCCGTCGTACGGCCGGATCAGTTCGTCCAGCGGGCGGCGACGGGTGCCGACACGGCGGGGCGCCCGTCGGGGTTGCCCCTGTCCGATCCGCAGACCCTGCCGATCCAGCCCGCCCGCGTCCAGGACTCCCTTCCACCACCGGCCGACCCGGGACCGGGCATACCGGTGGTCCGGGTCACGCGCACGGCGACGAGGCCGGAGCAAGGAGCGGGACGCGCCGCCGCCTCCGCGGTGCCGGTCGTCCAGCGGGACATGGTCGCCGGTGTCCCCGCCGGGGTGCCGGTGACGGCGGCGCCCGCACGCGGGCGGCAGCGGTCGGCGTCCTCGCCGCCGGAGCGCGCGCGGCCCCCGGAGCGGGCCGCGCGGCAGACGCCGGTGCCGCAGGAACCGGGCATCGACCTGGACGACCTGGCGCGGCGCCTCCTGGACCCGCTGTCCCGGCTGCTCCGCGCCGACCTGCGGCGCGGCCGGGAACGCGCGGGACGCCCCTACGACGGACGCCGCTGAGAACACGGAACGGACGGACAACGATGACCGACAGCATCTTCGCGACGAGCGTGTTCTTCCGGCTCGCGATCGGCGGCAACGACCTGGGGGCCTTCCACACCTGTTCCGGTATGGGCGCGGAGGTGGAGATGGAGAGTTACGCCGAGGGCGGCAACAACGGATTCACCTGGCAGCTGCCGGGCCGGGTCACCTGGTCGAACATCACGCTGACCCGGCCGGTCACCGCCGACACGGCGAAGATCGGGCGCTGGCTCGACGAGACGCTGCGGCGGGTGGAGCCGAAGGACGGTGAGATCGTGGCGCTCAAACCGGACCTGACCCGGATCATCAGCTGGCAGGTGCTGGGCATCGTGCCGGTGCGCTGGCAGGGTCCCTCCTTCGACCCGTCCTCCTCCCAGCCGGCGGTGGAGACGTTGGAGATCGCCCACGAGGGACTACGGCCGTCCTGACACTCAGTCAACTGCCGTTGTCACACCCACCACTCGCCTCTCCCCGCCCCGAACGCAAGGAGTCCCCGGTATGTCCACCACGTTCCGCACCAGCCGGGCCAGGGCTCAGCTCACCCTCAAGGAACCCCCGGCCGCGGTCGGGGCGAAGCCCGGCGGAACGATCGCCCAACTGGACCTGCAGTTCAACCCGACCACGCTCCAGTTGCGCAAGACCACCGAGTGGCGGCGCAGTCCGTCGCGGATGGCCGGGCAGTCGGCACTGCCCGAGTTCGTGGGCAGCGGGCCGCGCGAGCTGAGCCTGGAGGTCTTCCTCGACGCGACGTCGACCCACGACAACTCCGTGGAGGAGGCGGTGGAAAAGCTGATGAAGGCGTGCGTGCCGACTGCGGCGAGCCTCGCGCGGAAGAAACCCGCCAGTCCGTGGGTGCGGTTCGCGTGGGGTACCACCCGCACGACCTCGTTCGACGGCGTGCTGTCGAACCTGTCGGTGACGTACACGCTCTTCGACGTGGACGGCAAGCCGCTGCGGGCGACCTGCGCGCTGTCGGTGGAGGAGGCGAGCGTCGACCCGCCGGGCCAGAACCCCACGTCCGGTGCGCGCACGGCCCGCAGAACGCACACGGTGGTGGCCGGGGACAGCCTGGCGCTGCTGGCGTGGCGCGAGTACGGCGACGCGACGGCCTGGCGGGTCATCGCGGAGGCGAACGGGATCGACGACCCGATGGCCCTGACCCCCGGCGCCGAACTGGTGGTGCCCGGGCTACGGGACCCGGGAGCCGGGGAGGAGCGATGAGCACATCCGAGGCGCGGGGCGGCCGGTCGTTCGCGGCCGACCCCGTCGTGGAGAGCCCCGGCGAACTGCCGCAGATCTGGGCGGCTCAGCTGGTGAGCTGTGTCGTGGACGAGAACGTGGGCCTGCCGGACACCGCCGTGCTGACCTACCGGGATCCCGACCACGAGTTCCTGAAGTCGACCGGCATCACCCTGGGCACGCCGCTTCGGGTGTCGGTGGTGACGGTGACCGGGCAGGCGCGCGAGCGGCTGTTCAACGGCGAGGTCACGGCGGTGGAGATCGACCGGGACAGCACCGGTTCGTTCACGGTGGTGCGGGCCTACTCCAAGGCGCACCGGCTCCAGCGCGGGCGCAAGGTGGTGGCGTACCGGAACATGACGGCCGCCGCCATCGTCCGCAAGGTGGCCGCGGGGGCGGGCCTGACCTGCGGCAAGGTGGAGGCCGCACCGGTCACCTACAAGCAGCTGTCACAGGCCAACGTCTCCGACTGGGACTTCCTGCAGTATCTGGCGGGCGAGAGCGGCGCGCTGGTGCGGCTCGACGACAAAGGCGTGCTGCAGTTCACCCGGCCCGAGAAGGCGTCGGGGGCACCCGCGCCCTCGACTCCGGCCACGCAGAACCCGCTGGTGCTGGAGTACGGGCGGAACCTGCTGGCGCTGCGCGCGTCGCTGTCGGGCGCGGACGGGGCGGGGTCGGTGGAGGTCCGGGGCTGGGATGTGACCACCAAGACCCGGCTGGTCGCCCGGCAGCCCGCGGTACGCAGCGACACCGTGCTGCCGGGCCTGAGCCCGGCCCTGGCCGCCCGGTTCGGCGCGTCGGCGAAGGTGACCGTGACCGACACCCCCTACCGTACGCAGGCCGAGACCAAGGCGGCGGCCGAGGCGATCGCCGCTCAGGTCAGTTCCGGTTTCGGGGAACTGGAGGCGGTGGCCGAGGGCAACCCGCGGCTGCGGGCGGGCACGCCGGTCGCGCTCGGCAACGTCGGACCGGCTTTCTCCGGGCGGTACACGGCGACCGCGGTGCGGCACAGCCTGGACCCGCACGGCGGCTACCGCACCACGGTCTGGGTCAGCGCCAGCCCGGACCGCTCCCTCGCGGGTCTGGTGACGGGTGCGAACGCGCCCGGCCGCAGCCCGCGCATACCCGGCCTGGCGATCGGCGTGGTCACCGATGTACGCGAACCCGGCGGCGCGCAGCAGGGCGGAGTCCGGCTCAAGTTCCCCTGGCTGGACGAGACCTATGTGACGGACTGGGTGCGCACCGTGCAGTGGGGCGGCAAGGGCGGCGGGGGCGTGGTGAGTCCCGAGGTCAACGACGAGGTGCTGGTCGGCTTCGAACAGGGGATGCTGGACCGCCCGTACGTCATCGGCGGCCTCTACAACGGCGTGGACCAGCCCTCACCGCACGACGTTCCGTTGGTGGACGCGACCAGCGGAAAGGTCAACCGGCGTTCCGTGGTGTCGCGTTCGGGCCACCGTGTCGAGCTGCTCGACGCGCCGGCTCCGGGCGTGTCCGGCGTACGCCTGCGCACCGCGGACGAGCGGCTGGAGGTGCTGCTGCACGACCGCGACAACCGGATCGAGCTGACGGTGTACGCGGCCGGCGGCCGGCGCGCGCTGTCCTCGGTGCGGCTGGACCAGCACGGCATCACGCTCGACGCGCGGACCGGCAAGGTCAGTGTCAAGGGCAGCGCCGTGGAGATCGACGCCACCGCGGCGGTCCGGATCGGCGGCCGCTCCGTCAACGTCGCCGGACAGGCGGATCTCACCCTCGACGGCGGCCTGTTGGGGGTGTTGAAGGGGACTCTCGTACGCATCAACTGACCGACCCCGTCTGGAGGAACCCGGCATGCCCGCCGCAGCCCGTACCGGCGACCCCACCGACCACGGTGGTGCCGTCGCCACCCCGCCGCCCGGCGCCGCCGCGACGGTCGCGCGCGTGCTCATCGGCGGCCGGCCCGCCGCCGTCGTGGGCAGCCTGCACATCTGCGCGATGCCCCCGCACGCGGCCCTGGGACCCGCCAACGTCGTGCTGCCCAACCCGGCGGCGCTCGCCACGGGCACGGTGCTCATCGGCGGGTTGCCGGCCGCCCGGGCGGGCGACAAGACCGCCTGCGGCGCGACCGTCCGACTCGGCGCCGTGAACGTGCAGATCGGGGGCCCGCTGTGAGCGAACAGTTCATCGGACGCGGCTGGGCCTTCCCGCTGCGGGTCGGACCGACCGGCGGGATCGGCCTGGTGGGGGGCGTGCGGGAGATCGAGGAGGCGATCCGGCTGGTCCTGGGCACCGCGCCGGGCGAACGCCCCATGCGCCCGGAGTTCGGCTGCGGCGTCCACGACTACGTCTTCGCACCGGGCGACGGCGCCACCGCCGGGCTGATCGCCCAGCAGGTGCGCGAGGCGCTGGAGCGCTGGGAACCGCGCATCGCGGTGGACGACGTGGTGGTCGCCTTCGACGAGGTGGACGCCGGAACCCTCTATATCGACGTGCGCTACACCGTCCGCACCACCAACGACCGGCGCAACCTGGTGTTTCCCTTCTACACGATCCCCTCGGAGGAGGGGGCCGAGGAAGCGGTCGCGAACTGATGGCCCTGCCCTCCCCCAACCTGGACGACCGACGGTTCCAGCAACTCGTCGACGAGGCGAAACGCTATGTGCAGCAGCGCGCCCCGGAGTGGACCGACCACAATGTCTCCGACCCGGGCGTCACCCTGATCGAGACGTTCGCCTACCTCGTGGACCAGTTGCTGTACCGGCTGAACCGGGTGCCGGACAAGAACTACACCGCCTTCCTGGACCTGTTGGGCATCCGTCTCTTCCCTCCGGCGGCGGCCTTTGCCGAGGTCGACTTCTGGCTGTCCGCGCCGCAGCCCGACACGGTGATCCTGCCCGCGGGCACCGAGGTGACCACCGCCGACGGCGAGTCGGAGGACCCCGTGGTGTTCGCGACGACGCGGGAACTGCGCATCCTGCCCAGCGAGTTGATCCGGCTGGTCACCGCCCCCCGGAGCGGCGAGCAGACGGATCGGACCGGAGCGCTCGCCGAAGGCCGCGACGTGCCGTGCTTCCAGCGGGCCCCCGAACCGGGCGACGCGCTGTTGTTCGGGCTGCCCACGGCGGTGCCGAGCTGTGTGGTCGCGGTGCGCCTGGACAGCCGGGTGGAGGGCGTGGGCGTGGACCCGCGCCAGCCGCCGTTGGCCTGGGAGGCGTGGGACGGCGGCCGCTGGCTGGTGTGCGAGACGGGTTCGGACACCACGGGCGGCCTGAACCGGCCCGGCGAGGTGGTCGTGTACGTGCCGTCCGGGCACACGGCGTCCGTGATCGGCGGAACCCGGGCGGGCTGGCTGCGCTGCCGGGTCACCGAGGCGGAACCGGGCCAGCCGTTCTACTCGGAGTCCCCGACCGTACGGGAGGCCGCGGTGTTCACGATCGGCGGCACCACCTCGGCGGAGCACGCCGAGACCGTCACCGATGTGCCCCTCGGTACGTCGGAGGGGGTCGCGGGCCAGACGTTCCGGCTCGGCCGCCCGCCGGTGCTGCTGGACGACGGACCCCCCGTCGTGGAGGTCTCCTCGGCCGACGGGTGGCAGCGCTGGGAGGTGGTCGAGCACTTCGGGCGCTCGGGCCCCGCCGACCGGCACGTCCGGGTGGACGCCACCGCCGGCGAGTTCGTCTTCCCTCCGGCGCTGCGCGAACCGGACGGCACGCTGCGCCGGTGCGGCGCCGTACCGGAGAAGGGCGCCCGCATCCGAGTGGCCCGCTACCGCACCGGCGGCGGGCCCGCCGGCAATGTCGCCCGCGGCGCGATCTCGGTCCTGCGCAGCTCCGCGCCGTACATCGCACGGGTCTCCAACCGCGAGGCGGCACGCGGCGGCGTCGAGGGCGAGACCCTCGCCAACGCCAAACTCCGCGCCCCGGAAGCGCTGCGGATGCAGGAGCGCGCGGTGACCGCCGAGGACTACGAGATCATCAGCCGTCAGGCGGCCCCCTCGGTACGCCGGGTGCGCTGCCTGCCCGCCGCGAACGAGCCGGGCGCGGTGCGGGTGCTGGTGGTGCCGGACGCGGTGGCCGACGACGGCGACCAGCTCCGGTTCGAGCAGCTGATCCCCTCGGACCAGGTCCTCGCCGCGATCACCGCGAGTCTGGACGAGCGGCGGCTGATCGGGACCCGGCTGGTGGTGGAGCCCCCCGTCTACCAAGGCGTCACCGTGGTGGCCCGGCTCTCGGCCGCACCCGGCGACACGGACCGGGTGCGGGAGGCGGCACTCGCCGCGCTGTTCCGCCACCTCAATCCGCTGCGCGGCGGCCCGGACGGCGACGGCTGGCCGTTCGGGCGGCCGGTGCAGTACGGGGAGGTGTTCGGCGTGCTCCAGCGTGCGACCGGCAACGCGCTGGTCGAGGAGATCCTCCTGTTCGCCGCCGACCCGATCACCGGACGGCGGGGCGCGCCGGTGGAGCGCGTCGACGTGGCCCCGGGCGCCCTGGTCTTCTCCTACCAGCACCAGGTCGTCGTCCAGCCGCTGGCACCGGAGGCCCGGACATGAGCCGACGCGCCGCCGTTCCGGGGCTGCCGAGCCGGTATCCGATCGGCGGCCAGCTGCCCGGCCTCTACGCCGACGACGACTTCGCCCAGCGGTTCACCGCCGGCCTGGACACCGTCCTCGCGCCCGTGTTCGCCACCCTCGACAACCTGCCCGCCTATCTCGACCCACGTGTCGCACCGCTCGACTTCGTCGCATGGCTGACGTCCTGGGTGGGAGCCGGCGACGACCCCGCATGGCCGCCGGAGCTGCGCCGGGCCGCGGTGATACGGGCAGTGGAACTGCACCGGTGGCGCGGCACCCGGCGCGGCCTGCTCGAAAGGCTGCGGCTCACGCTCGGGGTCGACGCCGACGTCAGGGACGACGGCGGGGCGGTGTGGTCGAGTACCGCGGGCGCCGATCTGCCGCCCGAGCGGTCCGGTGACGTGGTCGTGCGGGTGTGGCCCGGCCGCGGCCCGGACGTCGACGAAGAGCGCGTACGGGAGATCATCCGGGACCTGTGCCCGGTGCACGTCTCGTGCCGGGTGGAGATCCTGCCCGGCCCGCCCGCCGACGAGGGGAGGTGACGTCATGCGTACGTGCCCGCAGTGCGGGGCGTCCAACGGTCCCGATGACGACTTCTGCGGCAACTGCGGTTCCTACCTGGGCTGGTCGGACCCCGCGCACCAGACGTCCACCGGGGACGATGCCCCCGAGCCGCCCGCCCCGGCCCACCACCATCCGGACGCACCGCACACCGCGTCGTCCCCCGACCCCACGGCCGAGGCCGACGCGCCGGCCGCCACGACCCGCACCTCGACGTCCCGTACGTCGTCCCTGCGGACGCGACTGACGGGGCGCGCGCGGCGGGATCCCGAGGAGTCGCGCGTGCCGGGGGCGCCGGGCGTGACGGCTGGGCCAGGCGTACGACCCTGGGCGCCCGACACCGACAGCGCGTCGCCAGGCCGGGGCCCCGCCGCCGAACCACGCCCGGACCCGGCGGCGGACGCGGGCAGCCAAGCGCCCCAGGAGGTGACACCGCCACCCGACGGCCCTGCGGCCGACGACCACGTCCGGGCGGACAGCACGGCACCGGCGGCCACATCCGCGTCCGCGTCCGCCCCGGAGCCAACCGCCCCGGACGCAACGGGAGATCGGCCACCGGCGGCAGCGGAGCAGCCGGCCCAGCCCGCGCCCGTCCTGCCCGCCAAGCCCGTCGCGGCGCGCCCCACGGTGCGGCCCGTCACCGCGACGGAGGAGGAGGCGGGGCTGCCGTGCGGCGCGTGCGGCACGCTCAACCAGCCGGAACGCCGCTTCTGCCGCCGCTGCGCCGCCCCGCTGCACCCGGCGGCGCCCACCGCTCCGCTGCCGTGGTGGCGTACCGTCTGGCCGTTCCGCCGCCGGGTGCGCGCGGGTTCCGGACGTGGTGTACGCCTCCTGGTCGCCCTCGCCGCGGTCGTGGCCCTGGCCGTGGCAGTCTTCCTGCTGCTGCCCGCCGGGCGCGCGCTCTTCGAGGACACCAAGGACAAGCTCGGCGGCACCAAGGCCATCACCCCGGCGAACATCACGGCGAGCGCCGAGTTGCCCGGGCATCCCGCGACGAACACCACGGACGGCCTCCGCAACCGCTACTGGGGCGCGCCGAAGCCAGGGGCGACCGTGACGTACACCTTCGACAAACCGTTCCGGCTGGTCGACCTCATCATCACGAACGGCGCGTCCGTCTCGCCGGAGCAGTACGCCCAAGAGGCGCGGGCGCTCCAGATGGACATGACCGCCACTTCGGCGAACGGGACGACGCACCGCAAGACACTGTCGCTGAGCGACAAGCCGGGACCGCAAACCCTGGTCACGGGGTTCGACGACGTGGTCACCGTACGGCTGGAACTGCGATCGGTGACGGGACTCACCCCAGGCCGTCATATCGCGCTCGCCGAAGTGGAGTTCTTCCAGCGAAGCTGAGGCGGGACCGTCGGCGTGCCACCGGCCGGATGCGGGGGTCTGTCTGCCCCGCTTCAGGGAGTCGGGTGGCCCGCCAGCCAGTCCTGGAGTTCGCGGTGGCGGAACTGGTAGGCCGCGCCGGAGATGCGCAGCAGACCCCCTTCGTAGGCCCAGTGAAGGAAGGCACCCAGCCTCAAGGGGAGCCGCCCGCGGGAACAGAGGAGAAAGACCAGGTAGCGGCGGCCGGCTCCGGCGATCAGGTACAGCCCGGCGGCCACTCCCGTCGCGAGTCCGCTCGCGAGCCAGCCCGCGAGGAGGAACGCACGCCCGTTGGTGAGCCCGGCCGTGAATCCGGTCGTGAATCCGCTCTTGAGTCCGGTGGTGAGGGCATCGAGACCGGCTCTGAGAGCGCTGAACCCGGTGGGCTGCCCGGTGACGACCCCCGCGGTGAGCGTGGCGCCGTACATGGTGCCCAGCAGGATCGACAGGCCGCACACTAGCGCGTACGCCAGTCCCAGCGTCGGCCCCGCCGCCAGCCCGACCACGAGGTCGGCGCGGACCGGATGGCGGGGGTCGGTGGGCGGAGCATCGCCCACCGGGGTCGTGAGCCCCTTTGTGATGACCAGCGCGGCGGAGCCCAGCAGCCAGAGCACCAGTGCGACGGCGATCGCGCTCGTCATGTCGTCTGCCAGCCCGTGCGTCGGCCGGTCCGCCAGTACGCCCACCACCGAGATCGTCAGCCCGATCGGCAGTGTGGCCGCGAGAGTGCGGACGACCGTGGTGGCGTCCCGCCCACTGACATGGTCGGAGCTGCGGAGCCGGTGGAGCCGGAATGTGTGGAGGCGGTCGGGAACGCCGGCGCGGCCCGCGTTCCAGATCGCTGCGAGCCAGTACAGCCCCACGGTCGCGCCGGCGAGCAGACCGGCAGGGGAAGAGTCGTCCACCTGTGCCACCAGCGGGAAGGTGCAGGCGAGGGCGAGGAACACGGCGAGCACGGCGTCAGTGATGCGGACACGAGTGCGCCCGGCCATGGGCCAGAGCTGGAGCAGGGCGATGTCGGTACCGCCCGCGGAGGTGTTGGCGGCGAGGTGCGCGGCGAGGGCGGCGAGCCAGCGGTGGGCCTGGTCGCCCGAGTAACGGCCGGGGCGGGTGTGGTGCTGGCTGGTGACGGCGGGCAGGTACAGGGCCAGCAGGTGGTCACGGACGGCCGAGGGCGAGGCGAGAGTGAGCAGTTGGTCGGGGTGGCGCAGGTGGGCGAGGGTGGCGCGGTCGCGTTCCTCGTAGGCGGTGGCGGCGAGGTTGAGCCGCCAGGGAGTGTCCAGGGCGCGGGCCAAGGTGCCGCCCGGGGCGGTGGTGAGGGTGGTGATCACGGTGGCCCAGCGGCCGGGGCTGGTGGTGCGCGCGGTGAGGTACGCCGTGGCCTGGGCGGGAGTGACGGGATCCAGTTCGATGCGGGCGGCTTCGCGCATCCGCACGTCCAGGGCGGCGAGTTCGGCGTACTGCGGGGTCCGGCAGGTCAGGACGAGGGGGGCGTTGCCGGTGGGGTCCTGGTAGGCGCTGAGCTGCTCCAGGGCGCGGGCGGCTCGGCGTCGGGCAGCGGGAGTGGTGGAGGTGTCCATCTCGTCGAGGCCGTCCAGGACCGGCAGGACGCGGTGGCCGTGGACCAGCCGACGGGCGTCGGCGAGGCTGAGCCGGCCGGAGAACTGCTCGTGGATCTGCTGGGCGAGCCACTGCTGCAGCGGTCTCTCGGTGTCCCAGCCGGACAGCGAGAGGCGGACCGGCACGGGATCGTCGGGAGTGCGGCCCGGCTGGGTGAGCAGGCCGAGGACGAGTTCGATGGCCAGGAGAGTCTTGCCCGCGCCGGGCGCACCGGTGATGACCAGCCGGGCCGGGCGCAGCCGCTGGTAGTAGGCGACGACATCGGTCAGCCGGCCGCCGGGCTGGGCGCCGGTGGCGTTGTTGGCGGGCTCCAGCCGGTGTGTGAAGGCGACATCGATGCGGTGCGCACCGGGCCCGATCAGCTGGGCGCGCTGCCGCGTCTCGGCGGCGGCCACCGCGGCGGCCAGCGTCCTGCCCTTGGCATCGGTGTCGGCCGCCGCCTCGGCGCGGTCCTCGCGGTAGGCGGCCCAGGCCAGGTAGGCGCCGGGCACGGTGGGTGCCAGGGCAACGGCTGTGGCGGCCATCCGGGCCACCTGGAACTGCTTGGTCAGCCACAGAGCGACAGCCGCGGTCGCCGCCTGCAAGGCGACATAGACAACGGTCACCCGGCGCGTTCGTGATGCCCCCATGCCCGGCATCCTCCCGCTTCGCCCCTGGGCGCGGGGAGTGGTCACCGTAATTGGGTGACTGGTCATGACCACACGGGCGCGGACACCGCGCCGCCTTCCGAAAGAACCACCGCCTGGCGGGGGGCATCAATGGCGCGATTGATCATGCCGAGACGGGCCCAGCCCGCCCATGTCGTTCAGGGGCCGTGGAGTTCGGTCTCCCAAGCCTGGAACGGAGGCTCGACCCGGTAGCTCCGGTCGCAGTGGGCGCGGATCCACTGCGCGGCGCGGTACTGAGCGTCTCCTTCGTTCAGCACCCGACCGTGTGCGTCAACTTGCAGCACATTGCAGTAGATCGCGAAGACCTGCTCCAGTGGTGAGCCGAACTGGAAGAGAGCCGGACGGTAGTCGATACCGTCGAGCAGATCAACGTCGATGGTGCCATTCGACAAGTAGAAGGCGAAGAAGCGGAGTGACGCGCGCACGTCGACAGGCAGATGTCCCACCCGCACATCATGCCTGGTGTTCACCCTGGCCCGACGTGATCCTTTGACGCATGTGACCTCCCGGCGCCGCCGGCGGCAGCAGCCCGCTGACGAAGCCGGCGGTGCATACCGCTGCGCCCCCTGGAGGGTGAACCTCGATCTCCGGCGGGCCCCGTCCGCATATCCTCCGGACATGGTTGATCAACGCTTCCTCGACGTTGGTGAGGTCCGGCTGGCTTATCAGCTGTCGGGTCCTTCGGATGCTCCGCCGCTCGTCCTGTTGCACGCACTGGGCGAGGACGCCACCGACTGGGAGGCGGTAGTGCCCGCCCTCGCCCGGAGTCGAAGGGTGTATGCCGTCGATCTTCGCGGTCACGGCAGAAGCGACTGGCCAGGGAACTACTCACTCGAACTCATGCAGGCCGATGTACTCCGGTTCCTGGACGCACTGGGACTTGGAACAGTGGATCTGATCGGGCATTCCATGGGCGGGATCGTGGCCTATCTGCTCGCGCAGAACCATCCGCAGCGGGTGAGCCGGCTCGTCCTGGAGGATGTGCCACTCCCCCGTCCCCGCGAGCCGAGCACTCCGGCCAGGCCGGACGGCACCCTGACCTTCGACTGGGAGATGGTGCTGGCCATCAGGCCGCTGATCGACGTGCCCGACCCCAGTTGGCTGGAGCGACTCGGCCGGATCACCGCCGAGACCCTGGTGCTCGCCGGCGGCCCACACAGCCATGTCCCCCAGGCCGGTGTCGCCGAACTTGCCCGCCGCATCCCCGGCGGACAACTGGTCACCATTCCGGCGGGACACCTGATCCACCACTCAGCGCCGGAAGCGTTCCTGCAGGCGGTTTCGGCGTTCCTGGACGCGTCGGGCCGCCCCGCTGCAACCCATTCCCCGCCGCCCGGGGTTCCAGGTCCGTGCCGCACCGC
The DNA here is from genome assembly GCF_043198895.1 of Streptomyces sp. NPDC048696. Taxonomy (NCBI): domain Bacteria; kingdom Bacillati; phylum Actinomycetota; class Actinomycetes; order Kitasatosporales; family Streptomycetaceae; genus Streptomyces; species Streptomyces sp. NPDC048696. Next base: position 16,937 of record NZ_JBICVJ010000011.1, on the reverse strand, counting down.
GGCCGGCCACACCGACGGAGTTATGGACCGGTGAGCTCTGCCTTCTTTGGCTCTGTCCACAGGGCCATGGGCACGACAGGGTGAGGGGACATCCAACCTGTGTGGAGGCCCCCTTGAGCATGGCGTTCCTGCTGACCACCCTTGCGGTGGTCGCCACTCCCGGCACCGGTGTGCTGTACACCCTGACGGCCGCCCTGTCCCACGGCCGCCGGGCGAGCGTCGTCGCCGCGCTCGGCTGCACCCTCGGGATCGTGCCGCATCTCATGGCGAGCGTCACTGGTCTGGCCGCTCTGCTGCGCACCAGCCCGGTCGCGTACGACGTGGTCAAGTACCTCGGTGTCGGCTACCTGCTGTACATGGCGTGGGCGACGCTGCGCGACAAGGAAGCGCTGGCGGTCGAGACCGGCACCGAGCCCCGGCCGACGGTGCAAGTGATCGCCTCCGGGGTCCTCGTCAACGTCCTCAACCCGAAGCTAACGATGTTCTTCGTCGCCTTCCTGCCGCAGTTCGTCCCCGCCGGGGAGTCCGGCTCACTGCCCGCGATGCTCCGGCTGAGCGCGGTGTTCATGGCGCTGACCTTCGTGGTCTTCGCCGCGTACGGCATGTGCGCGGCCGCCGTACGCGACCATGTGCTCTCCCGGCCGAGGGTGATGACCGGCCTGCGCCGGGTGTTCGCCGTCGGTTTCGTGGGCCTCGGCGTGCGGCTGGCGGTGGCGTGAGCATGCGTTTTCGGCACGCGGACGCGATCCGGTCCGACTACCCCGAACTCACCGCCGGAGTGCTCCACACCACCGGCGTCCACCGCGCCGTGGACACCGGACCCGCGGTCGCCGCGTACACGTCCCGCGCCACGGCCCGGCTGGCCGGAACCGCCGAGGGCGCGTTCCCCGAAGTCCTCTCCTGGCGGCGGGCGTTCACGCGGATGGGGCTGCGGCCGACGCAGTACCGGTGCGCCTCGGAGTCGCTGCTGCGGCGGCTGCGCAAGGACGGGGCGCTGCCGCGTATCCATCCGGTGGTCGATCTGTGCAACGCGATCTCGGTCGCGTACGCCGTACCGGTCGCGGTCCTCGACACCGACCGCGTCACCGGCCCGCTCCTTGAGGTGCGTCATGCTCATGGTGACGAGCAGTACACGACGTTCGGGGGCGACATCGAGCACCCCGTGCCCGGCGAGGTGACCTTCGTCGACTCCGCCGGACGGGCACACGCCCGCCGCTGGACCAACCGGCAGAGCGGGCACTCGGCGGTCGACGCGCACACCAGCGCGATCCTGGTGGTGGCGGAGGCCATGCACGACGGCGGCGCAGAGGTCGTACCGGAGGTGTTGCAAACGATCGGCCGGGAGCTCGCCGCGCACTGGTCCGTCGACCCCACGATGGCTGTCCTCACCGCCTCCGCACCGGAGTTCGCCTTCGACGACCAGGGGTGTGCGCTCGACGCCGGGCAGGTCATCCCGGCACACGGCCAGCCTGGCGGCGCATCACACCATGAGCCGGTGAACGAGGGAGAACGGGCGATGGACGCGACGGCAGCCGCATCCATGGCGGCGGCCGTGGACGGCGGATCACCCGGGTACGGCTCCGACTTCCTGCAACTCGACGCGGGCACCGCACCCGTGGGAGGCAAGGCGGAGTGGCTCGCCGGGCGGCTGCGGCAGGCGATAGCCGACGGGCGGCTGTCCGTGGGCAGCAGACTGCCGCCCACCCGTGTGCTCGCCGCCGAACTGCGCGTCTCCCGGGGCGTGGTCACCGAGGCGTACCGGCGGCTGACCGAGGACGGCCAGGTCGAGGGACGCCGACGCGGTGGCACGGTGGTGGTCGCGGCACCGCACGCGTCGCCGCCGACGCGCCCCGCGACCGCACCCACCCCGGCCTCCGTGCCGTCGGGCGCCGCGACGTCGGGCGCGCTCTTCGCCGGCGAACCCGGCTCCGACGTCTTCGACGCGCTGCGCGCCGCTCCCGCCCGTATCGACTTCACGCCCGGACGGCCCGACCTCGCCGCGTTCCCCCGCACCGCCTGGCTGCGCGCCGAGCGGGCCGTGCTCGCCGAACTCTCCGCCGACCAGCTCGGCTACGGCGACCCGCGCGGGGAGCCGCGGCTACGGCGGGCCGTCGCTCAATGGCTGGCGCACGGCCGGGGCATCCGGGTCGAGCCCGACGAGGTGCTGATCGTGGCCGGGACCGCGCAGGCGCTCACCCTGCTGCACCCCGTGCTGCGGGCCGACGGCATCGACGGCGTCGCGGTGGAGGACCCGGGCGCGCTCGGCGCCCGGCAGCATCTGCGCAACGGAGATCTGGCCACCCCCGCCGTCCCGGTCGACGACGACGGCGTACGCGTCGACGCCCTGCGCGCCACCGGTGCCCGGGCCGTTCTGCTCACCCCCGCGCACCAGTTCCCGATGGGCGTGGTGACCAGCGGCGAGCGCCGCCGCGAGCTGCTCCGCTGGGCGACGGACGGCGGACTGATCATCGAGGACGACTACGACGCGGAGCACCGCTACGACCGGCCGCCGGTGCCCGCGCTGCGGGCCCTGCTCGCCGACCGGGTGTGCTACTCGGGCAGTGTCTCCAAGCTGCTCGCGCCCGCGCTGCGGATCGGCTGGATGGTGCCGCCGCCCCGCTACCGCGACGCGCTGACGGATGCCAAGCGCTTCGTCGACCTGGGCAACCCCGTACTGCCCCAGCTGGTACTCGCCCGGTTGATGGAGTCCGGCGATCTGGAACGGCATCTGCGCCTGCTGCGCGGTCGCCACCGGCGCCGCCGCGACGCGATGATCGACGCCATCGCCGAGCATCTGCCGGGCGCGACCGTGCACGGCGCCGCCGCGGGCCTGCATCTGACGCTCACCTACACAGCCGAGGTGCCCGACACGGTCCTGGCCGCCGCCGCGCTCGCCCGGGGAGTGAAGTGCCAGCCGCTGTCGTGGCACAGCCAACTCCCCGGGCGCCCCGGCCTCGTACTCGGTTACGCCGCGACCCCGCCCGGTGCCGTCGCCGAAGGAGTGGCGGTACTCGGCGAGGTGCTGCGTGAGCTGGACTGACACCCGGTCTGTGAGGGCACGGAGGCGAAGAGCGGTCTGCGGGGAGCCGCACGTACCGCAACGCGATCCGCGCGGCGCAGGGCATGCAGGTCAGGCAGTCTTCGACGCCGCTGCCGTCAGCTTCTGCGCGGCCTTGGCCAGGGCCTTGTCGAACGCCTCCTTGCCCCGGTCCCCGTGGTCGCTGTAGTTGTTCAGGACCGTCGTGATCGCGCCGTGGCTGCGTACCGTGCCGAAGTCGAAGTCCATCTGCATGTCGCCCGAGACGACAGTGACGGCGTAGGCGATCGACTCGTCGCCGTACGCCGGCTGCCGGGTGGCCTTCTTCACCTTCACCGTGGCCTTCTTGCCGCTCTCCTTCGCGCTGAAGACCGCGCACTTCTCGACCGCCGTCCGCAGCCCGGCCATGGCCTTCTCGGCCTGTGCCCGCGAGTAGCCGCTGACGTCCTGGGCGACCGTCGTCTGGTCGCCCTTCTTCGTGAAGACCACCTGGGCGTTGGCCTTGTGGTCCTCCTCCAGCCGCCCCGTGTTGAGGACCGCCGTGATCGGCGCGCACTCGGGCTTGGAGGGGCCGGAGATCTCGTCCTCCCCGCCCTGCGACTTGTCCAGACCCGTGTCCGGCTCCAGCTTCCAGCCGACCGGCAGGTCCCCGAGGGCGACGAGCGCCTGCTGGGCCTGGTCCGCGGTGATGGAGGCGGGAACGGAGGGCACGCCCTTGTCCTTGCTGCCGCCGGAACCCGCGGACTTGGCCGGAGCGGACGAGGAGTCGGAGCCACCGTTGCAGGCGGTCAGCAGCACCGACGAGGCGGCCAGCGCCAGGAGAGCGGTCCGGCGGGGGCGAACGTGCACGGGGTTTCCTTTGAACAGAGACCGAAAAGTCGAACGTAAGTATGCATGTCCCGGCGTCGCCGCCGCTCCACCAGCCTTCAGATCCACCGGCGAGGTAACCGGACCGCCCGGCGCAGCCGTAACCCTCCTGCTGGTCTTTGTGCTGCTGGCGCGGCCCCGGGCACGCAATCCCCTCTGAGCCAGCTCCGGCAGTTGGACCGGCCCGGGTCTGTCGGCGGGCAGCGCGTGATAACCGATTGCCGTGCTGCATCTCGGCGCATACGGTCCACGCATGTCGCAACCGGATCAGTTGCCTCCCAGGATGGCGTGGGCCGAAGGGCTGCTGCGGGAGGTGTTCCCCGACGCCGAGGTGATCGAAGCGGTGCCGCGTACGGGCGGCCAGTTGAGCGCGGTGTACGAGATGCGCTGTGCTGATCCCGCCCACTGCGCGATCTTCAAGGTGTACGCGCCCGAGTGGGCGTGGAAGCAGGCAAAGGAGGTTCACGTCTACCGGATGCTTGCGCGCCTTGGATCCCTGCCGGTGCCGAGCGTGCTGCACCGCACGCGGGGCGGAGGGCCTGGAGGTCGGGCCGTCACGGTCCTGAGCCTGCTTGCGGGGCGCCCGTTGTCCGAGGCGTCGAAGGATCTGGACCCGGCACGAATTCCGTCGTTCTACCGGGAGATGGGTGCCGCCCTGGCCACGATTCATCAGATCGGCCAGGAGGCCTACGGGTATGTGACCGACCACATCCTCGATCCGCGCTTCGACAACGGGAGCCACATGCGGCGCCAGTTCGCCAAGAAACTCATGGAGTTCAAGGTTCTGGGCGGCGACGGCCGGCTGCACGACGCGGTCGCGCGGCGGGTCGAGCGTGACGGGGCGCTGTTCGACAACTGCGAGACCGCCGTGCTCTGCCACAATGACCTGCATGAGGGCAACGTGCTCGTCGCACGGCGTCCGGGCGGCTGGGAGCTGACCGGCGTGATCGACGTCGAGAACGCGATCGCCGCGGACCCGCTGATCGACCTGGCCAAGACCGACTACTACTCCCTCGGCCGAGGGGAGCCGGAACGCAGCGCGCTGTTCGAAGGCTACGGGCCGCTTCCCGCCGACGCCGTCGAGCGGCTCGAACTCTACCGGCTTTACCACGCGGTCGAGTTGTGGGACTGGTTCCGTTCGACCGGCACGGTCGGGCCCTTGGGTGGTATCGCCGATGACATCGCCCGGCTGGCGGGTTAGGCAGTCCGGCGCGGCGGCGTTCGAGCGGTCCGGACCGAGGGACCGTGTCATGCCCGCCACCACCCGCGTTACGTCGGGAAAATAGTGCGGAAGTGTCTGACCTTGGGCGATATCCTTCCGGTCTAGACCTCGTGGGGGGATCCGCAAGGCCGGTGTGTCGGCGCACGCGCTCTCGTCTGAAGGCGCGACACGCCAACTGCCGTGCGTCAGCGCTGGTTCCTTCACGCCCTTCCATCGTCCGGAGTTCCTTGTGAAGAAACCTTTCCACGGTCGGCGCGCGCTCGCACGCGTGGCCACGGTGGCGACGGCCGTCGCCCTGGCCGCCACGGCCGCCGGCACGGCCGTCGCCGACAGCCCCGCCGCGTCCCGCTCGGCGAAGAGCAGCGCCGTGGGTGCTGTCGCGGCCGGGGCGGCCAAGCCGACGCCCGCCGCGCCGTTCTACTTCCTGTCCGGGATCCTCCCGTCGGGGCAGATGTACGTGTACATGAACGACGGGAAGGGCGGCTTCGAGGCCCGGTCCGGTGCCTACGTATGGCCGCACTTCAAGTACGGGGCGTCGATCGACCTGGAGATGACGGGCTACCAGGACGGCGCGTACCACGTCATGGACGACGGAACGCTGAACCTGTGGCGTCACGGGGAGCTCAAGCGGGTGGGCGGCGGCTGGAGTCCGTACGACAGTGTCTTCGTGCCCGGCGCCCTGGGCGGCGCCAAGCACCCTGACCTGCTGGCGCGTGACAAGCAGGGCGTCCTGTGGCGCTGGCAGACGCGCACGGACGGCTCGCTGGCTCCGCGTACGCAGATCGGGGGCGGCTGGAACCAGTACTCCCAGATCACCGGCCTCGGTGATCTGACCGGCGACACGAAGCCGGACATCGTCGCCCGCGACAAGCAGGGCGTGCTGTGGCTGTACAAGGGCACCGGCGACCTGCGCAAGCCGTTCGCCCCGCGGGTCCGTATCGGCGGCGGCTGGAACCAGTTCAACAAGCTGGTGGCCACCGGGGACGTCGACGGCGACGGCCACAGCGACCTGATCGCCCGTGACACCAAGGGCGACCTCTATCTGTACAAGGGGACCGGCAAGGCGGCCGCTCCCTTCAAGGCCAAGGTCAAGATCGGCTACGGCTACAACCAGTACCGCGACCTCTTCTGATCGCCCGGTCGTCCTCCGGCCCTCCGGTCGCCTGAGCGCGAGGATCGGACGCCCCTGCCGCCGGCTGCGAGAGCACTCGCTGCCGGCGGCTGCGGCATAGGGCGTTCCCGCCGCCCTGGGGGCACACAGCGGGCATCAGCACCGACGGGCACCCGTCGGCCGGCCCGGCCAGTACGAGCGCCCCGCCTCCTCGACCGCGAGGCCCGGCTCGCTGGGCGACAGGCTCGCGGTGAAACCGGCATGGACCGCCGGTACTCATCCAGCGGGGCCTTGTTGGTCTGGGGCTGGGGCCGAAGTCCCGCTCCTGCGCTGAGCGTTGTGGTCGTCCTGTTGACCGGCGCGGTCGGCAGCATCGCCGCCGCCAAGGCCCGCAGTCGTCCAGACCGCCGGTGGCCGTGGCTGCTGGGGGCGGCGGTGCTGACCATCGTCGGCGCCGTGGCGGTGTGGTTCGTCCTCTACGGCAGTACCTGCGGGTGCACGTAGGTGGGAGCGTGCCAGCCGCAGGCCATGGCTGAAGCTGCCGAGACCGGGCGAGGACGGGTCCTCCCACTCACCCCACCAACTCCAGCCCGCTCCAAGCACGTCCCGCGGCCGCCGCCCACGCGTCCAGCAGCTGTCGGCCTCGGCCTCCCGCTCGGCCAGCCAGACCTGCTGGAACCGCTGTGCGTCGGCGTTCCGGCCTCATCCCAGTCGAGGCAGCCCTCGCTGCAGCAGGCACACAGCACATGCGATCTCGCCGAAGCGGCGGCCACCGGTCGCCGGCACGTTCATCACCCGCCCCCGCGTGGGACAGAGCCGCTCCACACCACCTCCCGCTCGCCTCCCGTAATCCAGCCGCACGCACGCCTTCCTGAAGGAACCGTTGATCTCCCCTTCACCCTGCGGCATGGGACTCCCGAAGCCCTCCCAGGCGTCCCGGGCAGTCACCCAGTCGCGCTGGATGGTGGCCGCGACGCCCAGGTTCCAGAACGCCGGGTCCTGCAGAGTCTCCTCGGCAGCGGATGCGGAACCTGCCGTGCCGTCCGGGGGTTCTCCCTACCCCGCACGGCCCGCTGGCGGGACCCCGGATCGGCCCACTGACCGGATGGATCGGTCCTCTTGATCACGGAGGCTGAGCACGTCCCACCTGCTCGTCCGATCGGAGAACCAGTGTTCAGCTTGAAGTCCTCCCGCCGCACGGCGGCGCGCACCGTCGCGGTGGCCCTGGCCGGAGCGGCGTGCGCCGCCATGATGACCGGCAGCGCCGAAGCCATCGTCAACGGGAGGGATTCCACGCAGCGTTACCCGTTCATGGTGTCGATCCCGGTGACGGGTGTGGGCGACCCGACGTTCAAGGGTGTCTGCGGGGGGGCGTTGATCGACTCACAGTGGGTGCTCACAGCTGCCCACTGCGTGGACCCGGGGCTTGTCACCCTGGACGGCACCGTCCGGATCGGCAGTGAGTGGAAGAGCTCCGGGGGCACGATCTGCTCCGTCGCGAAGACGGTGTCCCACCCGGGGTACAGGAACGGCGAGGGCACCAGCTTCAACCGGAACGACGTCGCCTTGATCCGACTCAACCGACCCGTCGCCGAGAAGCCCATCCGCATCGCCGACAAGCCGGGGCGGCCCGGCACCCCGACCCGGCTCCTGGGCTTCGGCAGGACCGACGACACCCCCGACACCCCATGGGTCTTCCCCGACCGGCTCCAGGAACTCGACACGCGCCGGGGTGCGGTCTCCGAGTGCGCGCCGGGCTATGCCGACAGCACCCTTCTCTGCACGATCAGCCAGGTGCCCAAGGCCATGGCATGCAACGGCGACTCGGGCAGCCCCCAGCTCCAGCGGGACCCGAAGGGGCGCTGGGAACTCACGGGCGTGACCTCGGGCCCCGGCGCCCCCGGCGTGCGCTGCAGTGAGGGCCCGGGGCTCTATACCAGCGCGCCCGCCTACGCGGGCTGGATCCATGAGGTGATCGGCCGCAACGGCTGAGTCGGGACCCCGACACGGTGCCGGTGCCGCTCGCTACGCCGTACGCACCGGCACCGGCTCCGGGGCGAAGGCAGCCCCTGTTGATGCCCTGTGGTGGTGCCGCGAAGGAGAGATCGGGGACGCCGCGAAGACAGGGCGACGAAGCGTCCCGTCATCCGGCTGCCTTCCGGCACCGGGCGAGGAGGGCGGGACCGACACGGTCGACGTCCAGCAGCTCCAGGTCGGCCGGGGGGCCGTCGGCGGGGAAGAGCCGGCGACCGGCTCCGAGGACAGTGGGGAAGGTCAGCAGCCGGTACTCGTCCACCAGGTCCGCACCTTCGTTCCCGCATCGGCCGGCCGGTTCCCTGTCCGCGTTCTCGGCGGCCCGACGGCCCTGTTCGAGTACGGCGGCCTGCGCTTCCTGACAGACCCGACCTTCGACGGTCCCGGCGACCACGCGGTGCCCGGCGCGACGCTGACCAAGACAGCTCCCTCCACCGTCACCCCCGGCGACCTCGGCCCCGTCGACGTGGTCCTGCTCTCGCATGACGAGCACCCGGACAACCTCGACAACGCGGGCCGGGCCCTGCTCGCCGACGTCCCGCTCACCCTCACCACCCCCGACGGCGGACAGCGCCTGGGCGCGAAGGCCAAGGGCCTGGCCGACTGGGAGTCCATCGAGCTGAACCGCCCCGGCGGCGGCACGGTGACCGTGACCGGCGTACCCGCCATTCACGGCCCCGGGCCTCGCGAGGAGGTGGAGCCGGTCCTCGGCCAAGTCGTCGGCTTCGTCCTGACCGGGGAGGGCCTGCCCACCGTCTACGTCAGCGGCGACAACGCCTCGCTCGACGCGGTCAAGGAGATCTCCGAGCGCTTCGCTCCGGTGGACACCGCCATCCTCTTCGCCGGAGCCCCCCGCTTCCCCATACTTTTCGACGGCGGGCTGATCGTCCTGGACAGCGCCCAGGCCGTCGAGGCCGCCCAGGTCCTCGGCGCCTGCCGCGTCGTTCCCGTCCACTGCGACAGCTGGGCCCACTTCACCGAGGGCCACGACGAACTGGAAGCGGCCTTCACCGCCGCAGGCCTGGCGGACCGCCTGGACCCCGACTGGGCCCGGCACACCCGAGCCGGATCACGGCACTGATCGGGGCACGATGCAAACGTCCTCCGGGGCCGGGCCAGGCGGTCAGATTCTCCGGGCGCCGTAGAAGCTGCCGAGGTAGCTCATCTTCTCGTAACGGACGAAGGCGCCGGGCTTCGGGGCGTGCAGCACCATGCCGTTGCCCGCATAGATGCCCACGTGCAGAAGGTTGTTGAAGAAGACCAGGTCACCGGGGGCGAGCTGGTCGAAGCTCACCGGGTTGCCGTCGTTGATCTGCGTGTACGTGACCCGCGATATCTGGACGTTCACCTGGGCGAAGGCCCACTGGGTCAGACCCGAGCAGTCGTAGGAGTCGGGGCCTTCGTGACCGGACTGGTACGGCTTGCCGATCTGCGTCGCGGCGGCCTGCAGGGCGGCGTAACCGCGCCCGGAACCCGGCTTCTCGTGGCCCAGGTTCACGCGCTCGCCGGCGTCGCGGCTGGCGCGGCTCTCGTCCTGCTGGAGGGTGGCGCGCTCGGCGGCGGTGAGGGTGTTCAGGAGCTTCTGCGCCTCGGCGAGCTTGCCCTGAAAAGCCTTCTTCTTCTCGCCGGCCGTCTTGCGGACGTCCGCGAGGTCGGCGAGCTTACGGGCGGCCTCGGCACGCTTCTGCGCCAGGGCCCGCTGCTTGGCCTGGATGGTCTCAAGGGCCTGTGTCTGCTTGGCGCCCAACTGGTCGATCGCGGAGGCCTTGTCGAGGAAGCTGTCCGGGTCGGTGGAGAGGAACAGCTCGACGGACGGGTCCAGACCGCCGGAGCGGTACTGGGCGCTGGCGAGCGAACCGATGCCGTTGCGCAGGGCGTTGAGCTCGGCCTGGCCGCGGGCCACCTGGTCCTGAAGGGCCGTCACCTCCTTCTGGAGGGCGGTCTGCTTCTCGTTGGCCCCGTTGTACTCCTCGGTGGCCTTCTCCGCCTGGTGGTAGAGCTCGTCGACCTTCGACTTCACCTCGTCCTTGCTCGGCTTGGCAGGTGCGGCGTTGGCGGCCTGGGAGCTGAGGGCGACGGCTGCGGCGGCCGTGGCGGTGAGCACGCTGATGCGGGCGCGGCTCGGATTTCTGGGACGACGGTGGGACCCCACGGAGGGCAGCTCCTTCTTCCTCAGAGCCGCCGAACTACGCAGACATGGCGGCCCCTTCGCCGACACCCCGAATGGGTGAACGATCGAGCGAAGGTTCGGAACATGACCTTAGTGACCAAGTTGTGATTGATTCAAATCTTCGTGAGAAAAATCTGGCTCGCGGAGCACGGTTTTTACACACGTCGCACACACGGAACGGGTGGCGGCGGCAGCGTTGGTCAAGGGTGCGGCGGGTCACCGGTGTTGGCACCATCAGAGGTGCTCACACACCTTGGCGAGGGCGGGGCGGGTCCGCCGACGCTCATGGCGAAATCACTGCACGGGAAGCCGGAGAACGTCCGGTGCCGCCCCCCTTCGCCGGAGGTGATCGCCGAAGTCACCAGCCTGCTCGACCCCGGCGACCGCAGTCGCTGAACCCAACTCCGCGGGCCCGTGGGCTCGTTGACCGGGTCATGAGCGAGTAGTGAGCGCCAGCCGCGCGAGCCGCTTCTCGCGGGCGCCGTCCGAGTGTGGCCGGAGGTCTTGGCCTCTCCGGTGGGCCCCGTTGTGTTGGCGTGCCGGTCGGAGGCGCGCCGAGTCATCACCCGACAGGCTCGGCTCCCCTATAACATGATCCGGACAATTGCGGCGCACAGTTCGGCACGCGGCCAGCCAGCCGAATGATCGGCGGCGCCTGCCTCCGATCCTTCCCGACCGAACGGCCGTACATTCGCGCACGAAATGCTGCCCTCTCGATCGACCGGCGGGCACATTTCCGCTCGCCAGGAGACGGTAACTGTCCGCATCAGATCGGGTACGCAGGATGGCGAGTGGATCGCGCAGAGACCGAAAGCCCCGGGCAGCTCAGGCAACTGGCACCCAGGACGCCGACGACCGCGACGGCGGCAAGCGCCTAGGGCCTGTCCGGTGGATCTGGCCGCCTTCGGTCCGGGACGCCGTTTCGGTGCCGGTGAGTGGGGGTGTGGTGCTTCCCCAAGCTCTCAACCTCGTTCGAGCAGGGGAGACCCCAATGCTGCAAGGCGGAGGAGGGCGGCGACGCGGAGCGTCGGCAACCGACGACAACGCGGCAGATGGGCGTGCCACACCCCCGCGTCCCAGGCAAGATCCACCGGACAGGCCCTAGCGGTACGGTCAGTGGGAGTCCGGTCTGGGAATACGGACCCCGGCGGAGCGCAGCTTGGTCTCGACGAGTGCGACCATGCGGGCCGCCGTCGATCCCTGCTCTTCACCGTGGTGGGCGATCATCTTGTACCGGGTCGCGGCCTCGGTCCGCGCCTGCAGGCCGGTCACGATCTTCAGGTGCGCGGGGTTGGCGAGGTAGTGGTCGGCCATGGCGGTGGCGAGCTCGGCGATGCGTGGGTCGTCCGGCTCCCAGGCCGCGGCTTCGGCGCCGCGCTGGATCAAGGCGACGTACTGGGGGTCTTCGAGGGCGTGCTCGACATGGGCGAGGTAGTCGTCGAAGCCTTCTGGGACCAGGGCTTTGGCCAGCACCCAGCCCTCCCTGGTGGCCGCCACCTCGTCCGCGGGGAAGCCGAGGCCGGGCATGCGCTCCAGCAGCGCCACAGCGCGGTCGGGCAGGAGAGCGCGGTCGCCGTCGGCGAGCCGGTGCAGCGTGTCACGCCGCGCGGTCAACTCCTCGATCCGTTCGGTGAGTTGCCGCTCGACGTCGGCGAGGGCTGCGGCGAACTGCTCGGCGTCGGCGTTGAGCAGGAGCCCGATCTCGGCCAGCGGCACGCCGGCAGCGGCCGACGTCCGGGACGGCCGCCGAAGGTCCCGTTACTGGAGCCATTGGTCCCGCACTGAACAGGCCTTTGGTCCCGCGAGAGACGCGGCTGACGCTCCTTCAGTTCGTGGATGGGCACGAGCGTGTCGCGATTCCGTTGGCGTTACTTGATCTCGTGTCTCTCGTTACCGCTGGCGTGACGGTGATGACGTACTTGTCCTCGCCGAGCGGGCGGGAGGGGCGGTCTCCCCTTCGCGTGAGGCTTGTGCTGGACTGTCCCGACACCATCCGTACACGGCAATGGGGTGAATCCAATGCCTCTTGAGGGCGAGTACGAACCGAGTCCGGCGCAGTGGGTGCGCGAACAGGTCGAGCTGTATGAGAGTTCGGGTGGCACACAGGGCACGACGCTCCGGGACACGGGCCTGCCGGTCGTCATCGTCACGATGCGCGGCGCGAAGAGCGGCAGGATCCGCAAGATTCCTCTGATGCGCGTGGAGCACGAGGGGCGGTACGCGGCGGTGGCCTCGAAGGGCGGCTTCCCGCGCCACCCGGTCTGGTACTTCAACCTCAAGGCCGACCCGCACGTGGAACTTCAAGACGGCCCCGAACGCCAGAGCATGACGGCCCGTGAGGTCACCGGGGACGAGAAGGCCGAGTGGTGGCAGCGCGCGGTCGCCGCGTATCCGCCGTACGCCGAATACCAGGAGAAGACCGACCGCATGATCCCGGTCTTCGTATTCGAACCCGAGCACCCGGCCGGGCCGGCGAATCCCGCGGCGCCGACAAGGAACTGAGCTTCGGACCCCTTTGCCGGACCGGCTTCCGTGGGGGCGGCCCGTTCCAGGATCAGCTCAGCTCAACTCAGCCGAGAGGTGCGGTACGCCTGGATGGCGTCGCGCTGGTAGGTGGCCAGGCCCGGCGCGATCGCCTCGTAAGCGGCGCGCCAGGCGTTGTTACCCACGCAGGAGCGGCCGATGGCACGGTACTCCTCGGCGGATACCGTCCGCAGTTCGGTTCGGGTCCGAGCCCAACAGGCAGCACAGAAAAGGGTCCTGGTCTCCATACAGAGACCAGGACCCTCGTTCATCGAGCGCTGGGCAGGCCTTGCACCTGCATCTCCCCACAGGAAGTGGGGCGCCTTTCCTTGGACCACCAACGCCAGTCCCGCCGCCGCTCATCGCGGCTGCAAGCTCAAGATCCACTATAGCCCATCCCCCACACCCTGTGAAACGCGTGATCTCGCCCTGCCGCGCTGCTTTGGGTGCGTCCTGCTCCGGAGGACTGGGTTCGCCGCCCCGGGCGTCTGCAGCGGTCGATGCCGTGCAGGTCGGTTCGAAGTTGGGTCACGGCTTGTCAGCACTCTGGTCTAGGGTCGCCCGCATGGCTGCCCCCTCCTTTCTGACCGCTGTCCGGGAGTCGTACGACACGGTCGCCGCCGATTACGTCGTACGTGTCCCGCCTCCGGCCGAGATGGATCCGCTGTCACGCGCGATGCTGGTGGGGTTCGCCGAACTCGTGCGGACGGCCGGTCGGGGGCCGGTCGCGGACGTGGGGTGCGGCCCCGGCCGCGTGACGGCGCACCTGGCCGGGCTGGGGGTGGCCGCCTTTGGCGTCGATCTGTCGCCGAAGATGATCGGGCTGGCCCGGCAGGCCTATCCGAACCTGCGGTTCACCGAGGGCTCCATGACCGCACTGGAGACGGGGGGCGACGAGCTCGGTGGCATTCTGGCCTGGTATTCCACCCATCACACGCCTCCGCGGTGGCTGCCGACGGTGTTCACCGAGTTCCACCGCACTCTCGCGCCCGGCGGCTACCTGCTCTGGGGAGACTATGTCGGCGACGAGCGGCTGCAGCCGACCCACGGCTATGGCCATCCGGTGTCCTACGAGTCGTACCTCCTGCCCCTGGACCGCATGGTCGGTCTGCTGGAGCAGGCCGGACTCGTCGTCACCGCGAGACTGGAGCAGGAGCCCGGCGGACGGCTGACGAGACCGCACGCCTGCCTCCTGGCCCGCAAGCCCGAGAAGCCCTGACGGGGCTTGTTCCGGCCGGATGCTCGGGAGGCCGTGTCTGAGGCCGTGTTCGTGGACACGATCCGCCCGGCGCTCCACCACATCGGGGCCACCGCGAGGCCGTGATCGGCGCGGTGATGTCCTGGCCCTCACCGTCAGTTGTATCCGCTGTATCCGCGCCGTTCGTCGCCTGCCGTCTTGGCCTGCTTGCGGTAGGCGCCGGGTGGCGATCCGAAGTGTCGTTTGAAGGCTTTGGCGAAGGCGAACTCCGACGTGTACCCCGTGTGCTGCGCGATGGTGCTCAGCGGGGCGGGCGATTGGTGCAGCAACCGCGCCGCGGTGGCCATCCGCCAGTTGGTCAGGTAGGTCAACGGCGGCTCGCCGACCACCGAGGTGAAGCGGCGGGCGAATGCCGCGCGGGACAGCCCGGCGCGGCTGCCCAGCGACTGCACGGTCCAGGGATGGCCGGGATCGTCGTGGATCGCCTTCAGGGCCGGGGCGATTGCCGGGTCGGTCAGCGCGGCCGCCCAACCCCGGGTCCGCTCCTTCGGTAGTTCGGCGTACCACGACCGGAGGATGTACAGCAGCAGCAGATCGACGAGCGCCGTGACGACCGCGTCCGAGCCCGGCTGCGGCGCGTGGAACTCGGCGCACAGCTGATCGACCGCCGACCGCAGTACCGGGTGGCGGCCCGGAACGGCGGGGAGGTGGATGACCTCCGGCAGATCGCTGAACAGCGGATGCGGGCGATCGACGTCGATCGCGTACGCCCCGCACACCAGCACCGTGCGCGGCCCCGGTCCGTCCACGGTGACCTGGCCGATGGGCGAGGAACGGTCCACGCGCTCCGGTACGAAGTCCACCGGATCGCGGCCCGGCACGTCGCACAGGGTGTGTCCGCTGCCGCGCTGCAGGAACACGATGTCGCCGGGTGCGAGCGCGAGCGGTGGGCCGTGTGGTGGCAGCAGGTGGCAGTGCCCTTCCACGACCACATGGAATCCGGCTCCTGAGATGGGTTGGAACTTCAGGCCCCACGGGGCGTGCGCGTCGGTGCGCGTCACCATCGGGCGTCCCGTGCGCAGGACTTCGAGGGTGTCGCTCAGGATGTCCATAGCGCCACTCTAGTGCCGTGTTGGCGAGACGATAAGACAGGGAATCAAGATTTCAAGTCATTCACCGTCTCGATGTGAGGGCATACGTTCTTGCCATGGCGGTTGCCGAACTCCGGCACTGCATCAACGAAGGAACGGATCCCATGTCTCTGGCCGGCAAGAAGATCGTGATCATCGGTGGCACCTCCGGCATCGGCTTCGCGGTAGCCCAGCAGGCCGCGGCGGCCGGCGCGGTCGTCCTGGTCGCCTCCAGCAATCAGGACCGCGTGGACGCCGCGGCGAAGCGGTTGGGCGAGCCCGCCGAAGGCCGCCGCCTGGACGTCGCCGACGGCGACGCCATCGCCGCGTTCTTCGAGCAGGTCGGGGAGTTCGACCACCTCGTCTACACCGCGGGCGAATCACTGCTGATCAAGCCGTTGGTCGACACCACCCCGCAGGAGGCCAGGGCCGTCTTCGAGCGCCGGTTCTGGGGCGCGTTCCTCTCCGCCAAGTACGCTGCGCCGCGGCTGCGCGACGGCGGATCGATCACCTTCAGCTCCGGCGTCCTGGCGATCCGCCCGCTGTCCGGAACCGCGCTCACGGCAGGTATCACCGGCGGCATCGAATCCCTGTCCCGGGCACTCGCCGTCGAACTCGCCCCTGTGCGCGTCAACGTGGTCCAGCCCGGTGTGATCCGCACCGAGCTGTGGGACGGCAGTGTCCCGGACCCGGAGGCTTTCCTCCAGGACGCCGGGTCCGAGCTGCTCACGCGACGTGTCGGCACTGCCGAGGAGGCCGCGGCGGCCTATCTGTTCGCCTTGTCCAACGCCTACGTCACCGGCACCACGCTCGCGATAGACGGCGGCGCGGCACTGGTGTGACGTGGCGCCACGCATATCAGCTCAGCCAACGGAGCAACACCGCCCCGACGTAACGCCGTTCGTCGCCGCGGCAGCAGCGGCCCATCACGGGAGTCGACAGCCAGGAAAATGCGTGGAACGCGGAGTCGGCCTTTGAGAAGGTCGTGAGCGCCCCGGAACTACCGCGAGAGGAAGCCCGTGCCGCGTGCCGTCACATTGATTCGCTCTGCCTCCCTGTCCGATGTTGCCGAGTACGCCTACGCGGCCACGGCCCCGGCCGAGTCTCGGCTGATCTTCCTGGCCGGAGCATGCCCTCTGAATGAGGACGGCTCCGCTGCGGCGATCGGGGACGTCGCGGGGCAGGCGGCCAGGGCTGCGGAGAACATGCGGACCGCTCTGGCGGACTCCGGCGCGTCACTGCACGACGTCATCAGCACCCGCGTTCTCGTTGCCTCCCACCGGCGGGAGGACCTGGTGACGGCGTGGCAGGTCGTCCGGACCGCGTTCGGCGACCACGACGTGCCCAGCACACTGATGGGCGTCACCGTGCTCGGCTATGACGGCCAGCTCGTAGAGATCGAAGCCATCGCCGCCGTGCTCGATTCCTGAGCGGACGAGCCATCCCTGCCCGGGAACCAACCGCCCCGCCCGGGATGTGGCTCCGGTCACGACCGGAACCACAGCAGGAGGGCGGCAGCGGTGACGGTGCCGAGACAGACGTACCGCGCTTTGTCGTAGCGGGTGGGTGCGCCACGAGGCGCCATGGAATCGAGTGAGGTGAGAGACCTTCACCACCGGGTTGTCGCAGCAACCCGGCTGAAGCT
>NZ_JBICVJ010000010.1:0-337447 GCF_043198895.1 Streptomyces sp. NPDC048696 | reverse complement strand
CTGTCGGAGGGGATCGGCGACACGATCCGGGTTTCGCTGTCGGCGCCTCCGGCGGAGGAGATCAAGGTCGGGATCCAGATCCTGGAGTCGCTGAACCTGCGCCAGCGGCGTCTGGAGATCGTGTCGTGTCCGTCGTGCGGGCGCGCCCAGGTGGATGTGTACAAGCTGGCGGAGGAGGTCACGGCGGGTCTGGAGGGCATGGAGGTCCCGCTGCGGGTCGCGGTGATGGGCTGTGTGGTGAACGGTCCGGGTGAGGCCCGTGAGGCCGATCTCGGTGTGGCCTCGGGTAATGGCAAGGGGCAGATCTTCGTGAAGGGCGAGGTCATCAAGACCGTCCCGGAGTCGAAGATCGTGGAGACGCTGATCGAAGAGGCGATGAAGATCGCCGACGAGCTGGAGAAGGAGGGCATCGCCTCCGGTCCCCCGCGGGTCACCGCGCTGGGCTGACCGACACCACCGTGAGCTGAAAGAGGAACCGAAGGGGGCTCCAGCGTGACGATCTTGGAGAAAATTCGGGGGCCGCACGACCTGCAGGCGCTGGACGGCGCCGAACTCGCCGACCTCTCCCAGGAGATCAGAGAGTTCCTGATCCACGCGGTGGCGCGGACCGGGGGCCATCTCGGGCCCAATCTGGGGGTGGTGGAGCTCTCCATCGCCCTGCACCGGGCCTTCGACTCGCCGGTCGACCGCATCCTGTGGGACACCGGCCACCAGAGCTACGTACACAAACTGCTCACCGGGCGGCAGGACTTCTCGAAGCTGCGCTCCAAGGGCGGTCTCTCCGGCTATCCCTCGCGCGCCGAGTCCGAGCACGACGTCATCGAGAACTCGCACGCCTCGACCGTGCTCGGCTGGGCCGACGGCCTCGCCAAGGCCAACCAGGTACGCGGTCTCTCCGGCCATGTGGCCGCCGTCATCGGCGACGGTGCTCTGACCGGCGGCATGGCCTGGGAGGCGCTGAACAACATCGCCGCCGCCCGGGACCGCCCGCTGATCATCGTCGTCAACGACAACGAGCGCTCGTACGGCCCCACCATCGGCGGCCTCGCCGACCACCTCGCCACGCTGCGCACCACGGACGGCTACGAGCGGTTCCTCTCCTGGGGCAAACAGGTGCTCCAGCAGACGCCCGTGATCGGGCAGCCGCTGTACGAGTCGCTGCACGGCGCCAAGAAGGGGTTCAAGGACGCCTTCGCGCCCCAGGGCATGTTCGAGGACCTGGGCCTCAAGTACGTCGGGCCGATCGACGGGCACGACATCGCGGCCGTCGAGTCGGCGCTGCGCCGCGCCAAACGCTTCCACGGCCCGGTGCTGGTGCACTGCCTCACCGAGAAGGGGCGCGGCTATCAGCCCGCCCTGGACGACGAGGCCGACCGCTTCCACGCCGTCGGGGCGATGGACCCGCTCACCTGCGCACCGCTCACCCCCTCCAGCGGCCCCTCCTGGACCTCGGTGTTCGGCGCCGAGCTGGCCCGGCTCGGCGGGGAGCGGGCGGACATCGTGGCGATCACCGCCGCGATGCTGCACCCGACCGGTCTGACCGAGTTCGCCGAGCGCTTCCCGGATCGGGTGTGGGACGTGGGGATCGCCGAGCAGCACGCGGCGGTCTCGGCGGCCGGGCTGGCCACCGGCGGGCTGCACCCGGTCGTCGCCGTCTACGCCACCTTCCTCAACCGGGCCTTCGACCAGGTCCTGATGGACGTGGCCCTGCACCGGTGCGGCGTGACGTTCGTCCTGGACCGGGCCGGGGTCACCGGAGTCGACGGGGCATCGCACAACGGCATGTGGGACATGTCGATTCTCCAAGTGGTGCCGGGGCTGCGGATCGCCGCGCCGCGCGACGCCGCCCGGCTGCGGGCCGAGCTGCGCGAGGCGGTGGAGGTCGACGACGCGCCGACCGTGCTGCGCTTCCCCAAGGAGTCGGTGGGCCCGGACATCCCGGCGATCGGCCGGGTCGGCGGCATGGACGTGCTGCGCCGCGACGAGGACGCCGATGTACTTCTTGTGGCCGTCGGGGTGCTCGCCCCCGTCTGCCTCCAGGCCGCCGACCTGCTCGCCGGGCGCGGCATCCGGTGCACGGTGGTGGACCCCCGGTGGGTCAAGCCCGTCGACGACCAGCTCGCGCCGTTGGCCGAGCGGCACCGGCTGGTCGCGGTCGCGGAGGACAACAGCCGTACCGGAGGCGTGGGTTGGGCCGTCGGGCAGGCGCTGCGGGACGCCGGGGTCGACACGCCCCTGCGCACCTTCGGCATCCCCGAGCAGTTCCTCGCCCACGCCAAGCGGGGCGAGGTGCTGGCCGACATCGGGCTCACCCCCGTGGAGATCGCGGGACGGATCAGCGCCGCGCTCGCGGCGCGCGACGAGGCTGTGGTGCGTGAGAAGGAGAACGACGGATGACCGAGCCCAAAGGCTTCGACCTGGGCAGACTCCTCGCCGAGCGCGGCGGCGAGCGCTATGAGCTGCACGCCAGATACCTGAACCACCAACTGCCGCGCATGCTGCACACCATCGGCTTCGACAAGGTCTACGAGCGGGCCGAGGGCGCGTACTTCTGGGACGCCGAGGGCCAGGACTACCTGGACATGCTCGCCGGGTTCGGGGTGATGGGCCTGGGCCGCCACCACCCCGTCGTCCGCAAGGCGCTGCACGACGTGCTCGACGCCTCGCTCGCGGACCTCACCCGTTTCGACTGCCAGCCGCTGCCCGGCCTGCTCGCCGAGAAGCTGCTGGCCCACAGCCCGCATCTGGACCGGGTGTTCTTCGGCAACAGCGGCACGGAGGCGGTGGAGACCGCGCTGAAGTTCGCCCGGTACGCGACCGGCAGGCCCAGGGTCCTGTACTGCTCGCACGCCTTCCACGGGCTGACCACCGGCTCGCTCTCGGTCAACGGCGAGTCCGGCTTCCGCGACGGCTTCGCCCCGCTGCTGCCCGACACGGCGGTCCCGCTGGGCGATCTGGCCGCACTGGAGCGGGAGTTGAAGCGCGGGGACGTGGCCGCGCTGATCGTCGAGCCGATCCAGGGCAAGGGCGTGCACGCGGCGCCGCCCGGCTATCTGCTCGCGGCCCAGGAGCTGCTGCACCGGCACAAGGCGCTGCTGATCGCCGACGAGGTGCAGACCGGGCTCGGCCGGACCGGCGACTTCTACGCGTACCAGCACGAGAAGGGCGTCGAGCCGGACCTGGTGTGCGTGGCCAAGGCGCTCTCCGGCGGCTATGTGCCGGTGGGGGCCACCCTCGGCAAGGAGTGGATCTTCAAGAAGGTGTACTCGTCGATGGACCGGGTCCTGGTCCACTCGGCGAGCTTCGGCTCCAACGCCCAGGCGATGGCGGCCGGACTCGCCGTGCTGTCGGTGATGGAGGACGAGGACGTCGTCACCAACGCGCGCGTGACCGGCGACCTGCTCAGATCCCGGCTCGCGGCGCTGGTCGACCGGTACGAGCTGCTGCACGATGTGCGCGGGCGCGGCCTGATGATCGGCATCGAGTTCGGCAGACCCTCCTCGATGCGGCTGCGCGGGCGCTGGACGATGCTCCAGACGGCCCGCAAGGGGCTCTTCGCGCAGATGGTCGTGGTGCCGCTGCTCCACAAGCACCGCATCCTCACCCAGGTCTCCGGAGACCATCTGGAGGTGATCAAGCTGATCCCGCCGCTGACGATCGGCGAACGCGAGGTGGACCGGTTCGTCGACGCGTTCACCGCCGTGATGGAGGACGCGCACGGCGGGGGAAGCCTGATGTGGGACTTCGGGCGGACCCTGGTGAAGCAGGCTGTCGCCAACCGGTAGTCCGCCTGGTGGTGGAATTTGCCTCTGGGGTAAAAAATTTGCCCCAGAGGCAATGTCTTGCCTGAATGGGGTGCATGAGCACTCCCGCCGAAGGCGCCGGGGCCGAGGGGTCGGCCGGTTCCCCGCTGCCCGATGTCGCCCCGCGCCTGCGCGATCTGCGGCGCCGCCGCGGTCTCACCCTGGAGGCCGCCGCCCCGCGCGCCGGTCTCTCGCCCGCTCATCTGTCCCGGCTGGAGACGGGCGCCCGTCAGCCCTCGCTGCCGATGCTGCTGGCGCTCGCCCGTACCTACGGTACGACGGTCTCCGAGCTGCTCGGCGAGATGCCGCCGGAGCGCGAACCCGTCATCCGGGCCGGCCGCGCCGGACCCGCCGAGGCCGACGGCTGGACCTACCACCGGGCCGGCCACTCCGGCCGTGCCATGCAGGCCCTGCGCGTCGAGATCCCGTACGGGACCCAGCGCGAGCTCGTCCGGGTCCACCCCGGCGAGGAGTGGCTGTACGTCCTGGCCGGGCGGCTGCGGCTGAGCCTCGGTGACGCCGTGCACGAGCTCGACCCCGGCGACAGCGCCCACTTCGACTCGCTCACCCCGCACCGGATCTCGGCCGTGTCGCACGGCGGGGCCGAGTTCCTGTTCGTCCACACCCTGCTGCAGAGCCCCGATCCGCATCCGCACCATCCGCACGGCTGAGAGGTACGACATGTCGCAGAACCAGGGATCCGGCGCCGACACCCACGAGACCAAGTTCCCCCGGGGCCTGGTGATCCGGCTCTTCGCCTACTTGATCGCGGGCCACATCTTCGCGGCCTTTCTCTATCTCCTGTTCACCGTCGGCAAGTGAGCGGTCGGCACGTGGGGGCCGCGCCCGCGCCCCTCGCAGGCGCGGGCCCGTGGTCTACGCGGCCTCTGCGACCAGCCGGTCGCGCAGCCGCTCGCGGGTCTCGGGCGTGAGCCCCAGTCCCTCGGCGAGATAGCGCTCGGTGGTGCCCCAGGTCTCCTCGATGGTGTCGAAGGCCGCGTGCAGATAGCTGGCGCGGGCGTCGAAGAGGGGGGTGAGCAGTTCGACGACCTCGGCGCTCAGCCCGTTCGGCGAGTTGTCGCTGCGGTGCATCTTGTAGCGGCGGTGCGGGTCGTTGGACTTCAGGTAGTCCGCCTCGATCGCCTCGCGCTCGACGCCCACCGCGAGCAGCGACACCGCGATCGACAGGCCCGCGCGGTCCTTGCCCGCCGCGCAGTGCATCAGGGCCGGGACGCTGTCCTCGGCCAGCGCGTGCAGCACCCGGCTGTGCTCGGCGGTGCGCTGGCGGATGATCGTCCGGTACGAGGCGGCCATCCGGTCCGCCGCCTTGCCGTCGGACAGGACCGTACGCAGCTGGTTGATGTCGCCGTCGCGGACCATCTTCCAGAACTCGGCCCCGTCGGCCGGGTCGGTCAGCGGAATGTTGACGTTGCGCACACCCGGCAGATCGACGTCCGGGCCTTCGAGACGCTGGTCGGCCGCGTTGCGGAAGTCGAAGATCGTGTGCAGCCCGAGGGCGGAGAGGAAGGCCGCGTCCTGCTCCGTCGCGTGGGCGAGATGGCCGCTGCGGAAGAGCCGGCCGTGCCGCAGCACGCGGCCGTCCACGGTCGGCAGTCCGCCCACATCACGGAAGTTGCGCACCCCCGAGAGCTCGGGTTCGGTCGAGGGGGCCTGCGGAGTCTGCTGGGTCAACGTTGGCTCCTGATGTGGGTGTCGGAAAACGCTCACGGGTGGCGCATTCCGACGATACGACATGGATTCCTGGGGCAATCATCTCGTTCGACCACGGCCGAAGGCGAGCCCCGCGCGACCGTTGCCCTGACGGGCCCCGCGCCCCGATCCTGTTCCTGATGTTCGTGCCTGTTCGTACCTGTGCGGAACTGAGGGGTTGCGATGATCGAGACCGGTGACAACGGACGGCTGTGGCTGCTCTCCGGCCGTACCAGTGGCTATGCGCTGCACCTCACGGACCGCGCGGAACTGCTGCATCTGCACTGGGGACCCCGCCTCACCCTCGCCGACGCCGAAGTCCTGTCCGCCGAGCCCCTGCCGTCCCCCTGGCCCTTCGAGTCACCACTGGATGGCCGGGAGGAGTACACGGTGGAGGGCGGGCCCCGATTCGCGCGCCCCGCGCTCTCGGTACGTACGAGGGAAGTGCGCGGCACCGAGTGGGATTTCGCGGGTGCCGCCGTTGACGGGGACGAGCTGCGGCTGCGCTTCACCGACGCCGTGCACCGGCTCGGGCTGACCCTCCACTACCGGGTGCGCGACGACACCGATGTGATCGAGCGCTGGGCCACCATCGCGCACGAGGGCGCGGCCGGGGACCCGGACCTCGAACTGCTGCGCGCGGACGCCGCCGTGTGGACGCTGCCGCCGCGCGACGGCTGGCGCCTGAGCCAGCTGCACGGCCGCTGGGCCGCCGAGTCCCGGCTGGCGCGCTCCGAGCTCACCCCGGGCGAACGGGTGCTCGGCAGCCGTCGGGGTCACACCGGCCATCAGCATCTGCCCTGGGTCGCCCTGGACGAGGGCGCCGCCACCGAGGAGAGCGGCGAGGTGTACGCGTGCGCGCTCGGCTGGTCCGGATCCTGGCGCATCGCCGTCCAGCACCTCCCGGACGGCCGGGTGCAGATCAACGGCGGCGCCGGGCACGACGACTCCGGACTGCTGCTGCTCGCCCCCGGCGACAGCTGGACCACCCCCGTCTTCGCCGGGCTGTGGAGCCCCGGCGGCTTCGGCGGGGCCAGCCGGGAGTGGCACGCCTGGCAGCTCGCCCGGGTGATCCCCGACGCCGGGCGGACCCGGCCGGTGCTCTTCAACTCCTGGGAGGCCACCGGGTTCGCCATCTCCGAACCCCAGCAGCGGGCGCTTGCCCGGCGCGCGGCCGCGCTGGGCGTGGAGCTGTTCGTCGTCGACGACGGCTGGTTCGGCGCCCGCACCCATGACGCGGCGGGGCTCGGGGACTGGACGCCCCACCCCGAGCGGTTCCCCGGGGGACTGAAGCCCCTGGCCGACGAGGTGCACGCGCTGGGGATGCGGTTCGGGATCTGGGTCGAGCCCGAGATGGTCAACCCGGACAGCGACCTCTACCGGGCCCATCCGGAGTGGGTGCAGCATCAGGCGGGCCGGCGCCGGACCGAGTTCCGCAACCAGCTCGTCCTCAACCTCGCCCGCCCGGACGTCGGCGAACACCTGTGGGAGCAGCTGGACGCCCTCCTGTCGAGCGCGCCGATCGACTATGTGAAGTGGGACTTCAACCGCTGCTTCACCGACGCGGGCTGGCCCGGCGAGGAATATCCGCAGAAGCTCTGGACCGAGCACGTCCGGGCGCTCTACGCCCTGCTGGACCGGCTGCGGGCCGCGCACCCGGACGTCGCCTTCGAGTCCTGCTCGGGCGGCGGCGGCCGCGTCGACCTCGGCATCCTGTCCCGTACGGACCAGGTGTGGACCTCCGACAACACCGACCCGCTGGACCGGCTGGCCATCCAGGACGGCTTCAGCCAGCTGCACCCGGCCCGGGTGATGGCCGCGTGGGTCACCGACAGCCCCAACACCCAGCTGAACGGACGGACGAGCACTCTGCGCTTCCGCTTCGTCAGCGCGATGGCCGGAGTGCTGGGCATCGGCGGCGATCTCACCCGGTGGAGCGAGGCGGAACTGGCCGAGGCGCGCGGCTGGGTGGAGCTCTACAAGGAGATCCGGCCGCTGGTGCAGCTCGGCGCGCAGTACCGGCTGCGGCCCCCGCGCGGCGGGCTCAGCGCGGTCCAGTACGTCCACGGCGACGACACCGTGGTGCTCGCGTACCTCCAGGCCCAGCACCACGGCGAACGGCCGCCGGCGGTGCGCCTGCGCGGCCTCGACCCGGCCGCCGCCTACCGCTGCCTGGACACCGGGGCCGTGCACCGGGGAGCCCTGCTGCTGCACCGGGGCCTGGACACGGGTCTGCGCGGTGATCTGGACGCGGCCGTCCTCCGGCTCCGGCGCGTCCGTCCGCTCCCGGCGCACGCCCCCCGCGCTGGCCGGACCCGGCCATGAACTCCCTGGAGTGATGGGGGAGTTGAGGAACAGCGGCAGTCGTGAGGTGGGGTCCGGCGGTCCGGGCCGGGCCCGGACCGCCCAGGTCGCGCCCGGCCGGGGCGCCTCGGACGGGCCGCCGAGCCGACGCGTATACGACTGTGGAAAGTGGTCCGAATCTGGCATTTCACCCGCGCCCGCCGCCGAGTAGCGTCGCTGCCCCCTGCCGCGGTTGGTGAGGAGGCGGACCCATGTCCGATCCCCGGCAGCACGAGAAGTACGAGCGGTACGAAGGTGGCAGCCAGGAGGCCGAGCGGCTGCTGTTCGCGGAGCTCGCCCGGCGGATCGTCCGCGTCCAGAAGATCAACCAGGACAAGGGCGGGCTGCCGGGACCCGAGCGGACGTTCCACGCCAAGGCGTCGCTCGGCGTCGACAACGCCCGGCTGCGGTTCCACCCCGATCTGCCGCCCGGCCTGCGGGAGGGGTACGCCCGGCCGGGCGCCGAGTACCGGGCGCTGGTCCGGCTCTCGCACGCCTCCGGCATCCCGCGCCCCGACGCCGTGCCCGATCTGCGGGGCATCGCCGTGCGCGTCCTCGTCTCCGACGAGGAGCGGCACGATCTGCTGATGACCAACGCGCCCGTCTCGCACGCCGCGAACGCGCGGGAGTTCGTCGACTTCGCCGAGGTGATGGCGGGTGCCGGGAGTACCGCGGCGATCGCCTGGCGGCTGCTGGTGCGGCTGCCGCGCGTCGTCGGGTGGCCCACCGCCGCGCGGATGCGCCGCACGCTGAATCAGACGCTCGCCCGCAAGGTCGCCAGTCTCGCCGAGGAGCGGTACTGGAGCCGGGCGCCCATCCTGTGGGGCGACGCCGGACCGGTCCGCTACCAGCTGCGCCCCGGCCCCTCCGGGCCGCCCGCCGCGCGCCCCGACCGGGCCACCCGGGCCGACCCCGGCTATCTGCACGCCGAACTCGCCCGGCGGCTGCGGGCCCAGGACGTGGTGTTCGAGCTGTGCCTCCAGCGCTTCGCCGACGAGGGGCGCACACCCGTCGAGGACGCCTCGGTGGAGTGGCCGGAGACCGTGTCGCCGCCGGTGGCGGTCGCCCTGCTCACCATCCCGCGCCAGGACATCGACTCGACGGAGGCCCTGGCCACCGCCCGGCGCGTCGAGACGCTGTCGTTCACCCCCTGGCGTACAACCGAGACATTCCGACCGCTCGGCAACCTCAACCGGTCCCGCGAGGCCGTATACGGGGCGAGCAGCGCCCGGCGGCTCGGCCAGGGGTGAACGGCCCGGCCCCGCCCGGGACTCACCGTGAATCCACCGAGAACGAGAACCCTCCGTATGGAACGCCCGTATGGACCGCCCCGAGGGGGAATCCGATGAGCTCGTACCGCACCTCGCTGCCGTGGCGCCTGGTCACCACCGCCGCCGAGTTCCTGGACAGCAGGATCGGCTGGGACAAGCTCCCGCTGCCGCTGGGCCTGGGCACCCTGCTCGGGCTGCGCGTCCGGCTGCGCCAGGAGAACCTGCACGACACCAGCCAGCTGCCGGCCGCCAACGTGCCGGAGCCGACACCGCCCAAGGACCCGTCCAAGGTCCGGGTCAACCGGACCCCGGACGGCAGCTACAACGACCTCGACCAGCCCCGGATGGGCATGGCCGGGACCCGCTTCGGCCGGAACATCCCGCTCGACGACATCGCGCCCGCGACCCCCGCCGATGTACTGGCCGAGCCGAATCCGCGCAAGGTCAGCCGCGAACTGCTCACCCGCGACACCTTTGTCCCCGCCGAAACCGTCAACTCCCTGGTCGCCGCCTGGCTCCAGTTCATGATCCGCGACTGGTTCAGCCATGGCACCAGCCCCAGCGACCGGCCCTGGACGGTCGACCTGGTCGACGACGACCCATGGCCCGAGCGCCCCATGAAGATCATGCGGACGCCGGACGACCCCACCCGCGACCCGCACGCGCCCGCCGGGACGCCCGACACCCGGGTCAACGTCTTCTCGCACTGGTGGGACGCCTCGCAGATCTACGGGAACAGCGAGGACGAACTGCGCGCTCTGCGCACCGGCGAGAACGGCAAGCTGCACCTGTGGGACGACGAGCGGATGCCGTTCCCCTCCGACCCCTCCAAGGACCCCTCGCGCATCCCGGGCTTCTGGCTCGGACTCGCCCTGATGCACGACCTGTTCACGCGTGAGCACAACGCGATCTGCGACCACCTGCACACCGCGTACCCGGGCTGGGACGACGAGGAGGTCTTCGAGCGGGCCCGGCTGGTCAACGCCGCGCTGATCGCCAAGATCCACACGGTGGAGTGGACCCCGGCGGTCATCAGCCACCCGACCACCGTCACCGCGCTGCGCGCCAACTGGTGGGGCCTGGCGGGGGAGCGGGTGCACGACCTCTTCGGACGGATCAGCAAGTCCGAGGTCATCAGCGGCATCCCGGGCGGCGAGCGGGACCACTACGGCGTTCCGTACGCGCTCACCGAGGAGTTCGTCGCGGTCTACCGGATGCACCCGCTGATCCGCGACGACTGGGAGCTGCGGGCCGCCAACGACAACTCCGTACTGCGCGAGGCCACGTTCCGGGACATCGCGGGCCCCGAGGCGCTGAAGGTGCTCGGCTCGATCCCCACGATCGACCTGCTCTACAGCTTCGGCACGCTCCACCCGGGGCTCGTCACCCTGCACAACTTCCCGAAGTTCCTGCAGGAGTACGAGCGCCCCGACGGCCACCTCCAGGACCTCGCCGCCACCGACATCCTGCGCACCCGCGAACTCGGCGTCCCGCGCTACAACGAATTCCGCCGACTGCTCCGCCTCAAGCCCGCCAAGGAATTCGAGGACCTGACGGACAATCCGGTGTGGGCGAAAGAGATCAAGCGGGTGTACGGGGGAGACATCGAGAAGGTCGACCTGGAGGTCGGCATGTTCGCCGAGAAACTTCCCAAGGGCTTCGCCTTCAGCGACACGGCATTCCGGATCTTCATCCTGATGGCCTCGCGCCGACTGAACAGCGACCGGTTCTTCACCGAGTACTACACCCCCGAGGTGTACTCCAAGGCCGGTCTGGAGTGGATCGACGGCAACAGCATGATCAGCGTGCTGCTGCGCCACTACCCGGAGCTGCGCACCGCGCTCACGGGCAAGAAGAACGCGTTCGCGCCCTGGAACATCGCGGGCCAGGACTGATGGTGGGGCGTACGGGCGCATAGATGCATGGATCGGCTCTTTCGGTCCTTTGGTCCGAATTGGGTGCTATACGGGAAACCCCCTGTTTCCCCGACGGGAATGGGGGGTTGTCCGTGCAGATGTCCGTGAGCAGCGTCACCGTGGTGACGGTCCGTGGCGGTGGGCCGCGCCGGATCCCCCTGCCGCCGGGGCCTGTTGGGATTCCCGGTCGACGCAGGGTGACCGCAATTACCCGATGAATTCCCGGCCGGGAAATCCGATAACGAATTGCCACTTGTCGTGGCCCGCCGGGCTCGTTTACGGTCACCGCAATCCGAGTGGACCGCCGAATCCTGCCACCGCTCGGAATCCGCACCCATCCACGTGTGGCAGGAGCGGGGGACCCAGGTAGACGCCGTCCGGAATTCCGGCACGGCTTGGGGTGAAGCCGACGCACCGCATCGTGGTGCCCGGCCGGGCAGCTCCAGCCCGAACCCGACAGCTCACCTCGCAGGCGCCGGAGAGGAATCCGCCATGCCCGCGAAGGGTAAGCACCGCCGCCCCAAGTCCAGCCCGATATCCCGGGGCATGGTCGCCGCCGGCACCGGCGGCGCCGCGCTCGCCATCCCGCTGCTCGGCGCCACCGGCGCGCACGCGGCGGTGAAGAACGCGGCTGTGGCCGTCGCGCCGCAGCAGGCCGTCCGCGCCGCGTCCGCGTTCGCCGCCGCCCCGGCCGTCGCGCCGCAGGCCGCGCCCACGACGTACCAGGTCAAGTCCGGCGACTGCCTCTCGAAGATCGCCGAGGACCACCGGCTCGACGGCTGGCACAAGCTGTATCAGGACAACCGCTCGGTGGTCGGTGACGACCCCGCGCTGATCCGGCCCGGGATGAAGCTGACCATCGGGGCGAAGTCCCATGCCACGGCCTCGCACACGTCGACCACGGCCTCGCACACGTCGACCGCGACCTCTCACGCGTCCGATCGGGCCCCGGCCGCCACCACCGCTTCCGCCACCACCTCCTCGGCCGCCAAGGCGAGCCAGGGCTCCGCCTCCGGCTTCCGCGCCCCGCTGGACAGCGTGAGCATCGGCACCCCGTACCGCATGGCCGGATCGATGTGGGCCAGCGGCTACCACACCGGCGTCGACTTCGAGGCGCAGACCGGCACCACGGTGAAGGCCGTCGGCGCGGGCACGGTCGTCACGGCCGGGTGGGGCGGCGCGTACGGCAACCAGGTCGTCATCCGGCACGCCGACGGCATGTACTCCCAGTACGCCCACCTCTCGCAGCTCTCCGTCTCGGCCGGGCAGACCGTGACCGAGGGCCAGCAGATCGGCCTCTCCGGCGCGACCGGCAACGTCACCGGTCCGCATCTGCACTTCGAGATCCGGACGACCCCGGACTACGGCTCGGACGTCGACCCGCTCGCGTATCTGCGCCAGCAGGGCGCAAGTCTCTGACGGTCCGTGGTGCGGATCGGCGCGGCCCGGTACACGCATGCGTGTACCGGGCCGCGCCGTGCGTGGCGTATTCCCGATGGGGGCCAACTGACCGGGTGGTCTATATCACCCCCCGTCAACCCCTCCTTACGGTCGCGTAGGTCACATCCGTAAGGGAAAGATATGGTCCCGTGGCAGACGATTCGAGATCATTCAACAGCGGTACGTTCGGGTCGTACACGGCGATCGGCGACAGCTTCACGGAAGGCGTCGGCGATCCCGGCCCGGACGGGGCGTTCGTCGGCTGGGCGGACAGGTTCGCCGTGCTACTGGCTGATCAGCGACCGGAGGGGGCCTTTCGCTATGCCAATCTCGCGGTCCGGGGCAGGCTTCTCGACCAGATCGTCGAGGAGCAGGTGCCGCGGGCCAAGGAGCTCGCGCCCGACCTGGTGACCTTTTGCGCGGGCGGGAACGACATCATCCGGCCGGGCACCGACCCGGACGACGTCGCCGAGCGCTTCGAGCGCGCGGTGGCCGACTTGAAGAGCGCGATCCCGACGGTCATGGTGACCACCGGGTTCGACACGCGCGGGGTGCCGGTCTTCAAGCATCTGCGGGGCAAGGTCGCCACGTACACCGCGCACGTACGGTCCATCGCGGACCGCTACGACTGTCCGGTACTGGACCTGTGGTCGCTCAAGTCGGTGCAGGACCGGCGGGCGTGGGACGAGGACCGGCTGCATCTGTCGCCCGAGGGGCACACCCGGGTCGCGCTGCGCGCCGCCCAGGTGCTCGGCCTCGCGGTGCCGGCCGACCCCGACCAGGCGTGGCCCCCGCTGCCGCCGCGCGGCACCCTTGAGGAGCGGCGCGACGACATCCACTGGGCCCGCGAGCACCTGGCGCCGTGGATCGGGCGACGGCTGCGGGGCGAGAGCTCGGGCGACCATGTGGAGCCCAAGCGCCCGGACCTGCTGCCGCTCTGACGGCTCGTCACGGGCGTGTGCGATGCCCTGGCGGACCGTCAAGACGGTGGGGTGGCGCGGCGGTTCAGCCGTGCAGCAGTTTCCGCTCCGTCTCCGGGTCGAGTCCGACCCGGGGGCGGTCCGGCCGCTGCGGCGCCTCGCCGCCGATGGACTCCAGCCACGCCCAGGTGTCCGCGACCGTCTCCTCCACGGGACGGCAGCGCAGCCCGGCGAGTACGGCCTTCCACACGTTCGAGCAGTGCATCGTGGTGTGCAGCTCGCCCGGCGGGATCCACACCGGAAGGTCGGTCCACGGCTCGACCCCGGCGGCCAGGATCGGCTCGGGGTCGGTCCAGCGCAGCACCGCCCCGCCGCCGGTGACGCGTGCGCAGGCTTCGAGCAGCGCGCCCATGGTGGTGTGATCCGGCGGGCTGACCAGGTTGTACGGGCCGCAGAGCCCGAAGTCCGCGGCGCTGACGATCCACTGGGCGAGGTCCCGGACGTCGATGTACTGCACCGGCAGATCGCGCGGCCCCGGCGCGAGCACCTCGCCGCCGCGCGCGATGCGCCCCAGCCACCACGGCAGCCGCCCGATGTTCTCCCACGGCCCGAGGATCAGCCCGGCCCGCACAAGCAGCGAGCGCTCCTTGCCGAACTCCCGCTCGACGGCCAGTTCGCCGCCGCGCTTGGCCTGCGGATACGCCGCCTCGCCGGCGTCCGGCGACCCGTCGACCAGGGGTGCGCTCTCGTCGGCCCCGGCCGGGGACGGGTGCGGGTACACGGACCGGCTGGAGACGTACACATACCTGGCCGCGCGCCCCTGGGCCAGCAGTCGCGCCGCGTCCCGGACCGCCGAGGGCGCGCCCGACCAGGTGTCCACGACCACGTCCCACTGCCCGTCGCTCAGTGCGGCGAGCCCGCCCTCGGCGGTCCGGTCGCCGTGCAGCGCGCGCACGCCGTCGGGCGCCTCGTGGCGTCCCCGGTGAAAGACCGTCACCTCGTGCCCGCGCGCCAGCGCGGCCTCGGCGACGGCGCGGCCGACGAACTCCGTACCACCCAGTATCAGCAGTTTCATGTCCGCAACTCTGCCCGCCCGGGCGGGTCCTGAGAACCGCTGCATGCTCAGGGCGGAATCTGTTCGCTCACGGGCGATAGAGCTGGCCGGGCTTCGGAGGCGCGGGCGCGAGGAGCTGCGGGACGGTCACGAAGGTGAAGCCGCGCTCCTTGAGCGTGTCGATGATCCCGGGTACGGCGGGCACGGTCCCGTCGTAGATGTCGTGCAGCAGGATGACGCCGTCGCGGTCGGCCTGGTCGAGGATGCGCTTCTTGATGAGGGCCGAGTCGTTGGTGGAGTAGTCCTTGGCGGTCGCGCTCCACAGGATCTGGGAGAGCCCGAGCTCCTTGCTGACCTTGGTGACCGTCTTGTTGGTACGGCCCTGCGGCGGACGCATCAGCACGGGCTTGCGGCCCGTCAGCTTCGCGACCGCCTCCTGGGTGCTGCCCAGCTCGGTGCGTATCTCGTCGGCGCTGAGCTTGTCCAGCCGCTCGTGCGACCAGGTGTGGTTGGCGACCTCGTGCCCCTCGGCGGCGATGCGGCGCACGGTGTCCGGGTACTTCTCGACGTGGTTCTTGCCGAGCAGGAAGAAGGTGGCGTGGACCTTCTTCTCCTTGAGCGTGTCGAGCAGTTGAGGGGTGCGCTCGCCCGGCCCCGCGTCGAAGGTGAGGGCGATGCACTTGGCCTTCTGGCAGTCGGTCCCGGCCGCGCCGGAGCTCTGGGCCAGTGCCTTGGTGTCCAGTGCGTCGTTACGGGCGGAGCGCGGCGAGACCGCGTTGTCGGAGCAGCCGGTCAGCGCGAGGCCCAGCGACGCGACCGCGAGCAGCGCGGCGGCCGACCGCCCCCGGGCGCGGCGGACTCCGGTACCCCTACCCCTGTTGCGCATGACAAGACTTCCCTTCCGCCTGGACCAGATCATGAACCGGACTATACGCGAGGTGTATACACGCAGTGCATAGTGGGGTGGTGTTCGAGGAGGGTCCAGGGAGAGGGGCTTGCTCGCGTGGGGCGGCCGAGGCCTGCGGTTACTTGTTCCGGGTGCCGGACCGGCCCGGGCCCTTGCGGCCGGAGGCGCCGGCCCTGCGCGCGGAGGAGCCCTTGCGCGGGGCGTCCTTACGGGCGGGAGCGGCCGGGGCCGAGGCCGCGCCGCTCCAGTGGGAGGGGCGGTCGAGGCCGTCCGGAAGGAGCGTGGCGGCGTCGCCCCGCGCCGCGTTGACCTGCGTCTGGGTGAGGAAGAGGCAGTCGGTGAGGTCGGCGCCCGCGAGGTTGGTGTCGCGGAAGTCCGCGCCGATCACATCGGCCAGCCGCAGGTCGGCGCCGCTCAGGTCGGCCGCGATGAGATACGCGCCGCGCAGATCGGCCCCGCGCAGGTCGGCGCCCTTGAGCCGGGCCCCGAACAGGTCGGCGCCCCGGCGGTCCTTCTTCTTGCCCGGGACCTCGGCGCGCACCAGCTCGCTGGTCCGCAGCAGCAGGGTGTTCACCTCGGCGCGATACGCGGCCACGTCCAGGCCGAGCAGGGTGTCCACGTCGCCGAGGGTCAGGCGCTCGATCTTCTCCAGCTCGGCCCGCACCTGGCGGTGGACCGGGCGGGCGGCCGGGCGGGCCAGCGCCTGGGAGAGGTACCAGAGCAGCTCGTGGAACTGCCGCATCACGGGGAGCGCGGCGAACATCTGCCGCGCGCCGTCCGGGGTCTCGCGCCAGTTGTGGCCGGCGAAGGTGACCTGGGAGATCTTCTGGCCCGCGCCGAAGCAGTCGTAGACCGTGCAGCCCTGGAAGCCCTGGGGGCGCAGCTTGTCGTGGATGCCGCAGCGGAAGTCCTGCTGGAGGTTGGGGCAGGGGTCCCCGACGGCCTTGTCGATCGCGAAGTCCGTCGACTTGGAGAACGCCAGCGCGACGCAGCACAGGCCGAAGCAGTTCGCACAGTCGGCCCGCAGCTCGGATGGATCGGACAAGGCTGCTGGTCTCCTGTGCTCTCGGCCCCGGGAAGGCTGGTGATCGGACCCGTCACGGGCCGCATGGGCGCGCTTACGGGCAGGTCAAGCCTATCGTCCGGGTGGGGACCGGTCGGTGCGCCGGTCGGCGGCGGCCCAGGGCGGGCGACCGGGTCGCCGGCGTCCTACGCGGCTTCGTCGAGCTCCGCGGTGGTGGCCGCCGCCCACAGGGTGAGAAGGCGCTCGTACTCCTCCGAGGGCCAGCCGCCGTCCGCGTCCGCGCTGTCGACCAGATCGCGGATCGCCTCGTTCGCGGCGTCGGCGTCCGGCAGTACGGAACCAGGGTGGTGGGCGGAATGGGACATGCGTCCAGCCTAAACGCACCCTCCGACAATCTGCCCCGAACTTTCACTGCCAGGTCCGTCACACGACCGTCCGCCATCCCTCACACGTCCTCCACGCACGTGTGGCGGACGCCGGGGAATCGGCGGTACGCGCGCGCTGTTCTCCTGGCCATGACGCGATTCGACGCACACCAGGAAGCACTGCTCAAGCTGGTCGCCGGGCACAAGGGCGGCGTGCTGGTCACCCTCAAGCGCGACGGGCGCCCCCAGCTCTCCAATGTGATGCACGCGTACTACCCGGACGAGGGAGTGATCAAGGTCTCCCTCACCGACGACCGGGCCAAGACCAAGAACCTGCGCCGCGACCCGCGCGCCAGCTACCACGTGACCAGCGACGACCGCTGGGCCTGGACCGTCGCCGAGGGCACCGCCGACCTCTCCCCGGTGGCCGCCGACCCGCACGACGACACCGTGGAGGAGCTGATCTCGCTCTACCGCGACCTCCAGGGCGAGCACGCCGACTGGGACGAGTACCGGCAGGCCATGGTCCGCGACCGCCGTCTCGTCCTGCGGCTGCGTGTCGAACGCGCCTATGGCCAGCCCGCGGGCTGAGCCGTCCCCGGTGGGTCGCTGCCGTGTAACGCCGCGGTTCCCGCGTTGTCGTACCCGCCGCACATAATGGAACGACCCCGAGCCCCTGGAGGTGCCGTGACCGGCGCTGGTTCTCTGCTTCCACTCCGCGCCCGGCTGCGCGAGCTGCGGCCCGACGCCTTCGGGGCCGACCCGGCGGGGGAGCGGCTGGAGCGGATCCGCCGCTCGCCCAACTTCGCGGACGGGGTGTTCCAGAACCCGGAGGGCGCGCGGACGCGGCCGTCCGGCTCGATGCTGGAGTTCGCCAAGATCTACTTCCAGAAGGAGCAGCGCGCGCTGCGTGCGCCGGTGGGCAACATCCCGGTGCACGCGACGACGCTGGCCGACCTCGCCAAGCCGCCCGTCACGGGCCTGCGGCTCACCTGGATGGGGCACTCCAGCGTGCTCGCCGAGATCGACGGACGCCGGGTGCTCTTCGACCCGGTCTGGGGCGAGCGCTGTTCCCCGTTCGCCTTCGCCGGGCCCAAGCGCCTGCACCCGGTCCCCTTCCCGCTGGCCTCGCTCGGCCCGGTCGACGTGATCGTCATCTCGCACGACCACTACGACCACCTGGACCTCCCCACCATCCGCGCCCTGGCCGGTACGGAGACGGTGTTCGCGGTGCCGCTCGGCGTCGGCGCCCATCTGGAGCTGTGGGGCGTCCCGGCGGACCGCATCCACGAGCTGGACTGGAACGAGTCGACGAAGGTCAACGGAATCACCCTCACCGCCACCCCCGCACGCCACTTCTGCGGCAGGGGCCTGCGCAACCAGCAGCACACCCTCTGGGCGTCCTGGGCGGTCGCCGGGCCGGAGCACCGGATCTACCACAGCGGCGACACCGGATACTTCGGGGGCTTCAAGGACATCGGCGCCGAGCACGGCCCGTTCGACGCCACGATGATCCAGATCGGTGCGTACAGCGAGTTCTGGCCGGACATCCATATGACTCCGGCCGAAGGCGTACGCGCCCACCTCGACCTCCAGGGCGGCAGGCCGCACGGCGTCATGCTGCCGATCCACTGGGGCACCTTCAACCTCGCCCCGCACCCGTGGGCCGAGCCGGGCGAGTGGAGCCTGGACGCGGGGGAGGAGGCCGGGCAGACGGTCGCCACACCCCGTCCGGGCGAGCCGTTCGAGCCCGCCGGCGCCGTCCCGACCGACCCCTGGTGGCGGGCCGTGGCCGCGCCGACCCCGCACCCCTGGCGCCGCCCCAAGCCGGCCGTGCTGGAGGCGAAGCCGGTCCCGACCGACCTCGACCTCGCGGCGGAGCGCTGAGCGAGGCGAGGAAAGGCGCGGGGCGCCGCGGCGTCGTCGTCCGGCCGATCGCCGGTGCGCCCTTCGAACCCACCTCGGAAAACCCGCGCGCGCGGTCCGCGGCCCCATGGCCGTGATCCGGCCAAACACCCGCCGACGTCGCGCCATTTCGCGCTGTCGTGCGACGCGTAATACCAGAGCGGGACGCGGCGCGGGGAACTTTCCCAACTGCTCACCGAGGGCGAGGGGTTGACCACTACCGTGAGTGGTCGACGATCAACGCGGGTCCGTATAGGTTGAGTTGGACCCGACGCCACGATCTCTGGGACCCCACGTACCGAGGACGCAGATGTCTCATCTTCGCGCACCCGCCGCGCGGTCCGACCGCCGTGAGGGCGGGCGGCACGGACGTACGGC
Source organism: Streptomyces sp. NPDC048696 (assembly GCF_043198895.1). NCBI lineage: Bacteria > Bacillati > Actinomycetota > Actinomycetes > Kitasatosporales > Streptomycetaceae > Streptomyces > Streptomyces sp. NPDC048696. The sequence goes on along the minus strand of NZ_JBICVJ010000010.1, from coordinate 318,411 downwards.
ACACCGGCCGCAGCCCCCGGCCGCTCCCACCGGCACCCCGGCCCCGGCGGCCCGCCCGCCGAGCGGGCAGCGGCCGCCCGCCGAGGCCCGGATACGGCCGCAGCTGCTGCGCGCGGCCGTACTGCCCGCCGTGGTCGCCGTGCTCTGCGGCGCGGCGGCCGTCGTCGGCACGCTCCACTCCACCCACGCCCACCCCTCGCCGCTGCTCTGGGCGGCCCTCGGCGGAGTGGCGGTGCTGGCGCTCGCGGCCGTGGCCGCCGCGGCCGTGGGCGCGGACCGGGTCGCGAAAACCGTGCTCGGCCGGGCCAACAGCCTGCGCCGGGGCAGCGCCCGCTCGGCCGCCGACCTGCGTACCGTCGTCGAGGGGCTGCGCCGCGGCGAGGGCCCGCCGACCCGCCGGGGACCGGCCCAACTCCCCCCGGGTGCCGATGAGTTCGAGCTGCTGGCGCATGAGCTGACCCGCTCCCACGAAGCGGCCGTGGCCGCCGTGGTGCAGGCCTCGCAGCTCTCCAGCAGCGTCGGCAACGAGCAGAAGGTCGAGGTCTTCGTCAACCTCGCCCGGCGTCTGCAGTCCCTGGTGCACCGCGAGATCCAGCTCCTGGACGAGCTGGAGAACGAGGTCGAGGACCCCGAGCTGCTCAAGGGCCTCTTCCATGTCGACCACCTCGCCACCCGCATCCGCCGGCACGCGGAGAACCTGGCCGTCCTCGGCGGCGCCATCTCGCGGCGTCAGTGGTCCCACCCGGTCACCATGACCGAGGTGCTGCGCTCCTCGATCGCCGAGGTCGAGCAGTACCCCCGGGTCAAGCTGGTGCCGCCGATCGACGGGACGCTGCGCGGCCACGCGGTCGCCGACGTCATCCACCTGCTCGCCGAACTCGTCGAGAACGCCACGCTGTTCTCCGCCCCGCACACCCAGGTGCTGCTCCGCGCCCAGCTGGTCACCGCCGGGCTCGCCGTCGAGGTCGAGGACCGGGGCCTGGGCATGCCGGTCACCGAGCAGAACAAGATGAACGCGCTGCTCTCCGACCCCGATCAGGTGAATGTCGCCCACCTCCTCCAGGACGGCCGGATCGGCCTGTTCGTGGTCTCCGCGCTGGCCCGCAGACATGGCATCGCGGTCCGGCTGCAGACCAACATCTACGGCGGCGTGCAGGCCGTACTGGTGCTGCCGCAGGGCCTGTTGGGGGCCGACACCGAGAGTGCCAAGGACGGCGGGCGGGACGCGGCCGCGCCGGTCGCGCAGCAGTCCGCGCGCACCCCGCTCCCGGTCCAGCCGCAGCCCGCGGCCCCGGCGCCCGCCCCGCAGCCCGCGCCCCTGCCGACCACCGCGCCGGCGCCCACGCCCGCGCCCAAGGCGCACCGCACGCCCGCGCACGGCACCCCGCTGCCGTCCCTGCCGCGTCAGCCCCAGCATGGCGAGACCGTCTCCACGAGTGGCACCGCGCCCCTTCCGGTGCGCGCCTTCCACGAGGAGCGCCCCAACCCCGCGGCCGCCGTCCCGGGCGTCCACCGCGCGCCGGGCGAGACCCCGGCGCAGCCCCCGATACCCCTGACGAGCGGTACGGTACGCGCCGCGGCCGGCCGTCCGGATCTGCCCCGGCGCCGCAGCCAGGAGCACCTGGTCCCGCAGCTGCGGGACGCCCCGGCCGTACGCAAGGAAGACGAACACGCCCTGCACGACCCGGGGTTGATGGCGGCGTTCCAGCGGGGCATCGGCCTCGCCGAGTCGCAGCCGGCCCCGCCCGACCATTCAGCAGCACCGCAGTCGCAACCGCACCACCTCTCAGCCCCGTTACACCACCCCCAGGCCGAAACTGACGCCGAACACTCCAAGGAGTAGATGCACCATGGCGAGCGATGCGCCGACCGGACACGTCTCGGATCTCGACTGGCTGCTCAGCGGCCTTGTCCAGCGTGTGCCGTATACACGCAACGCGGTCCTGCTCTCCTCCGACGGGCTGGTGAAGTCCGTGCACGGTCTCGACGTCGACAGCGCCGACCACATGGCCGCCCTCGCCTCCGGCCTCTACTCCCTGGGCCGCAGCGCGGGGGCGCGCTTCGGCGACGGGGGAGAGGTGCGCCAGGTCGTCGTGGAGCTCGATTCCACGCTGCTCTTCGTCTCCACGGCGGGCTCGGGCACCTGCCTCGCCGTGCTCGCCGGCCGCGAGGCGGATGCGGCGGTGCTCGGATACGAGATGGCGATGCTGGTCAAGAGCGTACGGCCGTACCTCGTGACCCCGGCCCGGCAAGGCGCCGGAACGCCGAGCGGCACGAGGCACTGAGCGTGCCGGCCCCGCAGGACGGACCATGGCTCGACGACGACGCCGGGCGGTTGATCCGCCCGTACACCGTGAGCAATGGACGCACCCGGCCGACCGCCACCCTGGATCTGCTCTCCCAGGTGATGGCGACCGGGACACCGCCCCGGACACCGCTCGGGCCCGAGCACTCCCAGGCGCTCGGGCTGTGCGAGGGGCCGACCTCGGTGGCGGAGATCGCGGCCCATCTGCGGCTGCCCGCGGTCGTCACCAAAGTCCTGCTGTCCGACCTGGTGGAGTGCGGTGCGGTGACGGCCCGTGCGCCCCGCTTCCACCACACCCCCACCGACCGATCTCTGCTGGAGGCAGTGCTCGATGGCCTACGACGACGGCTCTGACGCCAGCCCCGCCGTGGATCTCTTCCCCACCGCGCTGAAGATCCTTGTCGCCGGCGGGTTCGGAGTCGGCAAGACGACCTTCGTGGGCGCGGTCAGCGAGATCGAACCGCTCTCCACCGAGGAGCTGCTCACCACGGTCAGCGTGGCGCACGACAGCCTCGAAGGCGTGGAGTCCAAGACCACCACGACGGTCGCCATGGACTTCGGCCGTATCTCCCTCGACGACCGGCACGTCCTGTACCTCTTCGGCACGCCCGGGCAGGAGCGCTTCTGGTTCATGTGGGACGAACTGTCCGAGGGCGCCCTCGGCGCGGTGATCCTCGCGGACACCCGCCGCCTTGAGGACTGCTTCTCCGCGGTGGACTTCTTCGAACGCCGCGGCATCGGATTCCTCGTCGCCGTCAACGAGTTCGACGGGGCCTACCGCTACACGCCGGACGAGGTGCGCTCCGCCATAGACCTCAAACCCGAGGTTCCCGTCGTCCTGTGCGACGCCCGGATCGGCAGCTCCGGAATCGGGACCCTGGTCACCCTGGTCCAGCATCTGCTGGCCACTTTCCCGGCCGCCACCAGCCATGGAGCCCACACATGACGTACGACCCGACCGGCCATCTGCTGCTCACCCCGATCGACCGGGAGGCGCCCGTGCGTGTGCAGCGGCTGCGCCAGCTCGGCATGGGGGAGCAGCCGGATCCGGCGTTCGACGACTTCGCCCACAAACTCGCCGAGGTCACCGCGGCGCCCTATTCGATGGTCAACTTCATCGACGAGAACCAGCAGTTCTTCGCCGGGCTGCACACCCCCGAGGGCGCGCACTCCACCGCCGATCTGAACGCGGCGGCCTCGGCGGGCGGGGTGAGCCGGATCATGGCGCGCGACCACGGGTACTGCCCGCACGTGGTGGTGCGCCGCAAGGCGCTCGTCCTGGAGGACGTCTGCGACTACCCCCGGTTCGCCGGCAACCCGGTCGTCGACGAGATCGGCATCCGCTCCTACCTCGGTGCCCCGCTGATCGACCGTACCGGGATCGCGCTCGGTACCATCTGCGTGGTCGACACCGAGCCCCGCCCGTGGGGCCGGGCCGGTCTGGAGACGATCAAGTCCATGGCGGCGGAGCTCATCGAGCAGATCCACCGCCGCGAGGACGGCGGCTTCTGACCGCCGTCCTCGCCGGCCATCGCGGTCAGTGGGCCGCCGCGAGCTCTTCCGTGCGTACGAGCTCGGAGAGCCGCTGGGACCACTGGCCCTTCGCGGTGCCCAGGGCCACCTCCGCCAGCCTGAGCAGCTGTACGTCCGAGGTGCCGGCCGGGGCGAAGATGTGGTGCGCGTCGCGCAGATAGCGTTCGATCGGGCGGTCGGTGAACAGTCCGGCCGCCGCGTGGATCTCCATGGCGCTGCGCGCCGAGTCCAGCGTGGACTCCACATTGACCACCTTGGCGTTCATCAGCTCCGCGTCGCACGGCATCCCCTGGTCCAGCAGATGCACCGCGTGATAGGCGGCGAGCCGGGCGGTCATCAGCCGGGACTGCAACTGGCCCAACTTGATCTTGACGTTGGTCAGTTCATGGAGCGGCTTGCCGTAGCGGATGCGCTCCGAGCAGAACCTGGTGGTCTCCTCCAGGATCGCCCGGTGGATACCGAGCGAGACGGCCGTCAGATTGGCGCGGCCGTAGAGCACGCTGGAGGAGTAGGCCACGGCGAGCCCGTCGCCCTCCTCGCCCAAGCGGCTCTCCACCGGCACCCGGCAGTTGTCGAAGTACAGCTCGCCGAAGCTGAAGCCGTGCAGCCCCATCGTGTCGCGCTGGATGCCGGCGGTGCACCCGGGCCGGTCGGATTCGACCAGGAAGGCGGTCAGCCCCCCGGAGCCCGGCCCGGTGCGGACGACCACGCCGTGCAGATCGCCGACATGGCTGTTGCCCACGTACACCTTGCGGCCGTTGAGGATGTAGTCGTCGCCGTCGCGCACCGCGGTGGCGCTCATGCCGAGCACATGGCCGCCGGACTCGGGCTCGGTCACCGCGATCGTCGGCAGGCAGTCGCCGGCGGAGATGGCCGGAAGCCACTGCTTCTTCTGCTCCTCGCTGCCGAAGTGGACTATTTTCGCCACCCCCAGCTGGGAGGCCTGTGCCATGGCGCCCATGGCCCCGCTGACCCGGGACAACTCCTCGATGATGATGGTCTTTCCGAGGTGCCCGACGCCCATGCCGCCGTACGACGGACTCACGGTGGCTCCGATCCAGCCCTGCCGGGCGATGAGCCGTGACAGGTCGTACTGGACCGAGCGCGCCGCCTCCATCGCCGCTATCCGGGGCCGGACCTCGTACTCGGCGAACTGCCGCACCTGTTCCCTCAGTTGGTGGTGCAGGCGGCTGCTGAAGTATCCGTCCATGGCGAGCCCTCCTCCGCGAAACGCCTGCCCGTATGGGTGTTCGGGCAGGTGGTGCATCGGCAGTGGTCCCCGTCCCGAAGAGGCCGACCCCATCATGTTGTGGATCATCCGGTGGCGCTTCAACGCGATTGTCAACTTTGGCCGAAACGCGGCGTGTTGACGTTTGGGTACTGGTGTTTCGTGTGAGGTTGGCCTCCTCGGTTCCACTCGGTTGGCATTCCCCGGACTCAACTTTTTGCCACATGCCAAGGGCAAAGGTTTCGTGGGTATCTGGCACTGAGGGACAGCTTTCGGTCCCGGATGCGCACATCGACGGCATCGAGGAGCACCCGCGAACGTGATCGGACAGCGGGCCCGAACGCATACGGACGCGCCCGTTGCCGCCCGGAACCAGGGTACGACGGTGTGCGAACCTGATCGTTTCGCCGTACGGGGATGAACGCCCGCCGGGGTCCCGCGCGTTGGAGTGCCCGCAGGGGGCAGCGGCGCGAAATAGTTGTCGTAGGCGCTTGCCCGGCGTGCGGTACCGGCTCGGGCGCCGCTGTCACCATCGGGCAGCGGATCACCCGGACAAGGCCGGGCCATCAACCCGCTCGGACCACAAGGAAGTTGACCATGACCGACCTGCGTATCGGCGCCCTCGGCTTCGGCCTGCGCGGCAGCCTCGCCCGCGTGGCCCACCGACCGGGCCGCGGCTCCCGGCTCACCGCGCTCGCGGACCCCGACCCCCGCGCCCGCGCGGAAGCGGCCGCGGCGTTCCCGGACGCGGCGATCACGAGCGATCACCGCAAGGTCGTCGAGGACCCCGACATCGACGCCCTGCTCATCCTCACCCCCGACCACACCCACGCCGACCTCGCCCGCGAGGCCATGCGGAGCGCCAAGCCCGTGTTCGTGGAGAAGCCCCTGGACATCTCGGTCGAGCGCTGCGACGCGATCCTGCGCACCGCGTACGAGACCGGGAGCAGGCTGTACGTCGGCCACAACATGCGCCACATGCCGGTGGTCCGGCTGATGCGGGACCTGATCGAGCGCGGTGCGGTCGGCCGGGTCAAGACGGTCTGGATCCGCCACTTCGTCGGCTACGGCGGCGACTGGTACTTCAAGGACTGGCACGCCCAGCGCGAGTACACCACCGGCCTGCTGCTCCAGAAGGCCGCGCACGACATCGACGTACTGCACTGGCTGGCCGGCGGCTACGCGCGCGACGTCCAGGCCATGGGCGACCTCATGGTCTACGGCGACAACCCGCACCGCCGCGCGCCGGGCGAGCCCAAGGCGGACGACTGGTACACCAAGGACGGCCACTGGCCGCCGCACACCCAGCGGGCCCTGAACCCGGTGATCGACATCGAGGACGTCTCGCTCCTGAACATGCGCCTGGACAACGGGGTGCTCGCCGCCTACCAGCAGTGCCATTTCACCCCCGACTACTGGCGCAACTACACGGTCATCGGCGACGCCGGGCGGCTGGAGAACTTCGGCGACGGCCCGGGCAGCCACATCAAGGTGTGGAACGCCCGGCGCTCGCACTACCGGGAGGAGCCCGACGAGCTCCACGAGGTGGCTCCGGCGCCGGACGACTCGGGGCACGGCGGCGCGGACCCGCTCCTGATGGACGAGTTCCTGCGCTTCGTACGCGAGGGAGGCACCACCGACACCTCCCCGGTGGCCGCCCGGATGGCGGTGGCGGCGGGCTACCAGGCGACCATGTCGCTGCGTGACGGCGGCACGCCCCGCCGGGTGGAGCCGCTGGATCCGGAGCTCGCGGCCTATTTCGCGGCGGGCCAGCGCCGCTGAGGCGGGCGGCTGGCGAAAGGCGTTCGTGACCACCGGTAGAAGTGCGGTATTGTTCTCGTGCACGTTCGGCCGGGGGAAACCCCAGGTCAGACGGGCACCGGGACGTGGCGCAGCTTGGTAGCGCACTTGACTGGGGGTCAAGGGGTCGCAGGTTCAAATCCTGTCGTCCCGACCAGCGTTTTCGCAGGTCGGAAGCCGTCTTCTCATTTCGGGAAGGCGGCTTTCCGTGTTTCTCGACGCCGATCGCGCCCGGTCTCGCGCGGATCGCGCCCGGCGGCAGGGCCCTGTCCGGCCGGAGCCCGTCACGAGATATCTTGATGTCGAGCAATGTTGCATACGTGGAGTGGAGCACCCGGTGACTGACTCGACCATCATCTACACCCACACTGACGAGGCGCCCGCGCTGGCGACGTACTCGTTCCTGCCTGTGGTCCAGGCGTATGCCTCGACGGCCGGGGTCACTGTGGAGACGCGGGACATCTCGCTGGCCGGGCGCATCATCGCCCTCTTCCCCGAGTACCTGCTGGAGGGCCAGCGCATCCCTGACGCCCTCGCCGAGCTCGGTGAACTCGCGAAGACGCCCGAGGCGAACATCATCAAGCTGCCGAACGTCTCGGCCTCGATCCCGCAGCTCAAGGCCGCGATCGCCGAGCTGCAGGGCCAGGGCTACGCGCTGCCGGACTACCCGGACGACCCGAAGTCGGACGAGGAGCGCGACATCCGCGCCCGCTACGACAAGGTCAAGGGCAGCGCCGTGAACCCGGTGCTGCGCGAGGGCAACTCCGACCGCCGCGCCCCCGCCTCGGTCAAGAACTACGCCAAGACGCACCCGCACCGCATGGGCGCCTGGACCCCCGAGTCCAAGACCAACGTCGCCACCATGGGCGCCGACGACTTCCGCTCCACCGAGAAGTCCGCGGTGATCTCCCAGGCGGGCTCGCTGCGCATCGAGCTGGCGGGCGAGGACGGCTCCACCACGGTGCTGCGCGAGTCCGTACCCGTCCTCGCGGGCGAGGTCGTGGACGCGTCCGTCATGCACGTGGCGGCCCTGAACGAGTTCCTGGCGGCGCAGATCGCCCGCGCCAAGGCCGAGGGCGTGCTGTTCTCGGTGCACCTCAAGGCCACGATGATGAAGGTCTCGGACCCGATCGTCTTCGGTCACGTGGTGCGTGCCTTCTTCCCGAAGACGTTCGCCGCGTACGGCGCCCAGCTGGCCGCGGCCGGTCTGAGCCCGAACGACGGTCTCGGCGGCATCCTGAACGGCCTGGCCGCGCTGCCCGAGGGCGACGCGATCAAGGCGTCGTTCGAGGCCGAGCTCGCCGAGGGCCCGGAGCTGGCGATGGTCGACTCCGACAAGGGCATCACCAACCTGCACGTCCCCTCGGACGTCATCGTCGACGCCTCCATGCCGGCCATGATCCGCACCTCCGGCCACATGTGGGGCCCGGACGGCCAGGAGCAGGACACCCTCGCGGTCCTCCCGGACAGCAGCTACTCCGGTGTGTACCAGGTCGTCATCGACGACTGCCGCGCCCACGGCGCCTTCGACCCGTCGACCATGGGCTCGGTCCCGAACGTCGGCCTCATGGCGCAGAAGGCCGAGGAGTACGGCAGCCACGACAAGACCTTCGAGATCGCGGCCCCGGGCACGGTCCGCCTCGTCGACCAGGACGGCAACGTCGTCCTGGAGCAGGCCGTCGCCGCCGGTGACGTCTTCCGCGCCTGCCAGACCAAGGACGCCCCGATCAAGGACTGGGTGAAGCTCGCCGTCACCCGCGCCCGCGCGACCGGCGACCCGGCCGTGTTCTGGCTGGACGAGACCCGCGCGCACGACGCCAACCTGATCGCCAAGGTCGAGCAGTACCTCGCGGAGCACGACACCGAGGGCCTGGACATCCGTGTCCTGTCCCCGGTCGAGGCCACCAAGCTGTCGGTGGAGCGCATCCGCAAGGGCCTGAACACGATCTCGGTCACCGGCAACGTGCTGCGTGACTACCTGACCGACCTGTTCCCGATCCTGGAGCTGGGCACCAGCGCCAAGATGCTGTCGGTCGTCCCGCTGATGGCGGGCGGCGGCCTGTTCGAGACGGGCGCCGGCGGCTCCGCGCCCAAGCACGTCCAGCAGCTGGTCAAGGAGAACTACCTGCGCTGGGACAGCCTGGGCGAGTTCTTCGCGCTCGCGGCCAGCTTCGAGCACCTGGCGACGACCACGGGCAACGCGCGCGCCCAGGTGCTCGCCGACACCCTCGACCGCGGCACGGCGACCTTCCTCAACGAGGACAAGTCCCCGACCCGTCGCGTCGGCGGCATCGACAACCGCGGCAGCCACTTCTTCCTCGCCCTGTACTGGGCCCAGGAGCTGGCGAAGCAGACCGAGGACGCGCAGCTCGCCGAGGCGTTCGCGCCGCTCGCCAAGACGCTGGCCGAGCAGGAGCAGACCATCGTCGACGAGCTGATCGCGGTGCAGGGCTCGCCGGCCGACATCGGCGGCTACTACCAGCCCGACCCGGCGAAGGCGGCGGCGGTCATGCGCCCGTCGGCCACCTTCAACCAGGCGATCGCCACCCTCGGCTGACCTCTCGGTCCCGCGACCGAGGATGGCGGACCCGTTCCGTCGTGGCTCACCCGTTCCGCCCCGGCCGGTTCCCCCGGCCGGGGCGGTCCCGTTTTCGCTACGGACCGCCCCGTATTTCGCTACGGACCGCGCCCGACGACCCGCCAAAGCGCCCGCGCGCTGGCACCATGGGGAAATTCCGGCGCCGTCCCAGGGGGAGCAGCGATGGTCGAGTTGTCCGTGGAGGAGCGCCAACGGCTCGTCACGCTCCTCGCCGCCATGCCGCTCCTCGGCTCGCCGGACGGCCGCGCCGAGATGCTGGCGCTCGCCGGGCTCGGCGACCTCGTCCCGCACATCGACCTCGGCGGCCCCGCCCTCGTGGCGGTCAGCCGTATCGTCACGTATCTCGGCGCGTACGGCCGGATCAGCCACGACCACGAGGCGCTGGGGCTCTTCCTCAACCTGGTCGCCACGCTCACCGGCCGGGAGCACCGGGACCTCCTCGCCGCGCTGCTGCTGCGCCACCGCATGATGGTCCCGGTCGCGCCGGCCCAGGCGGTGGCGAGGTGGAGGGGCGCCAGTGGCCCCGGCCGGGTCGAGGAGAAGATCATCACCAGCAACACGCTGCGGCCCGTCCACTTCCTGGAGCTCGCCCTGGCCGCCGCACGCCCGGTCTGCCACATCGTGGTGGCGGACGGCGCGAGCCGCTGGACCGGCACCGGGTTCCTGATCGCGGACGACCTCCTGCTCACCAACGAGCACGTACTCCCGCACGCGGGCCTGCTCGAAGGCGCCCGCTTCCTCTTCAACTACGAGGACGACGCCACCGGCAGACCACGCCCGGTGAGCACCGCGCGCGCCACCGGGCGGCTGTATCTCGCCGACGCCCGCCGCGACTTCGCCCTCGTCGAGCTGGCCGACTCGCCGGGCACCGAGTGGGGCCGCCTGGAGCTCGCCGAGACGCCGCCGCGCCCGGGCGACCGGGTCAACATCGTCCAGCACCCGGCCGGGCGTCCCAAGCAGATCGCGCTGCAGAGCAACTTCGTGGAGTACGTCGACGCCGATGTCGTCCAGTACGTCACGGCCACGCTCCCCGGCTCCTCCGGCGCCCCGGTGCTCACCGACGACTGGCGCGTCTGCGCCGTCCACCACGCCGGCGGCACCCTCCAGGAACCGGCCACCGGCAGCTACTACTACCGCAACGAGGGGTTCCTGCTGAGCGGGATCCTGCGGGAGCTGCCGCCGGACGTCCGCTCCCGCCTCGGCTGACCCATCGGCGCGACCCCGGAGACACCGCCATGCCAGACGCCGACCGCACCGCACTGCGCGGCAGACTCATCCAGAGCTTCGCCTCCCTGCCCGGTATGAACGAACCGGGCCAGCGGACGTTCCTCCTGGAGCACGCCGGATACGGGCAGCTCACCCAGCGGATCGCCCCGCAGCTGAGCACCGTCGCGTTCTTCACCGAGGCCGTCGGCGCGGTGGCGCGCGGCGGCCCGCGCGCTCTGTCGGACTTCGTCGCGGCGCTCGCCTCGGTCGCGGTCGTCGGCGTGGACCGCCAGGAGGCGATGGCCCGGCTCGCCGCCGAGGTCGCCCGGCTCGACCCGGCCGACCTCGACGCGCTGACCGCCACCGGAACGCCGTACGCGGGCCTGCGCGAGCGCGCGCGGACCGCCACCCTGCGGGAGATCTCCGAGATCGGCTCGAAGTACCTGCGCGAGCTCTACTTCCGCCACCGCGAACTCGAAGAGCGGGTAGAGGAGTTCCTGGCCGACGACAGCACCTGCTTCCTCGTGGTCTCCAAGCCGGGCCGCGGCAAGACCAGTCTGCTCTGCTCGCTGGCCGAGCGCCGCCTCGGCGACTCACTGGTGCTGCTGATGTCGGCCCGTGTCCCGGTCTTCGACCCGCGGGGGCTGCTCGACCTGATCGCCGCCCGGCTCGGCTACGGCGCCGACTGGCCGGGCTGCTTCGCCGACCTCGCCCGCACCGGGGGCCCCGGCCGCCCGCCGCTGCTGCTCCTCGACGCGATCAACGAGTCCCCGGCCAAGCCGGACGCCATGAAGGCCGCGCTGCACGAACTGCTGCGGCAGGCCGAGAGCGCGGGCGTGAAGGTGGTCGTCACCTGCCGTACCGACTTCTGGCAGTTCTACCGCGCCCCGTTCTGGTCCAGCTATGTGCGCCGGCGCGAACTCCCGCAGTCCGCGCCGAGATCCGGCGCCACGACCCGGGTCGAGGACGTGCCGCTGTTCCCGGCCGACTCCTTCCCCGCGATCGCCGCCGCCTACTTCGCCGCCTTCGGCATCCGCGGCGATCTGCGCGGCGAGGCCGCCGAGCGCTGCCGCCATGCCCTGGTGCTGCGCATCCTGTGCGAGGCGTACCGCGACCGGGAGATCGGCGTCGTCGAGGACTTCCGGCTCTTCCGCCTCTTCAAGCTCTTCTGGGAGCGCAAGGTCGAGCAGGTCGCCGACGCCACCTCGCTCAGAGGAAGCGGCGCGGTCGCCGAACTCGTCCTGGAGGTGGCCCGGTTGATGCGGCAGAGCCGCTGCACCTCGGTGCCGCGCAGCGTCGTCGCGGCCACCCTGCGCTACGCGCCCGCCGAGCTCGACAGCAGCGACTCGCTCTACAGCCGGGTCATCGACGAGGAGATCATCCTTGAGGAGAGCATCGACGACGAGATCGGCGTACGCAACGTCGTCTTCATCTACGACCGCTTCGCCGAGTACGTACTTGCCCTGAGCCTCTACGTCGACTGCGGCTGGGCGGGCAAGCGCCCGGCCGCCATCGCCGACGACGCGCTCGACCTGATGGCCCAGGAGCCCGGATTCAGCACCCTGCGCGGCGCGTTGGAGTTCCTGGTGCTGCGCCTGGAGGACCGCCGGGCGGACGACCGGGCGCACCTCGCGGTGATCCGGGCGATGCTCGGGCGCGACTGGAAGTGGCGGGGCATCGGCACCCAGCTGGTCTTCCAGCTCGACCCGCACCGGGGCCGCGTGTTCTGGGACTTCGTGGACGAACTCGCCTCGCAGGAGTACGACTTCGTGCGCCGCATCGTCGCCGAGCAGCTGCACCGCCTGGCCCTGACGAGCGGTTCACAGGTGCTGCGCCCCCTCAACCGTCTGGCGTGGGACGCGAATTCCACGGTACGGGCGTCGGCGCGCCGCACCCTTTTGCGGCTGCCCCCGGCCGTGGCCGCCGACGAGGTGACGCTGCTGCTCGCCCGGCCGTACGGCGACGCGCTGGAGCTCGCGGCCCGGCTGCTTGTCGGCGCGCCCGGCGGGGACGCGCCGGTGCAGGCCGAACTCGCCGCCCGGCTCGTGGGCGAGCACTATCTGGGCGAGCGGCTGCGTGAACTGGTCGTCGCCGCACTGGAGACCACGAGGGGCGTCGCCTACACCGAACTGCCGTGGCTGGCCGAGTGCGAGGACGCGTTCGCCGCGGCGCCGGTGCCGTCGGCCCCGCACCTGCGGGCGCGCGTGCGGGCGATACGGCAGCAGCGCGCCCGGGACCTGGAGCAGGACCGGTTGTTCGTGCGGACGATGTACGAGTGGGCGAGTGATCTGCTGGGCGCCGAGGGGCGGCCGGTCGCCCTCGCACCGGCGCGTGGCGGTCGCCACGGCTTCGGCCAGGGCGCGTCGGCGGGCGACGGACCAGGGGCTTCCGGGGACCTGATGGAGCTGGCCGAAAGCGTGTGCCAGGAGATGTGGTCGCGCTTCGGGCCCCGGCTCCTGCGGCTCGGCGGCGGCATCGAGATCATGGACGCCCCGCGTCAGGTGGCCGAACTGTGGTTGATCTGCCACTGGGTTGAGCGCGACCGGCCCGGCCCGGAGCAGGGCCTTGACGAGTGGGTCGCGTTCTGCGTGCGTACGGCGGCGAGCGCCGGGCACCGGCTGCCGCAGAGCGAGGCGCGCGCCCTGGCGCACCCCGAGCAACTGGCGCTCTGGCTCTGGGAGAGCGGGCGGCGGGAGGGGGAGCGCCGGAGCGGCATCGACGCGTTGGAGGAGCGGCTGCGGGGCCTGCCGGAGGAGCTGCTGGCCGACGAGTTCGCCCCGTACGAGTACCGGGAACCGATGACGCGGAACCCGCTCGCGGATCTCCTCGAAGCGCTCTGCCGGGTGCTGCGGGACCGGCCCGCGATGCCCGCTCGGGTGCTCGCGCCGCTGGTGGTCTGGCACGAGACGCGCGACAGCCCGCTGGTGGACGAGGCGCTGGCCGAGCTGCACTGGATGGACCCGGACGCGTTCTGGCTGGTCCTCCAGTCGTTCCTCAACCACCCTGACCAGCGGCTGATCGATGTGGCCGCGCGGGCGGGGGAGCGAGCCGAGCGGGCCGACGAGAGCGGGTCCGACCGGCGCCGGGAGGTTCTGGAAGGACTGGCGGAGATCATCAACGAAGTGACGGGCGTGCCGGTCGAGGAGGTGCGGATGGGGGCGGATTTCCTCACCGACCTGGACATCGACTCGCTGTCGATGGTGGAGGTGGCCGTCGCCGCCGAGGAGCAGTTCGGCCTGAGCATCCCCGACGAGTCCCTGATGGGTCTGCGGACGGTACGGGACGCGGTCGACTTCATCGTGAAGAAGCGTTCTCAGAGCGTGAGTTGACGGGTCATCGGCTCAGTGCCGCCGACGCGCGTCCGGTGCTGAGGCGCCCGCTCGGCGCCGCCTCGCGCGGCCACACCGCCGTCGCCAGCGCCGCCGCCGCGAGGGATACCGCGCCCAGGACCGTCGCCGTCACCGGCAGCCCGGCGCCCGCCGCCAGCCACCCCGCGAGCGGATACGTCAGCAGCCAGCAGCCGTGCGAGAGGGAGAACTGGGCGGCGAACGCGGCCGGGAGGTCGGCGGTGGCGGCGCAGCGGCGGATCAGCCGGCCGCCGGGGGTGAGCACCGCCGAGCCCGCGGCGCCGATCGCCGCCCAGGTGGCCAGCGCGCCCGCCCATGTCCAGCTCCCGCGCGGGGCGAGCGTGGTGGCGGCCACCGCGACGAGCACGGCGGGCAGGGCGAACGCCGCCGGGAGCATCACCGCGCGCTCGCTCACCCGGGCGAGCAGCCTCGGGAGCAGCAGCGCGGCAACGATGGAGCCCGCCCCGTACGCGCCCAGCGCCAGCGACACCGCACCCGCGCCCTGGCGGAAGTGGCCCCGGACCAGCACGACGGTGTTGACGAACACCATCGCGCCCGCGGCGGCCACCGCCAGGTCGAGCGCGAGCAGTGCCCGCAGCCGTGGGCTCGCCCAGAACAGCCGGACCCCGAACGCGGCCTTGGCGTAGGCGCCTTCGGTCCGGGTGACCGGCCTCGCCCGGGGCAGCACGGCCGAGACCACCAGCGTGGCGGAGCCGAGGAAGCCGAGGGCCGTGCCCGCGAACAGCCAGTTGTAGGAGACCAGCGTCAGCAGCGCCGCCGCGAGGGCCGGGCTGAGCAGGCTCTCCAGGTCGTAGGCGAGCCGGGACAGGGACAGGGCGTGGGTGTAGTCGCGCTCGGCGGGCAGGATCTCGGGGATGGTCGCCTGGAAGACGGGGGTGAACGCGGCCGAGGCGGCCTGGAGCAGGAAGATCAGCGCGTAGACCTGCCAGACCTGGGAGACGAACGGGAGCGTGAGGGCGACGCCCGCGCGGGTCAGGTCCGTCGCCACCAGCAGCGCCCGGCGCGGGATCCGGTGCGCGAAGGCGCCGACGACCGGGGCGACGCCCACATAGGCCACCATCTTGATCGCCAGCGCGGTGCCGAGCACGGCCGAGGCCCGGCTGCCCGCCATGTCGTACGCCAGCAGGCTGAGCGCGACCGTGGCGAGGCCGGTGCCTATGAGCGCCACGACCTGTGCGGTGAACAGATGGCGGTAGGTGCGGTTGCGCAGTACGGACAGCATGGGACCCGTCCCGGGGCGCGAGAAGGTGCTGGGACCTCCATCGTAATCAATGTGTGCGTACCTATGCACATGTTCGCCGAAGACCGGCTCCGGGGCTGCGGGGCGCGGGGGTGTCAGTCGTGTGGCGGAAGGGCGCTGAGCTGGTGGTCCGCCACGTTCAGGGCCTCGTCGACGAGGCGGCGCAGATGTCCGTGGCGCAGCGAGTAGACCACCCGGCGACCCTCCTTGCGGGTCGCGACGAGACCGGCGAGACGGAGCTTGGCCAGGTGCTGGCTCACCGAGGGGCGGGCGGCGCCGCACGCTTCGGTGAGGGTGGTGACATCGGCGTCGCCCGTGCCGAGTTCCTTGAGCAGGGCGAGGCGGGTGCGGTCCGCGAGCAGCGTGAGCACGCCGACGGCGACATCCAGGCGCTCGTCGTCGCCGGTCGTGCGCGGGTGCGGGGTGTGCGCATCTGACATCTGCTTGCTCGCGCTCATGGGGCCCATCGTAGAGCGCCGGTACGGGCCCGCCGGATGGCCCGCCCGCACCGCAGCGGCGGTCAGCGGGTGGGTATCACTCCGCCGTCGACGCGGACGACCTGGCCGGTGATGTGCCGGGCGGCGGGCGAGGCCAGGAAGCGGACGACCTGCGCCATGTCCTCGGGCCGGCCGGCCCGCCCCACCATGGTCTCCGCGACCCGGGCGTCGTGGAACTGCTGCGAGCGCCGGTCGCGGAAGAACTCGGTGTGGTCGACATAGCCGGGCGCGACCACGTTGCAGGTCACCCCGCGCGGCCCGAGCTGGCGGGCGGCGAAGATGTTCCAGCTGTTCATGGCCGCCTTCGCGGCGCCGTACGAGCCCGCTCCCCGGTCCGCCGCGAACGAGCTGATGTTCACCACCGCCCCGCCGGACACCAGCTGCTTGTCGACGGCGGCCGTGGTGAGCACCGCGCCGAGCAGATTGGCGTCCAGGTTGGCCCGCCACCGCTCGGCGAGCGAGCGCAGATCGCCGGGCGGCGGGGCGTCGAACTCCCGGTTCCCGCCCGCGTTGTTGACGAGGACGTGCAGGGCGTCCGGCAGCCGCTCGCCCAGCCGCTCCAGCTGCTCGGGGTCGGTGGCGTCGCACGGCAGCGCGGTCACCTTGCCGCCCAGTTCCTCGGCAGCCCGCCGCAGCACGTCTTCGCGCCGGCCGCTGATGACGACGTGGTCGCCGTCGGCCAGGAAGGCCGCCGCGATCGCCTTGCCGATGCCGGTGCCGCCACCGGTCACCAGGACGGTTCGAGTCATCTCCACACTCCCCAGAGGTCGTTGCCGCGTGCCGGGCTGTCGTGGTCAGGCCGTGGTCCCGAAGGCCCGGGCCTCCATCAGGTCATGGCTCAGATAGCCGTCGTGCGGACTGGTCCGGCCCGCGGTGTACGTGGGGATGGGGCCGAGCAGGACCTTGCGGATCGAGCGCTCGCGCAGCGCCTCGCGGGCCAGCTCCTCGTCGCCGCCGAGGATCGTCAGCGCGAGCGTGTCCTTCAGCAGGCCGAAGCCCTCGGCGCGCTGCCACGGCAGGATCCACACGCACGGGAACGACAGCTCGATCCGGGCGCCGGGGTGGTCGGAGCGGTCGCAGAGCAGCACCGCCGGGCGCAGCGCGCCGGACCCGTCCCCGAGGTCCGCCACCGGCCCGTCCGGGTAGAGCGGCGCGGCCACGTCCACCGCGCCCGCCAGGCTGCCCGCCAGCTGGGCGCGCAGCGCACGCGCCTCGCCCAGCGGCAGTACGGGCACCTGCGCGTCGGCCGACTGCGGCGGGGCCGCGGTCAGCCGGGCCAGCCGCTCGGCCACCGCCGCCGCCAGGGTCGCCGGGTCGGCGTCGGTGAACACGGCGGTCGCGTTGGTGCAGCGCATCCCGGCGTCGTAACCCACCGACGCGCAGATCACGTCGAGTGTCTCCTCGGTGATCTCGCCGGTGTGCAGCAGCTTGGAGCGGCCGGGACCGCGCAGGATCACCCGGCGGTCCTCGCCGTAGCGCCGGACCGCCGCGTCACCGCCGTACACCAGACTCAGATCGGCGGCCTCGACCAGCGCGTCCCCCGTGGCATGGCTGCCGGGAAGCAGCGACAGGTAGTGCGGCGCGACCCCCGCCTCCAGCAGCGCGGCGATCATCCGTGCCGGGGTGAACGGATCCCGTGTTCCCGGCCGCACCACCAGCCGGTACCCGCAGGCCAGTGCGGTGAGCCATTGGGTGTGCGTACCGGGGTTGTTGCTGGGGGCGATCACCGCCAGCACGTCCCCGCGCCGCGTCCACACCGCGCCGATCTCCCCGGGCGCGGGCCGTGCGCCCGCCCCGGCCGGGCGCTCGGCCAGGAACCGCGCCCCCACATTGGCGAACGTCTCGGCGACGTCCTTCAGTGAGTGCCGGGCCACCGCGACGGGCACCCCGGCGACCCGCGCCTGAAGCTCGCAGTAGCCCTGCGGTGAGAGCCCGTTGAGGGTCGCGGTCTCGAAGTGGCGGCCCGCCTCGGCCAGTTGCCCGGGTGTCGGTGTGCGCTCCTCACCGGCCCGCGCGTCCGCGACGGTGAGCCGGGCGAGCAGCGGTGGCGCGAGGTGGACCGTGGCCAGCAACGTGCCGTCCACACCCGTGAGTTCGGCGCGCTCGGACGACTGCCGGGCCCGGCCGGCGCGGATCAGCGGGATCTCGTACAGATCCTTGGCGTCAAGGTCTTTGGCCTCGCCCATCAGTCAGTACACCCCCTCGACCACCGAGGTGGTGGCCGACTCGTACGGGCGGACGCCGGAGACCTCGATCCCCGGGAAGCCGTCCACCGAGGCGCGCCGGGTGGCGAGGTCGCGCTCCAGGGTGGGCGGGGTGAAGTAGTCGCGGGTCAGGACGGTGATGACGACCCGGCCCTCCTCGTCCTCGGCGACGATCCGGTCCGGCTGTTCGGGGTCGACGAGTTCGACGACGGTGTACGGGTGGAAGGGGCGGAAGACGCACGGCGCCTTGTCGTGCGGCCGGGGGGTGCGCTGCGGGGCCACCCCCATCATCGTGTTGCCGTACGCGCCCGCCAGCGTGGCCTCCGGGAACAGCTCCTCCTGCAGCAGGCGCAGGGTCTCGCCGTCCATGCTGGTGCCGCCCCAGATCATCCCGCGCACACTCCGGCGCAGCAGGCTGTAGACGTCCTCGCGCGCGCTGATCGTCTCCAGGATGCGCGGGGTGCTGGAGATACAGCGGATGTCCTGAGTGGTGAGGACGTCCTTGACCTGGTCCAGGATGTGGTCGACATAGCGCCGGAACTCGCTCTGGCGCCCCTCGGCGACACAGCGCCGCACCCAGCGCGGGTCCAGGTCGACGAAGTAGCAGAGGTGGCCGCGCAGTTCGCTGAGCGTGGAGATGTTCTTGGCCATCACGTGCGGGCCGGTCGGCCCGATGTGCAGCCAGTTGCCGTCGCCCGAGGGGAACCCCTGCTCGTCCAGCATCCGGCTCTGCCACTCCACGTTGCGCCGCCGCGAGCCGGCGTCCACGATCCGCTTGGGCGCACCGGTGGCGCCGCCCGACTCGTAGATCCCGAACCGCACCCCGGGCGCGCTCCCGCGCGGCACCAGCTGATCGGCCGGTATCCGGCTCCAGTCGACCGGGACGTCCGCGAACAGCCGCAGATCCGCGAGGCTCCGGACGTCCGCGCGCGGGTCGAACGAGAAGCCCTTGGCGCGCTCCACCCAGTACGGGCTGCCGGTCAGCGGCGAGAAGTGCCACTCCATGGTCGCGCGGACGAGGTCGTCGATGTCGGGGGACTGGTCAAGTGGGGGCTCGAACACGGAACTGAAGTCGTCGGCCATCTCGGTTCGGTCCTGTCCGTTCTCTGCGAAGTCTCTGCGAAGCGATCGGCGACCCGGCGCCTTCAACACGCGGTGGCCGTAGAACAGTTGGCTGATTGTCAGAGATGCTGATTGTTGGCAGTATGTTGAGTGCGGGAAGGGGCGTCAAGACTGCCCGCGCGTCAGTGGGGAGCTCGGCGCGCGGGCGCCTCGCCGGTGCTTCCCGGCCGTGCCCGGGCGCCCTTGCGCCGGCCCGGTACGGCACCGGACGGGCGGATCCCATGGGTGCCGAAAGCGGTGAGGAGCGTACGGGTGAGCCAGGGACGGCAGATCACGGCGAGCCCCGCGCCACCGGGCTCCGGGCCCTGCGGGCGCCGCGCCGGATGCGTGTCCGCGACCGGGGTGACCTGCAGCCCGGCCGCCTCCGCCACCCGGAACAGCGCCTGGTCGCCCCACTCCCAGGCGGTGCGGGAGTGGATGTACGCGTCGGCGTCGCCCTGGATCACCGCGACCGTCTTGGCCCCGGCCGACCCCATCGGGATCAGCTCGGCCCCGATCTGCCGCACGACCGTACGCGCGAACGCGGCCGGGCGGCGGGTGTCGACCACCACCCGGGGGCGCTGCCCGGGCGGCCGCGACGGATGGCGCCACCCGGCGTCCCGGTCCGCCGTGCACACCACCTCGCACAGCGCCGGAACCGCGACGGCCGCCGCGACCACCCCCCGCTCCCGCTCCCACAGGGCGAGCCGCACCGACCAGTGCGGGTCGCCCGGGCCGTGGTACTCCTCGGCCGCGTCCAACGGCTCGACCAGCCACACCCGGCGCCTGCGCAGCTCGTCCGGCGCCCGCTCGGCCGGGGCGGTGAGCACACCGTCCCGTGGATAGCGGGCCCGGATGCGGTTGCGCAGGAGCAGCCCCGACCATGTGCGCCCGAGCTGGGCCATCTTGGCGCCGCCGGGCGCGAGCCCGTCCTCGTGCTGGGCGCGCAGATCCAGCAGCAGCCGCCCGGCGGCCACCGTGGCGCGCGCGGCGAAGCCCGCGGCCAGGAAGTCGTCGGCCACGACGGTCCGTTCGGCGAATCGCCCCGTGGTGGACATCGACTCATCCCCCGGCGTCCGGCAGGAACTGATGGAGATGCGCCTTGAGGAAGTCGGCGAGCGGGTGCGGATCCTGGCCGATGACCCGACGTACGTCATCGGTCACCGACTCGGCGGCGCCTTCCCTGAACAGCTGGAAGAGCGAGGCGAGTTCGGCCTCCCACGGCCGGTGCTCACGGGCCAGCCACGCGCCCAGCTCCGCACCCGCCAGCTCCTCGGCCACCACTCGGGCCGACGTGAGCCGGCCGAGCAGTTCCGCGATCTCGCCGAACGTCGGCGCGGCGGGCCCGGTGAGCGCGTAGGTGCGCCCCTCGTGCCCCGGCTCGACGAGCACCCGCGCCGCCACCTCGGCGACGTCGTGCTCGTCGACGAAACCGACCCCCCGGCCGCCCGCCGGATCGACCAGCACCCCGCGCCGTCGCACATCGGGCGCGTAGTGCCGGATCAGCTCCTGCATCGGATAGCTGGGCG
The DNA here is from genome assembly GCF_043198895.1 of Streptomyces sp. NPDC048696. Lineage (NCBI taxonomy): Bacteria > Bacillati > Actinomycetota > Actinomycetes > Kitasatosporales > Streptomycetaceae > Streptomyces > Streptomyces sp. NPDC048696. The sequence continues at coordinate 297,801 of NZ_JBICVJ010000010.1, read as the reverse complement.
ACAGGATCGTGTACGGCAGCCCCCGTTTGGCGAGGTACCGCTCGGTGATCCAGTGGTGCCGGGCCCCGGGCGCCGGGCTGTCCTCCCGTACGGCGGCGGGCCACGGCGACATCTTCACCAGGCGCGCCCCGACGTCGGCGGCCACGCCGACCGCCGCGTTCTGGCACTCCACGCGGCAGGCGGAGGACAGGAACACGCTCTCGCAGCCCTCCGCCCCCGCCCGCACCGTGTCCGGGTCGCCGAGGTCCCCGGCGACCACCCGCACGCCCGGCCCGGCCGGGACCCGTTCGGACTCCCCGGCCAGGACGGCCACTTCCACGTCACGCTCCCGCAGCGCACGGACCACCGACTGCCCCAGTGGCCCGGCCGCGCCGATCACGAACACTGTCACGGCCCCGCGGCCCCTTCCGTGTGTCCGCACTGAGTCGGCATCGGTCAGTGCTTGTGCTCGTGCTTGTGGTCATGCTTGTGCTTGTGGCTCTGCGGGTGGTGCCCGTGGTCGCCGTGGCCCTCGGGCAGCACACCGCCGTGCGCGGCGAGATGGCAGGCGGGGCAGACCATCCGGCCCCGGTGGTCGTGCAGCGTCTCGACGCTGGTGGGCTCGCCGCAGTCGACGCACAGGTCGGTACGGGCGAGGTGCTTGACGCCCGGGGCCGGGGACTCGGCGCGCTCGACGCTCAGGATGTCGTCGTCGGCCACGCTCAGCAGCCCGGCGATCCGTTCGCCCTGGAGCCGGGCGAACGCCGCCTCGTCCTCCAGCGTCGCGGTGCCGTCGTCGATACGGGTGGACAGCGCCCAGATCTCCTCGGTGCGGAAGACGATGCTGTCGGCCTTCGCCTTGATCCGTACGCCACTGGATCCGTCGCGCTCCCACAGGGTGAACACATTGCGGCCCGCGTCCTCGTGGATCAGGTTGCGCTTGCCGTACGTACAGCCGGTCAGCACCTGGAGCGCGTCCACCGCGCAGGCGTCGGTCTCACAGACCAGCACCAGGGGCGTGGCCGGGTCCTTCGGGGCGAGGGCGGTGAGGGCGGCCTCGGCGACCCGCACGCCGAAGGCGGCGCCGGGGCATTCGTGGCCGTGGAAGCGGACGACGTCGTTGTAAGCCTGGGTGCGATCCATGACGACCTCTTTTATGGAGTGACGGACAGCGTGGAAGGGGTGGGGCGGGGCGCGGCGGACGGGCTTCAGGCCCCCGCCGCCCGCATGCCGGGCAGGGGCGGGACGACGCGGATCACGGCCTCGCGGTCGTTGTCGCCCTCGAAGAACGCCCGCAGGACCGGGCGGTGCAGATCGACCACGGAGAGGATCAGGGTCCACTGGCCCGACTCGGCCGCGAGCACCCGGTCCAGCCGGGTGCAGGTGTCGCGGACCGGATCGTGTGGCCAGGGCACGCGGTGGGTGTGGTAGTTGCCGAAGAGCACCCACCCGGCGTCGTCGCAGGCGTCGTCGATGGCCATCAGCTCGCGCGGATCGGCGATCCAGCCGCGCTGGTCCATCGGCGTCTCGGACGGGATGGCGTGCTCCTCGACGACCTCGTCCATCCGGGCGCGGTGGCCTTTGTCGTGGCGGAGGTTGACGATCAGCGGGAAGACCGAGCCGACCTGGAGACCGCCGCGGGTCGGCCGGCCCGCGACCATCCCGAACGCCTTGCGCTCCTCGGTCTCGCCCGCCAGATAGTGGCCGGTGAACTTCCGTACGGCGTGGGCCACCAGGCTGGCGTAGAGCGGGCGGGGGAAGACGATCTCCCGCGCCCCGGATATCTCCCCGGCGTCCTGGTCCGCGGCGGCGGGCGCGGCGCTCATCGCGCGTCCCCGCCGTCCGCCTCGCCGCCGGTGCCGTTCGGTAACTCGCCGGGCTGCCCGAGCACCGCCCGCGCCCTGGCCACCGCCCGGGCGGTCAGCGCCGCCGACTGGCCGAGGTGGCTCGCCGGGTCGAAGATCTCGTCGAGCGCGGCCGCGTCCAGCGGCGCGCCCGCCAGACCGTCGCGCCCGGTCACCTCGCGCATCGAGGAGCCGTTCTCGCGGGCCGCCTGGACGAGCTCGTACACGTACTCGTGGGCGGTCTGCTTCCCGATGTGCCTGCCGAGCGCGAGCATCAGCTTCTCGGTCGCGATCTGCTCGGCGACCGCCGACACATTGGTACGGATCCGCTCCGGCCGCACCGCCAGGCCGCCGACGAGGTGGCCCACGATCTCGCACGCCGACAGGGCGTAGTGCGAGACGTCGGGCACACAGGCCCACTCGATGCGCAGGGTCCGCGAGTCGCGTTCGTGGTCGCCCGCCATGCAGGCCAGCGCGTTGGCCATCTGCGCGGCCGCCAACCGGGCCATGACGACGGCCTGTTCGCACGCCTCCGGGTTGCGCTTGTGCGGCATGGTGCTGCTACCGACCTGCCCGTGCCGCCAGCCGATCTCCAGCTCGCCGAACTCGGGGCGGGACAGCGTGCGCACCTCGTCGCCGATGCGGCCCATCGTCCCGGCCACCATCGCCGCGCACGACACGAACTCGACGATCCGGTCGCGCGAGACGTGCCAGCCGACGGCGGGAGCCGTGAGGCCAAGCCGGGCGGCGAAGGCGTCGAGCAGCGGCAGCGCGTTCTCGCCGAAGCCCGCCATGGTGCCGACGCCGCCGAAGAGCTGGGCCGCGAGCACGCGCGGGCGCAGCTGCTCGATGCGCTCCAGATGCCTCAGCGTCTCGTCGAGCCAGCCGGCGATCTTGACCCCGAAGCCCATCGGAAGTGCGGGCTGGGCGTGGGTGCGGCCGAGGGCGACCGTGGACCCGTTGGCCTCGGCGAGATCCGCCAGCCGCCCGGCCAGGGAGCGCAGCAACGCCTCCAACTCGTCGAGGACGTCCCGGATTTCGAGGACCTGTGCGGTGTCCTGGATGTCCTGGGTGGTGGCGCCGTAGTGCACGTACTCGCCGGAGCCGCCCTCGCACGACGCCTGGAAGACGCGCAGGAACGCGACGAGGGAGTGGCTGGTGCGGCGGATCTCGGCCCGGATGGCGGGCAGGTCGAGCCGGTTCACATCGGCGGCCTCGGCGATCATCCGGGCGGCGGCCGCCGGGATGATGCCCAGCTCGCCCTGGCTGAGGGCGAGCGCCGCTTCGACGTCGAGCCATCGTTGGTAGCGACATCGGTCACAGAAGATGCGATGGCTGGCCTGGGTGCTGTACCGGTGGCCGTAGAACTGCGAGTCGGTGATGTGGCTGCGTAAGTGGGCGCACTCGGACGGGGGGTGGGGTGCGGCCGGGCCGCCGGGTGCGGGTGCGGTGGTCATGACGGTCGCCTCTCGGAGTGCGGCGAGGTACGGACGGTACGCGCCCGGGCGCCCCGGGGTGCGGGGCCGGACGGGCGGTAGGGACTTGCGCCGTAGGGCCGCTCGCCGGGCGAGACGATCGCCGACTCAGCGATGCCGGTGGCCACCTGACGGGGACTCAGCCCCCGGTCGCGGGCTCCGCAGAGGATGTCGCCGACGAGTTCGCGCATCATCGCCCCGATGGTGTCCAGGACCTCCGGCGCCGTCGGTGTGGTGCGGGGGCCGAACAGCGCCTCCATCGACGCCGAGCCGCCGATCCCGCCGATGAAGTCGGGGACGACCAGGACACCGCGGTCGAGCAGCAGTTGCTCGGCGGTCGGGCTCAGTCCGCAGTTGGCGCCCACGGAGACGATCGGCACCGGCAGCACCGCCGCCTGTGCGGGCGTGATCGCGTCCTCGCCGCCCGCCAGGACCAGTACGTCGGCGGGGAGCTCGAACAGCGCCTCGCGCGGCAGCCGCATCGGCTCGGCGAGCAGGCTCTGCACGGGGCGGCCCTGGTCGATGGTGAGCATGCGGGCGAGGTCGATCCCGCGCGGGTCGACCGCGCAGCCGTACTCGTCGGCGACGACCGTGACCCGTACGCCCGCGTCGAGGAAGGCCATCGCGGCGGCCCGGCCGAGGTTGCCGAACCCCTGGAGGGCGACGGTGACCTGGTGGGCGCGGCGGCGGGTGTGCGCGGTGGCGGCGAGCGCGCTGTGCGCCAGCGCGTGGCCGGCCCGGCGCTGGCCGAGCGTGAGCAGCCCCACCGGGGTGGACAGCAGGCTCATCCGGGCCCGGAACTCCTGGTCGCCGATGCGCTGGGCACGCCGTACGGCGATCTTCGCGGAGCCGATGCCCAGCTCGGCGGCGATCCGGTCGAGCTCCTCGAACCGGGTGCCCATGTCGCAGCCCATGCTGAAGCGAGTGGTCAGCTCGTCGGCGAGGAAGGCGACGAACCGCCGCAGGACGGCTTCGCGGTGCGGTCCGTGCGGGTCGTAGGCGATGCCGCACTTGGCACCGTCGACGTTGACCCCGAGCACGCGCTGCTTGAGCGTCATGCGTCCCGCGAGGGTCCGGAGGGTTTCGGCGGTGAGTCCGGCCTGCATGCGGCAGCCGCCCGCCGCGAGGCGGCAGTCGGTGGCGTCGTAGGCAAGGTAGCCGGGACAGTGTTCGACAGGATCGATGAACTCGATGACGCTGACCATGGTTCCCCCGTAGGTCATACAGATGTGCAAACACAGACACGCGCAGATTCGAGCAAGATAGATTGTCTGCTACAGTGACAATCAGCGTTCTGTCAGTTCGGGAGCATGGCCGACCGGTGACTGGAGAGTCAAGGGGCCCGCTGCGCGGCCTTCATGATGGACCGTCACCACTGGAGGGTGAACCAAAAAGTGGTGGCGAAGAGGGAACCGAACGATGGGACATCGCCGTTGTTCCATGGGTTGCAGGGCTGGCACGGCTTCCTTCTCCGCAAGGCGGGCCAGCGTTTCACCGAGCAGGCCGAGCAGGCTCTGGTCCATCTGGACATCACCCTGCGCCAGTTCGGGGTCCTGAACGTGGTGCGCTCCGAGCCCGGGATCAACCAGCGCATGGTCGGGCAGACCCTGCGGATCGACCGGACGACCATCGTCGGGCTTGTCGACGACCTTGAGCGCAAGGGCCTCCTGGAGCGCCGCAGAGGCGCCGACCGCCGGACGTTCGCGCTCTATCTGACCGACCGCGGCACCCTGTGCTTGCGGGATGCCGGGGACCTGATGGTCAAGGTCCACGAGTCCTTCCTGCAGCCCCTGTCGGTGGCGGAGCGCGATGTGCTGCGTGAGCTTATGCAACGACTCGCGGTCGCGGACGAGTAGCCGCCGCGGTACGGATCACTCCACGTTGCGGGCCGTCGGTCGCCCGCAACTTCCGTATGCCCGCGCACATGTGATGCCGCTTCAGAAATACCCGCGACCGCCTCCTCTTGCACATCATGTGCAAGTGCTGCAATCTGGCAAGCGACCCTTCCCCGCGTCATCGGTCCACGCCACACGACCCCTCGTGCGCCGCCCGTCCGGATCCGGGGCGCCCCCGCCGTCCGGCGGGGGCCGTTCCGGCCACGACACCACCGGGATCGGTCTCTTCGCCCCGCGCGGCCGCAGCCGGGAGTACCACGGCATATCAGCCTCCCATGGGACCCTGCTGTACGCGGGTGCCACCAGACCCGCCTACGTACGCGCTCACGGCATCCGCCGAATCGATTCGCCGCGCGCCCGGGCCGCCGCCTCCGGATGGTGGGCGAACGCGGGCCGCAACTCGGCCGCGTCGTAGGTACGGTGGAACACCGGCGTGGTCGCCGCCGACATCGGCGGCACGATCCAGGACCAGTCGGCGGGCACGGCACGGCCCTTGTGCTCCTCGCGCTCCAAGTGCCGTACGAAACGCCTTGACTCCGCGTGGTGGTCGGCCATGGTGACGCCCGCCCGGTCGAAGGAGTGCAGGACGGCCCGGTTGAGCTCGACCAGCGCGCGGTCCTTCCACAGCGAGCGGTCGTCGGCGGTGTCGAGGCCCAGGCGGCGGGCGATGCGCGGGAGCAGGTTGTAGCGGTCGGTGTCGGCGAGGTTGCGGGCGCCGATCTCCGTCCCCATGTACCAGCCGTTGAAGGGCGCGGCCGGGTAGTGGATGCCGCCGATCTCCAGGCACATCCCGGAGATCGCGGGCACGGCGTGCCAGCGCAGCCCCCACTCCTCGCTCCACGCGTCGTCGGGGTGGTCCAGTGGCACCTCCAGGACCGCGTCATCGGGCAGTTCGAAGGCGCGCGGCTTGTCGTCGACGCCCTCCACGATCAGCGGCAGCACGTCGAAGGCGGTACGCGGCCCGCCGGCCCAGCCGATCCGCAACGCCATGTCGGTGAGCCCGGCGTTGCGCGGATCGCCGACCACCCGGCCGTCGGCGGCGCGGTAGCCCGCGTACCGGATGAGCTGTTCGTTCCAGATGCGCGGGCCCGGGCGGTCGGCCGCGTCCGGGGCGAAGACGCTGATCAGGGGGCGGATGCGGCCGTCGTTGGTGGCCTGGCGCAGGTGCTCGGCGCAGGCGGCGGCGATCGGCTCCGCGTCGGTGAGGTGGCGCAGATCGCGCACCCGCAGCGAGCGCCAGTAGAGCCGGCCGATGCAGCGGTTGCTGTTGCGCCAGGCCACCCGGGCGCCGAACGCCAGCTCCTCGGTGGTGTGCCGGTAGGTGCCGGTGGTGCGGATCGCGTCCCGTATCTCCGCCAGGCGGGGCTCCGGCGCCCCGAGGTCCGGCTCCTCGGCGCGGTGCAGCCGGATGAAATCGGCCGCCTCGCGCCATACGGCCGGCTCGTCGGCGTTCGGCCCGCCGTGCGCGGGGCGCCTCGGCCTGCTCAGGAATTTCCGTATCACGGGCACCTCCGGCAACGGCGGACGGACGATCGGTGGGCCGAATGATGCCCGTGAACCCGTTGCGGCGGACGGCCGTTGCGGCGCAGTGATCGGCAATGGCGCGTTCGCGTCGCGCGATGACTGCTTTCGACCGGGTGGAGGTGACCGGAGGTGACCCTCGGTGGGACCGGGGGCACCCCCGTGGCCCCCGGTCCCGTGGGCCGTTCACCTACGACATGGTGCCCCCGACCGGGCGGCACGGCGTCAACCCCGCGATGGGTCACGGGGTAAACCCGTGCGGTACGCGCTCCCGGGTTCCGTTGTGCGGGCGGCGCCCGGGGTGTGGCCGAACGCGCGGCGGAAGACGTCGATGAACGCGCTCGTCGACGACCAGCCGCACCGCTGGGCGACCGAGGTGACCGAGGCGTCGTCGGCGAGCAGCACCAGGGCGTGGTGCAGGCGCAGTTGGGTGCGCCACTGCGGGAACGTCATCCCCAGTTCGGCGCGGAAGAGCCGGGTGAGCGTGCGCGCGCTCGCGCCCGCCGTGGCCCCGAGCTCGGCGAGCGGGCGGGCGTCGGCCGGGTCGTCCCGCAGGATCGCGCAGACCGCCGCGAGGCGCGGATCGCGGGCCGTCGGCAGATGCAGCGGCTGCTCGGGCGCCCGGCGCAGTTGGTCGAGCAGCACCGCGAGCATCCGCCGGGCCTCGGGCGTGTCCGTCGGCCCGGGTGCGCTGTACGCGATGATCAGCTCGCGCAGCAGCGCACCGACGGCGAGCACGGCGGGCCGGTCGAAGCCGGGCGGACGCCGGTCGATGGGGACGCCGACGGTGTGCAGGTCGGTCTCGCCGTACGCCCGGTGCTCGTGCGGGGTCCCGGCGGGCACCCAGATCGCCCGGGTGGCCGGGGCGACCCAGCTCCCCGCGTCCGTGGTCACCGAGAGCACGCCCCGGCCCGCGTAGACGATCTGGTGCACCTCGTGGCGGTGCGGCGCTACGCCCGCGCCGGGCGTGAGAAACCTGGTGGTGGTGGGGAAGTGCGGCGGACCGTGGCGGATGTTCGGCACAGCTTGGCACTTTATCGGAAGCCCGCCAGGGGGCGGCGCTTCGATGATCGGTGGATGACCCCGCCATCCGAGCCCTCGCCGTCGGCCACCCCGCCACCTGCCAATCCACCGTTTGCCGACTCACCGTCTGCCGACCCGCCGTCCGCCGTCTCGTCGCCCGCGACCCCGTCCGCCGAGTCGCCTCCCGCCGTCGCCCGGAAGCCGCCCGCGACCGTCGTGCTCGCCCTCGGCCACGCCACCGTCGACTTCTACCAGGGCGCCGTGCCCGCGCTCGTCCCGTTCCTGGTGGCCGACCGCGCGTACGGCTACCCGGCGGCCTCCGGCATCGTCCTCGCCGCGACCCTTCTCTCCTCCGTCGTACAGCCCCTGTTCGGTGTGCTCACCGACCGCTGGACGATGCCCTGGCTGATCCCGGTCAGCAGCCTCTGCGCGGGCGTCGGCATCGCGCTCGCCGGGCCGGGCGACTCGTACGTACTCACCTGGCTCGCCGTCGCCCTCTCCGGCATCGGGGTCGCCGCCTACCACCCGGAGTCCGCCCGGCTCGCCCGCGTCGCCGCGCGGGGCAGCCATGTCGCGATGGGGTGGTACTCGCTGGGCGGCACCATAGGCTTCGCGCTCGCGCCGCTCGCCGTCGGCCCGCTGCTCTCGGCCGGCGGTCTCGGGGCGACCCCGTGGCTGGTGGCGCCCTCGGTGGCCGGGGTGCTGCTGACGGCGCCGGCCGTCCGCCGCCTCGCACGGCACGCGGCCGAGGGCCGCGCCGCCGCCGCGCGGTCCGCGAAGAGCGACAACTGGCCCGCGTTCCTTCGCCTTTCGGCGATCGTGGTGTGCCGCTCGATCGTGTACGTCGGCCTGAGCGCCTTCATCGGGCTGTACGCGCAGGAGCGCGTCGGCGGGGGTCCCGCGACCGGGTCGGCCGCGCTGTTCACCCTGTACGCGGGCGGTGCCGTGGGCACGGTGGCGGGCGGCCGGCTGGCCGCGCGGTGGGGGCGGGTGCGTACGGTTCGGGTCGCGTACGCCGCGTCCGTCCCCGCCGTCGCGGGCGTGGTGCTGGTGCCCGGTCCGGGTCTGTTCGTCTTCGCCGCGCTCACGGCGGCCCTGCTGTACGTGCCCTTCTCGCTCCAGGTGACGCTGGGTCAGGACTTCCTGCCGAGCCGCGTCGGCACGGCGGCCGGGGTCACGCTCGGGCTCGCGGTCAGCGTCGGCGGCCTCGCGAGCCCGGGGATCGGCGCACTCGGTGAGGCGGTCGGCCTGGGGGCGGCGCTCGCCCCGCTCACCGTGCTGTGCGCGCTGGCGTGGTGGCTGGCACGGACGCTGCCGGAACCGGCGGACGCCGCTGGGACAGAGGGGGAGACGGCCGACGGCTACGGCTACGGCGTGAGCACCGGCAGCGCGCGCGGTACCACGTCCAGCGTGTAGCGCGCCGCTCCGGTGTACAACAGATCGCCGTCGTGCTCGAAGAACAGCGGCTGGCCGTCCGTGCGCTCCACCACCACCCGGCGCCCGCGCGCGTACACCACCCCGTCGTGGCCGACATGGCTGCCGTCGCGGACCAGGCGCAGCATCTCCCGCAGCGGGAGTTCGGCGCCGGTGACGCAGATGTCGAGCAGCCCGTCGTCAAGCACCGAGCACGGCAGCGGCATGAACTGCCCGCCGCGTCGGCGTCCGCCGCCCACAAGCACCGAGACGGTCGCCCCGGACTGGACGACGACGCCGTCGACGCTGACGCGGCCCGCGTACGGCCGGAACGCGATCATCGTCCGTGCCACCGACGTCTCATAGCGCCCCCGACGCGCCCCGCCCCTGTCGAACACGCTGGTGAGCGCCTGCGCGGCCAGCCCCGACGAGGCGCCGAGCAGGGCCAGTTCACCGGTCTCGGCGATCCTGGCCACATCGACCCGGCGTATGCGCGGCGCGGACAGGGCGGCGTCGAGGGCCGCGGGCCAGGGGCGGTCGGACCAGAGCTCGCGGTAGAAGGAGTTGGCGGCGCCGCCGGGGAGGACGAGCAGGGCGGCGCGGCGCTCGGCCGCCCCGGCGAGCAGTCCGGTCATGATCTCGTGGGCGGTGCCGTCGCCGCCGACCGACACCAGCACGGCCGGGCCGCCCGCTCCGCCCGCCGCGCGGGCGAGCCGGCGGGCATGGCCCGGCCGCTCGGTCACAGCCAGCTCGACCGGCGTACCGGCCCCCGCGATCCGCCGCGCGACCTCGTGCGCCATCTCCCGCGTGTGCGTTCCCGCGGCTGGATTGACCACCACCAGAACGGACTGGGGGGATGGACGCATCGGCGGACACCTCGGCGCGCTCGGCGAAACTGTGCTGTGGCGGAGAGGACAGGATTCGAACCTGCGCGGGCCGTGCTCGCCCGGTCCGGACCACGTCCGGAACCCCCGTTGGACCTCTTCGGGTACCTCTCCCCGTATCGTCGTACGGATGGATCCTCGCGGCGGTCGCTGAGACCCCACTGAGACGTCACTGAGACGTGCGTCTTATCCAAGCGCGCCGGCAGTGTCCGCCGGTGCCACTGGGGCGCGCCGGAGCGCGGTGGCCCGATCCGTTCCCCGGGCAACTGCCCATCGGCGAGCGGTGGTTGACGTTCCGGTCACGGGTGACTACGACGGCAGCGCGGGGGCGAGCGAAAGGCCGGTCCGGACGATGGAGGACGACGATCCGCGCTGTCTGCGGCCGGGCGAGGCCCTGGCCCTGCTCGGCGGCCTCCCCTGGCGGCGGGCGGTCGTGCTCAGCGGACAGGAGGGCCGACTGCCCCGGGCCGCCGTCACCCCCGGCTACCGGCCCCGCGTCTGGCCCGACCGGGTGGCGCGGGCGCTGCGCGAGGCCCGCCCCGGACTCGCCTGCCTGCTGGTGCACGCGCGACGCGAACTCGTGCTGGCCGAGGTGCGCTCCCGTCAGCTGGCGCAGGCCCTCGCCTTCCGGGCCGACCTCGCCCTGATCGTCTGCGGCGGTCCCGACGTACGGGCGCGCGGGTTCGACGCCGATGTGCTGGAGACCGAACTCAGCCGAATCGTCGCCTCGTTGAAGGAGACGGGCTGCCGTGACACGGTGGTGGTCAGCCCCTTCGACTGGTCCGCCTCCGGTCAGGTGCCGGCGGCCCAGCGGGACCGGGTGCGCTCCCGTCAGCGTCTGCTGGTGGAGCGCCTGATGATAGTGACACTCCGTCATGGCGCCCTGCACATCGACCTGATGAAGCAGAAGGAGACCGGCGACCCGCGCACCCTGTGGGGCCCGCAGCCCGGCTGCCTCAACAGCCGGGGCCATGCGGTGGCCGCCGCGGCGGTGGTGCGCACCCTCGCGGAACACCTCGCTCCGCAGAATCCCGCGAGCGGCTGACACCGGGCTGAGACGGGACTGAGACGGGCATGTCAGGGCTTTGAGATCCGTGGCTGCGACGCTCATGACAACAGGGGGGAGTGTCCATGAGCGTCCGCACACTCGCCGTCGACCGCGGCGACACGACCATGACGGCATTACGCGAATGCGGCGAGAACCCGAGCGCGTTTCTCGGGTTCAGCGAGGGAAACGAGTACTTCACCGTGACGGGGGCGCGGGGAGTGGTTCCCTATCGGGCTGTCGGCGGCTATCTGCACCAGATCGGGGGAGTGACAGCGCCGGACGAAGATCAGGAAATGCTTCTCCGCGCCTTCGTGGAATATGCCGGGGAGCTTCGCCGCAAGGTCATCGCCACCCGGCTGCGCCGCCCCGAGGCCGAACTCTTCGCCCGCTGTGGGTTCACCGTGAACCAGGCGGGCTCGTCCTATTCGGTCTACCTGCCGGAATTCCGCCTCGGCGGTGACCGCCTCGCCGAGCTGCGCCTCGCCGTGTCACAGGCGAGGCTCGCGGGTCTCGAAGTGGCGGAGGTGGCGTACGAGGACATCGCCGCCGCAGCGGACGAGATCGGCGCCATGACCGAGAGCCGGCCCGAACTGCGCGTGTTCGCCGGGCGGATCGGCGACGAGGTAGTCGCGTACATCGCGTACGCACCGGTCTTCGGCACCCGCCCCGGCCTGCTGCACCACCTCGCCCGCCGGGCGCCGGGCGCGCCGCAGGGCGTGCTGGAGGCGGTCAACCTGGCCGCCGTGCTGGCCTTCGCCGAGGAGGACCGGCAGTGGCTGCACCTGGGCTTCACCCCGTTGGCCGGACTCGGCGCCCAGTACGAGGTGGGGCCCGCGCATCCGGCCACGGCACGGGCGCTGCGGCTGCTCGCCGAGCGCGGTGAGCGGCTGTACCCGACCGCCGCACACCACGCCTACCAGCGGATCTGGGATCCGCATCTGGTACAGCCCGGCTATCTGGCCTGCCACGGCCGGGTCAGCGCCGGGGCGGTCCGGCAGCTGCTGCGGCTGACCAGGTCGCCCTGACCGAAGCCGGGGCGACCCGTGGTTGAGCGTGTGGTGGGCTCGGCTCAGAGGGTGGCGGGCTCCCGGCGCAGGATGTCCTGGAACCGGGCACGCAGCGCGTCGCCCGGTTCCAGGCCGAGGCTGTGCGAGAGCCGCTGGCGGGTGCGGTGGTAGGCGTCCAGGGCCTCGGCCTGCCGCCCCGACCGGTAGAGCGCGGTGATCAGCTGCTCGCAGAACCGTTCGCGCAGCGGGTACTGCGCGTGCAGCTGCTGGAGTTCGGTGATCACCTCGCGGTGGAGCCCCAGGTCGAGTTCGGCGTCGAAGAGGTGCTCGTACGCCGTCAGCCGGACCTCGGTGAGCCGGGTGTAGGCCAGCCTGCTGATCATGCCCTGGCCGGTGTCGAGGAGTGCCGGGCCGCGCCACAGGGCCAGCGCCTCGGTGAGCAGGCGGACCACCCGCTCGGGCGAGGCGCGGTGCGCCGCGGTGGCCTGCCGCACCAGCGCCGTGAACTGCGAGGCGTCGACGTCCCGTTCGGGCAGCGCCAGCGCATAGCCGAAGCTGGACGTCTGGACGATCCCGCGCGGCCCGTCGCGGCCGGTGCGGGACTCGATGATGCGGCGCAGCCGGGCGACATGGCCCTGGAGCGAGTTCTCGGCGTTGCGGGGCAGGTCCTCGCCCCACAGCTCGTCGATGAGATCGTGACGTGAGACGGGCCGGCCCGGCGAAAGGGCCAGCGCGGCCACGATCGCGCGCAGCTTCTCGCCGGGAATCCGGAACGTGAGGTGGCCGTCGGTGATTTCCAGTGATCCGAGCAGACGAACTTTCAACGTGCTTCCCCCGTGCTTCGTGCAGGAATCGTAGGACTCCGCCGACGCTTGACGGGTTGTTCCGGCGGCGCCGGTGGAGAGCGATTCAGACGATGGACCGCCGTGTGACGCGATGTGGCGATCATTTCCCCGCCGCTCGTGAGGAGCGGCGATCTTACCCCGTGACGAACATGAATGAAGCGTATTTGTCGCTTCGTACAGGGTCAACGAAATTGATTGTCCGTCACAGCGGTGTGAGAGGGCTCACGCCGGTACGCGCGCGTCGCACTCCGCGGGCTTCGCGCGGCGTACTCCGCGGCCTTCGCACAGCTCAGCCGATCAGGCGCAGCGCCGTGTCCGAGCGGCCCACCCGAATCGTCTGACCCCACGTCAACTCCAGGGAATCCGCCTCCATTCCGTCCCCGAAGGCGACGAGCCGGTCCGACTCGACGGTGACCCGCAGCCGCTCGGACCCCTCAAGTGCCCCTTCCACCAAAGATGTTCCGGTCGTGGGGGAGGGCCATGCCTCCCGTACGAACCAGATGAGACGGGGGTCGGCGGGTCCCGGCAGCGCGAGACCGCTGCCGCGCTGCTGCCACAGTGAGCGCAGCCAGCCCGTGGCGCCCGTGCCGGTCCCGACGAGCAGGCCGGAGGACGCCTGCGGCTCGGAGGCGGCGGCCTGGTCGTCGGGGCCCAGGCGGTAGCGGGCGGTCTGGTGGCCGGGCGGGCCCAGATAGATCTCGTTGAGGGCGAGCAGCCGCTGGGTGTCGTCCGCGACCGCCTCCACCATGGTGAGCTCGTCGGCGCCGGACGAGGAGAGCGCCGCGTCCAGCAGCTTCGCCGCGTCGCCGGGGCGGTGGCGGACCAGGACGCCGGGGTTGCGGCCCGGGTCCGTGTCGATGCCCACCACGGGCTGCCCGCGCAGGTACTTGGCGGCGTTGGCGACCAGACCGTCCTGCCCGACCACGACGACCACGTCCTCGGGGGCGAACAGGAACCGGTCCAGATCCGTCCGCTCCACCCGCGACTGACGCCACTTCAGCGGCACGGCCGCCGCGACCTCGGCGAGCGCCCGGTGGGCGCGGTGGTGGCGCTCGGCCACCTCGTCGATGGAGCGCCCGCGCGAGGAGAGGAAGAACGCGGCCTGGCCGTGGGTGCCGTGCCGGGCCAGCAACTCCTCGTACTCCGTGGTGCGGTGGACCAGGACCGCGCGCGGCGCGAGGCTCACCTCGGCTCCCCGTCCGCGCGGCCCAGCTTGGCGAGCAGGCCGGTGAGGACGTCGGGGGAGACGGTGAGGCTGTCGATGCGGGGCAGGTTCTCGGCGAGCCTGGCCGTGGTGAGCGCGTTGAGGGTCGCCGGGTCGGCCTCGCCGTGCACCCGCAGCCAGGCGGCCTGCGCCTGGGCCCGCGCCTCGCCCCGCTCGCGGTCCGCCTTCGCCTGGGCCTGGGCGAGCCGGACCGTGCGGGCCGCCTCGGCCTCGGCGCGTACGCCGTCGGCGGCCGCGTTCTCCTCGGCCTCGCGGCGGGCGTTGGTGCCGCGCTGCTCGACCAACTGCTCCTCGCGCCGGGCCAGTTCGATCTGACTGGCCAGCTCGTTCTCGGCGATGGCCCGCTCCCGCTCGACGGCCACGGCCCGCCGCTCGTACGTCGCCCGGTCGGCCTCCTGCTGGATCTGCTCGCGGGCCGGGGTGCGCAGCGCGCGCTCCACCTCGGGCTCCGGCCGGATGGCGACGACCCGCACCGCCACCACCTCGATGCCGGTGGCGGGCAGCCGGGGCTCGGCCGCGAGACCGGCCGCGATCCGCTCGCGCACCGAGGCGACCCCGTCGACCAGGGCCGCCGCCAGCGAGGTGCGGGCCAGTACGTCGAGCGCGTGCTGCTGCGCGGTCTCGGTGAGCAGCGTCGACAACTGCTCCAGCGGGGCGCCGCGCCAGACGCCGCTGTCCGGGTCGACCGAGAAGTCGAGCCGGGCGGCGGCGACGGCCGGGTCGCTGATCCGGTAGGTGACGGTCGCCTGCGTGGTGACGTCCTGGAAGTCGGCCGTACGGGCGTGGAAGGCCATCGCCAACTCCCGGTCGTCGACCGGCACTTCGGAGATGGCGGCGGTGAGCGGCCGGAACCGGAAACTCAGTCCGGTGCCGTCGTGGATCAGCTTGCCGCTCTTGTGGTGGCGGATGTGGGCGGTGGGCGCGGAGCGCAGATGGCGCCAGCCGAGGCGCCGGGTGATGTCGGCCATGGGAGGACCCCCTCTTGTTTTCGTCATGCCGACGATATTGGGAGTGCCTGCATATCGTCAAGACGACGAAAACCGGGGTCCGGGTCCATGGGGGTTCCGTATGCCGTCCGGCGTCCTCACTCCTCCTCCGTCACCCCCAGCTCCGCGAGCAGCTCGCCGCGCAGCCGCGCGAACGCCGGGTCGGTGCGGCGGCGGACGCCCGCGAGGTCCGCCGTCCTGGCCGGTCCCAGGCGCCCTTCGGTGAGCACCAGGATCCGGTCGGCCAGCAGGATCGCCTCGTCCACGTCATGGGTGACGAGCAGCACCGCCGGACGGTGCGCCGCGCACAGCGCCCGCAGCAGAGCGTGCATCCGCAGCCGCGTCAGCGCGTCCAGGGCGCCGAACGGCTCGTCCAGGAGCAGCAGTTCGGGCTCCCGGACCAACGCCCTGGCCAGCGCCGCCCGTTGCGCCTCGCCGCCGGAGAGTGTGGCGGGCCAGGCCCGTTCGTGCCCGGCCAGACCGACCTCCGCGAGTGCCGCGCGGCCCCGCTCGCGCGCCCCCGCCCGGGGCAGCCCCAGGACCACGTTCTCCAGGACCCGCTTCCACGGCTGAAGCCGCGGGTCCTGGAGGACCACGGCCCGCTTGCGCGGGACGAGCAGGCGCCCGCCGGTCCGGGGGTCGAGGCCCGCCATGGCACGCAGCAGGGTCGACTTGCCCGAGCCGCTGCGGCCGAGCAGCGCCACGAACTCGCCCCGCCTGATGTCGAGTTCGATGCCCGACAGCACCTCGCGCCCGTCGAACGCGCGCGTGACCTGCCGCGCGCTGACCGCGAGCCGTTCGCCCGCCGCGACCGTCATCAGGCACCTCCCTCGAAGCCGCGCCGCCACACCAGCAGCCGCCGCTCCAGCAGGCGCACGATCCCGTCGGCGGCAAGACCGAGGACTCCGTAGATCAGCAGACCGAGGACGATGATGTCCGTGCGGTACCAGCTCTGGGCCTGGTTCATCAGATAGCCGATGCCGTCGGTCGCGTTCAGCCGCTCGGCGACGATCATGATCAGCCAGGCGCCGGTCAGCGCGAACCGCAGGCCCACCAGGAACCCCGGCACCGCGCCCGGCAGGATCACGTGCCGCACCAGGCCGAAGTGCCCGAGCCCGACCGTCCGCCCCGACTCGACCAGCCGGTTGTCCACGCCACGGATCGCGGTGTACGTGTTCACGTACACCGGGAACGCGGTGCCGAACGCGACCAGGGCGATCTTCGGGGCCTCGCCGACCCCGAACCAGATGATGACCAGGGGCAGCAGCCCGAGCACCGGCAGCGCCCGCAGCACCTGCATCGTCGAGTCGAGCAGTTCACGCGGTGTGGCGGGAGACGGCGGCCGGGCTCAGCCCCGTGGCGCGGGCGAGCGCGGTGCGGGCGAGCGGGCCGTCACGCAGCACGGCGCCGAGGACGGCGGTCGGGCCGTCCCGGTCGGGGCGCCGGGGTTCGCGGGGCGAGGGCAGGGCGACGGGGAGGGGCGGGCGCAGGGCGGGCGCGGTGTCGAAGACGGGTGGCATGGCTTCCTCGGCGGTCGGTCGTCGGGGGCTGCGGTCGTCAGGGTGCGGTCGTCGGCCGCGGACTGCGGTCAGCGGGCCGTGGTCAGTGGCGGCCGAGGACCGGGCGACAGGGGAAGCGGACGGGAGCGGGAGCCATGGGCCGATGCTGACAACCAGGACATCGGCGGTCAACGGCCGGGGGTTAAGGCTGTGTGGCAGTCCTGCGAACCCGGCGGGCGTTCTCGCGAAACGGGCGCGCGTTTATGCGAATCCGCAGGCGGCAGGCCCGGGGCGGTGGCGGGCAAGCCGTGATCGCGTCCCGCGACGCCCCCGTTCCGCACCGGCCGGGCGCATCGGCTTTACCCGTCCGGTATCTGCGAAGCCGTTGACATGTACCGGCCGCGTCATGAATCTTGATGCTCGAAACTCCACCGTTCCAAGCATGAACGCGCATGCACTGCCCATCAGTTGTTCAAAAGCAGCTCGGTACGAACGGAGAACACTCCTTGCGGAATCTTCGACACCGCCAGGGGAGAGTGGCCGCCGCCGTGCTCGCGGCGGCCGCGCTCACCCTCACCGCCCTGACCGTCCCGGCCGCCTCGGCGTCCCCGGGCGCACCCACCGCCACCCCGCCCGCCGGCACCCTCGACGGCTCCGCCAAGAGCGTCACCTGGCAGAGCCCCGTCTACCCGAAGGGCACGGTCGGCTCGCCCGACAAGTGCGGCACGGCCGCCGAGGACCCCACCAACGCGGTCTGCGACCGCTTCGACCTGACCGTCAACCCGCCGGCCGGGGAGTGGGACGACAACCCGGAGGGCGGCGTCCCCGTCTCCATCCAGTGGCAGACGCCCACCGACGACTTCGACCTGTACATCTACGACTCGGCGGGCAAGAAGGTCGCCGAGAGCGCCGGGACCGCCGACCCCGAGGCGACCGTGATCCCGAAGGCGTCGGGCACGTACCACGTGGTCGTCGTCCCCTACGACGTGCACAACAACTCCTTCACCGGCAAGGCGTATCTGCCCGAGGCGAGCGAAGCCGGGAACCTCACCTCGTTCGGCGGCGGGAACGGTACGTACGAGATCGCGGCGGGCGCGCTCAAGGCCCGCGCGGACTTCTTCGCCGATGACACGCTGAGGTTGCGGGCCTCGCCCGACGGTGTCCTCGCCGACCCGCCCGACAGCCACATGATCCGCCAACAGCCGAAGCCGAACCCGCGCACCAAGTCCTTCGACGCGGGCGCCTATTACGGCATCCGCGCCAAGGACACCGTGCTGCGCGTCTACAAGAAGCCCCTGCGGTTCGCCCTCTACAAGGCGGACAACCGCACCGCGATCTGGCAGGAGGCCGACCCGCTGCGCTGGACCACCGGCGGGCTGCGCCAGAGCCTGACCCGGGGCGCGAACGAGCAGTTCTTCGGCGGCGGCGAGCAGAACGGCAGCTTCGCGCACCGCGACCAGGTGATGAACGTCGGCAACAACACCAACTGGAACGAGGGCGGTTACAACAACTCCCAGCCGTTCTACATCTCCTCGGCGGGCTACGGCGTCTTCCGCAACACCTTCACGCCCGGCGTGTACGACTTCGGCCCCCGCGTCCGCACCGGCCAGCAGGAACGGCGGCTGGACGCCTACTACTTCACCGGTGACGTGAAGTCGGTCATCGGCAAGTACACCTCACTGGTCGGCAAGCCGTTCATGCCGCCGGTGTACGGGCTCGAACCGGGCGACTCCGACTGCTATCTGCACAACGCCAACCGGGGCGAGCGGCACACCCTGGACGCGCTGAAGGTCGCCGACGGGTATACGCAGAACCAGATGCCGCTCGGCTGGATGCTCGTCAACGACGGCTACGGCTGCGGCTATGAGAACCTCGCCGAGACCGGCAAGGGCCTGACGGCGCACAACGCCCAGCTGGGTCTGTGGACCCAGGACGGCCTCACCAAACTCGCCGAGCAGGTCAAGGCGGGCCAGCGGGTCGCCAAGCTCGACGTCGCCTGGGTCGGCAACGGCTACGGCTTCGCCCTGAACGCCTGCGACCAGGCCAAGGCGGGCATCGAGGACAACAGCGACGCGCGCGGCTTCGTCTGGCTGCCGGTCTCCTGGTCGGGCGCCCAGCGCTGCGGCGTCCTGTGGAGCGGCGACCAGAAGCTCAGCTGGGACTACATCCGCTGGCAGATCCCGACGTACGCGGGCGCCACGCTCTCCGGCATCGCCTACAACACCGGCGACGTCGGCAGCATCTTCGCCCACGACCCGAAGATGTACACACGCGACCTCCAGTGGAAGGCGTTCCTGCCGACGGTCATGACCATGGACGGCTGGGCGAGCGACCTCACCACCCACAAGCCGCACGACCAGCAGCCCTGGCTGGACGGCGAGCCGTACACGTCCATCAACCGCAAGTACCTTCAGCTGAAGGAGCGGCTGATCCCGTACATGTACGGGCTCTCCAAGGAGGCCACGAAGACCGGCGTCGGCGCGGTCCGCCCGCTCTCCCTGGAGTACCCGGACGACCCGCAGGCGCTGGGCCCGAACGCCAAGTACGAGTTCCTGGCGGGCCCGGACTTCCTGGTCGCGCCGGTCTACAGCGACACCGACGTACGGAACGGGATCTATCTGCCCAAGGGCAGCTGGACGGACTACTGGACCGGGAAGACCTACCAGGGCCCGACCACCCTCGACGGCTACAAGGCGCCGCTCGACACCCTGCCGCTGTTCGTGAAGGGCGGGTCGATCGTGCCGATGTGGCCCAAGGGCACGGTGTCCTGGCAGACCCGGGACAAGGGCGAGCTGGACTACGACATCTACCCGCAGGCGGGGAAGTCCGCGTACACGCTGTACGAGGACGACGGGGTGACCCGGCAGTTCGCCCAGGGCTCGTCGGCCACCCAGCGGGTCGAGGTGCGGGCGACGGGACGCGGCTCGGTCATCAACGTCGGCCCCAGCGTGGGCAGTTACACCGGAAAGCCCGCCACGCGCGCGTACCGCTTCACGGTCCACACCAAGTCCGCCCCCGCCGCGGTCGCCGTGCACGGTGACCGGCTGCACCGCTACGGCTCCGCGCAGGAGCTCGCGGCGGCCGGCTCGGGCTGGTTGTACGACGCGGCGACGGGAGTGACGGAGGTCAGGACGGCTTCTGTCTCCACCGCCCGGGGCCTCACGGTCACGCTCGGCTGAGCCGCCTACGTCGTACGGCCGCACGGCAGGGGCCGCACCGGATGTCTCTGGTGCGGCCCCTTCGCGTACTGCGTACTGCGTCCCGGTCACGCCTGGTGGTGCGTGCGGGCGTAGTGGCGGCGGGCGCGGTCACGGTTGCCGCAGTCGCCGGAGCTGCACCAGCGGCGGGTGCCGCCGCGCGTGCGGTCGAGGAAGAACCAGCCGCAGCCGGGTCCCGCGCAGCGGCGCACCCGGGACAGGCCGTCGCCGCCGAGCAGTTCCTCGGCGCGCAGGGCCAGGGCGTGCCGCAGATCAGTCAGTCCGCGCGCGCCGGGCTCCCACCGCAGCGGCAGCGCACGCGGCAGGGCGGCCGCCTCCCGGGCCCGCAGGATCGCCCGGCGCAGCGTCTCCCAGGCGGGGGCGGGCGGCGGCGTCCCGTCCGCGAAGGCGTCCAGGACGGCTTCGAGCGCGCCGCGCAGATCGAGCAGGTCGGCCAACTCCCGTTCCGTGGAAGGGAGTGCGTGGTCCGGCGCCGGGTCGAGCAGTCCGGCCATGACGGCCCAGCGCCGCCAGTCGGCCGCGCCGCCGGGCACCCGGTCGACGCGGCGGGTCGTGTCGGTGCGCCAGGCGATGGTGTTGGCGAAGTCGAGGACCGGGTGGCCGCCGACGAAGGAGGGCTGCGTGTCGGTTGGCTGCTTCTCGCTCACGGCTCCATCTTAGGCGGCGTCCGAAAAAACATAACGAGCTAAACGCTGTTTAGTTGTTAGAGTGCCCGCATGCACAGTGAACTTCCCGTCCACGGCGGCGAGATACCGCGCGAACGCTTCCACGCGGGGCTCAGGGCCGGTACCGGACTCGCGGCGGCCGCGTTCCTGCTGGCCATCAGCTTCGGGGCGATCAGTCAGGCACAGGGGTGGGGTCCGGTCGCGCCCGTCGTGTGCTCGCTCGTCGTCTTCTCGGGCTCCGCGCAGTTCGCGCTGGCGGCGACGCTCGGGGCGGGCGGGGGAGCGGTCGCGGCCGTGGTCGCTGCGGCCCTCGTCAACGTACGGTTCGTGCCGATGGGGATAGCCGTCGCCCGCGATCTGCGCGGCGGACCGCTGCGCCGCGCCCTTGAGGGGCAGGCGGTGGTCGACGGCTCCTGGGCGGCCGCGCATCTCGGCGGCGGCCGGTTCGACCGGCCGTTCCTGCTGGGCGCGACCGCCGTCCAGTGGCCCGCCTGGGTGGTCGGCACCGCGCTCGGCGTCGCCGTGGCGCCCGACCCCGAACTCCTGCACACCCTCGGCCTCGACGTGCTCACGCCCGCGCTGTTCGTGGTGCTGCTCTTCGACGAGGTACGCCGGGACCGCGCGGGCCGGCTGCCCGCGGCCCTCGGCGGGGCCGTCGCCGCGTCGCTGCTCTTCGTCCTGCCGACCGGCCCGTCCCTGATCGGCGCGGCGACGGCCGCGCTGCTCGCCCTGCGCACCACCAAGGAGGCCGTCCGATGACGGCGACAACGGTCTGGACGGCGATCGGCGCGGTCGCGGTGCTCGGATTCGCGCTCAAGGCGGTCGGCCCGGCCCTGTTCGGCGGACGTGAACTCCCGCCCCGCACCCGCTCGGCGCTCGCCCTCCTCGCGCCCGCGCTGCTCGCCGGGTTCGTGGTCGTGGAGGTGGCGGGCCCGGGCTGGTGTGACGTCGACGCCACGGTCCTCGGGGGTCTGGCGGCAGCGGTCGGCCTGCGCGCCTACCGGGCGCCGCTGCCGCTCGCGCTCATCGGCGCGGTGCTGACGACGGCGCTGCTCCGGCAGGTGACGGGGTGAGCCGTACGCGTACCGGCGGGCGCGCGGCCTGAGTTCAGGCTGACGCGACGGCGGATTCAGGGGCGAGGACGGGCTGCGGGACGAGGGCGGCATCCGGGATGCGGGCGGACTCCGGGGCGCCGGCGGATTCCGGAGTGTGGGCGGGCTCCTGGACGCGTGCGCGCTCCGGGGCGCGCGGTGACGGGACGACCGCTGCCGCAGGCTGCGCGCCGGTCAGCATCAGGACACCCCGTGCGGCGACCGCCGACGCGGCCGCTGCCGTGAGCCAGCCGAGTGGCCCGCCGTGGAAACGCTCGCCGAGCAGCGCCACACCGATCACGGCGGCGGCCGCCGGGTTGGCGAGGTTCACCACCGCGAGCGGGGCCGCCAGCCCGCCCCGGAACGCGGCCTGCGACAGCAGCAGCCCGCCCACCGCGAACGTCGCCACCAGCGCGGCGATCAGCGTCGTCTGCCACCAGGCCAGCGGCCCGCCCGGCAGTTCACGGGCGAGCGAGGCGGTGACGGTCTGGGTGAGCGCGGAGGCCACGCCCGAGGCGACCCCGGACGCGGTGGCGTGGCCGAGGCCACCGCGCGCCGCGCCCGCACGGGCGGTCACGCCGATCAGGGCCACGGTGGCCGCCGCGACGGCCAGGCTCTCGCGCAGACTCAGCGCGTCCCCGGGCGTCGCGGGACCGGTCACCGCGATCAGACCGGTGAGACCCGCCAGCGTCCAGGCGGCTCCGCGCCACTCGCGCCGGCTCACCCGGCGCCGCTCGTAGTACGCGCCGATCGGCAGCGCCGCGACCAGGGTGAGCGCGCCCAGCGGCTGGACCAGGGTGAGCGGGCCGTAGTGCAGCGCGGCGACGTGCATCAGCGCGCCGCCCGCGTTGAGTCCGACGGCCCACCACCACTGCGGCCGGGCGAGCAGGGTGAGGATCGAGCCGCCCGCGTTGGCCGAGGCGAGCCGCGACTGGCCGACGGCGGCCAGCGCGTACCCGGCGGCCGAGGCGAGCGAGAGCACGATGGCGAGAACGGCCGACTCGTTCATCGCAGCGCCTCCGCGAGGTGCGGTGCGTCGACGAGCTGACGTTCCGGCTCGAAGGAGGCGCCCGTGCGCCCGGAGGTCAGGGCAGATTCCGGGGCACGGGCGGTCTGGGGGGCCACGGCGGGCTCGGCCGGCCGTGGCGAGGGGGCCCGCTGGACGCGGACGACGGTGCTGCGCGCCGCCCGCGTCGGACGGGGCACGAAGTACAGGGCGGCACCGAGCAGCGCGGTCGCGACGATCGCGTCCAGCCAGTAGTGGTTGGCGGTGCCGACGATCACCAGCAGGGTGAGCAGCGGGTGCAGCAGCCACAGCCACCGCCACCGGCTCCGGGTCGCCGCGATCAGCCCGATCGCCACCATCAGCGCCCATCCGAAGTGCAGCGAGGGCATCGCCGCGAACTGGTTGGCCATGGTGTCGGTGTCCGGCGTCGACGCGTACACCGACGGCCCGTACACCTGCGCGGTGTCGACCAGACCGGCCGCCGCCAGCATCCGGGGCGGTGCCAGCGGCACCAGGATGTGCAGCGCGAGCGCGGCCGAGGTCACCAGCGCCAGGACCCGGCGCGACCACAGGTAGTGGGCGGGCCGGCGCACGTACAGCCAGATCAGGAAGGCGACGGTCGCCGGGAAGTGCACGGTCGCGTAGAAGGTGTTGGCGACGCGGATCAGATCGTCGTTGTGGAGCAGGAGCTGCTGCACCGAGGACTCGCCGGGCAGATGGAGCGCGCGCTCCCAGTCCCAGACGCGGTCGGCGTTGCGGAAGGCGCTGTCCTCGTGGCCGTTGGCCAGCTGGCGGCCGAACTTGTACACGACAAAGAGCGCGGTCACGAGCAGCAGCTCGCGCACCAGGGGCGGCCGGGGGGTACCGGTCGTCTCCGGTCCAGTGGGACGCCGGGTCCCTGGACGTATACCGGCAGCCATTCTCCGGCCCCTCTGAGACGAAATCGAGCATGAAAGCGGAAGCAAACAGCGGAAGCAAACGTAGGAAGGCTAGATCGGATTTCATCGAGACGCAAACGTCTCGATACGTTTGCGTCTCGGTTGAGCGGGGCCTACTCTCGTACGTGCAGGAGCACTGCCCCACGCACCGGAGGGACGCGATGTCGACGCAGGCCGCGACGGCCGCCGCACGCCGCAGCAAGCTCAGCCCCGAACGGGAGCTGGAGCTGTACGAGGCGGTGCTCGACCTGCTGCGGGAAGGCGGCTACGACGCCGTGACCATGGAGGGTGTCGCCGCCCGCACCAAGTGCGGCAAGGCCACCCTCTACCGCCAGTGGAAGTCCAAGCCGGTCCTGGTCACGGCCGCGCTCGGCCGGAGCCGCTGCTCGTTCTTCACCGGGATCGACACGGGCACGCTCGCGGGCGACCTGCGCGAGGCGGCCCGCGCCGCGTCGCGCGGCAAGGGCCGCGACACCGCGCTGATGGAGGCGGTCGGCCAGGCGTACGTGATGCACCCCGACCTGCGCGAGGCACTGCGCGAGACCGTCCTCAACCCGGAGATCGCCGCACTGGACGCGATGGTGCGCAGGGGAGTCGAACGCGGCGAGGTGTCCCCGGACAACCGCGCGACGGCCTTCGTCGCCCCCGCCTTCATGGGCGTCCTACGAGTGGAACGCCTCTTCGAGGACCGCTTCACGGACGAGTCCGCACTACCGGACTTCCTGGAGGCGGTACTGCTCCCGGCCTTGGGCCTGGACTGACGCCCCGTCGACTTACGTGCTGGCGAGCATTCAGGGGCGCGGGGCTGTGTCTTTATGCGGCTCCGCCGCGTGGGCGCGACCAGCCCGAGACGGCCCGCAGTCAAACGCCGACGCTCAAACGGCCAGCACCGTGACCCCCGCGTCGGCGAACAGAGCCGCCGTCTCCTCCGGCACCCCCGAGTCCGTGACGAGGGTGCCGACCTGCCCGGTGGAGCAGATCCGCGCAAACGTCCGCCGCCCCAACTTCGTGGAATCCGCGGCGACGACAACCCGCTCGGCCCGCTCGCAGAGCAGCCGGTTGATACCCGCCTCGTCCTCGTCGTGCGCCGTCGCCCCGTGCACCACGTCGAACGCGCCGACCCCGAGCACGGCCACGTCCATGGTGATCTGATTCAGTACGCCCCCGGCCAGCGGCCCGGTGAGCTCGTACGACTGGGGGCGGGCGACTCCACCCGTCACCACGATCTTGAACTGCGGGCGCACCGCGAGCTCGTTGGCGATGTTCAGCGCGTTGGTCACGATCGTCAACGCCGGTGACCCCGTGGCGAGTTCGGGCCGTACCGCGAGTGCCCGCGCGACCTCGGTCGTCGTCGTGCCGCCGGTGAGCCCGACCGCCTCGCCCGGCGCGATCAGATCCGCCACGGCCTTCGCGATGCGCTGCTTCTCCGAGGCCTGGCGCGCCGTCTTGTAGCGCAGCGGCAGCTCGTACGACACACCGTGGACGACCGCACCGCCCCTCGTGCGTACGAGCATCTGCTGCTCGGCGAGCTGGTCGAAGTCGCGTCGGATGGTGGCGGCCGACACGCCGAGCGCCGTCGCCGCCTCCTCCACGTCGAGGCGGCCCTGCTCCACGAGCAGTTCAAGGAGCGCCTGCCAGCGGGCGTCGCGCGACATCCGCAACCTCTTCTCTCTCGCACATCTCGCCGTCGTCACGGTCCGTGATGACTTTAGCTCACCTCCAGATGCTTGATTGTGCTCGAAAGCTAGCTATATTTTGCACAAACACGCATCCAGAGTTTGGGGGCCCGGCATGAGCCATGTCGAGATCGAACTCAGCAGCCAGCCCGAGTGCTGGCAGCGCGCCGCAGAGGCGGCCGTGCACCACAAGGACGCCCTGCCCGCGCCGGGCGAGCGGGTGGCGATCGTCGGCTGCGGCACCTCGCTGTTCATGGCCCAGGCGGCCGCAGCCCTGCGCGAGTCCGCGGGTCAGGGCGAGACCGACGCCTTCGCCGCGTCCGAGTACCCGATGGGCCGTACGTACGACCGGGTCGTCGCGCTCACCCGCTCCGGCACCACCACCGAGGTCCTGGAACTGCTCGGCCGGGTGCGCGGCGGGGCCCGTACCACCGCCGTCACGGCCGACCCGCAGACGCCGGTGATGCACGCCGCCGACGACGTGGTGGTGCTGGAGTTCGCGGACGAGGAGTCCGTCGTCCAGACCCGCTTCGCCACCACCGCGCTCACCCTGCTCCGGGCCCATCTGGGACTCCACCCCGAGCAGGCCGTCGCCGACGCGCGCACCGCGCTGGCCGAGCCGCTGCCCGAAGGGCTCGTCGGGCGCGACCAGTTCACGTTCCTGGGGCGCGGCTGGACGGTCGGGCTCGCCCAGGAGGCCGCGCTCAAGATGCGCGAGGCATCGCTGTCGTGGACCGAGGCGTACCCGGCCATGGAGTACCGCCACGGCCCCATCAGCATCTCCACGCACACCACCGCGACCTGGATGTTCGGCGAGGCGCCCGACGGGCTCGCCGAGCAGGTGCGGGCGACCGGCGCGCAGTGGGTGGCCGGACACCTCGACCCGCTCGCCGAGCTCGTACGCGCGCAGCGCCTGGCCGTCGCGGTCGCCGCGGCCCGCGGCCTCGACCCGGACCGCCCGCGCCACCTCACCCGCTCGGTGATCCTCGACGGCTCCTGAGCCCCCGGAGAGACGGAAACGAGCAGAGAACAGGGGAAGCACGATGCCACTCGCCCGGACCGGGGTCCTGGTCACCGACGCCGCCGCCAAGCGCAGCGCCGTCGCCGCGTTCAACATCATCACCCTCGAACACGCCGAGGCCGTCATCGCCGGCGCCGAGGCCGCGAACTCGCCGGTCGTCCTGCAGATCAGCGAGAACGCGGTGAAGTTCCGCTACGGGCGGGTCCTGCCGCTCGCCCGGGCCGCCGTCACCGCCGCCGAGGCCGCCGCCGTGCCCGTGGCGCTCCACCTCGACCACGTCAAGCGCGACGACCTGCTGCGCCAGGCCGCCGACGCCGGGTTCAGCTCGGTGATGTACGACGCCGCGCATCTGCCGTACGACCAGAACCTCGCCGCGACCCGCGCCGCCGCCGACTGGGCGCATACCCAAGGGCTGTGGATCGAGGCCGAGTTGGGCGAAGTCGGCGGCAAGAACGGCGCGCCCCCGCTGGACGCCCACGCGGCGGGGGCCCGTACCGACCCCGAGGAGGCGCGGGCCTTCGTCGCCGAGTCCGGCGTCGACGCGCTCGCCGTCGCCATCGGCAACACCCACGCGATGACCACCCGCACGGCCTCGCTCGACCACGCCCTGCTGTCCCGGCTGGACGCGGCCCTGCACGTCCCGCTGGTCCTGCACGGCTCCTCCGGCGTCCCCGAGGACGAACTCGCGGCGGCGGTCACCGGCGGCATGGCCAAGATCAATATCGGTACGGCGCTGAACGTCGCCATGACCGACGCGATCCGCGCGTATCTCGCCGCCCACCCGGAGGCGGTGGACGCCCGCAGCTATCTCACGGTCGGGCGGCAGGCGATGGTCCAGGCGGTCACCCGGCTCATCCGGGTGCTGGATCCCGACGCCTGACGCGCGCGGTGCGGCCGCCGGACCCTCTTCCCCGGGCCCGGCGGCCGCGCTCCGCACCGGGCACCGTGCGTCAGGCCCACCGGTGCTCTTCCGTGACGGCGGCGCTTCGTCCACGATGAGCCTGTGGACAGGCATGAGCACGCACGGCTCGACGCGCTCCAGCGCGACCCCTATCCGCACTACGCGCGCGCCCGGCAGGCCGAGGGGCTGACCTTCGTCCCCGAACTGGACGCCTGGCTGGTCGCCCGCGACGCGGATGTACGGGAAGTGCTGCGCAGGCCCGAGGCGTTCTCCTCGGCCAACGCGCTGCGCCCGGACGTGATCCCGGGCCCCGCCGTCCTCGCCGAGCTCGGCATGGGCTTCGGCGGCCGCCCGGTCGTGGTGACCTCGGACGGCCCCCAGCACCAGCGACTGCGCGCCCCGCACGTCCACGGCCTCTCGCCCGCCCGGGTCGCGTCCGTCGTCCCGTATCTCGTGGAGCGTGCGACCGCACTCGTGGAGTCGTTCGAGGCGAGCGGCCAGGTGGAGCTGATGGCGCGGTACGCGCGGGTGCTGCCCGGGGACGTGATCGGGCGCCTGATCGGGCTCGACCCGGTGGACGTGCCGGTCGCGGTGCACGGCGGCCACCGGGCCGAGGAGCTGCTGTTCCGCCCGATGGACGAGGCGGACCAGATAGCGGCCGCGCGGGACGTGGTGACGATGCAGCAGCTGCTCGACACCTACGTACGCGCGCGGCGGGTGCGCCCGCGCGACGACCTGTGCACGGCCCTGCTCGCGGCACTGTCGACGCCCGACAGCGGCGAGCTGACCCTGGAGGAGCGCCACGAATTCGTCGCCCACCTCCAGAACTTCCTGCTCGCCGGACACCTCACGACGACCGCGCAGATCGGTACGACGGTGCTGCATCTGCTGCGCCACCGCGCGCAGTGGGAACTGCTCTGCGAGAAGCCGGAGCTGATCCCGGCGGCGATCGAGGAGGCACTGCGCTACGACACGGCGCTCCAGGGGTTCCGCCGTATCACCACCCGCCCGGTGCTGCTTTCCGGCACCGAACTGCCCACCGGCGCCGTGGTGTTCGTGGCGTTCGGCTCCGCCAACCGGGACGCCCGCCGCCATGAACGCCCCGACGTCTTCGACATCACCCGCCAGCCGTCCCGCCATCTCTCCTTCGGCCACGGCGTCCACGGCTGCCCCGGCTCCCAGCTGGCCCGCGAACAGCTGCGGGTCACGGTGGAGCTGCTGACGACGAGGCTGCCGGGGCTGCGGCTCGCGCCGGACGTGCCGGTGACGATGCGGCCGACGATGATCCACCGCTCCCCGGAGGCTCTGCACCTCACGTGGTGAGAAAGGCGCGGCACCCGACCTGCCGCGAGAGCCCCGACACCGCCGCTGAGCAGCGACTATCCTCGCCCCATGGTCGCCGCTCCGCACGTCCTGGTCCTCGCCGGCACCGCCGAAGCGCGGGAGCTCGCCGCGCGGCTCGTCGACGGCGGGGGCGTCCGCGTCACCGCGTCGCTCGCCGGACGCGTCGCCGCACCCCGGACACCGGCGGGCGAGGTGCGCGTCGGCGGGTTCGGCGGCGCCGACGGGCTGGCGCGCTGGATCCGCGAGCATCGG
This sequence comes from Streptomyces sp. NPDC048696, assembly GCF_043198895.1. Lineage (NCBI taxonomy): Bacteria > Bacillati > Actinomycetota > Actinomycetes > Kitasatosporales > Streptomycetaceae > Streptomyces > Streptomyces sp. NPDC048696. The sequence goes on along the minus strand of NZ_JBICVJ010000010.1, from coordinate 269,045 downwards.
GTGACCACCGTCGTCGACGCCACCCACCCCTTCGCCGAGCGCATCAGCGCGAACGCGGCCGAGGCGGCCCGCGCCACCGGCGTCGAGCTCGTCGCCCTGCGCCGCCCGGGCTGGACACCCGGCCCCGGCGACCGCTGGCACGAGGTGCGCACCCTGGAGGAGGCCGCCGCCCTGCTCCCGGCGCTCGGCACCCGCGTCTTCCTCACCACCGGCCGCCTGGGCCTCGCGGCCTTCGCCGTACCGGGGGCCGCCACCGACGGCCTGTGGTTCCTCGTCCGATCCGTCGAGCCGCCCCAGCCGCCGACACCCCGCAACTGCGAACTCCTCCTGGACCGGGGCCCGTTCACCCTCGACGGCGAGCGCCTGCTGCTGCGTACACACCGCGTCGACGTCGTCGTCACCAAGGACAGCGGCGGCCCGGCCACCGCCGCCAAGCTCACCGCCGCCCGCGAACTCGGCCTGCCCGTCGTGGTGGTCCGGCGCCCGGAGCCGCCCGCCGGGGTGCGTACGGCAGTCGATGTGGACGGTGTGCTCGCGCTGCTCAGTCGCGCCGCAGCAGATACGTGTCCATGATCCACCCCTTGCGCTCGCGCGCCTTGGCCCGCAGCTCCTCGATGCGGTCGGACACCTCGGCCAGCCGCCCCTGCACCAGGATCTCGTCCGGCGTGCCGACGTACGCGCCCCAGTAGATGTAGAGCTCCTGGTCGAGATGGCGGGTGAAGGCCTGCCGGGCGTCCAGCATCACCACCACATCGTCGACCGCGTCCGGCCAGCCCTCCGCGAGCCGCCGCCCGGTGGTGATCTGCACCGGCCGGGCCACCCGGTTCAGCCCCGTGCGGTGCTTGGCGAGCAGCGCCGAGACGCTGCTGATGCCCGGCACCACCTCATAGGTGAACGTGACCGCGCCGCGCTCCAGGATCTCCTCCAGGATGCCGAGCGTGGAGTCGTAGAGCGCCGGATCGCCCCACACCAGGAACGCGCCGCAGTCGTCCTCGGCCAGGTCGTCGACGATGAACCGCTCGTAGAGATCGGCCCGGCGGCGCCGCCAGTCGTCGACGGCGGGCGAGTAGTCCGATGTCTTGCGGTCGCGCTCGGGGTCGCGCGCCTCCACGAGCCGGTACGGGCGACCGGTGACATGCGCGTCGAGAATGTCCCGGCGCAGCCGCGTCAGATCGGACTTCTCCTCGCCCTTCTCCATGATGAAGAAGGCATCCGCCTTGTTCAGCGCCTTGACGGCCTGGAGCGTCAGATAGTCGGGGTCGCCCGCCCCGATGCCGATGACATAGATCTTTCTCACGGCCCCGAGTCTGCCGCATCCGTACGCGCCGCGGAACGGCGAGCCCTACCGGGGCCGACAGCCACCGCCTATCCTCCGACCATGCGTGTCGCACTCTTCGTCACCTGCGTCAATGACGCGGTGTACCCGGCCACGGGCATCGCGACGGTGAGACTCCTCGAACGCCTGGGCGTCGAGGTCGACTTCCCGCCCGGCCAGACGTGCTGCGGACAGGCCCAGTTCAACACCGGCTACCGCCGCGAGACCGAGCCGCTGGTGCGCCGGATGGGCGCGGTGTTCGAGGGGTACGACCATGTGGTCACCCCCTCCGGCTCGTGCGCGGCGATGGTCCGCGACAACTACCCCCGGATCGCCCGGAAAGCGGCCGCCGAGGGCCGGGGCACGGAGCTCGGCGCGATCGCCGGATCGCTGGTGCCGCGCGTGTACGAGCTGTCCGAGTTCCTGGTCGATGTCCTCGGCGTCACGGACGTCGGCGCGTACTTCCCGCACGCCGTCACCTATCACCCGTCCTGCCATGGTTTGCGCATGCTGGGTCTCGGGGAGCGGCCGCGCAGGTTGCTGGAGGCGGTCAAGGGCCTGGAGCTGCGGGAACTGCCCGGCGCCGAGGAGTGCTGCGGTTTCGGCGGCACCTTCGCCCTCAAGAACCCGGACGTCTCGGCCGCGATGGGCGGCGACAAGGTGGACAGCGCGCTGAGCGCCGGCGCCGAGGTGCTGTGCGGCGCCGACAGCTCCTGTCTGATGCACCTCGGCGGCATCCTGCGCCGCCAAGGCAGCCCGCTGCGCGCGCTGCACCTCGCCGAGATCCTGGCCAGTACGGAAGCGGAGCCCCACGTATGAGCCGTACGTTCGTCGGTATGCCCGCCTTCCCGGCAGCGGCCAAGGCAGCGGTCCACGATGCCACCCTGCGCGCCAACCTCCGGCACGCCACCCACACCATCCGCGACAAACGCGCCACAGCGGTCGCCGAACTCGCCGACTGGCAGCAGCTGCGCGAGGCCGGAAAGCAGATCAAGGACCACACCCTGCGCCATCTCGACCGCTACCTGGTGCAGTTGGAGGAGTCCGTCGTACGCGCCGGGGGCACCGTCCACTGGGCCGCCGACGCCGCCGAGGCCAACCGCCTGGTCGCCGACCTGGTCAAGGCCACCGGCGAGCGCGAGGTCGTCAAGGTCAAGTCGATGGCCACCCAGGAGATCGGCCTCAACGAAGCACTCGCCGCCGAGGGCATCGCCGCGTACGAGACGGACCTCGCCGAACTGATCGTGCAGCTCGGCGACGACCTCCCGTCGCACATCCTGGTGCCCGCCATCCACCGCAACCGGGGCGAGATCCGCGACATCTTCCGCCAGGAGATGGGAAGTTGGGGAAGAGCGGCCCCGGACGGACTCGGCGACACGCCCGCCGAGCTGGCCGAGGCGGCCCGGCTGCATCTGCGCGAGAAGTTCCTGCGCGCCAAGGTCGCCGTGTCGGGCGCCAACTTCATGGTCGCCGAGACCGGCACTCTCGTCGTCCTGGAGTCCGAGGGCAACGGCCGGATGTGCCTGACCCTGCCCGAGACGCTGATCTCGGTCGTGGGCATCGAGAAGGTGGTCCCCACCTGGCGCGACCTGGAGGTCTTCCTCCAGACGCTGCCGCGCTCCTCGACCGCCGAGCGCATGAACCCGTACACCAGCATGTGGACCGGCACCACGGACGGCGACGGCCCCTCGGCCTTCCACCTCGTCCTGCTCGACAACGGCCGCACCGACACCCTCGCCGACGAGGTGGGCCGCCAGGCGCTGCGCTGCATCCGCTGCTCGGCCTGCCTCAATGTGTGCCCGGTGTACGAACGGGCCGGCGGCCATGCGTACGGCTCGGTCTACCCCGGCCCCATCGGCGCCATCCTCAACCCCCAACTCCGGGGCACCGCGAGCGAGATCGATGCCTCGCTGCCGTACGCCTCGTCCCTGTGCGGCGCCTGCTACGAGGTGTGCCCGGTCGCCATCGACATCCCCGAGGTGCTGGTGCATCTGCGCGAGCGGGTGGCGGAACAGGGCGGTAAGGGCCACCGCCTGGAGAAGGCGGCCATGAAGGCGGCGAGCTGGGCCATGGACCGGCCTGCGGTCATGGCGGCGGCCGAGCGGGCGGCGACCCGGACGCGCCGGTTCCACCCGAGGAAGGCGCCCGGCGCCGGAGCGTGGACCGAGAGCCGCGCCCTGCCGGAGATGCCCGAGGAATCGTTTCGCGACTGGTGGAGGAAGAGCGGCCGATGAACTCCCGACGGTGGAAGAGGAGCGGCCGATGAACTCCCGCGACCGCATCCTGGCCCGCGTCCGCACGGCCGTGTCCGACGCCCGCGAGGCCCCCGGACCCACCCGCGACTACCTCGCGAGCCATGCCCCAGACGACCCCGGGGCCCTCGTCGATCTGCTGCACGAGAACCTGGCCGACTACCGCGCGATCGTGCACCGCGTGGACGACGGCGGTCTGCCGACGCTGCTCATGCGGCTGCTCGCCGAGCGCGGTGCGGCCACGGTCCTGGTGCCGCCCGCGCTGCCTGCGCACTGGCTGAGCGCGGCCGATCCCGTACGCGTCCACGACCGGGCCGTGTCCACCCCGGCCGAACTCGACGCGGTGGACAGCGTGGTGACCGGCTGCGCGCTCGCCATCGCCGAGACCGGCACGATCGTCCTCGACGGGAGCCCGGACCAGGGGCGACGCCGGATCACCCTCATCCCCGACCACCACATCTGCGTCGTACGCGTACCGGACCAAGTCGTCGCGTCGGTCCCGCAGGCGATGGCCCGGCTCGCCCCGACGCGCCCGCTGACCTGGATCTCCGGCCCGTCCGCGACCAGCGACATCGAGCTCGACCGGGTGGAGGGCGTGCACGGCCCGCGCACCCTGGAAGTGGTGCTGGTCGGCGAGCGACCCCACGCAGGGGCGATCAGCGGGTGAGCCGGGGTGCCTCTTTCGCCGCGTCCACCGGCGCGGGCAGCCGGTCGGTCAGCTCGTGCGCCCACGCCAGCAGCCCGGTCAGATCGATCCCGTACAGCGGTATCCCCACATACCGCCCCAGCGAGTCCGCGCCCCGGGCGAGCAGCGCGGCGCCGCCCTTGGCGTTGCCGCGCGCGGCGTGCGTGAGGCCGACGGCGAGCTGGGCGAGCCCGCGCCACAGCTCGCGCTCGCTCTCGGGCCCCGACTTCCACGCGTCCTCGAACACCTCGTGCGCGTGGAACGGCATCCCCGCGTCGAGCAGGCGCTGCGCCTCGCGCACGGTCTCGTCCGGGGTGCGCGCGACCCCCTCGGGCTGGCGCTCCACCCCGGGCGCCCCGTACGGCAGCGGGCGGCCCAGACCGTCCCTGGGCCGCGCGTTGCGCGCCCGCCCCTCGGCGTCCCGGTCCCGGCGCGAAGAAGTCTCCATGGGCCCATTGTCCCCCGCCGTCGCTCCCCGTACCGGAACACGGCCGTGAGTGAGGTATGGTTCTCATGCACGACCGGCCAGGGGAAACCCCAGGTCAGACGGGCACCGGGACGTGGCGCAGCTTGGTAGCGCACTTGACTGGGGGTCAAGGGGTCGCAGGTTCAAATCCTGTCGTCCCGACCAGCGTTTCACGCAGGTCGGAGGGCCGCTTTCGCAGAGATGCGAGGGCGGCCTTCAGTGTTTCGTACGGCCATGTCGCCGCGGTGCGGTCGCCTTCAGGCGTACGGGAGTTGTCGGCCCGTGTGCGCGTCGTGGCGGCGATGGCGGGCTGCCCCTGCCGACTTCCGGGGAATTCACGGGGCCGTACCGGAGAAATCCGGTGTGGCCCCGTTGTTGTTGCCGGGAACGGCGTTGAACGAGTCGTACGCTGAGGCGGCTATCGGATATCGGGTTAATTCGGAAGTCTCCGGTCTACACATCAAGAGTCCGCGGGACGACTGACGGGAGACACGATGCGCGAGATCAGCCGAAGGGGACTGCTCGGGGCCGGACTTGGCGCGGCGGTGGCGGCCACGGTCGCCGGATGCGGCACGGAAGGCGCGCCGAACTCCGGGCGGCCACCGGGCACGGGAAAGGGCCCAGGTCATCCGGCCGCGCCTAATGCGCCGGTAAAGCAGCAGGTCAGGCTGATCGGTGACGGTTCGACAGCCGATACGGGACGCCAGCCGCACCAGCCCGGCAAGCCGCTTCCGCTGGAACCGGGCGAGACTCCGCCGCAGTTCGTGATCTTCTCCTGGGACGGTGCCGGGGAAGTCGGCAACGGGCTCTTTCCACGCTTTCTGGAACTCGCCCGCGACCACGGCGCCTCGATGACGTTCTTTCTCTCCGGGCTCTATCTCCTGCCCGAATCGCGCAAGTCGCTGTACCGGCCGCCGAACAACCCGGTCGGCGCCTCCGATATCGGATATCTGACCGACGAGCATCTGCGCGAGACGCTGAAGTGCGTACGCGAGGCCTGGTACGACGGACACGAGATCGGGACGCACTTCAACGGCCACTTCTGCGCCGGACCCGGCTCGGTGGCCAACTGGTCGTCCGCCCAGTGGCGCAGCGAGGTGGAGCAGGCCGTCTCCTTCGTCACCGAGTGGCGGACCAACACCGGCCGGCACGACCTCGAACCGCTGCCCTTCGACTACCGCAGGGAACTGATCGGCGGCCGCACCCCGTGCCTGCTCGGCCAGGACAGTCTGCTGCCCGTCGCCCGGCAGCTGGGCTGGCGCTACGACGCCTCCTCGCCCGGCGGGAGCCAGAAGTGGCCGCAGAAACGGGAGGGGGTCTGGGACCTGCCGCTCCAGGCCATGCCGTTTCCCGGCCACTCCTTCGAGGTCCTGTCGATGGACTACAACATCCTCGCCAACCAGTCGAAGAACACCACCCGTGGCATGCCCTCGAACTACCCGGCCTGGCGGGAGCAGGCGACCCGGTCCTACCTCGCCGGATTCCAGCGCGCGTACGAGACCAACCGCGCACCCCTCTACATCGGCAACCACTTCGAGGAATGGAACGGCGGGATCTACATGGACGCCGTCGAGGAGGCGCTGAAGACGATGGCCGGGAAGAAGGACGTACGCCTGGTGTCGTTCCGGCAGTTCGTGGACTGGCTGGACGTCCAGCACCCGGCCGTGCTGGACAAGCTGCGCTCGCTGGAGGTCGGTCAGGCGCCGGGAGGCGGCTGGAACGCGTTCTTCAAGTCCGCCTGAAGCGCCTTGCTCCGCCTGCCCGATCGCCCGACCCCGAAGGGACCCTGTTGTGCACGAGATGAGAGCCGAGCCGGACCCCGCCGGGGTCGGGGCGGCGGGCCGGGCCGCGTTGCTCTGGCATGTCATGAGCGCCGATGAACCCAGGACGATGTGCGGCCGGGTGCTCGGCCGCCCGGACGCGGCGACCCCGCCGGACCCTGACCTGACCGACGCCGACCGCTACTGCGCGGCGTGCATGGCGGCCTGCTGAGAGCCTGTCTTTGAACCCCCGTCGTCCGCTCTGAGGCTCGGGCGCCTTCGGAACGCCGGTCAGGGACCCGAAACCGCGTCCTCGCGCGGCGCCTCGGCCCGTACGTGCCGCGCCCCCACCCACGCCCCGAGCGCCAGCCACGCGGCGGCGAACAGCCAGCCCGCGACCACGTCGCTCAGCCAGTGCACCCCGAGGTAGACCCGGGAGAGCCCGACCGCCGCGCCCCACACCAGGACCAGCGCGACAGCGAGGCGCGCGCCCCTGGAGCGCGAGCGGGAGAGCACGGCGGCGGCCACCAGACCCGCCGTCAGCGCGGCGGTGGTGGCGTGGCCGGAGGGGAAGGAGTAGCCGGAGGGGTGGGTGTGGGTGGCCCAGTCGGCCACGCTGGGCCGGGGGCGGGCGATGGCCGCCATCAGTCCGTGCCGTACGGCCTGGCCGAGGGCCAGCACCGCGAGCGCCCCGGCGGCCGCGCAGAGCCGCTGGCGGGCGTCCCGCCCGGCCAGCAGCCCGGCGCCCACCACCAGGAGATAGGGGAGCGCCCCGGCGCCGGTGGCCGTGATCGCGCGGAACACGGCGAGCGCCACCGGTGGCCGATGGTCCACCGACCAGGTGTGGGTGGCCCGGTCGCCGGGCAGCGGTGCCCCGTCCCGTACGGCGACGACCACCGCGAGCAGGACGAACAGCAGCAGGCAGACCGCCGCGCCGACGCGCCGGGCCCGGGTCACCGGGCCGCCACCAGCGGACGCAGCCGGGTGGTGCCCAGGCGCTCCACGAGCGGCACGGCCCGGCGGGCCAGCAGCGTCAGCACCAGGGCGACCACCGCGCCCACGACCAGGCCCACGGCGATGTCGTGCGGGTAGTGCGCGCCGATCCAGACCCGGGAGGCGGCCATCAGCAGTGCGGCGGGCACCGCGATCCAGGCCAGCGCCCGGTCGGCGAGCAGCACGGCCACAGCGGCGGCGGCCGCGATCGCGGCGTGGTTGCTGGGGAAGGACCAGTCGCCCAGCGGCGGACAGGCCTCGACGGTCACCACGTGCAGAGTCTGGCACGGCCGCTGCTCGTGGACGATCATCTTGAACACATCGTTGGCGACGTACGCCGCGACCACCACGAGCGGGGCCGCCAGCGCCATCGCGAGCCGGGCGCCGCCCTCGCGCCGGGCGCGCCACCAGGCGAGGACCATGAGCACCGCGAAGAGCCCCAGGCCGTAGTCCGACCAGAGCCGGATGGCGGTGTCGACCGGTCCCGGGGCGTCCTGCGCCCGCTCGGTGATCCAGGTGTACAGGCCGTTGTCGAAGTGCATTATCGGGCGTCCTCGGCGGTGCGGGCGCGGCGGGCGCGCAGAACTTCCAGAGCGATCGGGGTGAGCGAGACGGCGACCACCAGCGCCACCAGCGGCAGCAGATAGCGGTCGACGTTGGGGATGGAGGAGCCCAGCGCGTAGCCGCCGAGCACCAGGCCGACCGTCCACACCGTGCCGCCGGCCACCTGCCAGAGCGTGAAGACCCTGGTCGGGACCCCGAGCGCGCCCGCGAGGGGGTTGAGCACCGTGCGGACGATGGGCACGAAGCGGGCCAGCACGATCGCCTTCGCGTGGCCGTACTTGGCGAGCAGCTCCTCGGCGCGGGCCGCGCCTTCGTGCAGCTTCTTGGACCTGCTGCGGGTGAGCAGCGCGCGGCCGCCTCGGCGGCCGATCCAGAACCCGGCCTGCGCCCCGATCAGGGCGCCGGCGACCGCGGCGATCAGGACCTGCGGCAGCGACAGCGACACCGGTCCGTGCTGGCCCGGGACGCACAGCAGCCCGGCCGTGAACAGCAGCGAGTCGCCCGGCAGGAAGAAGCCGACGAGCATCCCGGTCTCGGCGAAGAGCACGACGGCGATGCCGATCGCGCCGAACGCCGACAGCAAGGAGCCGGCGTCGAGAACGTTCACGGCCTGCGGGGCGGCGGTGAACAGGGGTACGGCCATGGCGGCGGGCCCTCCCATAATGGTCTGCGGGCCATGAGTGGCGCGGGCCCGACTGACTACAGTGTTGTAGACGGTCTACGGAACTGTAGACGAATGATGCAGGAGGAACGTTCCCATGGGGGTCATGGACGGGACCGGTGGGTTCGCAGGTCGCGAGGGTGGTGACGCGCGGCGCCCGGCCGGAGAGCTGGAGGCGGGCGTGCTGGCCGCGCTCTGGGCGGCCGACGGGCCGCTGACGCCCGGCGAGGTCCAGGGAGCGCTCGGCGGCAGCCTCGCCCGCACCACGGTGACGACGATCCTCACCCGGCTCTACGAGAAGGGCGCCGTCACCCGGGGCCGCTCCGGCCGCGGCTACGCCTACACCCCGACCGAGGACTCGCCCGGCCTCACCGCCCGCCGGATGCACACGGAGCTCGCGAAGGAGGAGGACCGCTCGACGGTCCTCGCCCGCTTCGTCTCCCAGCTCAGCGACGAGGACGAGCGATTGCTGCGCACCCTGCTCGACGGGGACGCGGCCGTCGTGGCGGACGTCACGGACGGCGTCGCGGACTCCCGTACGCCGTCCGGCCGGCGCGGGGCGTCGGGCCGGGCGCGGTCGGGCGGTGACCGGGGATGATCTTCGCGGTGTGGATTCCGCTGCTCGTGCCGTTCCTGGCCGTGCCGGTCGCACGGCGGCTCGCCGAGGCGCTGCCGCCCCGGCCCGCCGCCTGGCTGCTCGCCGCCGCCTCCACCGGTCTGGCCGCCTGCTCGACGGCCGCGCTCGCCCTGCTCGCGCTGGCCGGGGCGCTGCGGCTGCGGTTCGTCGCGGCCCTGGGCAACCTGGTGACGCCGCTGCGCGAGGTGCCCGCCGCGATCGCGCTCCCCGCCGCCTGCGCGGCCACCGCGCTGCTGGCCGTGTCCGGCGTGGCCCTGATCCGCACCGCCCGCCGTCAGGTCGCCGAGCTGCGCGCGGCGCACCGCCGCCTCGCCCCCGGCACCGGCGAGCTCGCCGTGCTGCGCGACCCGTGCCCGGACGCCTACGCGCTGCCCGGCCGCCCCGGCCGTATCGTCGTCACCACCGGTATGCTCCGCGCCCTCGAACCGGCCGAGCGCGAGGCCCTGTTCGCGCATGAGCGGGCCCATCTGCGCGGCCGCCACCACCTCTTCCTCGCCGCCGCCGAACTCGCCGGGCACTGCCACCCCGCGCTCCGCGCCCTGCGCGCCCCCCTCGAATACGCCCTGGAGCGCTGCGCCGACGAGGCCGCCGCCGGGGCCGTCGGCGACCGCAGGCTCGCCGCCCGCGCGATCGGCAGGGCCGCGCTCGCCAGCCGCGCGGGCGCTCCGGCGGCGCGGCCGCGCGCGGTGCTCGCGGCGGCGGCGGGCCCGGTGCCGCGCCGGGTCGCCGCCCTCCTGGACCGCCGCCCCGGCGCCGACGCGCTGCGCTCGCGCGGCGCCCGGCTGATAGCGGTCACGCTCCTCGCCTGCCTGTGCGCGTCGGCGGTCTCGGCCGTCGAGGCCGCCGCCGATCTGCACGGCGGAATCGAGACGGCCCAGGGCGAGGGCTGACCCGCAGCCCCGGGACTCGTACGGCCCAGCAACGCTGCGGCCCGGCGCCGTCCGTCCCGGAGAGTGGAACCCGTACGTCCGTCACGGCGTACGCGTCGCGTCGACGCATCTGCACTGCGGGAGGCAGCCATGACTTGCATCAACCGACGGGACCTCGGACTCCTGGTCCTGCGGGTGGGCACCGGCGCGGTCCTCGCGGCGCACGGCACCCAGAAGCTCTTCGGCTGGTTCGGCGGCGGCGGGCTCGACGCCACCGCCGCCGGAATGGAGCACATGGGCTTCCGTCCCGGCAAGCAGAGCGCGCTGGCCGCCGGGCTCGGCGAAACGGGCGGCGGCGTGCTCCTCGCCCTGGGCCTCGCCACCCCGGTGGCGGGGGCGGCCGCGGCGGGCGCGATGGCGGGCGCGGTCTCCGTGCACGCCCCCGCCGGGTTCTTCAACCAGGGCGGCGGCTTCGAGTACCCGGCGTTCCTGGGCTTCACGGCCGCCGCGATCGGCGTCGCCGGGGCCGGGCGCTACTCCCTCGACCACGCCACCTGCCACGTCCTCGACCGCCCGTGGACCGTCGCCCTCGCCTTCCTGGGCAGTGCGGCGGCCGCCGCGGCCGTGGTCGGCCGCCGGGCGCAGGACCAGGGCGGCGGGGACGACGAGGCCGAGCCGCCGGAGCCCGAGCCGTTCGACTGAGCCCGGGGCCGGACCGGCGTCCGCAGCGGGCGCCACCGCTTCGACCCGTGCGACCGGGCATGCGCGCGGCGCCGCACACCGCCGCCCGGGGGCATCCAACCGCGGCGGCTGTTGAGATGTCCGCGCAGGCCCGGGGCCATGGCGGCGGACCGAGGTCGTACCCTGTCATGCGATGGCGCGTACCCCGACCGGGGGCGCGACCCTTTTGTCTGGCTGGGAGTGACGCCGTGCTGCGCACCATGTTCAAGTCCAAGATCCACCGTGCCACCGTGACCCAGGCGGACCTCCACTACGTGGGGTCCGTGACGGTCGACGCCGAGCTGATGGAAGCCGCCGATCTGCTGCCCGGCGAGCTCGTCCACATCGTCGACATCGACAACGGCGCGCGCCTGGAGACGTACGTCATCGAGGGCGAGCGCGGCTCCGGCGTGATCGGCATCAACGGTGCGGCGGCCCACCTCGTCCACCCCGGCGACCTCGTGATCCTCATCAGCTACGCGCAGGTCGACGACGCCGAGGCGCGCACCCTGCGGCCGAGCGTCGTCCACGTCGACGCGGACAACCGGATCGTCGAGCTCGGCGCCGACGCCTCGGCCCCGGTACCGGGCACCGACCAGCGCCGCAGCCCGCACGCGGTGGCCTCGGACACCGCCCCGCTTCCCGCCCCCGTCCCGCAGCACTGACCCGGGAGATTCCCATGGCCGACGCGCCCGCCCCCGACATGCGACAAGACGGACCCGCAGTGAGCGAGCTCACCGTTCTGCACACCGCGATGGTGCACGTCCCGGTCTTCGACGCGCTGCGGGACGAGGACCACCCCGGCCTCGGACTGCGCCACCTGGTCTACCCCGAACTGCTCGGCCGGGCCCAGGGAGCCGGCCCGTCCGGCGCGGCCGAGGCCACCAGGACGGTTCTGAGCGAGGCGGTGGCCGAGGGCGCGACCGCCGTGCTCTGCACCTGCTCGACGATCGGCGCGATCGCGGAGGCGGCCGGTGCCGAACTCGGCATCCCCGTCCTGCGCGTGGACCGCCCGATGGCGGCCGCGGCGGTCGCGCACGGACCCCGCGTCGTCGTCATCGCCGCCCTGGAGTCCACGGTGGCCTCCTCGCTGGCGCTGCTCCGCGAGGAGGCGGCCGCGGCCGGGCGAGAGGTGTCCCCGCGCACGGTCCTGGTGGACCGGGCGTGGAAGCTCTTCGAGTCCGGCGACACGGTGGGCTACCACTGGGCGGTCGCCGAGGCCATCGAGGAGGTGCGGGACGCGGACGCCATCGTCCTGGCCCAGGCGTCCATGACCCCCGCCACCGAGCTGGTCCCGTCGCAGATCCCGGTCCTGACCAGCCCGCGCCTGGGGCTCGCGGCGGCGGCCCGGCTGGTGTGAGCAGGGCGTAGGCCCGGGGGCTTCGCGCCCCCGGGCCGACGAATCACCCCGCCGAGACCTCCGTCCGGTCCCCGCCCCACAGCGTGTGGAACGAGCCCTCGCGGTCGACCCGCCGGTAGGTGTGCGCCCCGAAGAAGTCCCGCTGCCCCTGCGTCAGCGCCGCCGGCAGCCGAGGGGCGCGCAGCGCGTCGTAGTACGCGAGCGCCGCCGAGAAGCCCGGCACCGGCACCCCGTGCCGCGCCGCCGCCACGACCACCGCGCGCCAGTCGTCCTGCGCCGCCCCGATCTCCTCGCCGAACCGCTTGTCGGCGAGCAGGCTCACCAGCTCGGGCTGTGCGTCGTACGCGGCCCGGATGCGGTCCAGGAACGCCGCCCGGATGATGCACCCGGCGCGCCAGATCGAGGCGACCGCGCCCAGGTCGACACCCCACTCGTACTGCTCGCTGCCCGCCCGGATCTGGTGGAAGCCCTGGGTGTACGACACGATCTTCGAGGCGTACAGCGCCTGCTCCACCTGCGCCGCGAACGCCTCCGCCTCGGCCTCACCCAGTGCGGGCACCGACGGCCCGGCCAGCGAGCGCGACACCTCGCGCAGATCCTCGTGCCCCGACAGCGACCGTGCGAACACCGCCTCGGCGATGCCGGAGACGGGCACCCCGAGGTCGAGCGCGATCTGCACGGTCCACCGCCCCGTGCCCTTCTGCTCCGCCCGGTCCTCCACCACGTCGACGAACGGCTTGCCGCTCGCCGCGTCCACGTGTGCGAGCACCTCCGCAGTGATCTCGATCAGATACGAGTCGAGGCGCCCGGTGTTCCAGCCCCGGAACGTTTCGGCGATCTTGGCGGGGGAGTACCCGGCGACCGTGCGCAGCAGGTGGTACGCCTCGGCGATCAGCTGCATGTCGGCGTACTCGATGCCGTTGTGGACCATCTTCACGAAGTGGCCCGCCCCGTCCGGACCGACGTGCGTGACACACGGCGTTCCGTCCGGCGCCTTCGCCGCGATCTTCTCCAGGAGCGGGCCCAGCGACTCGTACGACTCGGTCGAGCCGCCCGGCATGATGCTCGGGCCGTGCAGCGCGCCCTCCTCACCGCCGGACACGCCCGCGCCCACGAAGTGGATACCGCGCCCGCGCAACTCGCGCTCGCGCCGGCGGGTGTCCTCGAAGTGCGCGTTGCCGCCGTCGATGATGACGTCGCCCTCGTCGAGCAGCGGCGCGAACTCCTCGATCACCGCGTCCGTCGCCTCGCCCGCCTTGACCATGACGACCAGCCGACGCGGCCGCTCCAGCGCGGCCACGAACTCCTCGGCGGACTCGGCGGGCACGAAGGTGCCCTCGTCGCCGAACTCCTCCACCAGCGCCCGGGTCCTGGCCGCCGTACGGTTGTGCACCGCGACCGTGAGGCCGTTGCGCGCGAAGTTACGGGCGAGATTGCGCCCCATGACGGCGAGTCCGGTGACGCCGATCTGGGCTGTTCCACTCATGGCACTGCTCCTCGGTGCTCGGGTGCGCTGCTCGGTCAACCCTACGGAAGAGTCCAAGTCGCGCGACCCGGGCGGCATTCCCGTCGCACGCGCCCCGCGAGCCCGTGGCAGGGGCGCGCGTGATGCCCCGTACGCACTCCCGTACGCACTCTTGTCACGGTGTCTTCGCAGCCCCTACTTTGGCGGCTCCTGAAGCGTTCGAGGGGGGACCCATGTCCGTACGCGGGCGGCACCGGCGGTATCAGCCGAGCCGTATCAACCGGGCCTCGCTGACGGTGACGGCGGGCGGTGCGGGCATGGCCCTGCCGCTGATCGGCGCGGGCACGGCGCACGCCGCCTCGCTGGACGTCTGGGACAAGGTCGCGGCCTGCGAGTCCACCGACAACTGGCAGATCAACACCGGCAACGGCTATTACGGCGGGCTGCAGTTCAGCCAGTCGACGTGGGTGGCGTACGGGGGGCGGCAGTACGCCCCGCGCGCCGATCTGGCCGGCCGGAGCGAGCAGATAGCCGTGGCCGAGAAGGTACTGGGGGACCAGGGGCCCGGTGCCTGGCCGGTCTGTTCGGGGGAGGCCGGACTGACCCGGGCCGCCGCCCACCCGGCCGCCGCGGTCCATGTCCAGGTGCGCCACTCGCAGCCGACGAAGCCGCACACCGCGCACACCACCGCGCACGTCACCCCGCACACCGCCGCGCAGGCGAGCCCGACCAAGGTGCCCGGCAAGCGCGACTCGTACACCGTCGTCCCCGGCGACTCCCTCTCCCGTATCGCGCGCACCGAGCAGGTCAAGGGCGGCTGGCACCAGCTGTACACCGACAACCGCGAGGTCGTCGGCGGCGATCCGGACCTGATACTGCCCGGCCAGCGCCTGGCGTTACCGGGCCGGGCGACCCCGCCCAGGACCCACCCGCAGCCACCGCACAAGCCGTCACCCGCGAAGCAGAAGCCGCAGCCCAAGCAGCAGACCAAGCCGAAGCAGCAGCCCGCGCCGCACAAGGAGACCGTGCCGGTCTCGCACCGGACCGCCGCGTTCAGCGCGCCCGTCGACGCCGACCCCAGCACCCCGTACCACAAGGCGGGTGCCTCCTGGGCGAGCGGCTATCACACGGGTGTCGACTTCCCCGTTCCGACCGGGACCCCGGTGCACGCGGTCGCCGCGGGCAAGGTGGTCGAGGCGGGCTGGGGCGGCAGCTACGGCTACCAGGTGGTCATCCGGCACACCGACGGCCGGTACAGCCAGTACGCCCATCTCTCGGCCGTGAACGTACGGGCCGGGCAGCAGATCAACACCGGTCAGCGGATCGGGCGTTCGGGCTCCACCGGCAACGCCACGGGTCCGCATCTGCACTTCGAGATCCGCACCGGACCCGCGTACGGGTCGGACATCGACCCGCTGGCCTATCTGAGGGCGGGCGGCGTCAGCCTCTGATCGCCCGCGCCGTCGCCGCTCTCGGCGCTCTGACCGGGCGCCGGGATGCCCGGCAGGGTCTGCCGCCCGGCCGTCGGCCCGGTCGTCTGCCGCCCGGTCGTCTGCGGCTCGGTCCGTTCGGTCCGTTCGGCCCGTTCGGTCCGTGAGCGGCGCGCGGGTCTGCTCATCCGCTCGGTGGTGAGCAGGATCAGACCGCCCGCCGCCACGACGCCACTGGCGAGAGCGATGGCCAGACCCGCCGTGCCGTACCGGAACTCCTCGCCGAACAGGGTGAGTCCGACGGTCGCCGCGACCACCGGGTTGACCACCGTCACGGTCGCCAGCGGTGCGGCGAGCCCGGCCCCTCGGTAGGAGGCCTGGGAGATCAGCAGACCGGCCGCCGCGAGCACGGCTATGGCCAGCAGGCTGGGCACCTCGCTGAGCTTCAGCCCGTCGTTCCAGTCCTCGGCCACCACTTTGGTGAAGACCGAGGCCATGCCGAACGAGACACCGGCCGCGGCGGCGAGCAGCACACTGCGCAGCACCGGCTTGTGCACCGCCCGCGAGCCGAGGAAGAGCACGGCCATCCCGGCGAAGGTGGCGGCCGCGAGGATCAGGCGCTGACCGCCGTCGACCGAGTCGGCGTCCGCGTCGGTGGTCAGCGCGAGCAGCCCCGCGAGACCGGCGGTCGCCATGATCGCGCCGCGCCAGGCCGCCGCCCCCGCCTTGCGCCGTACGAACACGGCGGCCATCGGGAGCGCGAACACTATGGTCAGCGCGCCCAGCGGCTGGACGAGAGTGAGCGGTCCGCAGGCGAGCGCCACCACGTGCAGCAGCGCGCCCAGGCCGTTGAGTGCCACGGAGACCCACCAGGCGCCCTGGCGGAGATATGTGCTGTCGGGGGTGGCCGCGGCCACGCGCTCCTGAACGATCGCCGCGGCCGCGTAGGCGACGGCGGAGATCAGGGACAGCAGCACGGACAGGGCTAGGGCACTCATGCATCCACGATCTCTCGTGAATCGCCTCACGTCGTCGTCCTTGAGCACGCATTGACACGTACTGCCATAGGAGTAGGCGTCTACTCCAGAAGTCGCCCATACATCGGGCATTTAGTACAACTGCTGGTCGGCGGGGGTGTGATGAGATCTTCTCGGCCACTTCGACGCCGTGGGATGTCGCATAGTAGTCGAACGTATGTTCGGTAGAAAATCTGGAAGAATCGCCGGGATTCCGGCGGGCGGACGACAGGTCTCACGGCCGTGCGCGGCTGTCGGCGTGAAACGTCAAAGAGGGGACGAGCGGTGGATCTGACGGCGGTGGCGTCGGTGGGCGGGTTCTTCGCGCTGCGCACCGGATCGCCCGGCGGCGGGCACCTCCCGCTCTCGCGCCTGTACGCGGGGGAGGGCGGCCCGCTGACGGCCAGGATCGACACCGTCCAGGCCCGCCTGAGCGCCCCCGAGCGCCGCACGGCCGCCTCCATCGCCCACCTCGGCCTGGTCGCCCGGCTCTGGTCGATCGCGCTCGGGCCCGCCGTGCTCCACGGCGAGGTGCCCGATCTCACGCCGGACGCGCTCTCGTGGGACGGCGGGCGGAGCGCGCCCGACGACCTGCTGCTCGACGGCGTGCGCGCGCTGCCCGGCACGGCCGAGCGGATCCGCGAGAGTGTCCAGTACGGCCACCTGCCGGCGCTCGCCGACGCCTTCCGGCGCGACACCCCGCTCCCGTACGGACTGTTGTGGGGCAACGCGGGATCCGCGCTCGCCGGAGCCGTGCGCGAACTCCACGGCTGGGCACGGCGCGGCGGCCGCCCCGACGCGGCCCGCCGTGCCCTGGAGCTCGGCGCCGAGCTCTTCGCCCACCCCGACCTGGCGGGCACCGGCACGCTCCTGCCCGGCCCCGCCTTCCGGCGCCGCAGCTGCTGCCTCTACTACCGCGTCCCGGGCGGCGGCCTCTGCGGCGACTGCGTCTTCGACCGCCCGCCGGGCCGCGGCTGATGTGCGTGCCGGACCCGCGCGTCCCAGGCAAGACCCACCGGACAGGCCCTGGGGTCCCGCGCCTGACCAGGGGGCCCGCGGGCCCTTGATCACGGGCGCGGTTTGGTGTGCGGCGCCCTCGCTCCGTACGATTCCGCTTTTGGGAACTTCCGCGCGGGCGCGACCGCACACATGACCGAGGAACGGCGACGGCGATGACGGTGACAGAGGACATCCAGGACCAGGAGCACGGTCCCGGCATCGGCCAGGAGCCCGCCGAGTCCGACGTGGAGTACGGCCCCGGGATCGACCCGGAGCGGCTCGCCGTCTGTCTGAGCGTGCTCGACGAGCTCGACACGATCGAGGTCGACCACCCGGACGCGATCGCCGTGCGCCGCGCCACCGCCGCCATCTACCGGACCGTGAAGCAGCGCCGGCGCCAGGAGCGCCGGGCCGCCAAGACCGCCCACGACCGGGCCGTCACGCACGCCACCGCCACCGGCTCCGCCGAGCGCATCGACGACGAGACCGAGGGCATCCTGCCGTCCTCCGCGACCCCGACCGGAGAGATCGCGGGCATACTCCAGCGCCCGCGCTCCTGCTACATCTGCAAGACGCGGTACGTCGAGGTCGACTACTTCTACCACCAGCTCTGCCAGAAGTGCGCCGCCGAGAACCGGTTCCGCCGCGAGGCCCGCACCGACCTCAGCGGCAAGCGCGCGCTGCTCACCGGCGGCCGGGCCAAGATCGGCATGTACATCGCGCTGCGGCTGCTGCGCGACGGCGCCCACACCACCATCACCACCCGCTTCCCCAAGGACGCCATCCGCCGCTTCAAGGCGATGGAGGACTCGGCTCAGTGGATGCACCGCCTTGAGGTCGTCGGCATCGACCTGCGCGACCCGGCCCAGGTGGTCGCGCTGGCCGAGCAGACCGCCGAGCACGGTCCGCTGGACATCCTGATCAACAACGCCACGCAGACCGTGCGCCGACTGCCCACCGCGTACGCGGCCCTGGTCGACGGTGAGAGCGCGCCGCTGCCCGCCGGTGAGCTGCCCGCCCACCACGTCATCGGCGCCTTCAACTCCGGCGCGGTCGACGGCCTCGCCGCGCTGCCGCTGGGCACTTCCGGCCTGGACGCCCAGCGGGTCGCCGACCTCGCCCTGGTCGCGGGCAACGCCACCATCGCCAAGCACCACGACGGCACCGCCATCGACGCGGGCGGCCTGCTCCCGGACGTCGTCCACACCAACACCTGGGTGCAGTCGATCGACCAGATCTCCCCGGTCGAGCTCCTTGAGACCCAGCTGTGCAACTACACGGCGCCGTTCATCCTGATCAGCATGCTCCGCCCGGTGATGGCCGAGGCCGCCCGCAAGGCGCCCAACGGCCGCGCGTACGTGGTGAACGTCTCGGCGATGGAGGGCGTCTTCAGCCGCGGCTACAAGGGCGCCGGGCACCCCAACACCAACGCCGCGAAGGCCGCCATGAACATGGTGACCCGCACCAGCGGCCAGGAGATGTTCGAGACCGACAAGATCCTGATGACCTCGGTCGACACCGGCTGGATCACGGACGAGCGCCCGCACCACGACAAGCTGCGGCTCGCCGAGGAGGGCTTCCACGCCCCGCTCGACCTGGTCGACGGCGCCGCGCGCGTCTACGACCCGATCGTGCGCGGCGAGGCGGGCGAGGACCTGCACAGCGTCTTCATGAAGGACTACGCGCCCGGCAAGTGGTAGGCCGGGAGGCGGTCGCCTCGCGGTAAACCTCGTAGGACAGCGGCTCGGCGCGGCGCTCAGCGCGCGTGCCGCGCCGCCACCAGCTCCAGGACCGGCCGCCAGTCGTCCATCACTCCCGCGTCCAGGCCGACGACCTTGCCCGCGTCGTCGGCCTGCCGCAGATCGAGCGCGGCCTCGGCCTCCGGGTCGAGCGCGAACGCGTCCGCCTCCTCGGGCGACATCACCCCGCCCTGCGCCCGCAGGGTCAGCTCGCTCTGCGGCGACAGCGTCCGGTCGGGCTCGACGGTCGCGAGATAGCGCTTGGCCGGAACGTGCAGCTGCACCAGCCTGGCCACCCTCGCCCCGAGCAGCGGGCGCACCGCGTCCGCCGCGCGGTCGGCGTGGCCCGCGTCGTCACCCGGACGGAGCAGATGCCCCAGATCGTGTACGAGCCCGGCGAGCTGGAGCTCCTTGTCACTCGGATGGGCGCGGCGCAGCAGATGGGCGGTCTGCAAAGCGTGGTCGTGCAGATCGACCGGATCGCCGCTGCGGTCGGGCGTGTCCCAGGCGTCCCGGCAGGCGTACAGGAGGTCCATCAGCTCATCGACGGACCGGGGCCGGCTCGACAGGTCCACGAGGACTCCTCACGGGTGGCGGACGTCGCCGAACAGCAGATCATGGCTGGATGAACACCGTGTTGAACGTGCGGCGAAGGAAAGTTGACGCAAAGGAAGTGGCCCTATCGAGCGGGACACCGCTCATTTGGTTACTCTGACCCCGACGGAAGCCATCAAAGGATCGACCAGTCCTCGATGCCCGTTCCGGGACCGGCCCGCACACTGGGCCGAGCTTCCGACAGAGTGCCGGCGCCACCGCGTCAGAACTACCCATGCCCCCTGCCCCCTTCGGGCGTCGGCGACCGGGAAGAGACCGGAGCCGTCGGCACGCCAAGGGTTACGCGACACAGAGGAGTGCGCGGTGACACCAGAGATGACTGAACGCGAACAGCGGACGCCGGAACGCGGCGGCGACCGGACCGGCCGGCCCGAGAAGCTCCGCAACCTTGAGGTCTGGGCCCGTTCGGCCCCGATCCGGCTGGCCGGCTACGAGGACGACCTCGCCGAGCCGCACATCCTGCCGGGCATCGACTGAGTGAACCGGGCGAGCTGAGCGCACCGTTCCGTGCCCGATGTGCCCCCTGCTCCGGCAGGGGGCACATCCATGTCCGGCCACCCGCACACCGCGCGTCGCGGGCGCCCCGCGCACTCCGCGTTGCGTACGAAAGGCGGCCGTCCGCTTGCGGACCCGCCCGACCTCCGACAGACAATAGGGGGTAACTCGGGGCGAAAAGGTGGGAGATCTACGTGCGCTCGACCCCACGCCGGTTCACCCTGGCCGCGACCGTCATGTCCCTCGCCGTCCTCGTCGCCGCGTGTGGCGGAGGCAGCAGCGGGAACAGCGCGTCCGACCAGAAGGAGCTGTTCCTCCAGCCGGTCGCCGCGTCCGGCCCCGACCCCTTCACGGAGTCGACGGCCAAGTCCGCCAAGCCGCTGACCCCTTCGCAGCCACCGCCGAGCGCCCCGAGTCCGTCGGCGCCCGTGCAGACGATCCACTCGGTCCCCGGCTCCACGCCCGGCCTCTACGGCGGTACGCAGTCGGTGGCCAGCTGTGACGTGGAGCAGCAGATCCGGTTCCTGAACGCGGACAGGGCCAAGGCGCGGGCGTTCTCCGAGACCGTCGGGATCAACCAGAACGATCTCCCCTCGTTCCTGCGCGGCCTCACCCCGGTGGTGCTGCGGGCCGACACCCGGGTCACCAACCACGGCTTCAAGGACGGCCATGCCACCGCCTTCCAGTCCGTCCTGCAGGCCGGCACCGCGGTCATGGTCGACGACCACGGCATCCCGCGGGTGCGCTGCGCCTGCGGCAACCCGCTGAATCCGCCGGTCGCGACCCAGGGGGCCGCGTCCCGGGGCCAGTCCTGGCCGGGCTACCAGCCGCAGCGGACCGTCGTGATCAACCGCACCACCACAGTGATCAACAGCCTGATCATCGTGAACATCGTCAACAACACCTGGATCGAGCGCAGGAGGGGTGACAACGGCTCGCGCGACCGGGACCGGCCCGACATCCAGATCGACCCGACCGCGCCGGTCGTCCCGGAGACGCCGACCCCGGTGAGCCCCGAGCAGTCCAGCCCGGGCACCACGCCGAGCGAGTCCTCGGCGTCCCCGAACTCGCCCAGCGCGTCGAACGGCACCAGCTGCCCGCCCGGGACCCCGACCACCACCGTGACGCAGTCGCCCCCGGCCGTCGCGCCCGGAGGCACCCCGCCCAACGCCGCGGCGACGCCCGGTGGCACCCCGCCGAACGTGGCGGCGACCCCCGGCGGCACCACGCCCAACGTGGCGGCGACGCCCTCGGGCTGCCCGACGGAGACCGTCACGGTCAAGCCCAAGCTGACGACGCCGTCGCCCTCGCCGCGCACGCCGAGCGTGCCGCCGACCCCGTCGGAGCCGCTGGTGCCGACGCCGTCCACCGAACTGCCCACGCTGCCCTCGGAGCCGGCGCCGGTCTTCCCGCAGGAGCCGTCGGCTGGCTCCGGCGGCACCGAGATGCCGACGGGCACCTCCGACTTCGACACCGAGCCACCCCTGGACGCCCGACAGCTGACCTGACCGGATGCCCCCGATCGGCCCAAAGATCGGAACGACGATGGACGACTGGCCCGCCGACCCAGGTCTGAGCCTCGCCCTCAACCGCATGGGCGCCTTCGACTGGGACCTCGTCAGCGGTCAGCTGCACATGGACCCGTCCGCGCTCGCCGTGTTCGACCTGCGGCCCGAGGAGTACGACGGCCGCCCCGAGACACTGGGCAGCCGGGTGGTCCCGGGCGAGGGCGCCCGGCTCGACGCCATGGTCTCGCAGGCGCTCAAGAGCGGCAGCCGCCACTACGGCGCTTACTTCCGGGTACGGGTGCGCGACGCCGGTGAGCGCTGGGCGCACACCCAGGGCTGTGTGCTGCGTGACGACGACGGCCGTCCGCGGCGCATCATCGGCGTCGTCCGCGACGCCACCCAGGAGCTCGCCGACGCCACCGCCCGCCCCGGCCGCGACGACGAGGACCGCCGGCAGACCGGCGTGGTCGACAGCACCACGGCCGCCCTCGCGCACGCCCGTACCGTCCAGGACGTCATCGACGTGCTCAACGGCTCGCACGGTCTGGAACACCTCGGCGCCACCAGCCTGGTGATGGGTCTGCTGGAGTCGGGCCGGATCCACCTGGTCGCCGAGGGCCCCGCCGACAGCTTCGTGCCGGGGACGCGCTGGACCCGCGTCGACGAGCAGTACCCGATGAGCGAGGTGGTGCGCACCCTGGCGCCCCGCTTCATCCAGACCCCGGACGACTTCGCCCGCTCCTACCCCCGGCTGTGGCCGCACATCAGCGGCCTCGGCATCACCGCGGCCGCCTATCTCCCGCTGATCGCCCAGGCCCGCCCGATCGGCGCGCTCGGCCTGCTCTACAGCGACAAGACCGGCTTCACGGCGGACGAGCGCAACCTCCTGGTGGCGCTGGGCAGTTCCATCGCGCAGAGCCTGCAGCGGGCCGTGCTCTACGAGCAGGAGCACGACCTCGCCGAGGGCCTGCAGCAGGCGATGCTGCCGCGCCGCATCCCCGATGTGCCCGGCGCCCGGATCGCGGTGCGCTACCGCTCGGCACGCCTGGGCCGGGACATCGGCGGCGACTGGTACGACGTCATCCCGCTGCCCGGCGGCCGGGTCGGCGCGGTCATCGGCGACGTCCAGGGCCATGACACGCACGCCGCCGCCGTGATGGGACAGCTGCGCATCGTGTTGCGCGCCTACGCGGCCGAGGGGCACACCCCGGCCACCGTGATGGCCCGGGCCTCCGTGTTCCTGCACGAGCTGGACACCGACCGCTTCGCGACCTGTACGTACGCCGAGGCCGACCTGTCGACCGGAGTGGTCCAGCTGGTACGGGCCGGACATGTCGACCCCCTGCTGCGCCACCCCGACGGCAGCTGCCGCAGGCTCCCGGTGGAGGGCGGCCTCCCGCTGGGCCTCTCGGCCGAGTTCGGACGCCTCGAATATCCGGTCACGTCCGTCGAGCTGGAGCCCGAACAGACCCTGCTGCTGTTCACGGACGGCCTGGTGGAGCAGCCGGGCGCCGACCTCGACGACGGGATGCAGCTGCTCGCCTCGCTGGTCCGCTCCGGTCCCGCCGACCTCCAGGAGCTCGCCGACCGGATGTGCGACGTGGTCGACGACCGGGCCGGCGACGACGACGTGGCGTTGCTGCTCCTGCGCCGGCTCGCCCCGGAGGCCCCGCAGGCCGGCGGCCGCCTCCAGCAGCACGTGGCGCAGAACGACCCGGAGGCGCTGAGCTCGTCGCGCCATATGATCCGGGCCGCGGTACGGGCGTGGGGCGCCCGGGAGCGCGCGGACGAGATCGAGCTGGCCGCCGACGAGCTGATCACCAACGCGCTGATGCACACCGACGGCGGCGCGATCGTGACCGTACGGGTCCTGGCCGGGCCCGAACGGCGGCTGCGGGTCGAGGTCGAGGACCGCTCCAGCGCCCTGCCGCGCCGCCGCGAGGCGGGCGACTCCGGGGTGTCGGGGCGCGGCCTGATGCTGGTGGACCGGCTCGCGGAGGTGTGGGGCGTGGAGTCGCGGGGGAGCGGCAAATGCGTGTGGTGCGAGTTCATCGTGCCGGAGCGCGCCGCGAATTGACGGCTACCTGACGGTAACCATACGTAACGCGACAGTACTTGACCGTAACCGAACGTTCGCGCTTGACTGCTGAACTCGTACGGTCGGCAGCGTCGCCGACCGGCCCCGTGCGTCGGCGGCTTCGCCGCCCTCCCCGTTCGCGACTGATACGAGGACCCTTTGAGCAGCGAGCTTCTGGCCCCTCTCGACCTGGCGTTCTGGCACCTCGAATCCGCCGAGCACCCCATGCACCTGGGCGCGCTCGCGGTGTTCGAGTCCCGCCCGGGCTGTGACGGCGAGCGGATCCTCGCTCTGCTGGCCGAGCGGGCCGCCGCGATCCGGCGGCTGCGGATGCGGGTGCGCGGCGTCTGGCTCCCGGTCGGCGGGGCCGCCTGGGTCACGCACAAGGAGTTCGACGTGCACCGCCATGTGCGCCGGATCGAACTGCCCGGCGCCGACTTCGCGGCCGAGGCCGCCCGGGCCGCCGGGGAGCTGATGGAGCGGCCCCTCGAACGCGGCCTGCCGCCCTGGCGGATGTACGTCCTGACCGGCCCGGACGACGGGCGCCCGGGTGCGCCCTTCGCGGTCCTGGTCAAGCTGCACCACGCGCTCGCCGACGGCATGCGGGCCGTCGCCATCGTCGCGGGCATCCTCGACCAGCTGGCCGCGGCACCCCGCCGGCGCGGCCGTCCCGCTCCGTCGAGGGCCTGTCCGGTGGATCTGGCCGCCTTCGGTGCGGGGTGCCGTTTCGGTGCTGGTGAGCGGGGGGCTGGTGCGTGCAGCTGCAAGGCGGAGGAGGGCGGCGACGCGGAGCGTCGGCAACCGACGACAACGCGGCAGATGTGCGTGCCAGACCCGCGCGTCCCAGGCAAGATCCACCGGACAGGCCCTAGGTCCTGGCTGCCCGGCCCGCGCGAGGTCGCCGGGTTCGCCCGCGACCGGGTCGGCGAGGCCACCCGGGCGGTCGGCATAGGCGCCAGCGTGGTGCGGGCCAGCCGGATCGAGTTCGGCGGCGCCTCCGCCCTCGCCGCCGACTCCAGCGGCACCCGGCGGCTGGCCACCGCCGTGCTCGACGGGGACGAGGTGCAGCGGGTGCGCCGGGCCTTCGGTGGCACCGCCAATGATGTGCTGCTCGCGGTGGTCGCGGGCGGGCTGCGGCGCTGGCTGCTCGAACGCGGCTCGCCGCTGCCCGGCGCCGCGCCCCGCGCCCTGGTCCCGGTCTCGCGCCGGCGCCCGGGCGCCGCACCAGGCTCCGGCAACAAGCTCTCCGCGTACCTGCTCGGCCTCCCGGTCGCCGAGCCCGACCCCGTCGCCAGGCTCCATGCCGTACGCGTCGCGATGGAGCGGAACAAGGCCGCCGGGCCCGGGCGGGGCGCGGGGGCGGTCGCCGTGCTCGCCGACCGGCTGCCGCCGCTGGCCCACCGGTTCGGCGCGCCGCTCGCCCAGGGCGCGGCCCGTCTGCTCTTCGACCTGCTGGTCACCAGCGTGCCGCTGCCCCGCACCGAGCTCTCGCTCGGCGGCTGCCCGCTGCGCGAGATCTACCCGATGGCGCCGCTGGCGCGCGGGCAGTCCCTGGCGGTCGCCCTGTCGACGTACGGGGGCCGGGTCCATGTGGGCCTGGTGGCGGACGGGAAGGCGCTGCCCGACCTCGACCGGCTGGCCGAAGCTCTGCACGAGGAGCTGGCCGCGTTGGCCGAGGCCGTCGCCCCGGCGTCCCCGGCCGCCCGTGGCGAGCGCTGACCGGGAACCCGCGCCCCGCCCCGGTTAATCTGGGGCGTATGCCGGAATTGCCCGAAGTGGAAGCGCTGCGCGACTTCCTCGCCGTCCACCTGGTCGGCGAACGGATCGAGCGCGCGCGGCCCGTCGCGATCAGCGTCCTCAAGACGTACGACCCACCGCTCGACGCGCTCGACGGGCGGACGGTGACCGGCGTCGCACGGCACGGCAAGTTCCTCGATATCGAGGCCGACGGGCTCCACATGGCCGTCCATCTGGCCCGCGCGGGCTGGCTGCGCTGGCACGACGCGCTGCCCACCGACCCGCCGCGCCCCGGCAAGGGGCCGCTCGCGCTGCGGGTCGCGCTGGCGGGCGGGGCCGGGTTCGACCTGACCGAGGCGGGCACCCGCAAGAGCCTCGCCGTGTACCTGGTCCATGACCCGCAGGAGGTGCCCGGCATCGCCCGGCTCGGCCCCGACCCGCTCGCCCCCGGCTTCGGCCGCGACCAGCTCGGCGCTCTGCTCGCCGGGGAGCGGCGTCAGCTCAAGGGCGCGCTGCGCGACCAGACGCTCATCGCCGGGATCGGCAACGCCTACAGCGACGAGATCCTGCACGCCGCGAAGATGTCGCCGTTCAAGCCGGTCGCGCATCTCACCGAGGACGAGATCACCACCCTGTACGAGGCGCTGCGCACCACCCTCGCCGACGCGGTGGAACGCTCGCACGGGCTCGCCGCCGGGCGGCTCAAGGCGGAGAAGAAGAGCGGTCTTCGGGTGCACGGGCGCACCGGCGAACCCTGCCCGGTCTGCGGCGACACCGTCCGCGAGGTCTCGTTCGCCGACTCCTCGCTCCAGTACTGCGCCACCTGCCAGACCGACGGCAAGATCCTCGCCGACCGCCGGATGTCCAAACTCCTCAAGTAGAAGCCGTACGCACGTGAGTTGAGGTGCACGGGTCTATCCCGACCGGCTCAGCGTGGCCAGGCGTGCGCCGTCGCTCGTACGCACCTCGAAGCGCGCGATGTCGCCCGGCGCCAGCGCCGCCGCGCCCCGCATCCGTACCGTCCCCGCGTCCCGTACGGCCCAGGTGGCCACCGTGTCCACCTCGCCGCCGCGCCCCACCGCCACCAGCGTGCACACCACCGGGCCGCGCACCCCGCCCACATCGAGCCCGACGTCGGTGCCGAAGCCCGCGGGGGCCGCCGCGAGCGTCGCCGTGACGCCGGGGGCCGACGCGACCGCCGCCCAGTGCGGCGAGGCCGGTCCGGACAGCAGGCCGAGGGTCGCGAAGGGCGCGCCCGCCACCAGCGCCGCCGCGGCCACCAGGAGTCCGGCCCGCGTCCGGCGCTGCCTGCGCCGCCGCACGTCCACCGCGCCGAGCGCCGAGTGCAGCAGCGCGGGCGAGGGCGTGGCGACCGGGTCCACCCCGGGCGGCGTCCAGGCCACGTACGCGGCGAGCAGCGCCTCCACGCTTCCCAGCTCCCGCAGCAGCCGCGCGCAGCGCGCGCAGTGTGCCAGGTGCTCCTCGAAGCGGAAGGTGTCGGCGGTACCGAGTACACCGAGCGCGTACGCCCCGACGTCCCGGTGGAGTTCCAGCGGCCTCATGCCGTCTGGTACGCAGACGGGGCCCCAATCACTCAAGTCACACGGGAGGGGACACGCAGGCGCGGGCGCACCTACAATCCGAGCGCATGCTGCGCGTACTGGCGGTCGACGACGAGGCCCCCGCCCTCGAAGAGCTTCTGTACCTGCTGCGCGCGGACCCGAGGATCCGCAGCGCCGAGGGCGCCACCGGGGCCACCGACGCCCTGCGGCTGATCGGCGCGGCGCTGGACGCCGGGCCGCACGACGAGCGGGGCGTCGACGTCGTCTTCCTCGACATCCACATGGCCGGGCTGACCGGGCTCGACATCGCGCGGCTGCTCGCCGGGTTCGCCCGGCCGCCGCTGATCGTCTTCGTCACGGCGCACGAGGGCTTCGCCGTCCAGGCGTTCGACCTGAAGGCGGTCGACTACGTCCTCAAGCCGGTACGCAGGGAACGCCTGGCCGAGGCGGTGCGCCGGGTCGCCGAACTGTCGGGCGAGCGCACGCCGCCATCAGTCTCCGGCCAGCCCGTCCAGGAGACCGACGCGGGCCACATAGCCGTGGAACTGGGCGGCGTCACCCGGTTCCTGGCCGTCGCCGACATCGCGTACGCCGAGGCGCAGGGCGACTACGCCCGGCTGCACACCGCGGCGGGCAGCCATCTGGTGCGCGTGCCGCTCTCCACGCTTGAGGACCGCTGGCGCTCGCGCGGATTCGTCCGCATCCACCGCAGCCATCTGGTGGCGCTGGCCCGGATCGACGAACTGCGTCTGGACGCGGGCAGCATGACCGTCCGCATCGGCGGGGCCGAGCTCCCCGTCAGCCGCCGCCATGCGCGTACCCTCCGCGACCAGCTGTTGCGTCGCGGCGGGCGCTGACGACCCATCAGATTCGACTGAGCGTCAGAACAGGTGGATCGCCAGATGTCCCAGCGGAAGGCCGAGTTCCCAGGCCGGGGTCCACACCCGCGGCTCGTCCTCGGCCTCCGCGAGCGGATCGACCCCGCCCGGCACCACCGCGTCCAGGTCCGCGGCCAGCAGTTCGGTCTCCTCCAGCCAGCGCCACGCGTCCAGCGCCAGCGCCAGATCGGGGCCCGACCCGGCCGCCGCCCGCTCCTCAAGGCGCTCGCGGACCCAGCTGTGCCACGGCCGGCCGGCCGCGGTCAGTGAACTCCATTCGTCGAGCCGCGCCACCACGCGTGCGCCGCCGACCGCGCCGTCCGACAGGAAGATCGTCAACGCCAGTGCGTTGCGTCCGGCCCTGAATTCGAGCGTCGTCGGCGGCATGAGATCGCCGGTGCGCAGTAATTCGTCGGCGATGTACTCCGCGTACATCCATGCCATCGGTACCAGCAGTTCGCCACCGCTGGTCCCGTTCGTACCCTCCGGACGCATTCCGTCTCGCCTCTTTCATCGACTGTCCAGGCGCTCCAGGGAGCTCCAGGGAGCATTGAACCGGGGGCGCGTGCCCGCCGTGGCCAGAAGGGCAGGATCCGTCACCCGACACGAGGTGCCCATGCATGTCCGGCAGCTGCTCGGCGCCTACGTCCTCGGCGCCCTGGGACCGGACGAGGACCGCCGGGTCGCCGGGCATCTGCGCAGCTGTCCCGGCTGCCGCGCGGCCTACCTGGAGGTCGCGGAGACACCCTCGATGCTGGCCCTGCTCCTTGAGGAGGACCTGGCCGAGGATCCGCCGGACGAGTAGCCCGGCAGGACCCGCGCCAGGGCCCGAAGAGCATAGTACGAACGGGACTTGACGGTTCCGGCAGGGACCCCCAGGACTTCGGCGGCCTCCGCGACGCTGAGCCCCCGGAAGTAGATCTGCGCGAGCACCGCCCGGTGCTCGGGACTGAGCGTGCGCACCGCCTCCCGGACGTCGAGCGCCGCCGCCGACCGCTCGGCGTGGTCGTCCTGCGCCTGCTCCGGCGTGTCCAGGACCGTGTCGGGTACCTCGACCGGCCGCGCGAGGCGGGTGCGGCGCGCGTCGATCGCGAGGCGCCGGGCGACGGTGAACAGCCACGGCCGCATCGAAGCGTACGGGCCGTCGAACGCCTCCGGGTGCTGCCAGGCCCGCACCAGCGTCTCCTGGAGCAGATCCTCGGCGCGCTGGCGGTCGCCGTAGGTGAGCCCGAGCAGGAAGTGCATCAGGGCGGGTCCGTGTTCGCGCTGGAGCGCCGCCAGGTCGGGCTCGCGCGCGTACCGCCGCACCGGGGCCGCGCACAGGCCGGCCGCTTCCGAGAAACCCCTGCTCACCGTGTTCGCCCCTCCCCGAGAAGTCCGCGGGCCGCAGCCCGTATCCGAGCGCAATCGGGCGACGAGGGACAGCGGCCGGACCACGACATGCGACGAACGGTCGAATGGGGCGGCGAATGGTGCGGCGAACGGTTCGGAAAATGGAACAAATATGCATTATATGGACAACTGCTAGTCCATCAGGCATGTCATACCGCCATGTCAGACCCCTGGAGTCCGCGCCATGACGCAGAGAACCACACGGCGGACGGCGGCTCTCGCGGCCCTCGTCCTCGCCGTGACCGCCGGGTGCGCCGGGGAGCACCGGGCGGTCACCCGCGTGCCGCACCACCACCGGGGCTCCGGGCGGCTGGACACGCCGTCACCGGCCAGCGGCGCCGCGCCCGCCGCGCCGCGCCCGTTCACGCTGGTCGCCACCGGTGACGTCCTGCCGCACACCTCGACCATCCAGCGCGCCGCCGCCGACGCGGGCGGCGACGGATACGACTTCCGGCCGATGCTCGCCGGGGTCAAGCCCATCGTCTCCCGCGCCGACCTGGCGATCTGTCACATGGAGACGGTGTACGGGCCGGACGGCGGGCCCTTCACCGGCTATCCGGCGTTCACCTCGCCGCCGCAGATCGCCGCCGCGCTCAAGGACACCGGCTACGACTCCTGCTCGACCGCGTCCAACCACAGCCTCGACGACGGGGCCGAGGGGATCGCGCGGACGCTGCGCGCCTTCGACAAGGCCGGACTCAAGCACACCGGTTCCGGCCGCACGGCCAGGGAGTCCGCGAGCCCCGCCCTGCTGGAGGCGGGCGGCGCGAAGGTCGCCCAGCTGGCGTACACGTACGACACCAACGGCTACGCCATGCCCGACGGCCAGCCGTGGGCCGTCCACCTCATCGACGAGCAGAAGATCATCGCGGACGCGCGGGCGGCCCGGAAGGCGGGCGCGGACATCGTGGTCGTCAGTGTCCACTGGGGCACGGAGTGGCAGACCGAGCCCGACGAGCAGCAGCTGCGGCTCGGCCGCGCGCTCACCGCGTCCAAGACCGGCGACCGGCCGGACATCGACCTGATCCTGGGCACGCACGCGCACATCCCGCAGCCGTACGAGAAGGTCAACGGCACCTGGATCGTCTACGGGGAGGGCGACCAGATCGCCGGGGAGATGTTCAACAACAACGACGAGCGCGACGCGCGCGGGAACATGAGCTCGATCGGCCGCTTCACGTTCGCGCCGCCGGTACGGCCCGGGGCGCGGTGGGAGGTCACCAAGGCGGAGTTCATCCCGCAGTGGATCGACGTCGACCGGGGCCGCGTGATGGACCTGCCCGAGGCGCTGAAGGCGGCGCCGGACCGGGCGGACTACAAGGACGCCGAGGCGGAGATCCGCGAGGCGGTGCTGAGCCGGGGCGCGGGGAAGGACGGCCTCACGATGGCGGACCGGTAAGGGCCGCTCCCGGCTCCCCGCTCGACGTGGGCCGGAGCTGAGGCACGGGACGGCTTACGGCACCACAGTCACCGGCCAGCGCCCCGCCTTCACCAGGCGTACCGCCACCGAGCCGACGATGCGGTGGCCCGCCGACTCCGACGCGCCGACCACCACCGCGTCCGCCTTGAGCTCGTCCGCCGCCTTCACCAGACCGCTGTACGCCTCGCCCCGCAGCGTGTGGAACTCCCAGCGCACGGTCCAGATGTCCCGCACCCGTTCCGCCGCCGCGCGGATCTCCGCCACCAGGCCCTCGGCGATCTCCCCGGTCGTGTCCGCGATCGGCGCGCCCATCGCGGCACCCGCCGTGACCAGCGGCTGGACGTAGACCACCGCGAGCAGCGCGTGCTGGCGCCGGGCCAGACCACTGGCGTACGCCGCCGCCCGCAGCGAGGAGTCGGAGCCGTCCACTCCGACGACGATGACCTTGGGACCGTCGGTACCACGTTCGAAGGGTGCTGTCACCCGAACGAGGCTAGCCCCACGGCGGGCCGTGTCCGACAGGCGGCCCGGCGCGCCGCTCCCTAGAGTGCAAGGCATGAGTGTCACCGAGGGGGCGCCCATACCCGCACGGGCCCATCCGCCCGCCCGGTCCCGGTTCCTGACCCGGGTGCCGGAGGCGTTCGCCATGTTCTTCGCCGGGCTCGGACTGTTCTGCGGGATCATCGCGCTGTTCCCGGCCCTGCGGCACCTGCTGCGGCCGGTCTCCTGGTTCCTCGACCGGGTGACCGTCCCGGTCAGCGCCAACCTCGCGTACGCCGTCTTCCTGCTGCTGCTCGCCGCCGCCATCGGAGCCCGCAAGAAGGTCGCCTGGTGGCTGGTGGTGGGCTATCTGGGCCTGCTCTTCGCCGCCGACCTGCTGCTGCTCACGGTCGCCCAGTGGACGTGGGCCGCCAACGGGTTCGTCTGCGGGGCGGCCCTGCTGGTGCTGATCCTGGCGCGCGGCGAGTTCTACGCGGAGACCCGGCGCGGCGCCGTCCACCGGTCCCTGCTCGTCCTGGTGCTCGGGCTCGCCGCCGGCGTCCTGGCCGGCTGGGCGCTGGTGGAGATCTTCCCCGGTACGCTCCCGCGCGGCCAGCGGCTGCTGTGGGCCACCAACCGGGTGCTCGGCGGCCTCGCCTCCAACGGCCAGTTCGACGGTCGCCCACCGCGCCCGCTGTACTTCTTCCTCGGTCTGTTCGGCGCGATCGCCCTGCTCAGCGCGGCCACCACGCTCTTTCGCTCGCAGCGCATGGAGGCCGCGCTGCACGGCGACGAGGAGCCCCGCATCCGCGCGCTGCTGCGCGCCTACGGCCGCGACGACTCGCTCGGCTACTTCGCCACCCGCCGCGACAAGGCGGTCGTGTTCTCGCCGAGCGGCAAGGCGGCCGTCACCTACCGGGTGGAGGCCGGGGTCGCGCTGGCCAGCGGCGACCCGGTCGGTGACCGCGAGGCATGGGGGCCCGCCATCGCCGCCTGGCTGGACGTGGCCAAGCAGTACGCCTGGGCGCCCGCCGTGATGGGTGCCTCCGAGGAGGGCGCCACCGTCTACGCCCGGCACGGCCTGAGCGCCATGCAGCTGGGCGACGAGGCGATCCTGCACGTGGCCAGGTTCGACCTGGACGGACGCGAGATGCGGGTCACCCGCCAGGCCGTCCACCGCGTCGCCAGAACCGGCGCCACCACCCGCATCCGCCGCCACTCGGCGCTCACCGACGAGGAGATGCAGCAGATCGTCGACCGGGCCGACGCCTGGCGCGACACCGAGACCGAG
Source organism: Streptomyces sp. NPDC048696 (assembly GCF_043198895.1). NCBI lineage: Bacteria > Bacillati > Actinomycetota > Actinomycetes > Kitasatosporales > Streptomycetaceae > Streptomyces > Streptomyces sp. NPDC048696. The sequence goes on along the minus strand of NZ_JBICVJ010000010.1, from coordinate 236,659 downwards.
CGCGGCTTCTCCATGGCCCTGGACCGGCTCGGCGACCCCGCCGACGGCGAGTGCCTGCTGGTGGAGGCGTTCGACGCGGACGGCAAGCTCATCGCGCTGCTCTCCTTCGTGCCGTGGGGCCCGGACGGCATCTCGCTGGACCTGATGCGGCGCGACCGCAGCGCGCCCAACGGCGTCATGGAGTTCATGGTGGCCGAGCTCTGCGCACAGGCGCCCAAGCTGGGCGTACGGCGGATCTCGCTGAACTTCGCCGTGTTCCGCTCGGCCTTCGAGGAGGGCGCGCGGATCGGCGCCGGCCCGGTGCTGCGGCTGTGGCGCCGGCTGCTGCTGTTCTTCTCCAAGTGGTGGCAGCTGGAGGCGCTGTACCGCTCGAACGTGAAGTACCAGCCCCAGTGGTTCCCGCGGTTCCTCTGCTACGGGGACGCGGGCTCGCTCGCCCGGGTCGGCCTCGCCTCCGGCATCGCCGAGGGCTTCGTCTCCGTACCCAGTCTGCGCAAGCTCTGGGGCAAGGGGCGCCCCAGCGGCGTCACCAGCCCCGGCTCCACCGAGGGCCTGCCGTCGATCGAGGCGCTGGGCCTGGCCGGGGCCGGCGCGGACGGCACGGCGGGGGAGCGGCAGCTGCCCGAACAGGTGCGGGTGCGCCACCGCAAGCTGGAGCGGCTGCGGGCCGACGGCACCGAGCCGTACCCGGTGGTCATCCCGGCCCGCACCCACACCCTGGAGCGGCTGCGGGCCGCCGGGCCGGGGACGGACGCGACCGTGGCCGGGCGCGTGCTGGCCGTACGCGACTTCGGCGGGGTCGTCTTCGCCGTACTGCGCGACTGGTCCGGCGATCTCCAGCTGGCGCTCACCCGGGACGGCACCGGCGCGGCCGTGCTCGACCGGTTCACCCGCGACGTCGACCTCGGCGACCACATCACCGCGACCGGCACCACCGGCACCACCGACCGGGGCGAGCTCTCGCTCTTCGTCACCGACTGGCAGATGACCGGAAAGTGCCTGCGGCCGCTGCCCGACAAGCGGCGGGGCCTCGCCGACCCGGAGGCCCGGGTGCGCCGGCGCTATCTCGACCTGGTGGTCCGCCCCGAGGCCCGCCAGGTCGTACGGGCCCGCTCCACCGCCGTCCAGGCACTGCGCCAGGGCCTGCTGGACCGGGGCTATCTGGAGGTCGAGACGCCGATGCTCCAGCAGATCCACGGCGGCGCCAACGCGCGCCCGTTCACCACCCACATCAACGCCTACGACCTGGACCTTTATCTGCGGATCGCGCCCGAGCTGTATCTGAAGCGGCTGTGCGTCGGCGGGGTCGAGAAGGTCTTCGAGATGGGCCGCACCTTCCGCAACGAGGGCGTCTCGTACAAGCACAACCCCGAGTTCACGATGCTGGAGGCGTACCAGGCCTTCGCCGACTACGACGTGATGCTCGATCTGACCCGTGAGCTGATCCAGGGCGCGGCGACCGCCGCGTTCGGCGCGCCCGTCGCCCGCAAGGCGGGCCCGGACGGGCGGCTCGTCGAGCACGACATCTCCGGTCCCTGGCCGGTCAAGACGCTGTACGGGGCCCTCTCCGAGGCGCTGGGCGAGGAGGTCGACGCCGACACCGACGAACAGGTGCTGCGGCGGCTGTGCGACCGGGCCGGCGTCCCGCACACGCCCGACAACAGCCGGGGCGACGTGGTCCTGGAGATGTACGAACGCCTGGTCGAGGAGAAGACCCAGCTGCCCACCTTCTACAAGGACTTCCCGACCGAGGTCTCCCCGCTCACCCGCCAGCACCGCGCCGACCCCCGGCTCGCCGAGCGCTGGGACCTGGTGGCGTTCGGCACCGAACTCGGCACCGCCTACTCGGAGTTGACCGACCCCGTGGAGCAGCGGCGGCGGCTCACCGCGCAGTCGCTGCTCGCCGCCGGTGGGGATCCGGAGGCGATGGAGCTGGACGAGGAGTTCCTGGACGCGCTGGAGTACGCCATGCCGCCGACCGGCGGGCTCGGCATCGGGGTGGACCGCACCGTCATGTTCCTCACGGGCCTGACGATCCGTGAGACACTGCCGTTCCCCCTGGTCCGCCGCCACTGAGACGGTCCGGGCCCGCGCGTCGGCGGGCCCAGGTGCGTCCCAACGGGTGTTTTCGGGCCACGCGGGCGGTGTGCTTCAGGCGCCCGGGCCGCGCACCGTGCGAGCCATGGCTCATGAAAAAGGATGAGATGCTCCCCGGGCGACGCACGCTGCTGCGCGTCGGCGCCTGCCTGGGAGCGGCCGCCGCCCTGCGGATGCTGACCGCCGAGGACACCGGCGCCCCCGAGCGGCGGGCCGCCGCCGGGCCCGCCCCGGGGCCGCAGGCCGCGCCGCCCCGGCTGAAGTCCACCGCGTACCGGCTGGCGCCGATGACCGCCGACGCGCCGCCGCAGTACCACACCGCGCTGCCGCCGGTGCGCCGCAAGCCGTTCCTGAGCATGCCCCAGCTCGGCCCCGACACCATGGTGCTGACCTTCGACGACGGCCCCGACCCGCGCTACACCCCGGAGATCCTGCGCACCCTGCGCGAGCACGACGTCCGCGCGATGTTCTTCGTCTGCGGCGAGATGGCGACCGACAACCGCGATCTGCTGCGCGAGATGCACGACGACGGCCATGTCGTCGGCAACCACTCCTGGACCCATCCGCTCCTGATCAAGATGTCGTACGACGCGGTGCACGACGAGATGGCCCGCACCAGCGAGGTGATCGACGACATCATCGGCGAGCGTCCGCAGTGGTTCCGTGCTCCGTACGGGGCCTGGAACCGCGACTCGTTCCGGATCGGCGCCGAGCTGGGCATGGAGCCGATGGGCTGGACCGTGGACACGCTCGACTGGACCATGCCCGGCACGCCCACCATCGTCCGGCGCGTCCTGGACGGCGCCGCGCCCGGCGTCGTGGTGCTCTCGCACGACGCGGGGGGCGACCGCTCGCAGAGCGTGGCCGCGCTGCGCACGTATCTGCCCCAACTGCTGGGCGCGGGCTACCGGTTGAGGGTACCGCCCAAGCGCCGCTGAGCCACCTGGGCGGTCGGCCGGTGGCCGCTCAGCGAGAGGCCACCATGCGGGCGAAGACGACGACATTGCCGTCGTAGCCCCGGGCGCGGGTGAAGCCGCCGCCGCAGGTGATCACCCGCAGCTCCGGGTGCCCGGTGTCGCCGTACACCCGGGCACCCGGGAAGTTGTTCTTGTCGTACACCTCGACGCCGTACACCTCGAACACGGCGACGCGCCCGTCCGCGCGGGTCACCTCGACGTGGTTGCCCTTCTTGAGCGAGCCGAGGCCGTAGAAGACGGCCGGGCCCCGGGTGTTGTCGACGTGGCCGACCATCACCGCGGTGCCGCGCTGGCCGGGGGAGACCCCGTTCTGGTACCAGCCCGCCAGATTGGGGTCGTCCGGGGGCGGCGCCTGGACCCAGCCGTCCTGGTCGATCCCGACCTCGATGACCGGGGCGTCGATCTTGATCGCGCCGATCGTGATCCGGGAGGCCGGGGCGAACCCCAGCGGCTCGACCGGGATGAGCGGCGTCGTGGGGACGAAGACCTCCGGACGGCCCGTCAGCGCGGCCGCCGCCGCGGGCTGCGGCGGGCCCATCGTGATGTCGGCGCCGTTGCGCACCAGCGCCAGGCCGGTGAGCATCACCAGGGCCAGGGCCCCCCATGGCGACCACCTGCGATGCTCCGAGCCGCCCTCTTCCTGCCGCATCTCGCTCCCTCCAAAGCCCTCCGTGCCACCTGTAGGCACGGTAGGGGCGACATCGCACTCCGGCGATCGGAGAGGTGCGAACGGGTGAGGGGGCCGGGGAGGCCGGGGGGACGCCCTTTCGTGGCGGACGAGCGGGGGTGACCCATCCGTGTCACGGTCGGCGTTATCGTCCGATAAAAGTTCTGACGGTCTGTGACCTGCGGGTCCGTCAGATCGGCGGGCCGCTCCCCGGCGTGTCGGCTCACCAGGGTGGACCAGCGCCGACATGCGAGGTCGCAGCCGTGCGGTGAGGGTTCGTCATGGGAGGCGTACTCGTCGAATTTCCCGGAGCACGGCTTTGGGGCGCCCTCCCTCGGAGGTTCAACCATGCGTGCTTCACGCGCTCTTCCGGTGGCCGTGGCCGCCTTCGCGGCGGTGGGGCTCTCGGCCCCGCTGGCCGCTGCCAACTTCGGCCCGAGCAACGTCTCGGTCAACCCGAACGCGGTGCACCAGGGCGGCATCCTGACGATCACCGCCAACGGCTGCGGCCACGGCGGCATCGTGACGTCGGACGCCTTTCACCCGACGTCGCTGTCCAGCGGGGACACCGGTTTCGCGACCGCGAGGGTCTTCGACCGGATCGCGCCCGGGACGTACAACCTGTCGGTCCGGTGCAACGACAACCCCAGAACCGAGGTGCGCAGCTTCACGGTGCTCCCCGGCCGCGGCGCGATGGGCGGGCTCGGGGGCTCGGTCGGCCCGACTCAGACCGAGATGGCGGTCGGCGGGTCCCTGGTGGCCGCCGCCGCCATCGGCGGCGCCGTCTTCGTGGTACGACGCCGCCGCGCAGCCGGCGGACGGCTCTGACCGACCGAACCTCCCGGACAGAGCCGAACCGCCCGTCGCCCCGCGTCCTGGCCAGGACGCGGGGCGACGGGCGTTGGGGGCGGTGTCAGCGGCTGTCGCCGCGCCGCCGCAGATAGAACGCGAGACCGCCGCCCGCGACGGCGATGAGCGCGAGGCCGGTGGCGATCTCCCCCAGGTCCACGCCCTGGGCGCTGCCGCCGAGACCGCCCCGCACACCCCGCCCCGGGACACTGGTCGAGCTGGTGGTCGGCGGCCGGGGGGTGGGCCGGACGACAGGGGGCCGCACGGTGGGCCGGACCGGCTGTGGGCCGGGCCCGCCGGCGATCGTCAGATCGGTGGTACCCCGCTCGCTGCCGCACATGAACGTCACGGTGTAGGTGGCACCGCGCTTGGCGTTGGAGTCGACCTGGGCGGTCGTGGAGCTCTCGCGGGGGATGGTGACGGTCTCGAAGACGCCGGAGGAGGCGGTGGCGGTGTTGGGACACCCCGTGACGTTCAGCGTGACCTGACCGCCGGCGGCGACGGTGGAGGGGGTCACGCTGAACCCGAACGACGTGATGTTGCTGCCGTGCGCGCCGTCGGCGGCCATGGCCCCGGGGGTGGCGAGGGAGAGTGCGGCGGCGGCGAGCAGGGTGGCGGATCCGATACGTATCGCGCCCATGGACTAATCCTCCGGTCCCCGAGGCGCACTGCGGAACCGATTTCCACATCAGGCGGGAAATGCGTCTCGTGCCCGACACGCTAGGAGCGGGTGGTTCCGGTCGCGATCGGTATCCGGCGAATGGGGCATTCCGTTCCCCCACCCGGTGGACCCGCCGGGGTGTCACCCGCCTGTTTCGTCAATTCGTCAGCTCCGGGAACAGGGCCTGGAAGGGCGCGGTGGTGGCCGAGACGCCCCGGCCGAACGGCGCGTCGAAGTCCCAGATCAGGAAGAGCAGGAACGCGATCAGCACGCTGAAGAGCCCGGCCAGCAGCAGTTCGCGCCCGGTGCGCCGGATCTGGAGCGTGAAGATCAGCCCGACGGTCACCACGGCCCCGACGATCAGCCCGAACCACACCACGCCCGGCATGGTCGCGCCCGCCCCCTGCCCGCGTGCGGTGCGGGCGTCGTCGACGGCGGCCACCTGGTCGACGAGCGGCTGGTAGGCCTGGCTCTCGTGGTCGTTGGCGGGCACATAGCCGGTGACGTCCTTGCGGAGCTTCGAGAGCAGCACGGCCCCCTTGTCGCCGAGCTCGCCGTCGACCTGCATGTGGTGCCACTCGCTGTGGATCACGTACGTGACGTACGAGTCGACGTCGGCGCGGATGTGGTCGCGGACCGGGGCCGGATAGACCTGGACGCGCTCGCTGACCTCGTGCAGCGCCTGGGCCTCCTGACGGACGGTCTCCTGGGCAGCGCTGCGGGCCTCCCAGACGCCCGCGATGGCGAGGCCCAGGACGATCGCGTACACCACGCCCATCATCATCGTCATGTACTCGATGACGTCCGGGGTCTCGGAGGGGTCGTCGTCCTCGCGGATGCGGCGGTGGTTGACGACGACGATGGTCAGCACGACGGCGCACGCGGCGGCCATCGCGATAACGAGGACGATCCAGTCCTTCAAGGCAGAACCTTCCACGGGTCGGAGCGGGGGAGTGCGTACGACGCGGACGCGCGATCAGCGGGAAGAACGGGGGCGGAGCACGGCGACGGCCAGCACCGCGGGCGCCGTGATCAGCAGCGTGAGCGTGACCGGGGAGAGCAGCGAGCTGGGCTTCTTGCGCGGCGGCATGCGGTACGCGTGCAGCACCATCGGCCGGGGCCGCGGCGGCGGGGGAGTGACCGAGGGCGTCGGGGACGCCGGCGGCGTCGGCGGCTGCGGCGGGACGGGTGCCGGGGCGGGCGGACGTACGGGCGGGGCAAAAGGCGGTGGCGGCACCGGATTGGGCGGTACGGGCTTCGGCGGCACCGGCTGCGGCGGGACCGGGGCCGGGGGCACGGGAGGCGGCGGAGGTGCCGGAGGCGGCGGCACCGGCTTGGGCGGCACCGGCGGCGGCTTGGGCGCGGGCGGCTTCGGTGCGGGCGGGGGCGGCGGCGGTGTGCAGAGGCCGCCGTCCCCGGCGATCGCCACCGCCGCGTTCGACCCGTGGTCCGCGACCGCCCACGCACAGGCGTCCGCGCGCGCGTGCGGTGCGGGACCGGCGAACAGCAGGGCGAGGGCGGCCGTCGCGACGAGCCGCCCGGCCAACCGGGCGCCGAGCGGCCGTTGGGCCAAATGGGTTCCGTGCACGTCTCGGATCATCGGGCCCGGCGGCCCCGGGCACTATGCGCGCGACGCTGATTCGCCTGATGGGAGGAGCTTCGGCCGCTTTGCGTTTGGAACGGGCGAGGGGCGGTTTCACGGGGGCGGGAAAATTCTTTCGCAGGGGGTTGAACGCTCGGGGGGCCGCCACGCGTACCTAGGGCCATGAAAGGCGCACCCAGGCGCCACAAGAGACGGACAATCAACGGGAGTTGACATGGCAACCTGGCGCAACGCCTCGCTCGCGGTGACCGCGGCGGCTGTACTGGCACTGACGGCGACGGCCTGCGGTCAGGACAAGGGAAGCGCCGCGCCGAAGGGCCAGCCGGTCGGCAACGCGGCCCAGGCCGGCAGCGACACCGGCTACGGATACGGTGACAGCGGTTACGGCTCGGCCGACAAGACGGCGGCCAAGTCGGCCGGGCAGCTGGCGGTGTGGGACAGCAAGGAGCTGGGCAAGGTGGTGACCGACAGCGCCGGATTCACGCTCTACCGCTTCGACAAGGACACCGCGAGTCCGCCGAAGTCGAATTGCGACGGCGACTGCGCGAAGGCGTGGCCCGCCGTGCCCGCGGGCAGTGTCACGGCGGCCCCGGGGACCGAATCCGGCCTCATCGGCCAGGTGACCCGGTCCGACGGCACCAAGCAGCTCACGATCGCGGGCTGGCCGATGTACCGCTACACCAAGGACACCAAACCGGGAGACGCCAACGGGCAGGGCGTGGGCGGCACTTGGTACGCCTCGGCCCCCGACGGCAAGAAGGCGAAGCCCGCCGCCGACGGAACCGGATCCGGGTCGGGTTCCGGGGCCGCCGAGCCCGCGAGCCTGCCCGGGCTCTCGGTCCGCAACGACCCCAAGCTGGGGAAGATCATCGTGGACTCGCGCGGCATGACCGTCTACCGCCTCAAGAAGGACTCCGCCTGGCCCATGAAGTCGGCCTGCACCGGCGACTGCCTGAAGAAGTGGCCGGTGGTCGCGCCCGTCGAGAAGAGCGACACCCAGGGCATCATCCAGAAGGGCTTCGTCACCTTCAACCGGCCCGACGGCCTGAAGCAGCAGTCGATCAACTGCTGGCCCGTCTACACCTTCGCCGGTGACACCAAACCCGGCGACACCAACGGCCAGGGCGTGAACGGCACCTGGTTCGCGGTCACGCCCGACGCGAAGCTGGTGGGAGCCACCAAGTAGGCCCACCTTGCAGGCCACCGAGCAAGCCCCCGGGTGAACCACCGGAGCTGCCGAGCGAGCCCCCGGGTGAACCGCCGGGAAATCCGCCGGGCAATCCCTCAGAAATCCCCCTCCCCAGGCCGTCGGCCCGTCACCGTGTCCCCCGCGCGGTGGCGGGTTCGACGTGCGTCGCGGCATGTGTGACCGATGGAGTGTGTGACCAATAACGGATCGGCATTTTCCGTTTTGACTCGCCCTCCTGGCTGACGATCAGTAGCCTCGGCTCGAACACTGACCATGCACATGGCCATCACATCCCCCGCGGCGAGTTGTTGGAGTCATTGATGGAGCGTCCCGCCTGGGCCCCGACGGGCATCGACATCTCGGTACCGAGCGTGTCCCGCATCTACGACTACTACCTGGGCGGCTCGCACAACTTCGAGGTCGACCGGGAAGCCGCGCGCAAGGCCATGGAGTTCATCCCCGGACTGCCCAAGGTCATGCAGGCGAACCGGGCGTTCATGCGGCGGGCGGTGCGCTTCGCCCTCGACGAGGGCATCACCCAGTTCCTCGACATCGGCTCCGGCATCCCGACGTTCGGCAACGTCCACGAGGTCGCCCAGCACGCGGACCCCGAGGCGCGGGTGGTCTACGTCGACCACGACCCGGTCGCCGTCGCGCACAGCCGTGCCGTCCTGGAGGGCAACGAGCGGGCGGGCATCGTCGCCGCCGATCTGCGCAAGCCCCAGGACATCCTGGCCAGCCCCGAGGTGCGTCGGCTGCTCGACCTGGACCGGCCGGTCGCCCTGCTGCTGGTGGCGGTGCTGCACTTCCTGGAGGACGACGACGACCCGTACGCCGCGGTCGCCGAACTGCGCGACGCGCTCGCCCCCGGCAGCTTGCTCGTCCTCACCCATGCCGCGTACGAGGGCATCCCGCTCAGCGAGGAGCGCGCGGGCGGCGCGGTGGGCGTCTACCGCACCATCCGCAACCCGCTGGTCATGCGGACCAGCGAGCAGATAGCCGGGTTCTTCGACGGGTTCGACCTGGTCGCGCCGGGCGTGGTCCAGATGCCGATGTGGCGGCCCGAGACCTCGCCGGAGCAGGAAGACCCCTATGCCTTCTCGGGGTTCGCCGGCGTGGGACGCAAAGCGTGAGCACCCCGGCCAAGGCGCAGGGGCAGCCCCTGGATCCCGACGGTCCGGAGTCCAGGCTCAGACGGTTCGCCACGATCTGGAGCCGGGCGATCTTCCCGGTGACCGCGACCTCGCTGACCCGCCCCGAGTTCGAGCAGCATCTGGTCCCGCTGGCGCGCCGGCTCATCGAGGCGCTGCACCGCCGCCACTTCGACCCGGCGCCCGCGCACGAGGTCGGCGCCTCACTGGTGCGCGCCCACTGCACCGACCCGGACGCCCTCAGCCGTACGCTCGGCGTCGTCGACTCGTATCTCGTCCTGTACTGCGGTACGGACCAGGGCCTGCGGGCCGAGGAGGCGCGGGCGCGGTGCGCCCGCCTCCAGCACGCGCTGGCCGCGGGCTTCGCCCAGGCGCTGCGCGAGCGCACCCTCAGCGAGCAGGAGGCCATCGCCCGCTCCGCGCTCTCCGCGCGCAGCGCCGCCGAGGTGGCCCTGCACACCAGCGAGGCCCGGTTCCGCGCGGTCTTCGAGGGCGCCGCCGTCGGCATCGGCATCGCCGACCTCGAAGGCAACGTCCTGGAGGTCAACGAGACCCTCACCCGGATGTTCGGCGGCATCGAGGGCCGGATCCGCAGCCGCAACGTCAGCGAGTGGGCGCACCCCGAGGACGCGCCGCAGGTCTGGCGGCTCTACGAGGAGCTGGTGCGCGGCGAGCGCGACCACTACCGGGTCGACAAGCCGTACTACCGGGGCGACGGAACCGTGCTGTGGACCAATCTGACGGTCTCGCTGCTGCGCGACTCCGAGGGGCGTCCGCAGTACCAGCTGGCGCTCCTGGAGGACACCACCGAGCGGCGGCTGCTCAATCTGCGGCTGCGCTACGAGGCCACCCATGACGCGCTGACCGGGCTGCCCAACCGCACGCTGTTCTTCGAACGCCTGGAGAAGGCGCTGGCGCCGGGCGAGGGCAGGCGGTTCGGGCTCTGCTATCTCGACCTCGACGGCTTCAAGGCGGTCAACGACAGCCTCGGCCACTCGGCGGGCGACCGGCTCCTGGTGGAGGTCGCCGACCGGCTGCAGAGCTGCGCGACCGGGCCCGGCGAGATGGTGGCGCGGCTCGGCGGCGACGAGTTCGTGGCTCTGACCACCGGCACCGACACCCTGCGCGAGGTCGACGAACTGGCCTCGCGCATCCTCGGCGTGCTCTCCGCGCCGATCCGGCTCGACGGCCGTGAGCTGACCGTGCGCGGCTCCATCGGCGTGGTCGAGGGCCCGGCGGGCGAGCGCGGCGCCGCCGAGGTGCTGCGCAGCGCCGACATCACGATGTACCGGGCGAAGGCGGCGGGCGGCAACCGCTTCGAGCGGGCCGACCCGGAGGCCGACGCGCGCGCGATCACCCGGCACGGGCTGACCAACGCGCTGCCCGCGGCCCTGGAGCGCGGCGAGTTCTTCATCGAGTACCAGCCGCTGGTGCACCTCGACGACGGCAGTGTGCACGGGGCGGAGGCGCTGGTGCGCTGGTCGCACCCGCAGCACGGGATCCTCGGGCCGGACCGGTTCATTCCGCTCGCCGAGCACACCGGTCTGATCGTGCCGCTCGGCCGCTGGGTGATGGCCGAGTCCGTACGCCAGGCCCGGTTCTGGCAGGAGCGCCACCCGGGTTCGCGGGCGGGCGGCCCGCTGCGGATCAACGTGAACCTGTCGCCGACCCAGCTCCACCACCCGGGCCTGGTCGCCGACACCGTGGAGGTCCTGGAGCGCTCCGGCCTGGAACCGGGCGCGCTGTGCCTTGAGGTCACCGAGTCCGCGCTCATCGGCGCCGACGACGACCTGTTGAAGCCGCTGCGCCAGCTCGCGGACATGGGCGTGGACATCGCGCTCGACGACTTCGGCACCGGCTACTCCAACCTCGCCAATCTGCGCCGGCTGCCGGTGAGCGTGCTCAAGCTGGACCGCTCGTTCACCCAGTCCATGCAGCAGCACCCGGCGGACCCGGTCGACATCAAGATCGTCGAGGGCATCGTCTCGCTCGCCCACAGCCTCCAACTGGCCGTCACCGTCGAGGGAGTGGAGACCGGGGCGCAAGCCGAGCAGTTGCGCGCGCTGGGCTGCGACACCGCGCAGGGCTGGTACTACGCCCGCCCCGGCGCCCCCGACCGCATCCACTCGCTCGCCCTGGTGGACGCGGTCTGACCCGGCCGCGGCGCCGGGCTCACGAGGCCGCCCCGCTCTTCCCGATGCCGAGCAGGACCCGCTGCAACTCCCGTGCGGCGCGCGGCGGGTCCACATCACTGCGGTGGGCGAGCGCGATCGTACGGCGAAGGCCGGGGCGCGCCAGCGGGGTCACGCGCAGCTCGCGGCCCGCCCGGGCGGCCACCATGCTCGGCACCACCGCGATGCCGAGCCCGGCCCGTACGAAACCGAGCACCGCGTCCATCTCGCCGCCCTCGACGGTGAACGACGGCTCGAAGCCCTCGGCGCGGCAGGCGCCCACCGTCAGCTCCCGCAGGTCGTAGCCGTGCCGGAACATGACCAGCGGCGCGTCGCGCAGATCGCGGATCCGCACCGACTCGCCCGGGCCCGGCGGCGGTTCGGCGGCCGCCGAGACCACCACCAGGTCCTCGTGGAAGAGCTCGACGCTGGTCAGCGCGGGCGACCCGGGCGGCAGCGGCAGCACCACGAGCGCCAGATCGAGCGCGCCGCGCGCCAGTTCCCGTACGAGGTCGTGCGAGCCGCCCTCCTCGATGAGGAGCTGGATGCCGGGGTGGCGGCCGTGGAAGGCGCGCAGCACCTCGGGCAGCAGTCCGGTGCACAGGCTCGGGGTGGCGCCGAGCCGGACCCGGCCGCGCCGCAGCTGGGCCAGCTCCTGCACCTCGATGCGGGCGGTGTCGGCGTCGGCGAGGATGCGGCGGGCCAGCGGCAGCAGCGCCTCGCCCGCGTCGGTGAGCGCGATGTTGCCCCGGGCGCGGCTGAACAGCTCCGCGCCGAGCTCCTTCTCCAGCGCCCTGATCTGCTGGGAGAGCGACGGCTGGGAGACGTGCACCTGCTCGGCGGCGCGGGTGAAGTGGCGCGTCTCGGCGACGGCGACGAAGTACAGGAGCTGCTGGAACTGCATTGGCCCACGATAGTCCATGGCTATCGATTTGAGCAGATCCATGTCTTGGACCTCTCGGGACCTCCGGCCCTAGCGTCTACGGCATGGCTCTGGCAACGCGGACGGACCGAAAACCGTCCTTGACGCGCACCGTGTGGGACTCGACCGTCGGCAAGAAGGCCGTCATGGCCGTCAGCGGCCTGATCATGCTGTCCTACCTGGCCGTCCACATGTTCGGCAACCTCAAGATCTTCTTCGGTGCGGGCGACTTCAACGCGTACGCGCACTGGCTGCGCACCATCGGGGAGCCGTTCCTGCACCACGAGTGGGCGCTCTGGATCATCCGGGTGGTGCTGGTCGTGGCCGTCGTCGCGCACGCGGTCTCCGCGTACCAGCTGAGCCGCCGGGACATCAGGGCGCGCCCCAGCCAGTACGTGCACAAGCGGCCGCGCGCGAGCTACGCCACCCGCACCATGCGCTGGGGCGGGATCATCCTCGGGCTCTTCGTGGTCTGGCACATCCTGGACCTGACCACCGGGACCGTGCACTCCGGCGGCTTCCAGTCCGGGCACCCGTACCAGAACGTCGTGGACACCTTCTCCACCTGGTACGGCGACGTCATCTACATCGTGGCGATGCTCGCGCTCGGCCTGCACATCCAGCACGGCTTCTGGAGCGCGGCCCAGACCCTCGGCGCCGGCAGCGCCGCCCGCGACCGGTTCCTCAAGACCTGCGCCAACGTCCTCGCGCTGGTGCTGACCCTCGGCTTCATCGCCGTACCCGTCGCCGTCATGACCGGAGTGGTGAGCTGAATGACCTCGTATACCGACTACGCGCTCGGCGACCCGATCGCCGACACCAAGGCGCCCGCCGGGCCCGTCGCCGAGCGCTGGGACACCCGCCGCTTCGAGGCGAAGCTCGTCAACCCGGCCAACCGCCGCAAGCACACCGTGATCGTCGTCGGCACCGGCCTCGCGGGCGGCTCGGCCGGCGCGACGCTGGCCGAACAGGGCTACCACGTCGTCCAGTTCTGCTTCCAGGACTCCCCGCGCCGCGCCCACTCCATCGCCGCGCAGGGCGGCATCAACGCGGCCAAGAACTACCGGGGCGACGGCGACTCCGTCCACCGCCTCTTCTACGACACCGTCAAGGGCGGCGACTTCCGGGCGCGCGAGTCCAACGTCCACCGCCTCGCCCAGATCTCGGTCGAGATCATCGACCAGTGCGTGGCGCAGGGCGTGCCGTTCGCCCGCGAGTACGGCGGGCTCCTCGACACCCGCTCCTTCGGCGGCGTCCAAGTCTCCCGTACGTTCTACGCCCGCGGCCAGACCGGACAGCAGCTGCTGCTCGGCGCCTACCAGGCGCTGTCGCGCCAGATCGCCGCCGGGAACGTGGAACTGCACGCCAGGACCGAGATGCTGGACCTGATCGTGGTGGACGGGCGGGCGCGCGGCATCGTCGCCCGCGACCTGGTCACCGGCCGGATCGACACCTACTTCGCGGACGCGGTGGTGCTGGCCAGCGGCGGTTACGGCAACGTCTTCTATCTCTCGACCAACGCGATGAACTCCAACGCGACCGCGATCTGGCGGGCCCACCGCCGGGGCGCCTACTTCGCCAACCCCTGCTTCACCCAGATCCACCCCACGTGCATCCCGCGCACCGGCGAGCACCAGTCCAAACTCACCCTGATGAGCGAGTCGCTGCGCAACGACGGCCGCATCTGGGTGCCGAAGGCCAAGGGCGACCATCGCCCCGCCGCCGAGATCCCGGAGGACGAGCGCGACTACTACCTGGAGCGCATCTACCCGTCGTTCGGCAACCTGGTCCCGCGCGACATCGCCTCGCGCGCCGCCAAGAACGTCTGCGACGAGGGCCGCGGGGTGGGCCCCGGCGGCCAGGGGGTCTACCTCGACTTCGCGGACGCCATCGCACGGATGGGCCGGGACAAGGTCGCGGAGAAGTACGGCAACCTCTTCGAGATGTACGAGCGGATCACCGCCGAGAACCCGTACGAGGTCCCGATGCGGATCTATCCGGCCGTGCACTACACGATGGGCGGGCTCTGGGTCGACTACGACCTCCAGACCACCGTCCCCGGTCTGTTCGCGATCGGCGAGGCCAACTTCTCCGACCACGGCGCCAACCGGCTCGGCGCGTCCGCGCTGATGCAGGGCCTCGCCGACGGCTACTTCGTCCTGCCGTCGACGATCGGCGACTATCTGGCCCGCAACCCGAACCAGGCGCCGGTCGCCGCCGACCATCCGGCGGTCGCCGAAGCCGTCGCCGAGACCGAGGACCGGCTCAACCTGCTCCTCGCCGTCGACGGCGACCGCACCCCCGACTCCTTCCACCGCGAGATCGGTGAACTGATGTGGGAGTACTGCGGGATGGCCCGCACCGAGGAGGGGCTGCGCAAGGCGCTGGAGCGGATCCCGCAGATCCGCGAGGAGTTCTGGCGCCGCATCAAGGTGCCGGGCACCGGCGAGGAGTTCAACCAGTCGCTGGAGAAGGCCAACCGGATCGTCGACTACCTGGAGCTCGCCGAGCTGATGTGCCTCGACGCGCTGCACCGGGCCGAGTCCTGCGGCGGCCACTTCCGCGAGGAGTCCCAGACCCCGGACGGCGAGGCCGAGCGCCGCGACGAGGAGTTCTCGTACGCGGCCGCCTGGGAGTTCGCGGCGAACGGCGCCGCACCTGTCCTGCACAAGGAAGACCTGGTCTTCGAGTACGTCCACCCCACTCAGCGGAGCTACGCATGAAGCTCACCCTGCGCGTCTGGCGCCAGCGCGACGCCGACGCCGACGGAGCGATGTCCACCTACGAAGTGGACGGCATCTCCGCCGACATGTCGTTCCTCGAAATGCTCGACACGCTCAACGAGGAGCTCATCCTCAAGGGCGAGGACCCGGTCGCCTTCGACCACGACTGCCGCGAGGGCATCTGCGGCGCGTGCAGCCTGGTCATCAACGGCGACGCGCACGGCCCCGAGCGCACCACCAGCTGCCAGCTGCACATGCGGTCCTTCCGGGACGGCGACACCATCGACGTCGAGCCGTGGCGCGCCGCCGCCTTCCCGGTGGTGAAGGACCTGGTGGTGGACCGCTCCGCGTTCGACCGGATCATCCAGGCCGGTGGTTACATCAGCGCCCCGACGGGAGCGGCCCCCGAGGCGCACGCCACACCGGTGCCCAAGCCGGACGCCGACTTCGCCTTCGAGCACGCCGAGTGCATCGGCTGCGGCGCGTGCGTGGCGGCCTGCCCCAACGGCTCGGCCATGCTCTTCACCTCGGCCAAGGTCAACCATCTCAACGTGCTGCCGCAGGGCGCGCCCGAGCGCGAGACCCGGGTGCTCGACATGGTGGGCCAGATGGACGCGGAGGGCTTCGGCGGCTGCACCCTGACCGGCGAGTGCGCCACCGCCTGTCCCAAGGGCATCCCGCTGCCGTCGATCGCGGCGATGAACAAGGAGTGGCTGCGGGCGACCCGCAGGGCCAAGAAGGTCGGCCGCTGACTCGGGCGGCCGACCTCCCAGGGCTCGGTTCAGCTGGTCACGGTGATCTGCTGGGCCGGGTCGGTGGTGTCCGTGACGTTGTACGTGGCCGAGAAGGTGGTCGTCTGGTTGCCGGTCGGGCAGAGGAAGCCGCCGGTCACCACGGCGGCCACCGGGGCGTTGGTGATCGCCAGCGACGACGGCGAGCCGTTGGTCCAGGTGCCCGAGACCGTGGTGGGCCCGTCGGGCGAGGCGGTGATCGTGCAGCTGGCCAGGCCGCTCGTCTGGAGCACGACCCCGCCCTGCGGCATGGTCAGCCCGGCCGAGATCGGTGAGCCGTACTGGGCGCCGATGCTCCAGGACCCGTTGGTGGAGTTGCTGGAGACGGTGACGCCGACCCCGCCGATGCTCGTGGTGCAGTTGTCGAAGGTCGGCGGGTTGATGGTGGTGGAGACGGGCCCGGCGTCGTTGTGGTTGTCGGGGTCGGCCGGGATCTGGTTGTTCGCGTCGCCGGTGGGGACGGACGCGGAGACCGTACAGGTCAGGGTGGTGGATCCGGCCGTGAAGACGGCCTGGCCGCTGAGCGTGGCGGCGAAGGAGTCACCGGCGGGGACGACGGTGGTGGAGCTCGCGTCGAGGGCGCCGGCGGCTGTGGTGGCACCGAGCGTGAGAGCGGCTGACGCGGCCAGCAGCGCCAGCGGGGTACGGAATCTTCGGACTGCCATGGGGGGCTCCTCGGTCGAATGGCTTCGATGGTGTGGGGGTGCGAGGAGGAACACTTGTTAACTTGAGGGTAAGTCCGGTTCTGGGGGTCGAACAGCTGATGACCCGCCAGTAATTGACGGGCCATCAGCTTGCTCTCGTAAGTGGGTGTGCTACTGATCGCAAGGGGGCGATCAGGCCACCGAGAAGTCGTCCCCGTAGACCGCGCTCTGCCCGTACCAGCCGTGCAGATAGACGGTGACCGTGCCCGAGGCGCCGGTGGTGAACGGCACGGTCAGTCTGGCCCAGCCCGCCGAGCTGGTCCAGGTGGACGCCGAGGCCGAGCCGCGCACCCCGAGGTAGGCGTAGTCGCCCTGCACCCAACCGCTCAGTGTGTACGCGGTGTTGGGCTTCAGGGTGAGCGTCTGTGTGCACTCGCCGGTCTGGGATGAGGTGGGCGCGGTCTTCACCGCGTACGAGCCGCCGTGCGTCGGGGAGGAGACCACCGCGCCGCCGCTCTCACAGGTCCAGGGCGCGAGCGACCCGCTCTCGAAGCCGCCGTTGACCAGTGTGCCGCCGCCGCCCGGGCCGGAGACGGTGAGCGTGAAGGTGGTGGAGTGCGCGAGCGCGCCCGCCGACCCCGTGATCGTGAGCGGATAGGTGCCGGGCGCCGCCGACGCCGAGGCGCTGACGGTGAGCCGGGCCGAGCCGCCCGCGGTGACCGAGGACGGGCTGAGCGAGGCCGTCACCCCGGCGGGGGCGCCCGTGGCGGTCAGGGCGACGGTCTTGGCGTCGCCGGAGGTGACCGCGGTGCTCACCGTGGCCGTGGTGGAGCCGCCGGGCGCGACGGACGCGGAGCCGGGCGCCACCGCCACCGAGAAGTCGTCGCTGACCGGCCCGCCGCCCCCGGTGAACGGCTCGAAGGTGTGGCTGAAGTACCACGGGTCCTGGGCGATGCCGGAGCAGGTGTCCGAGCCGCCGGTGCCCGGGCAGCCGCCGTTGTCGCGCTGGAGTGCCCAGAAGGAGAGGGTGTTGATGCCCTTGGCGACGGCCCAGTCGTAGACGGCGGTCGCGTCGGCGGTGGTGAAGGTCTCGGCGGCTCCGTAGTCGTCGATCCCCGGCATCTCGGTGACGCCGATCGTGCCCCACAGCTGCGCGGGCGTCTTCGACGGGTAGAGCGAGGCGAGCTGGCCGTAGAGCCCGGTGGCGGCGCTCTGGGTGTCGTTGGCCATGTTGTGGGTGGCGCCGTCGTAGTAGTCGAACGTCATGATGTTGACGACATCGACCTTGGCGCCGTAGGTGTTGGCGCTCTGGAGCACCGCGAGCCCGCTGCTCGCCAGACCGTTCGTGGTGGTGGGCAGGGTGTAGGAGATCTGCACGGAACGGCCGCCCGCTGCGGCCCAGTCCTGGACCTTCTTGATCGCCTGGTTGCGGCGGTCGATCCCGGCCTTGTCGGTCAGGGAGTTGTCCTCGATGTCCATGTCGAGCCGGGAGAGGTCGTAGGTGGTGATGACCTTCTCGTACGCGGCCGCGATGGAGTCCACGCTGGTACAGCTGTCGGCGATCTCCGTGCCGCCGTTGTCGGCCGCGTAGCCGCCGAAGGACGGGATGACGTCGCCGCCCCGGGAGCGGATCGTGGCGATGTCCGCGCCGAAGACGGACGACGAGATGGGCTGTCCCGTCCGACCGTTCCAGTACGGGGTGCACGAGCCCTTGGCGTCGCTCTGTACGAAGGCCATGGTCAGGTACTTGGCGCCGGACTTCTGGGCCAGATCGGCCGGGCTGTCGGAGGAGTACGCCTCGAAGTAGGGCGCGAAGACATGGGCGGGCAGCGGGGTCGCGGCCTGCGCGCCCGTGCCGGTTCCGATCACGAGGCCGGCGGAGGCGGCGACGGTGGCGAGGGTGGCGAGCAGGGCACGGGCGGATCTGGGGCGTCTCATCGGTGCTCCCGGACGGGGTGGGGGAACGGAGCGGACGCCTCATGATTGGTCTGGACCAGGTGGCGGTCAAGGGTCCAGACCAATTCATTCCGTGCTGTTTGCCGACGACGCCAAGTCGCCCGTGCTCAGCGGCCGTTGAGCGCTTTGCCGAGATACGGCGCCGTGCGCCCGGCCCCGGACCCGGCCACCTCGTGCGGCGTCCCCGCCGCCACGATCCGCCCGCCCTCGTCCCCGCCGCCCGGCCCCAGGTCCACGACCCAGTCGGCGCCCGCGACCACCGTCATGTCGTGCTCGACCACGACCACCGAGTGGCCCGCGTCGACCAGACCGTGCAACTGGCGCAGCAGGACCTCGACATCGGCCGGATGCAGACCGGTGGTCGGCTCGTCGAGCAGATAGAGCGTGTGCTCGCGGCGCCCGCGCTGGAGCTCCGAGGCCAGCTTGATGCGCTGGGCCTCGCCGCCGGAGAGCTCGGTGGCGGGCTGGCCGAGCCGCAGATAGCCGAGGCCCACGTCGAGCAGCGCGGTCAGGCTGCGGGCGGCGGCCGGGGTGTCGGCGAAGAACTCCGCCGCCGCCTCCACGGTCAGGTCCAGCACCTCGGCGATGGTGCGGCCCCGGTGGGTGACCTCCAGCGTCTCGGGGTCGTACCGGGCGCCGTGGCAGTCCGGGCAGGGCGCGTACGTACTCGGCAGGAAGAGCAGTTCGACCGAGACGAACCCCTCGCCCTGGCAGGTCTCGCAGCGCCCGCCCGCCACGTTGAAGGAGAACCGGCCCGCCTTGTAGCCGCGCGCCCGCGCCTGCTCGGTGTCGGTGAAGAGCTTGCGCACGACATCGAAGAGTCCGGTGTACGTGGCGAGGTTGGACCGGGGCGTACGGCCGATCGGCTTCTGATCCACCGTCACCAGCCGCCCCACGCCCGGCAGTTCCTCGGTGACCGCGCCGACCAGGGTGGACTTCCCGGAGCCCGACACACCGGTCACGGCTGTGAACACGCCCAGCGGCAGCCGGGCTCGCAGGCCGCGCAGATTGTGCCGGGTGACGGGGCCGACGGTGAGCCAGCCGGACGGCTCGCGCACCTCGCGCACCGGCTCGGCGCGGCGGTCGAAGAGGAAGCGGCGGGTCTGCGAGTCGGCGACCTCGGCGAGGTCCTGGGGCGGGCCGCTGTGCAGCACCTGTCCGCCGTGCACCCCGGCGCGCGGGCCCACGTCCACCAGCCAGTCGGCGTGCCGCACCACATCGAGATGGTGCTCGACGACGAACACCGAGTTCCCCGCGTTCTTCAGCCGGTCCAGAACCGTGAGCAGCGCCTCCGTGTCGGCCGGGTGCAGCCCCGCCGACGGCTCGTCCAGCACGTACACCACACCGAAGAGCCCGGACCGCAGCTGGGTCGCGAGCCGCAGCCGCTGGAGCTCACCGGCGGAGAGCGTGGGCGCGGTCCGGTCCAGGCTCAGATAGCCCAGACCCAGCTCGGCGACGGGTTCGATCCGGCCGAGCAGATCGGCCGTGAGGGCGTCCGCGGTGGGGCCGCCGTCGGCCGAACGCAGCACCTGGGCCAGGGAGTCGAGCGGAAGCGCCGCCAGCTCGGTGATGGTGTGGCCCGCGAAGGTGACCGCCATCGCCTCCGCCCGCAGCCTCCCACCCCCGCACACCGGGCACTCGGCGCTGGTCAGAAACCGCTCGGCCTTGGCCCGCAGCGTCGCGCTCTTGCTCTGCGCGAACGTCTTCATCACATAGTGACGCGCGCTCATATACGTGCCCTGGTAGGGGCGTTGGATCCGGCCCGCCTCGCGCACCGGGTGCACGGTGACCACCGGCTGCTCGTCCGTGAACAGGATCCAGTCGCGGTCCTCGGCGGGCAGCTCGCGCCAGGGCCGGTCGACGTCGTAGCCCAGGGTGTCGAGCACATCGCGCAGGTTCTTGCCCTGCCAGGCGCCCGGCCACGCGGCGATCGCGCCGTCGCGGATGGACCGCGACGGGTCGGGGACCAGCAGGTCCTCGGTGGTGCGGTGGACGCGGCCGAGGCCCTGGCACTCGGGGCAGGCGCCCGCCGCCGTGTTCGGCGAGAAGGCGTCCGAGTCCAGGCGCGGCGCGCCCGGCGGGTACTCGCCCGCGCGCGAGAACAGCATCCGCAGCGAGTTGGAGAGCGTGGTGACCGTGCCGACCGAGGAGCGCGAGGTGGGTGACGAGCGGCGCTGCTCCAGGGAGACGGCGGGCGGCAGCCCCGAGATCTCGCCCACCTTCGGCGCACCCACCTGGTGGATCAGCCGACGCGCGTACGGCGCCACGGACTCGAAGTAGCGCCGCTGGGCCTCCGCGAAGATCGTTCCGAAGGCGAGCGAGGACTTGCCCGAGCCGGAGACACCGGTGAAGACGGCCAGCGCGTCCCGGGGGATGTCCACGTCGACCCCGCGCAGATTGTGCTCGCGCGCGCCCCGGACCCGTACGTACGGATCGTGGGCGCGGGCAGCCGGGGCGAAGTCGGGTCGGGCGGGGCTTTGCATACCGGAATTCTAGGCGGACGCGCTGGTCAGACCCGCGAGCCGGGCGAGCCGGCGGTAGGAGTCCAGCATGGCCGCGCGGTCGTACGTGCTCGTGGTGACCAGGTACTCGTCGGCCGCGCTGCGCGCGAGCAGCTTCTCCAGGGCGTCCGCGACCTCGTCCTCGGTGCCGTGGATCTGGCCGCGCAGCGCCTCCTCGAAGAGCGTCCGCTCGCGGTCGGTCATCGTCGCGGCGTCGATGTCCTCGGCGGGGGAGAGCGGCGGGAAGGCGCCCCGGGTGCGCGAGTACGCCGTCGACCACGCCTCGGGGAGCAGGATGCGGCGGGCTTCCTCGGTGTCGGCCGCGACCGCGACCGTGCCGGAGAGCACCACATACGGGCGCTCGCTCCAGGCCGAGGGACGGAAGCTCTCGCGGTAGTCGTCGATGACCCGCAGCATCGCGTCCTCGCCGCGCACATTGGCGATGACCAGCGGCAGCCCCGCCTCGGCGGCGAGCAGGGCGCCCTGGCCGGTGGCGAGCACGAACGCCGGGACGCGCAGCCCCTCGGAGGGGCGCGCGTGCACCTGCGGATGAGCCGTCTGCGTACCGTCGAAGTAGCCCAGGAGCTCGGTCAGCCGGACGGGGAACGCGTCGGCGTCGTCCTTGCCGTGGCCCAGCGCTTTGCGGATCCCGTCCGTGAACCCGACCGAACGGCCCAGGCCCATGTCGATCCGCCCGGGGAACAGCGACTCCAGGACGCCGAACTGCTCGGCCACGACCAGCGGTTGATGGTTGGGCAGCATGACCCCGCCCGTGCCGACCCGGATCGTCGAGGTCGCGGCGGCCACGGCGGCGGCGAGCACGGTCGGGGCGGAGCCCGCGACGCCGGGGACGCTGTGGTGCTCGGAGACCCAGAAGCGGTGGTAGCCGAGCCGTTCGGCCTCCTGGGCGAAGGCCACGGTGTCCCGCAGGGCCTCGGGGCCCTCGTGTCCCGCGCGGATACGGGAGCGGTCCAGGACGGACAGGCGCGTCGATGCGATCACTGAGCTCACACAGGGTTCAACACCTGCGTGGTGCCAGGATTCCCTAGGGTGGACCACATGACGGAAAACAGCAGGCCACTGGCCGTGTTCGACCTGGATGGCACGCTCGCGGACAGCGGGCACCGCCAGCACTTCCTGGAGGGCGCCAAGCGCGACTGGGACGGTTTCTTCGCCGCCGCCCCCGCCGATCCGCCCCTGGAGCGCGGCGTGGCGCTCTGCCTCGCGGCCGCCGAGGAGTGCGAGGTCGTGTACCTCACCGGCAGGCCCGAGCGCTGCCGCGCGGACACCCGGGAGTGGCTCGCGCGGCAGGGGCTGCCCGGGGGCGCGATACACATGCGCCCCAACGCCGACCGCAGGCCCGCCCGGACCACCAAGCTGGAGACCCTGCGCCGCCTCGGCCGCACCCGCGAGGTCCGGATGCTGGTGGACGACGACGAGCTGGTCTGCGACGCCGCCGAACGGGCGGGCTTCCGGGTCGTACGGGCGTCGTGGGGCGCCGCGTCCGAGGCGTTGAAGGACGCGCAGGAGCGGGAGGGGCGGACCTGACCCTCGGCCGGACCTGCTCCGGGCTCCACCGGCCCGGCTCCGGCCTCGGCCCGGCTCAGGTACCGGCCGTCACACCTCCTGGTTGTCGTCCAGCCTGAAGCCGACCTTCAGACCCACCTGGTAGTGCTCGATGCGCCCGTTGGCGATCTGGCCGCGTA
Organism: Streptomyces sp. NPDC048696; assembly: GCF_043198895.1. Taxonomy (NCBI): domain Bacteria; kingdom Bacillati; phylum Actinomycetota; class Actinomycetes; order Kitasatosporales; family Streptomycetaceae; genus Streptomyces; species Streptomyces sp. NPDC048696. The sequence goes on along the minus strand of NZ_JBICVJ010000010.1, from coordinate 214,051 downwards.
CCTGAACCACCTCGAACCAGTCGAGGTTGTGCAGCGTCTGCGCCGCGCGGGCTACGCCGTTGCGGATGGCCTGGTCGACGCCCTCGGGGGAGGTGCCGACGATCTCGGTCACGCGGTACGTGTGGTTGGACATGGAGGTGCACTCCTCTTCGTCGCGTCCTTCCACCGTGCCCCACCTCGGCCCGCTTCGCGAGACGTCGGCCGGGGCGTCCGTTGCGTAACGGGGCTTGACCGGTCCATTGGTACAGACCAAAATCGGCCACACCCGAACCAGCCGACCGCGCTTCCCCCCACGTCGGGTCATGACTGCCCATGCCATGACGCAGAAGGTGACCGCCGTGAAGAACCGCTACCTCCATGCCCCCGTCGTGCTCGTCACGGCCCTCGCGCTCGGCGGCTGCGGGGCGCTGCCGGGGACGGGCGGGGACGGCACGGCCACCGTCACCGTCTGGCTGATGAAGGACAGCGCCTCCGACGACTTCGTCCAGCGGTTCACCCGCGACTTCGAGAGGGCGCACCCCTCGGTCCGGCTGCACGTGAAGATCCAGGAGTGGACCGGCATCGGCCAGAAGGTGGGCGCCGCGCTCACATCGGGCGACGCGCCCGACGTCATCGAGGTCGGCAACACCCAGGTCCCACAGTACGCGGCGAGCGGCGGACTGCTCGACCTCACCCTTCAGTCGCTGCGCGACTGGGGCAGCAAGGACTGGCTGCCCGGCCTCGCCCAGCCGGGCAATGTCGACGGGGTGCAGTACGGCATCCCGTGGTACGCCGCCAACCGCGTGGTGATCTACAACAAGGACCTCTTCGGCGCGGCCGGAATCACCGAGCCGCCCACCACCCGCGCCGAGTGGCTGACGGACACCGCCAAGCTCAACACCGGTGGCAAGCAGGGCATTTACCTGGCCGGGCAGGACTGGTACACGCTCTCCGGGTTCATCTGGGACGAGGGCGGCGAGCTCGCCCAGCAGAGCGGGGGCGACTGGACCGGAGCCCTCGCCACGCCCGCCGCCCTGCGCGGCATGGCGTTCTACAAGCAGCTCCAGGCGCTCGGGAACGGGCCGAAGAACGCCGACGAGGCGACGCCCCCGCAGGCCGAGGTCTTCGCCAAGGGCGAGGTCGCCCAGATCATCGCCGTCCCCGGCACCGCCAAGGCCATCCAGAAGGCCGCCCCCGCGCTGGCCGGCAAGCTAGGCTACTTCCCCGTCCCGGGGAAGACCGCCGCCAGGCCGGGCGCGGTCTTCACCGGCGGCTCGGACCTGATCGTGCCCAAGCGGTCCGGGCACCGCACCGAGGCCGTGGAGGTCGTCAAGGAGCTCGCGAGCGCCAAGTGGCAGCAGGACCTGGCCGCGACCATGAGCTATGTGCCCAACAAGCCGGCCCTCGCGGCCGCCGTCGAGGGCCAGGCGGGCACGGCCGCGATGGCCCGGGGCGCGGCCCAGGGCCGGGCCACGCCCAACTCGCCGCAGTGGGCCGCCGTCGAGGCCGACAACCCGATCAAGCCGTACATGACCGCCGTCCTGACGGGATCCGACCCCAGGACGGCGGCCAGGACGGCCTCCTCGCGGCTCACCGCGCTGCTGTTCCCGTGAGCTGGCCGGCCGGGCTCTAGCTGCCCAGGACCGCCAGCGACAGCGCGAACCGGCCGGCGGCGTCCGTCCACCAGTGCGTGGCCGTCAGACCGGCGGCCGCGAGCTCGGTCCGTACCCCCTCGCGGCGGAACTTCGCCGAGATCTCGGTACGCATCTCCTCACCCTCCTCGAAGCGCACGACGAGGTCCAACTCGGGTACCTTCACGGTGAGTTCGGCGCGCGCCCGCAGCCGCATCTCGATCCACTCGTGCTCGGCGTCCCAGCGCGCCACATGGGTGAAGTCGTCGAGGTCGAAGTCGGCGCCGAGCTCGCGGTCGATGACGGCGAGCACGTTCTTGTTGAACGCGGCCGTCACCCCGCTCGCGTCGTCGTACGCCCGGACCAGGACGGACTCGTCCTTCACCAGGTCCGTGCCGAGCAGGAAGCTGTCACCGGGCGCCATCATCGCGGCGACCGAGGCCAGGAACTGAGCCCGCTCGGCGGGGAGCAGATTGCCGATCGTGCCGCCGAGGAAGACGACCAGACGCGGCCCGGGAGTGGACGGCAGATCCAGCGCCCGGGTGAAGTCGGCGATCAGCGCGTGCACGTCGAGCTTCGGGCGCTCCTCGATCAGCGCGTTGGCCGCCCCGGTCAGCGCGCTCTCGCTGACGTCCACCGGGATGTACGTGAGCGGGTCCGGCAGCGCGTCGAGCAGCAGCCGGGTCTTCTCGGAGGAGCCCGAACCCAGCTCCACCAGGGTGCGGGCACCGGACGCGGCCGCGATCTCCACGGCCCGCTCGGCCAGGATCTCCCGCTCGGCGCGGGTCGGGTAGTACTCGTCGAGCCGGGTGATCTCCTCGAAGAGTTCGCTGCCCCGCGCGTCGTAGAACCACTTGGGCGGCAGGGTCTTGGGCGTACTGGTCAGCCCGTGCAGCACGTCGGCGCGCAGCGCCGCCCCGGTGGCGTCCTCGGGCAGGGTGCGGGTCAGCTGGAACGGGTGGAACTCGTGCACGAGGAAGGCTCCTTGAGGGGGGTCAGCAGAACATCGGTACGGGTCGCGGCCAGCAAGGTGCGGTCGGGGACCTCGTGCCAGTGCGGATCGTCGTCGTAGGGCTCGGAGGCGACCACCGTGCGGCGGCCCGGCTCGGCGAGGTACCACAGGGTGTCGCCCCAGGCCGTCGCCGTGATCGTCTCGCCGTCGGTGAGCAGCAGGTTCAGCCGGGAGCCGGGCGCGGCCGCGTCGACCTCGGCGACCGTGTCGGCGAGCGCCTGGCCCATCTCGTCACCCGCCCGCAGCCGGTGCAGCACCAGCGCCCACACCAGCGCGGAGTCGCAGCGGGCCTCCAGGCTCAGCAGCTCTTCGGCGGGCAGCGCGGCCGCCGGCTGGGCCATCGAGCGGGGCCAGCCCTTGACCGCCCCGTTGTGGCTGAACAGCCAGGGGCCGTGGGCGAAGGGCGCTGCCGCCGCCTCGCCGTCCGCACCCGGCTCGGTGGCGTCCCGTACGGCCGCGAGCAGCGTGCCGGTGCGCACCACCCGGGCCAGGTCGGCGAACGAGGGGTCGGCCCAGACGGGCCCCGAGCGGCGGTAGCGGCCCGGCACCGGGTCGCCCTCGGCGTACCAGCCGACGCCGAATCCGTCGGCGTTGACCGTCCCGTACCGCTGGCGGCGCGGCGCCCAGGACTGCCGGTACAGGCCGTGCGGCGGGCTCACCAGGAGCTCACCGAGCGCCAAGGGCGGTCCCGTGTAAGCGATATGACGGCACATCAGGCATCCCTCGCGGTCCGGAACCCGGCGAAGATCTGGCGTCGCACCGGAAGGTCCCAGTTGCGGAAGGTGCCCCGGCACGCCACCTGGTCCACCGCGAACGAACCGCCGCGCAGCACCTTGTGGTCGGGCCCGAAGAACACCTCCGAGTACTCGCGGTAGGGGAAGGCGGCGAAGCCGGGGTAGGGCATGAAGTCGCTCGACGTCCACTCCCACACATCGCCGATCAGCTGCCGTACGCCCAGCGGCGACTCACCCGCCGGATAGGCCCCGGCGGGGGCCGGGCGCAGATGGCGCTGGCCCAGGTTGGCGTGCTCGGAGGTGGGATCGGCGTCGCCCCACGGGTAGCGCCGGGAGCGGCCGGTGGCGGGGTCGTGCCGGGCCGCCTTCTCCCACTCCTCCTCGGTGGGCAGCCGCCGCCCCGCCCAGCGGGCGTACGCGTCGGCCTCGTACCAGCTGACGTGGAGCACCGGCTCGTCCAGGGGTACGGGCTCGGTCACCCCGAACCGCCGGCGCAGCCACTGCCCGCCCTCGCGGCGCCAGAACAGCGGGGCCGTGAGGTCGTGCTGCCGGACCATGGCCCAGCCCTTGGGGTCCCACCAGCGCTCGTCGGTGTAGCCGCCGTCCTCGATGAAGTGCAGATACGCGCCACAGGTCACCGGGGTGGTGTCCAGGTGGAAGGCGGGCACGATGCGGTGGTGCGCGGGCCGCTCGTTGTCCAGCGCCCAGGGCTCGGCGGAGGTGCCCATGGTGAACGGGCCGCCGGGGACCAGGACTTCGGCGGGCAGACCCGTGACCGAGCCGTGCGGGGGCTCGGGCGCGGCGAGCGCGGCCGGGCCCTTGCGGAGCTGATGGGTGATCAGCATCGTCTCGTCGTGCTGCTGTTCATGCTGGGCGATCATCCCGAAGGCGAAGCCCGCGTCGACCAGACGCGGGCCGCCCTCCAGCGGGGTGGACTCCAGGACGTCCAGCGCCCGGCCGCGCACCTCGGCGGCGTAGCGGCGCGCCTCGGCGGGGGAGAGCAGCGGCAGCGAGGTCCGGGTGGCGCGCGGGTGCTCGAACGCGTCGTACAGCGAGTCGATCTCCGGCCGTATCGCCTCGCGCCCGGCGACGGCCCGCAGCAGCCACTGCTCCTCCTGGTTGCCGATGTGCGCCAGGTCCCACACCAGCGGGGACATCAGCGGCGAGTGCTGGGCGGTGAGGTCGTGGTCGTCGACGCAGGAGGTGAGCGTGGCGGTGCGCGCCCGGGCGGTCGTGAGCGCCGCCAGGGCGCGCTGCCGGAGCGCTTCCGGATCGGTCAGTTCCGCTCCGGTCGTTTCGGGGGCGGTCATGAGTGGTGGTCCTTCCCAGGGGCGAGCGCGGCGAAGTCGTCCGCGGGACTGAGGCCCCGTGCGACATAGCGGTCCATGAAGGCGGCGACGGCCCCGTGGACCTCGGGGGTGGCGCCGAGCCGGGGCAGCGCGTCGAGCGCGGCCGCGAAGCAGATCTGGGCCGCCTCCCGCAGCTCGGCGTCGGCGAGGCCCGAGCGGGCGGCGTCGGCCCACAGCGGATTGCGCGGCGCGGCCAGCGAACCGGCCCGCTCCGCAAGGGATTTCACGGTCCGGTACGCGGTCTCGGCGGCCGCCGGGTCGTCGAAGAGCGCGGTGGTCACGGCGAGCGGCACGATCCAGCCGTCCTCGCCCGGCTGCGCGTCGATCATGCGCAGCTCCAGGTGCCCGCGCGGCCGGACCGGTGGAAAGAGCGTGGTCAGGTGGTAGTCGAGGTCTTCGCGGGTGGGTCTGCGCGGTACGCCCGTACGCAGCCAGTCACGGAAGGTGAGCCCCTCCGGCGCGGTCCACGGTCCCTCGGGGGTGCGCACGCACATCACCGGGGCGTCCAGCACATGCGCGGCCCAGGCGGCCCGGGGCTCGGCCTCCAGCGGCGGCGCGAGCGCGCGCACCGGGTCGATCCGCGTCCACACCTCCTGCCGGGCGGACCGCAGACCGGTGCGTCTGCCCTCCTGGTACGGGGAGTTGGCGAACGCGGCCACCAGGACCGCGCCGAGCAGATGGGCGAGTCTCCAGCGCCGCCCGTACCCGAGCGGCCCCGGCTCCTCGTGACCGGCGTCCAGGCAGACCTGGACCGAGGCGGAGGAGCACATCATGGCGCGCCCGGCCGGTCCCGTACGGTCGAAGTGGGCTTCCATGGTGTCGTACCGGGGGTCGTGCAGAAACCGGCGCGGCGGCTGCCACGGCTCCTGGCCGAGCCCGGTGAGTGTGAGGTCCCTGGCGCGCAGCGCGGTCCGGACGGCCGTGAGATCGGCCGATACGGAGTCCACGCACGCCATGAGGGAGGTGGCGGGCAGCGAGCTGAGCTCCAGCTGGCCGCCGGGTTCGACGGTGAGTGCCGACCGCAGGGGCAGCGCCCTCAACGCGTCGTAGGCGTCGGCGAGTCGGCGGTGCGATACGGGCGTCCGGGGGTCGTGCAGATCGTGGACCAGCCACTCCACTTCCACCCCTATGTAACGGGGCGGGCCGGTCTTGAAACAGATACATCGAAGCAGATCGTCCGCTTCCGTTTCGGTGAATTGCCTTGTCAGCATGGTCGCTTCCCCAACTCCGGGGCTCTTTCGGTGCACTGTCCCACCTAAGCCACTGCCGTCTTCTCGCACAAGAGTGCCCATCCGGACGGAAATCATGTTGCGGGAGTGTTGTCCTGGCGTCAACGATGCTAGGTATGAGTGCACGACTGCGCGACCTCGCGCTCCGACCGGGTGATCCACTCGCGCGGTGCGCCGAGGCGTGGTATACGCGCCAGGGCCGGGGCACGCGAAAGCCCCCGCCCGGGATGGGGCTCCGGGCGAGGGTGTCCGTTCGGCGTCGCGCGAGGCGCGTCAGTTAGTTCCAGGTGGCCCAGGCTCGGACCGTGGTACGCATATGCCGAGCTCCAACCGGAGCCGTAGACCCGGGGGGTCGGCCCGGGACCGTGGCCGTGGGGGTGTTCCAGCCGGAGATCCGCAGCCGGGGCGCGGATCCGTGCAGGTCGGCGGTGCGGTAGGTGGCGGTGAGGGTGGCCGACTCACCGGGCCAGAGCGTGACCTGGTTGTCGGTCCACCGCACGGGCAGGACCGGGGTTCCCTCCACGTCGACGAGATGGACGTCGGTGAGCAGGGCGGGGGTGCGGCCCGAGCCGGTGTTGCGCAGTGTGACCGTGGTCGTGGAGGTGCCGTCGGCGGTGGTGGTGGCCGCCGTCGCGCCCACCCGGGCCGGTGCGAGGGAGCCGAGGCCCTTGAGATCCGCGTACGCCGTGGTCGGGGTGTGGAACCAGTCGGTGTGCGCGTAGTCGAGGATGTCCGCCCTGGTGGAGAGCCAGTACACATTGCGGCTGACCTCGTGGCCCGCACTGTCGGTGAGCAGCAGCCGGGCGAGATACGTGGTGGACAGGCCGCTCACCGCCGCCGGCACGGTCAGCGCGGTCGCCTTCGCGCCGTCGCCGCCCACGCTCACACCCGCGACCGTCCTGTCGTACTTCTGGGTCCCGTCGGTGTCGAAGAGCGTCACCCGGGCGGTGAGCCCCGAGACGGCGGTGTGCCGGGCGTTCACCACGGCCACCGAGCGGTCGTCGTAGGAGTACTGGACGTGCAGCGGCTCGTTCGCCTTCTTGGCGCCGAAGTAGGCACCGCCCTGGTCGAGGTAGCGGTCCGTCAACTGCCAGTGCAGCGAGGTCCAGCCGCTGTTGAACATCCAGTGGACGACCCCGGTGGCGGGCTTGGCGGTGTCCTTCGCGCTGCGTCCGTACGCCTCGAACTGGGCGCGCACGTTCTCGTACTGGGCGAGCTGCGCCTTGCGTACGTAGTCGTCGAGGCCGGTGGGGGCGCCGTAGCGGCCGGTCAGGGCGTCGTCGTACAGCTTGAGGGTGGCGAAGACGGACGAGGGGGAGCGGTGGTACTGCTTGGCCGACGGGTTCTTCCAGAGCGTGTCCAGCTCGGCCGGTGACATCATGCGGCGCAGGGTGTCGAGGGTGGGGATGTCGGGGCCCGCGCTGGTCTCGGAGTTGAAGCCGGTGGCTCCGCCCTCCTGCTTGTTGTACCAGTAGTTCGGCGGTACCCAGTCGTACGGGCCCGTCATCTTCATGCCCGAACTGCCGGTGATCGGGGCCGAGTTGTCGGACGCCGCGGCCACGACCGGCGTCGCCCAGTCGGCCGCGGTGAGGGCGTCCACGTATGTCTTCTCGATCGTCTTGTCGGGGGCGAAGTCGCTGCCGATCAGGAACGAGATCACGCTCGGGTGGTCGCGCAGGCGCGCCGCCTCGGCGGCCATCGACGCCTTGGCGACCGGATAGTCGGCGGCGGTCCACTTGTCGCCCGGCTCGCTGCCGTTGACCTGGCCCTCCCACTTGTCGCAGCACTCCCACCCCGGCAGCGTGAGAACGCCGTACCGGTCGGCGAGGTCGAAGAACTCGTCCGGCTCGATGTGCCCTTCCAGGCGGATGGTGTTGAGGCCCAGATCGAGCGCGTAGCGCAGCCGGTCCGCCACATACGTGGGGTCCCAGCGCAGATACTCGTCCGGCGACCAGCCGCCGCCCTTGATGAGCAGCGGGCGGCCGTTGACCGCGTACTGGCGGGCGCCGTCCGCGTTGAGCGGCGCCTTCACGTCGCGGATGCCGAACGACTCGTGCGCGGTGTCGGACGCGGCGGCGGAGACGGACGCGGTCAGGTCGAGGTCGTAGAGCGCCTGGTCGCCCATGCCCGCGGGCCACCACACGCGCGGCGAGGTGAGGTGCAACTGGGGGTAGGCGTTGGGGGTGAAAGAGACGGTCCTGGTCTCATGCGCGGCCAGGGTGACGTCCTGGCTGAAGGCGGCGGTGCCGATGGTGCCGGAGACCGTGGTGGTCACGGTGCTCGCCGAGTCGTTGCGGGCCAGCGCCTTCACCGTGAGATCGGCGCTCGCGAGCGAGGGCACGGCGAGAGAGGTGACCACATGCGCGTCGCGCAGCGCGACCGGGCCGCCGCGCCGCACCAGCACATCGCGGACGATGCCCATGTTCTGGTCCGGCGGCGGTTGCAGCCAGTCGATCCATCCCATGGTGAGGTTCTTGTTCGGATCGTTGGGCTGGATCCGGAAGGCGACGGTGTTGGTGCCCTTCCCGACCAGGTCGGTGATGTCGAGCTCATGGTGGGTGTACGCACCCGCGACCGCGCTCCTGTCCGCCGCCCGGCGGCCGTTGACGTATACGTCGGCGGCGGAGACGACCCCGCTGAAGTCGAGATACGTACGGGAGGAGGTGTCCGCGACGGTGAAGTCCGAGCGGTACCACCACGGGACGGTGAAGTCCGCGGTGGGGATGTTCTTCTGGTTGGTGGAGTAGAACGGGTCCGCGTACGTGCCGTCGGCGAGCAGCGCAGCGAGAACGGTGGAGCGCGGCCCGGCCGGGTACCAACCGGTGGTGGGGTAGCCGGGGCTCGACACGGCGGCCGGGGAGTCGGTGACCTTGGCGGTGGACTGGATGGCGTAGCCGGAGAGGGGGGTCATGGAGGGCACGACTGCCGTACGGGGCACGGGAGTTGCCGTCGGGACCCCGGAGGCGAGGGCGAGGACGAGGCCGAGCGCGGCGACCGCCGCGGTCTTCCGGTGGACGGTGGGATGACGACGGTGACGGTAGGACACAAGGGTCTCCCGACAGCTCAAGGTATCAAGTTAGGAAGCCTTACTAACTCGCTTCCGAAGCTAGAGATATGAGCGAACCATGTCAACGAGGCGTGGCGCGCGGCTCAGCGGTCGTGCCGCTGGCTGCGCCGTTCGAACGTCACGTCCCGCGCCGTCCCGAGCGCCGTCGCCACCGCTCCCAGCAGTACCGCGTCCTCGCCCAGCGAACTCGGCGCCACCTTCGGGCGCAGCGGGGTCAGGGCGCGCAGCGTCTCGCGTACGGTGCGAAGGAGCAGATCCGCGCTGTGGCCGACGCCGCCGCCGAGCACGACCAGATCCGGGTCGAGCACGGCCGCGACGGCCGCGACGGTGTGGGCCAGGCGCTCGCCCTCCAGCTCGACCGCCTTGACCGCGGCCGGATCCCCGGCCCGCGCGGCCTCGAAGACGTCCTTGGCGGTCAGCGGTCCCGCCATCCCGTGCGAGCGCGCGGCGGCCACCACGGCGTCGCCCGAGACCGCGCCCTCCAGCGTGTCGGCGCCGCGACGGCCGGGCCAGGGCAGGAAGCCGATCTCCCCGGCGCCGCCGTGCGCACCGGTGAACAGCCGGCCCTCGCTGACCACGCCCATGCCGAGCCCCGTGCCGATCATCACGTACACGAACAGGCGGCTGCCCGCCCCGACGCCGAAGGTGTACTCGCCGAGCGCCGCGAGATTGGCGTCGTTGTGGACCGCGAGCGGCAGCCCGAGTCCGTCGCGCATCCGGTCGAACAGGCCCGGGCGGCCCCACCCGGGCAGATGTTGCGCGTACCGCACCCGCCGCTTCTCCGCGTCGTACACACCGGGCGTGCCGACCACGGCCTGGGCGATCTTGTCCGCGTCGACACCCGAACCGGCGACCAGCTGATGCGCGGTGGCGACGACGAGATCGGCCATCGTGCCCGAGGTGCGCGCCTGGTTGCGGACCTCGGAGCGGGCCACCACCGTGCCGTCCAGATCGGCGAGCGCGACCCGCAGCCAGGCCCGTCCGATATCGATGCCGAGCGCGTACCCGGCGGTCGGGTCCGGGGCGTAGAGCACGGCCGAGCGGCCGCGCTCGGGGATGTGCGTACCCGCCTCGCGGACCAGTCCGGTGGCTTCCAGCGCGGCCAGCGCGCTGGAGACGGTGGGCTTGGACAGGCCGGTCTCGCGGGCGAGTTGGGCGCGCGAGGCCGGGCCGGCGGAGCGCAGCCGGTCGAGCAGCAGACGTTCGTTTCCGCTGCGCTGGCGCTGTGGGTTCCAGGGGCGCTCACCCTCGTCGCTGCTGGTCATCGCATCATTCTCACGCATCGCTCCCGACCGCTTCCCGCCGACCTCTTGACGCTCAAAGTAAAGGTACTTAACTTGAGCACGCCCCGCGCCGACCAGGGAGGCCCCTCGTGTCCGGATCCCCGCCGCCGACCGGTGGTTTCGTCCGCCGTATCGGACTCTTCCAGGCCACCGCCATCAACATGAGCCAGATGTGCGGCATCGGCCCGTTCGTCACCATCCCGCTGATGGTCACCGCCTTCGGCGGGCCGCAGGCCGTGATCGGGTTCGTCGCCGGCGCGGTGCTCGCCCTCGCCGACGGTCTCATCTGGGCCGAACTCGGCGCCTCGCTGCCCGGTTCGGGCGGCAGCTACGTCTATCTGCGCCAGGCCTTCCAGTACCGCTCGGGCCGGCTCATGCCGTTCCTGTTCGTGTGGACGGCGATGCTCTTCATCCCGCTGATCATGTCCACCGGTGTGGTCGGCTTCGTGCAGTACCTCGGGTATCTCGCCCCGCGCATGAGCGACACCACCGGCGACCTCGTCGGGCTCGGCATGATCGCGCTCGTCGTGCTGCTGCTGTGGCGCGGCATCGAGAACATCGCGCGGCTCACCGCCGTCATGTGGGCCGTGATGATCGCCTCGGTGGCCCTGGTCATCGTCGCCGCCGCGACCGACTTCAGCCCCCACCGCGCCTTCACCTACCCGTCGCACGCCTTCGAGCTCACCGGCAGTCACTTCTGGCTCGGCTTCGCCGCGGGCCTCACCATCGGCATCTACGACTACCTCGGCTACAACACCACCGCCTACATGGGCGCCGAGATCAAGAACCCCGGCCGCAATCTGCCGCGCTCCATCATCTACTCCATCGTCGGCATCATGGCGATCTATCTGCTCCTCCAGATAGGCACCCTCGGCGTCATCGACTGGAAGCGGATGACCGACCCCGGCGACATCGCCTCGACCTCGGTCGCCTCCGCCGTACTGGAGGAGACCTGGGGCAAGGGCGCCGCCGACGTCGTCACGGTCCTCATCCTCGTCACCGCCTTCGCCTCGGTCTTCACCGGACTGCTCGGCGGCTCGCGGGTGCCCTACGACGCGGCCCGCGAGCGCGTCTTCTTCCGCCCGTACGCGAAACTCCACGCCAGGCACCGCTTCCCGACCCTGGGCCTGGCCACCATGGGCGTCATCACGGCCGTCGGCTTCCTCATCGGCCGCCACACCGACCTGGCCACCCTCATCCAGCTGCTCACCACCGTGATGGTGCTGGTCCAGGCGCTCGCGCAGATCGCCGCGGTGACGGTCCTGCGCAAACGGCAGCCCACCCTGCGCCGCCCGTACACGATGTGGCTCTACCCGCTGCCCAGCCTGGTCGCCCTCGTCGGATGGCTGGTGATCTACGGGTACGCCGACAAGAACTCGCCCGGCCGCCATCCCATCGAGTGGTCGCTGGCCTGGCTCGCGCTCGGGTGCGTCGCGTTCGTGGTGTGGGCGCGCTTCGAGAAGGTCTGGCCGTTCGGGCCGCGCGAGGTGCGCGAGGAGTACGTGGAGAACCCGGTCGTGGACGAGGTGAGCGCCTGACGGGTAGGTGCGCGAGTTGGCCCCCGCCGTATCGGGCAGGGGCCAACTCACCAGCAATCAGGGTTGGTTGCCGCCCTCCTCGGTGATCGGGATCGACTTCGAGAGCGGGGCGGGCGCGGCCGGGGTCTGGCCGTTGACGCCCTGACCGGTGGCCGCCGTGCCGTTCTGGTGCATCGACGAGAGGAGCTGGCGCGCCAGGCCGAGGCCCGTGCCGCCCATCGTCAGTGCCTTGGCGAACATCTCCGACATGCCCTCGGCGCCGTTCAGGAGCACCATGTGCTCCACATTGCCGAACGCGCCCGCGCCCGCCTCCACGATCTGCGGCCAGTTCTCGGCCAGTTGCTGCGCGACCACGGCCTCCTGGTTCTCCGCCAGGGCCGCCGCGCGCGCCTTGATCGCCTCGGCCTCGGCCAGACCCTTGGCCCGCGCCGACTCGGCCTCCGCGAGACCCCGGGCCTGCGTCGCCGCCGCCTCGGCCTCACCGGTGGCCCGGGTCGCCGTCGCCGCGGCGAGTCCCCGCGCCTCGGTCGCCTGGGCCTCGGCGGCCGCGGCCGCCCTGACCCGGGCCGCCTCGGCGGCGGAGGCCAGTTCGGTCTCCTTCGCCTTGGCCTGGGCGGCCGAGATCCGCGCGTCGCGCTCGGCCTCGGCCATCGTCCGCTTCTGGTACGCCTGCGCGTCGGCGGGCTTGCGCACATCCGCCTGGAGCTGCTGCTCACGGCGGTGGGCCTCCAGCTCGGCGACCCGGGTCTCCTGGACCACGACCTCCTGGCGGGCGGCCGCCTCGGCGAGAGGTCCGGCCTGCTGGGACTTGGCGGCCGCCTTGTCCCGCTCGGCCTGGTAACCCGCCTGCAGGATCTCGCTGTCCCGGGTCACCTCCGACATCCGGGCGAACGCCTGCTGCTCGGCCTCGGTGGCCAGCAGGTTGGCCGCCGCCTGCGCGATCCGCGCGTCCCGTTGCACGGCGGCCGCGTGCGGCATCGCGAGGTTCTTGATGTAGCCGGTCGGGTCCTCGATCTCATGGATCTGCAGCGAGTCGACGATCAGACCCAGCTTCTCCATCTCCGTACCGCACGCGGCCCTGGTCTGGCCGGTGAGCTTCTCCCGGTCGCGGATCATGTCCTCCACCGTCAACCCGCCCACAATGGACCGCAGATGGCCCGCGAAGACGTTGTGGACGCGCTCCGACATCAGCTTCTGCTGGTCCAGGAAGCGCCGTCCGGCGTTGGCGATCGACACGAAGTCGTCGCCCACCTTGAAGATGACGACGCCCCGCACCCGCAGCGGGATGCCCTGATGCGTCACACAGTCCACCGAGAGCTCGGTCTCGTTGAGGTCCAACGACAGCTTCCGGACCGCCTGCACTCCCGGCAGTACGAGCGTTCCGCGCCCGGTGACGATCCGGAATCCCATGCCCTCGCCGAGGCCCTCGGTCTTGTGCTTGGAACCGGAGATGATGAGTGCTTCGTTCGGTTCGGCCACTCGCCACATGAGCTTGAACAGGCCGATCAGAACGATGATGGCGGCGAGAACGAGTCCCGCCGCGACGCCGATGACCATCGGCATGCGCCCCCTTTTGACGTGGTGCCCATCGGCACCGACGAAGGGAGTTTGCTCCTGGCCATGTCATGCGAGAAGACGCTGACGGATCCTTGTCGCAATCTTGATACCGGCAGGTGACAGCGGTGGGACCAGCCCGGATCGGCCGCGCTCGGCTGATGGCCGCAGGGCTCAACTGTCGTACGCCGGAGGGCTCAGCCGTCGTACGCCGAAGGGCCTCAGCTGTCGTACGCGGGCGTCACATAGACGGTCCTGGGCGGCAGATATTCGACAACCGTGACCACCGTCCCGGTTTCGATCCGGTCCTTCGCCATGGCCGGATATGCCAGGAAGTGCTCGGCGCCGCCCCGGATGCGCACGATGACCTCGCCGACCAGACCGGGCCCGATGGTGCCGGTCACCCGGCCGAGCAGTCCCACCATGGTGCCGTCCCCCGTACCGTGATCCATGTCCGACCGCCTTCCCCTGACGTGGAGGGTATATCCGGTTGTGACCGTACCGACTTCGGCCATCCGCCGGACTTGGGGCCCGGTGGTTCTGCGAGGATGCCGAACGCGATGAGTCAGACACCCGAGCAGCCCGCCGAACGTCCCGTCCCGACCAGCGCCGATGTCGCGCGACTCGCCGGAGTGTCCCGCGCGACGGTCAGCTACGTACTCAACAACACCTCGGCCGTACGGATCAGCGAGCCCACCCGGGTACGGGTGCGGGAGGCGGCCGAGGAGCTGGGGTACGTGCCGCACGCGGCGGCCCGGAGTCTGCGCGCCGGGCACACCCGGATCGTGCTGCTGCCCAGCGGGCACACCCCCGTCGGCCCGCTCTACACCCGCTTCCTCGACGAACTCCAGCGCGCGCTGCGGCGGCTGGACTACACGGTCGTGCAGTACGCGAGCCTCGGCCTCGGCGCCGAGGACGCGGCCCGTGCGTGGGCCGAGCTGCGGCCGGTCGCGGTGATCTCCCCGGGCGAGACCGAACTGACGGCTCAGGGCGTCGAGTTGCTGAAGCGGTCGGGGGCGCGGGCGGTGATAACGCTCGCCCCGCAGCCCGTCGAGGGCACGCACGCGCTGGTGATGGACCAGCGCGAGATCGGTCTGTGCGCGGTCCGCCACCTCCTGGAGCGCGGCCACCGCCGGATCGGTGTGGTGGTCCCCACCGCACCCGGCCTTGAGCTCTTCGCCCGCCCCCGCCTGGCGGGCGCGCGCAAGGCCGTCGCCGGTACGGACGCGGTGGTCGAGCCGCTGGAGATGGCGTACGAGGAGGACTCCGCGGCGCGGCTGGCCCGCCGGTGGCGGGGGCTCGGTCTGGACGCGGTGTTCGCGTACAACGACGAGTACGCGATGCTCCTGATGCGGGCGTTCCAGGACGCGGGCGTCGCGGTCCCGGCCGAGGCGGCCGTGATCGGCGCGGACGATCTCCTCCTGGGCCGCCTCCTGCGGCCCCGCCTGACCACGGTCCGCGTCGACATGGTCGCGGGCCACGATCTGGCGGAGCTGGTGGACGGAGTCGTCCGCGACCCCACTGGCGTGGGGGAGCGACGCGATCTCCTCACGGCGAGCGCGGTACACCGGGAGTCGACGTGAGGGTGCGCTCTGCCGGGCGTGGCTGTTCGGCTGCGGACCGTGCTGGGTTGCTCGCGCGGTTCCCCGCGCCCCTGGATACTTCGCCGCAGTCGGGGAACCTGGCTCAGCCACAGGCATTTAGGGGCGCGGGGACTGCGCGAGCAACCCAAGACGGCCCGCACCCAAAATGACGGCCCGCCTTCAGGGGCGCGGGGAACTGCGCGACCAGCCCAGTACGGTCCGCAGCCGAAAAGGGGCCCCGGTCCCACCGGGGGAAAACCGCCCCGCCATGGAGTGGCGAGCCCTCACACCCCCCGCACCCCACCTAGCGTGAGCAACATGCCCACACACCCCACCCGCTTCGAAATCATCCTCGTCCCCGCCCACGTGGAAACCCGCGGAAACGCGAGCGTCGCCGACAGTGCCGTCCGCTCGGCCGTGGTCGAGGCGACCGGCGAGAGGGGGGAGACGGGGTACCCCAGGTACGCCGGCCACGGACTTGTCGCCGACATCGACCCCCGCACCCGTACCGTCGAGGCCCTGCTCGTCGACGGCGTGGAGCTCGACTACGGCCTCACCGCGCTCATCGTGCCCGAGGAGTGACCCAGCGCCGCCAGATCGGCCTCGATCAGCGCGGCCGTCGCCCGCAGCGGCGCGAGCAGCGTGCGCAGCATCTGCGCGGGCGTGCCGCGCCCGGCGTGCTGCGCCACGTTCACCGCCGCCACCACGCGCCCGTCCGCCCCGCGCACGGGTACGGCCAGTGAGCGCAGGCCCTCCTCCAGCTCCTCGGTCACGAGCGCGTGGCCCTCGGCCGCGACCCGCTCCACGATCCGGGCGAGCCCGGCGGCGGAGGTCACCGTGTTCGGGGTGAGGGCGGGCAGCCCGTCGGGCAGCGCGGGCCGCTCCCCGGGTGCCAGACCGGCGAGCAGCACCCGCCCCATCGAGGTCGCGTACGCGGGAAAGCGCGTCCCCACCGTGATGTCGATGCTCATGATCCGTACGGTCGGGACGCGCGCCACGTAGCGGATGTCGGCCCCGTCGAGGACCGCCATCGACGCCGACTCGCCGGTACGCGCGACGAGCCGCGCCAGATGCGGCTGCGCGACCTCGGCCGGGCCGAGGCCCGAGAGACGCGCGCAGCCCAGCTCCAGGACGCGGGGGAGGAGGCGGAAGCGCCCGTCGTAGGCCCGCGCGTAGCCCAGTTGAAGGAGCGTCAGGAGCGAGCGGCGGACGGTGGCGCGGGCCAGCCCCGTCGCCGTGGCGACCTCCGTGAGCGTCAGGCCACCGCCCGGGTCCGCGCCCAGGGCGCACAGCACCGCGAGCCCCCGGGCCAGCGACTGGAGGAACCCCGGGCCGAGCTCGCGCTTCAGGTCGAGGGAGGTGTCGTGGGCCCGCCCGGTCGCCGCGTCCGGGGTGCGCCGCGCGGCCAGTGCCGCCTCCAGGTCGCCGCGTGCCGCGAGCAGCCCGGGCAGCACGGCGTCCCGCAGTGACGCCACGGAGTGCCGGCTCGTATGGCTCACCACGCTCACCGCGCAGGACGTCCGGCCCGCCCCGTCGCGTACGGGCACCGCCACCGCGATCAGCCCCGGCTCGATCAGCTGGTCCTCGTCCGCCCACGTCAGCGCCGAGTCGGCGAAGAGCGCCCCCGGCGCGCAGCGCCCGCCCGGCAGCAGGTCGCCGACGCGGAAGGCGAGGGAGACCGCGCGGCGGCGGGCGTCGCGGTGGACGACCCGGGCGCCGGCGATGTCGGGGACGGCCACCAGGACCGACTCGTCCAGTGCGTCGGCGAGCCGCCGGGTGAGCGGGCCCAGCGCGGCCGGTATCCCACTGCCGCGCAGATACGCGCCGGACAGCTCCATCAGGCGCGGCGCGAGCGTCACTTCCCGGCCATCGGCGCGGACCAGGGCGAGCCGGTCGAGGGTGGCCACCACCCGGTCGACCGTCGCGCGGGCCAGGCCCGTGGCGCGCACGAGCGCTGCCCGGTCCGCGTCGCCCGCGGCCAGCACGCGCAGCACCGCGACCCCGCGTACCAGGGGGCCGACCGGCAGGGTGTCGGACATGGTCCTCCCAGGGCCGTTGACAGCGCGCGGGGGCGGGCAGAGACTCGGGACTGATTGTGAACCAAAGTTCACTGGGCGAACAGCCCGCGTACCAACTGAACAACCGGCGCACCACCTGAACAAGCGGCGCATCACGCGAACCACGCGAGCGGGCCGACGAGCGGGAGAGATTTCGATGAGCATCCGGGACGTGTACATCGTCGACGCCGTGCGCACCCCGATCGGCAAGTTCGGCGGCGCTCTCGCCGCCGTGCGCCCCGACGACCTCGCCGCGCATGTGGTGAGGGCGCTCGTCGACCGTTCCCCCGAGCTCGACCCGGCCCGCGTCGACGACGTGTACTTCGGCGACGCCAACGGCGCGGGCGAGGACAACCGCGATGTGGCCCGGATGGCCGTCCTGCTCGCCGGGCTGCCGGTCTCGGTCCCCGGTGTCACCGTGAACCGCCTGTGCGGATCGGGCCTTGAGGCCGTCATCCAGGCCGCCCGCGCCATCGCGGTGGGCGACGCGCACATCGCCGTGGCGGGCGGCGTCGAGTCGATGTCCCGCGCGCCCTGGGTGATGCAGAAGCCCGAACGCGGCTTCCCGGCCGGTCACCAGCAGCTCTGGTCGACCACGCTCGGCTGGCGGATGACCAACCCGAAGCTGCCCGCCGAGTGGACGGTGGCGCTCGGCGAGGGCGCCGAACTCATCGCCGAGCGGCACGCGTTGAGCCGCGAACAGCAGGACGCGTTCGCCCTCGACAGCCACCGCAAGGCCGCCGAGGCCTGGGCGAAGGGGCTGTACGACGGCGAGGTGGTCCCGTACGAGGGTGTCGATCTCGTCCGTGACGAGTGCATCCGCGAGACGTCCTCCATGGAGGCGCTCGCCAAGCTGAAGCCCGCCTTCCGCGCGGGCGGTTCGGTGACGGCGGGCAACTCCTCGCCGCTGAACGACGGCGCCGCGGCCCTGCTCCTGGTCGACGAGGAGGGGCTGCGGGCCACCGGCCGCGAGCCGCTGGCCCGGATCCGTACGTCCGCCGTCACCGGGATCGAGCCGCAGCTGTTCGGGCTCGGGCCCGTCGAGGCGGTGCGCACGGCGCTGGCCAAGGCGGGGCGGGGCCTCGCCGACCTGAGCGTGTTCGAGCTCAACGAGGCGTTCGCCGCGCAGTCGTTGGGGTGTCTGGCCGAGTGGCCCGAGCTCGACCCGGCCGTCGTCAACCCGCGCGGTGGCGCCATCGCGATCGGCCATCCGCTCGGCGCCTCGGGCGCCCGGCTCGCCGGTGCGGTGGCGCATCAACTCGCCGCCGCGGGTTCGGGTGTGGGCCTCGCCGCGCTCTGCATCGGCGTCGGCCAGGGTCTCGCGCTCGTCCTGGAACGCTGAGCGATCAGGTCAGGGGCCGGTCGCGTCGGCGCGGGCCCGGGGCCGGTACCGTCGGCGTCGGCCCAACTGCCCCGTGCGGGCGCCGCGTTCTCGTACGACACGCTGATACCCGAACGCTCTCGTACGACACGAGCTCGTACGACACGAGTGAGACTGGAGACCCTTCATGCCCCTGCTCGACCCCAAGACCTGGCAGTCGCGGACGCTGTCAGGGATTGCGTACGAGGTCACCGAGCCCGCCACCGGGGAGAGCCTGGGCGCCGTCACGCTCGCCGGCGCCGACGACGTGGCGGCCGCCGTCGCCGAGGCCCGCGCGGCACAGCCCGGCTGGGCCCGCACGCCGCACTTCGCCCGCGCCGCCGTGCTGCGCCGGGCCGGGGACCTGTTCGCCGAGCACGCCGACGAGCTGCGCGAATGGCTCGTACGGGAGTCGGGGGCGATACCCGGCAAGGCCGGGTTCGAGCTGCACGTGGCCGCCCAGGAGTGCTACGAGGCGGCCGCGCTCGCCTCGCGGCCGCTCGGCGAGGTGCTGCCCAGCGAGGAGCCCAGACTCAGCTTCACCCGCAGAGTGCCGGTCGGCGTCGCCGGGGTCATCGCGCCCTTCAACGCCCCGCTGATCCTCGCGATCCGCTCCGTCGCGCCCGCCCTCGCGCTCGGCAACGCCGTGCTGCTCAAGCCCGATCCGCGCACCGCGGTCTGCGGCGGGCTCGCGCTCGCCGCCGTGTTCGCCGAGGCCGGGCTGCCCGAGGGGCTGCTGCACGTCCTGCCGGGCGGCGCCGACGCGGGACAGGCGCTGGTCGCCGACCCGGGCGTCCCGGTGATCTCCTTCACCGGCTCGACCGCCGCCGGGCGCAAGGTCGGCGAGGCGGCCGGACGGCTGCTCAAGCGGGTCCATCTGGAGCTCGGCGGGAACTCCGCGCTGGTCGTCCTGGAGGACGCCGACATCGAGGCCGCCGTCGCGCAGGCGTCCTGGGGCTCCTTCTTCCACCAGGGACAGATCTGCATGACGACCGGCCGCCACCTCGTGCACACCTCGCTCTACGAGGAGTACGTGGAACGGCTCGCCGCGCAGGCCGACGCGCTGGCGGTGGGCGACCCCCATCGCGAGCAGGTCCACCTCGGGCCGCTCATCGACCGGGGCCAACTCGCCAAGGTCCACGGCCTGGTGGAGACGAGCACGGCGCGCGGTGCCCGGCTGGTGGCGGGCGGCACGCATCGCGAGCTGTTCTACCGGCCGACCGTGCTCGCCGACGTCGACGACCACACTCCGGCGTACGCCGAGGAGGTCTTCGGGCCGGTCGCGCCGGTACGCCCGTTCCGGACCCTGGACGAGGCGGCGGCGCTGGCCGCGGACGGGCCGTACGGGCTGTCGCTCGGCATCGTCACCCGGGACACCGCGCTCGGTCTGGAGCTCGCGGACCGGATCCCGACGGGCATCGCCCACATCAACGACCAGACGGTCAACGACGAGGCGGTCGCGCCCTTCGGGGGCGTCGCAGCGTCCGGCACGGGGGCGCGGTTCGGCGGCTCGGCCAACCTGGAGGCGTTCACCGAGCTGCGGTGGACGACCGTGCGTCGGGAGGCGGCGGGGCATCCGTTCTGAGCCTGTGCTGGAGGTGCGGTGGGTCGGCTGCGGATCGTGCGGGGCCGGTCGCGCAGTTCCCCGCGCCCCTTGTAGGTTCGGGCGATCCGATTCGCCCGGCCCCTGCGGGTCAGGTTCGCCCGGCCCCTGCGGGTCAGGCGGGCCGGTTCCCCTGGATCATGCGTTCGGGGCGGTCTCTATGCTGACGCGGTGAACTCGGTCCTCTCGGGATTTCTGCCCATCTGGGCGCTCACCGCCTGCGGCTGGGGCGCCGGGCGCTTCCGTGTGCTCGGCGACCAGGCGCAGCACGTCCTCGGGCGGTTCGCGTTCACCTTCGCGATGCCCTCGCTGCTGTTCCTGACCATGTCCCGCTCGCACCCCGGTGAGCTCGCCCGGCCGGGCGTGGCCGTCTTCGCGCTCAGCCTCGTCGCGGTCTTCGCGGCCGGACTGCTGGTCAGCCGCTGGATGTTCCGGCGCAAGCGGGGCGAGCAGGCGATAGGCGCGATGGCCGCGTCCTATGTGAACTCGGCGAACCTCGGCATCCCGGTCGCCGTGAACGTGCTGCACGACACTTCGTTCATCGTCGCCGCCGCGCTCTTCCAGATGCTGTTCATCACGCCGCTGATCCTGGTCCTGATCGAGCTGGACGTGCGGCGTGCGGCCCGGGAGCGGTGGACGCGCATCCTGCAACTGCCGCTGCGCAACCCGGTGATCGGGGCCTCGGCCGCCGGGCTCACGATCGCGGGGCTCGGGCTGCGGCTGCCCGCCGAGGTGGTCTCGCCGCTGCAGACCCTCGGCGGCGCCGCCGTGCCCTGCGCGCTGTTCGCGCTCGGCATGTCGCTGAACGCCCGCGCCCAGGCCGACGCCGACGGCCGGGCCGAGCGGATGATCCTGGTGGGGCTGAAGGTCGCGGCCCAGCCGCTGCTCGCCTATGCCCTGGGGCGCTGGCTGTTCGGGCTCGACGGGCACGCCCTGTTCGCGGTGGTGCTGTGCGCGGGGCTGCCGACGGCCCAGAACGCCTTCATCTTCGCGTCCGAGTACTCCCTGGACACCGAGCTGCCCAGGGACACCGTGCTGCTCTCGACGTTGCTGTCGATGGTGTCCCTGTCGCTCATCGCGTGGCAGCTCGGCTGAGGCCGGGGCGGGGCTCCTCGGCCGGCCGGGGCCTCAGCCGGCCTGGTTGTCGGCCTCCGCCACCGACTTGCGGACCTCGTCCATGTCGAGGGCCCGCGCCTGGCGGATGACGTCCTCAAGGGCGGCCTCGGGCAGTGCGCCGGGCTGGGAGAAGATCGCCACGTTCTCGCGGACGATCATCAGCGTGGGGATCGAGCGGATCTCGAACGCCGCCGCCAGCTCCTGCTGCGCCTCGGTGTCCACCTTGGCGAAGACCAGGTCCTCGTGGCGTCCGGAGGCCGCCTCGTAGACCGGGCCGAACTGCCGGCAGGGGCCGCACCAGGAGGCCCAGAAGTCGATCAGGACGAAGTCGTTGTCCGAGACGACCTCGTCGAAGTTCTCCTTGGTCAGCTCCACAGTAGCCATCAGTACTCCCTCTCTCCGGCCTCACCGTGAAGCCGCCTCGCACAACGGCGTCCGCCGCCGTCGTATTCCGTTCGCTTGTCGCTGCCACACGGCTGCCCCTGTGGCTCTCTCGTACACCCGCCACCACAATGTCGGCATGACGGAAGCCTTGGAGTACGACGTAGTGGTGCTGGGCGCCGGACCGGTCGGCGAGGTGCTGGCGGACCGGGTGCGGGCGGCCGGGCTGAGCACCGCCGTGGTGGAGAGCGAACTGGTCGGCGGCGAGTGCTCGTACTGGGCGTGCATGCCCAGCAAGGCGCTGCTGCGGCCGGTGATCGCCCGCGCGGACGCCCGCAAGGTCCCGGGCCTGCAGCGATATGTGGGCGGCGACCTCGACACCCGGGCGGTGCTCGCCCACCGCGACGAGTACACCTCGCACTGGAAGGACGACGGCCAGGTGCGCTGGCTCGACGGGATCGGGGCCGACCTGTTCCGGGGACACGGGCGGCTGTACGGCACCCGGACAGTCGGTGTCGTCGGCCCCGACGGCGAGCACCACGTCCTCACCGCCCGGCACGCGGTCGCCGTCTGCACCGGCACCCGGGCGGTGGTCCCCGATCTGCCGGGAGTCGCCGAGGCCAGGCCCTGGACCAGCCGGGACGCCACCAGCGCCCAGCGGGTGCCGGACCGGCTCGTGGTGGTCGGCGGGGGAGTCGTCGGCGTCGAGATGGCCACCGCCTGGCGCGCGCTCGGCGCCGAGGTCACCGTCCTGGTGCGGGGCGGCGGGCTGCTGCCGAGGATGGAGCCGTTCGCGGGCGAGCTGGTCGCCGAGGCGCTGACGGAGGCGGGCGCGACCGTCCGTACGCGGGTGTCGGTCGCCGAGGTCGTACGGGACGCCACCGGCCCGGTCACGGTGGTCCTGGACGACGGCGAACGGATCGAGGCCGACGAGATCCTGTTCGCCACCGGCCGCGCCCCGCGCACCGACGACATCGGCCTGGACACCATCGGCCTGGAGCACGGCTCCTGGCTGCCCGTCGACGACTCCTGCCGGGTGGCGGGCAGCGAGTGGCTGTACGCGGTCGGGGACGTCAACCACCGGGCGCTCCTGACCCACCAGGGCAAGTACCAGGCCCGGATCGCGGGCGCCGCGATCGCCGCGCGGGCGGCCAAGGTCCCGCTCCTGGAGACCGACGCCTGGGGAGCCCACTCGGCCACCGCCGACCACGCGGCCGTCCCGCAGGTCGTCTTCACCGACCCGGAGGCTGCGGCCGTGGGCCTCAGCCTCGCCGAGGCCGAGGCGGCCGGACACCGGGTGCGGGCCGTCGACTACGACATCAGCGGGGTCGCGGGCGCGGGCCTGTACGCGGAGGGCTACCAGGGCCGGGCCCGGATGGTGGTGGACCTGGACCGCGAGGTGCTGCTCGGCGTCACCTTCGTCGGCCCGGGCGTCGGCGAGCTGATCCACTCCGCGACGGTCGCGGTGGCCGGCGAGGTCCCGATCAGCCGCCTGTGGCACGCGGTACCGGCCTACCCGACCATCAGCGAGGTGTGGCTGCGACTCCTGGAGACGTATCGGGACCAATGACGGGCTGTCTCCCGTCCTGTCGCCTTCGACTACCCGGGTGTACGGCGTCGCGCGTACGGTCTGTCCACCCGGGTGGCGATGAGTAATACTCTTCCCATGACTTCGCATATTACGAGCAGGGGTGGTGAGGCGGTGCGCGTCCGGCGCGCGGACGCCCGGGACGCCAAGCGGCTGACCCGGCTCGTACGGTCGTCACGCGCCTACGAGGGCCCGTACGCGGACATGGTCGCGGGCTACCGGGTGGGCCCCGACTACATCGAGGCACACGAGGTGCACGCGGCGGTCGGCGCCGACGGCCGGGTGCTCGGCTTCTACGCCCTGCTGCTCGTCCCGCCCGAGCTCGACCTCATGTTCGTCGCCGACGAGGCGCAGGGGCTCGGCATCGGGCGGCTGCTCATCGCGCACATGACGGACCGGGCGCGGGCCGCCGGTCTTGAGCGGGTCCGGGTCGTCTCGCACCCGCCCGCCGAGGGCTTCTACCGCAGCGTGGGCGCCATCCGCGTCGGCACGGCCCGGGCGAACCCGCCGGCCGTCCGGTGGGACCGGCCGGAGCTGGAGATCCCGATCCCGGTCGGGTGAGGGGCCGGGCGGCGGTCCGCGCGAGAGGGGCTCGCCGCCGTACGAAGCGCGAGGGGCCCCTGCGCGAACCGCATGCGGTCGCTAGGAGGTGGGCACCCCCACCTGCGACCACGCCTTGAGGACGGACTGGACCTCCTCGCCTTCGCCGTAGAGGGTGCGGGCGGTGGCGGCCGTCAGCCGCGCGAAGTCCGCGAACTGGGCGTCCGTCGCCAGCTCCCCGCCGGTCAGGGTCGCGTACCAGATCTTCCCGGCCTTGTCCCACGCGTTGCCGCCCAGGGCCGAAGCCAGCAGGTAGAAGGCGTGGTTGGGGATGCCCGAGTTGATGTGCACACCGCCGTTGTCGCGGCTGGTGCGCACGAAGCCGTCCATCGTGGCGGGCTGCGGGTCCTTGCCGAGCTGCGGGTCGTCGTACGCCGTGCCCGGCGCCTTCATCGAGCGCAGCGCCGCACCGTGGATGGTGGGGCCGAGCAGCCCGGCGCCGATGAGCCAGTCGGCCTGGTCGGCGGTCTGGCCCAGCGCGTACTGCTTGATGATCGAGCCGAAGACGTCGGACATCGACTCGTTGAGCGCTCCCGACTGCCCGAAGTACTCCAGGTTCGCGGTGTACTGCGTGACGCCGTGGGTGAGTTCGTGCCCGATGACGTCGACCGAGACGGTGAAGTCGCCGAAGAGAGTGCCGTCCCCGTCGCCGAACACCATCTGCTCGCCGTTCCAGAAGGCGTTGTCGTACTTCTCGCCGTAGTGGACGCTGGCGTTCAGCGGCAGTCCGGCGTCGTCAATGGAGTGTCGGCCGTACACCTTGAGGTATAGCTCGAAAGTGGCACCGAGCGCGGCGTGCGCGTTGTTGACGCTGGTGTCCTTGGAGGGCTTGTCGGCCTCGGAGTGGACCTTGGTGCCGGGCAGCGTCTGCTGGTGTCCGGCGTCGTACACGGTACGTACGGGCTTGTCGGAAGGGGTGCCGGTGGGGGCGGCCATGCCGCGCACCGTGGTGATCCTGCGCTGGGTGCGCAGGAATGCGTCGTGCTCCAGGGTGCGGCGGGCCGGCTCGTAGGTGGCGGGGTCCTCGGACTGGGCGAGCCTGTCCAGGACATGGGGCGGGATGATCGTGCAGAACACGGTGTTGTTCTCCATGCGCAGCAATGTGGCACAGCGTCACCGTGGCGGTGATACGTGTTGTCAGGTTGGCTGGAAATAGGTGGCGGATTCGGAGCGGCCGGTTCTATCGTCCGCCAACGCATCCGCCGGAGCCAGTCGTTGTGCACCGCCGGAGCAGTCGCCGGTCTCTCACAGCCAGCCGTTGCGGCGGAACCCCCGGTAGATGGCGTAGCAGGCCAGCGTCATCACCGCGAGTGAGATCGGGTATCCGTAACGCCAGTGCAGTTCCGGCATGTTGTCGAAGTTCATGCCGTAGATGCCGCACACCATGGTCGGTACGGCGACGATCGCCGCCCACGCCGTGATCTTGCGCATGTCCTCGTTCTGGGCCACCGTCACCTGCGCGAGGTGGGCCTGGAGGATCGAGTCGAGCAGCGCGTCGAAGGAGACGATCTGCTCGGTGACCCGGGTGAGATGGTCGGCGACGTCGCGGAAGTAGGGCTGGATGTCCGCGTCGATGGGCGGCAGCGGCCGGGTGGCGAGCTCGTTCAGCGGCCGCTGCAGCGGGGTCACCGCCCGCTTGAACTCCAGGAGTTCCCGCTTGAGCTGGTAGATCCGGCCCGCGTCGCCGCGCCCGGAGGTGTCGCTGAAGACGGCGGTCTCGACGGCGTCGATGTCGTTCTGCATGGCGTCGATGACCACGAGGTAGTCGTCGACGACATGGTCCGCTATCGCGTGCAGCACGGCGGCCGGCCCCTTGGCCAACTGTTCGGGGGTGCCCTCCAGGGCCTCGCGGAGCGGGCCGAGGGAGCCGTGCTTGCCGTGCCGGACGGTGACGACGAAGTCGGGCCCCGCGAAGACCATGAGCTCACCGGTCTCGACGACCTCGCTGGTGGCCGTCAGCTCCTCGTGCTCGACATAGCCGACGGTCTTGAACACCGCGAAGAGCACGTCGTCGTACGGCTGGACCTGCGGGCGCTGATGGGCGCGGACCGCGTCCTCGACGGCCAGCGGATGCAGATCGAAGAGCGCGGCGATCCCGGCGAACTCCTCGGCGCTCGGCTCGTGCAGCCCCACCCACACGAACCCCTCCTTGGCCCTGCGCACCCGGCGTACGGCCTCGTCCACCGGACAGTCGCCGGGCTGGCGCACCCCGTCCCGGTAGACCACGCAGTTCACCACGGCGCTGCCGAGCGGCGAGCGAGCGGGGTGGCTGAGGTCCACCGTGCGGTGGTACGCGCGGCGCACCGCCCTGCGGAGGTTGCGGATCATCGGCACGGCTGGGCTCTCCTTCGGCGGATCGGCGGCCAGTGTGCCATGCGCGCCTGAAGGGGCGGAGGGGGCCCGGGGTAGGCGTGCCCGGAACGGGCGTCCGGAGCGTGGGAGGCTGCCCTGTGGCGCCCCGGCGGGCATAGGTTGAGCGCCATGAGCAATCTCGATCGTCAAGCCACAGTGTCGGTGTGCGGCGGCCGCGGCTTCGTCGTCGCCGAGCCGGTACGAGAGCTGTTGTCGCCGCGTACCGTCAAGCTCGGCGAGTCCACCGAGGTCCGCCGGCTGCTGCCGAACCTCGGCCGCCGCATGGTCGGTGCCTGGGCCTTCGTCGATCACTACGGCCCGGACGACATCGCCGACGAACCCGGTATGCAGGTGCCGCCGCATCCCCACATGGGGTTGCAGACGGTGAGCTGGCTGCACGAGGGCGAGGTGCTGCACCGCGACAGCCTCGGCAGCCTGCAGACCGTTCGCCCCCGCGAACTGGGCCTGATGACCTCGGGGCGGGCGATCAGCCACTCCGAGGAGAGCCCGAAGCCGCACGCCCGCCTTCTGCACGGCGCCCAGCTCTGGGTCGCCCTGCCCGACGCCCACCGCCACACCGAGCCGCACTTCCAGCACCACGCCGATCTGCCCGTCGTCACCGCGCCCGGGCTCACCGCCACGGTGATCCTCGGCGAACTCGACGGCGCGGCGTCGCCGGGCACCACCTACACCCCGCTGGTCGGCGCCGACCTGGCGCTCGCCGCCGGAACGGAGACGACGCTGCCGCTCGACCCGGACTTCGAGTACGCGGTCCTGTCGATGTCCGGCGAGGCCCATGTGGACGGCGTACCGGTGCTGCCCGGCTCCATGCTCTACCTCGGCTGCGGCCGCACCCAACTCCCCCTGCGCGCCGCCTCCGACGCGGGCCTGATGCTGCTCGGCGGCGAGCCGTTCGAGGAGGAGATTCTGATGTGGTGGAACTACATCGCGCGTTCGCAGTCAGAAATCGAGGAGGCGCGGACGGCCTGGATGGAAGGCTCGCGCTTCGGCGAGGTCAAGGGCTACGCCGGGGAGCGGCTGCCCGCGCCGGAACTCCCGCCGGTGCCGTTGAAGGCGCGAGGACGAGTGCGCTGACCTGGTGCCGGCGGTATGCCCCGGTGAAGCTTGAGAGGCTGAGCCGGTGATCGGTGGGAGCCGTCAGCCGTCAGCCGTCAGCCGTCAGCCGTCAGCCGTCAGCCGACGTGGACGCGGGGGCGGCGGGCGCGGTCGGGTTCGGCCTCGCGCAGGATCTCGCGGGTGACCGGCGCGACCTCGCCCTGGCCGAACAGGAAGAAGCGGACGAAGTTGGCGAAGGGGTTGCCCTCGGTCCACTCGAAGTAGATGTGCGGGCAGGTGCCGGTGGTGTCGCGGGCGTGGAGGAGGAGGGCGGCCAGGGCGTTGGGGACGGAGGAACTCTCCACCGTGAGGACCCGGTAGCGGCCGTGCATGACCTCGCCGCGCACGGCCATGTCGCCCTCGAACTCGGAGGGGTCGGTGACCGTCACCTCGACGAAGACGAAGTCCTCCGGGGCGGGGATGTCGTTGTCGGAGCGGATCTGCTCGATCTTCTCCCGGTATTCCGCGATGTCGCGGCGGTCCGGCTCGTTCGCGATGAAGCGGGCCCGCCGCTGGGAGACATCCCGGATGAACCGTTCGGCCATCGCGTCGAGTTCGATGTGGGTGACGCGCAGTTCGAAGGCGCGGGCGAGCCGGGAGAAGAGGGAGATGAGGATGATGCCGGCGATGAAGCAGGCGCCGATCTTCACGCCGTCCGGGCGCTCGATCACGTTCACCACGGTCGTGTAGAGGAAGGTGGCCGAGATGGCGCCGAAGGCGATGGTCCAGCCGCGCTGGCCGGCCTCGCGGGCCGCGATGGTCACGGCGATCGCGGCGGAGCAGATCAGGACGAGGACGCCGGTGGCGTAGGCGCCGCCCTGGGCGTCGACGTCCGCGTCGAAGAGCCAGGTGACGAGGAACGCGACCAGGGTGAAGACGATGACCATGGGGCGCACGGCGCGGGCCCAGTGCGGGGCCATGCCGTACTTGGGCAGATAGCGCGGCATCAGGTTGAGCAGACCGGCCATGGCGGAGGCTCCGGCGAACCACAGGATGAGGATGGTGGAGACGTCGTAGACGGTGCCGAAGGTGTTGCCGAGGTACTCGTGGGCGAGGTAGGCCAGGGCACGGCCGTTGGCCTTGCCGCCGGTCTCGAACTCCTTGTGCGGGATGAGCACGGTGGTGATGAAGCTGGTGGCGATGAGAAAGACGCTCATGATCAGCGCAGCGGTGGTGAGCAGCTTCTTGGCGCCCAGGATGCGTCCGGCGGGCCTGGCCTCGGTGTCGCCGGGGGCGCCGGTGACATGCGGCATCACGGCCACGCCGGTCTCGAAGCCGGACAGGCCGAGCGCCAGCTTGGGGAAGACGATCAGGGAGACGCCGATCATGGCGAAGGCGTTGCCGTGTTCGGTGGTGAGGGCGGCGGTCCAGTCGGTGACGACATGGCCTTGGGTCAGGACGTGCGCCAGGCCGGTGACCACGACGACGACGTTGAGCGCGAGATAGATCCCGACCAGGGCGACGGCGACGCCGATCGCCTCCAGGAAGCCCTTGAGGAACACCGCGCCGAGCAGCGCGACGAGGACCATGGTGATCAGTACCTGCTGGTTGTGCAGGGTCTTTTCCAGGTGCGGGTTCTCGACCAGATGGGTGGAGGCGTCGGCGGCCGACAGGGTGATGGTGATGAGGAAGTCGGTCGCGGCGAAGCCCAGCAGGGTCAGGACGAACAGCTTGCCCTTCCAGAACGACAGCAGCCGCGACAGCATCGCGATCGAGCCCGCGCCGTGCGGGCTCTCCTCCGCGACCCGCCGGTAGACCGGCAGAGCACCGGCCAGCGTCACGATCACGAGCACGACCGTCGCGACGGGGGAGAGCAGCCCGGCCGCGAGGGCGGCGATGCCCGGCTGGTACCCGAGGGTCGAGAAGTAGTCGACACCCGTCAGGCACATCACCCGCCACCAGGCCTGCCCCCGGTGCTCGGTGGCCGGCTCCGCCTTGGGGGCGGACGGCCGGCCTTTGCCCATGTCGGACAGCCCCTCCAGCATCCACGCGCGAAGCCTGCTCGTGCGCGCGTCGTTCGTGGCGGCCATGGAGGTGCTCCTGGGTCGTGCTGGACGAGATGCTTCTCGGCCATCGCTCGGTCGACCGGGCCAACGTAAGCAGTCCCCGTCACGCGCGCACCCCGGCGAGCGCGTCAACAAACCGTCAAGATCCGCTCTGCGGGTGCTGGCAGGGCGCTGGCAGGGCACTGCGGCTCGCCGTGGCCTTCGCTTCCTCCGCGCTCGGCAAACGCCTCGCCGGGGCACTGCCCCGGCGACGGACGCCTGGTCCGGCTTCCCGCCCACCATGCTGTACCAGAGGTTGCCCATCCGCGACCGCGCCGGGCGGACGGTGCCCACAGTGTGTGGTGGCGCGAGACCTGTCGTCCGTGGCGGTGGCTACTGCAGACCGGAGACCTTGAAGACATTGCGCGCCGTTTCGCCGTCGACGCGGGCGGCGAGCTGCCGCAGCGCGGTCTCCCCGCAGCACAGCAGGCCGCGCTCGACGCTGGTACGGGTGTCCGTGTCCAGGACGTGCCACAGCGCCGGGTTGGCCTTCAGCACCCTCGGGTCCACCTGGGCGCGGTTGCCGTCCGCGTCGCGCAGTATCAGCCGCTGGGAGACGCCCGGAGACCAGCGCACCGACACCAGCCGGTCGGTGTGCACCTCACGGCGGCGCCACAGGCCGCGCGAGATCAGCCGGCCCCGGACGGCGGTGACCCGCGTCGGCCACAGCACCGCGAACAGCAGGGCACCGAGGGCCAGCCACAGTGCGGTGCGCGGGTAGGTGAGCGTGCCGGCCGCCGCGTCGACCAGGGTGAGCAGAGTGGACAGGAGCGTCGCGTACCCCACCGCCGAGCGGGCTTCGCCCGCCCAGGTCACGTCGTGCGTGGCAGGCTCGCGCTGCTGAACCTCGCCCGCCGCGGCGCGGGTCGTCCGTCGTCCCATGGCGGGACCGTAAGCGCGCCGAAGGCCGTGGGCGCTCGGCGACGGCCAGTCCTGACGCGGACCATACGACTCTCTTACGCCGACCGGCTCAGGCATCCGCCAATCGGGCCTCTTCCAGGTCGAGGGAGCGCTGGAGGCGACGGCGGGTGGTCTCGCTGATGCGGTGGGTGTCGTAGAGGCGCTGGAGCTCGGCGGTCTCTTCGAGGATGAGGTCCCGGCGCAACTGCCGGTAGATGTGGTCGGCGGACTCGCCCGCGCCGTTACTGCCGCCGATGTCGTCGAGGCGTTCGCGGGCGTGCTCCTGGCGGGTCTGCAGGGCGCGCCGCAGGCGGTCGGTGACGACCTCGGGGACGGCTTCGAGTTCGGATATCTCGTCCAGGCGCCGCATTCCCGCGTCGGCCAGGCTCAGCCGGGCGCTCGCCTCCTCGCGTTCGGTGTGGTCGGGTTCGAGGGCGATGCCCGAGCGGCGTACCACCGTGGCGAGGGTGAAGCCCTGGACGACGAGCGTCACGACCACCACGGAGGTGGTGAGGACCAGGACCAGGGGTCGGCCGGGCAGCGTGGTGCCGTCCGCCGCCGCCACGGGTATGGACAGGGCCGCGGCGAGTGGCATCACCCCCCGGGTGCCGGCCCAGGAAAGGACGGCAGGAACACGCCAGTTGGTCCTGCGCCGCCCGTCCTGGCGCTGGAGCAGCGCGGACAGCGGGAAGACCCACAGCATGCGGACCGCGATGAGCGTGCCCGCCAGGGCGAGTGAGTACAGCGGCCACAGGCGGTCGCCGTCGCCCAGTTCGTGTATCAGGCCGGGCAGTGAGAGGCCGATGAGGCTGAAGACCACGCTTTCGAGGAGGAACACCACCGTGCCGTAGACGGCGTGGAGCTGGAGGCGGATCCGGGCGCTGGTCAGCCGGTCGGAGCGACCGCCGAGGACGACGCCCGCCACCACCACCGAGGTCACGCCCGAGGTGTGGGCGGCCTCCGCGAGGACGTACGCGGCGTACGGAGTGACCAGGGCGATCACCGTCTCCAGAACCGGGTCCTCGGTTCGGCGCCGGATCAGCACCACCACACCGGCGACCGCCGCCCCGATCAGCGTGCCGCCTCCGGCGAGCAGCGCGAACTGGCCGCCCGCGCCCGCCCAGGACACCGTGGACGCGGCGACGGCCACCGCCACCGCGACGCGGTACAGCACCAGCGAGGTGGCGTCGTTGAACAGGCTCTCCGCCTGGACGAGGACCTGCACCCTGGGCGGCAGGGCGAGGCGGCGCCCGAGCGCGGTCACCGCCACGGGGTCGGTGCTCGCCAGGACCGTTCCGAGCACGAGCGCCATCTGCCAGGACAGCGGGGTGATGACGGAGGCGACGAAGCCGACGATCGCCGCCGAGGCCAGTACGAGCCCTATGGCGAGGATGCTCACGGGCTTCCACACGGCGCGCAGCTCCCGCCAGGAGACGTCCTCCGCGCTGGCATACAGCAGTGGCGGCAGCACGACGAGCCCGATGATCTCGGGGGTGATGTGTATCTCGGGGGTGCCGGGGAGCAGCGCGACGGTCAGGCCGGCCACGACCAGCAGGGAGGGCGCGGGGATACGCCAGCGGCGGGCACCGGTGGCCACGATCGTGGCGAGGACCACGAGAAACAGGACCGTACCAACGCCGCGCATGCCGCCCCCTGGAACCCCGGAACAGAAACGGGCCCGTCCGGCCCGCAACGCCGACCAGACTTCCCGGCACACCGCCTTCACCCTATCGATACGTGGATTGTCAAGGCGACGTCAATGAAATGCCGGTCGGCGACAGGGAGGCGTCAAGGCGCGTGCCCGGAAGAGGCCGGTGGGGGTTTGCTGGGAGGGCCGCCTGTCGCTGCCCTCACCCATAGCCGTCGTCCTGCGCAAGGGAGTTGAACGACCGTGAGCGTCGAGAACATCGTCGGACTGTGCGTCGCCGTGAGCCTGCTCGGCTATCTGATCTTCGCGCTGGTCTTCCCGGACCGGTTCTGACCCAACGCCATTGCCTCGCAAGGCCGTTGGGTCAGAGATACGTCAATGTTGTCAGGCGCGGCTGTTCTCCTCCGCATCGCCCGGTGATGATCGGCATCACACAACGCGCCCCCGGTCGCGCACGGCTGCCTGCGCGACCGGGGGCGCGCGTTCGGCGTGAGGAGGAGCGTGCAGTGGTGGTCGAGCCGGATGTCCCGCCCGGAAGACAGGGTCGGCTGAAGGTCTTTCTCGGGGCCGCCCCCGGGGTGGGCAAGACATACCGGATGCTCGACGAGGCCCGGCGCAGGGCCGAGCGCGGAACCGATGTGGTGGTGGCCTACGCCGAATGCCACAAGCGACGCCACACCCTGGGCAAGCTCGACGGCCTGGAGATCCTGCCCCGTACCCGGCGGGCCTACCGGGGCGGGACGTTCGAGGAGATGGACCTCGACGCCGTCCTTGAGCGCAGACCGCAGGTGGCACTCGTCGACGAGTTCGCGCACTCCAACGTCCCCGGCGGCCGCAACGCCAAGCGCTGGCAGGACATAGAGGAACTGCTCGCGGCCGGGATCGACGTGGTCACCGCGGTGAACGTCCAGCACCTGGAGTCCCTCAAGGACGTGGTCGAGAAGATCACCAGGGTGCCGCAGCAGGAGACGGTGCCCGACGAGGTGGTGCGCCGCGCACACCAGATCGAACTGGTGGACATGCCCGCCGAGGCGCTGCGCCGCCGGATGGCGCACGGCAACATCTACGCCCCGGAGAAGGTCGACGCGGCGCTCGCCAACTACTTCCGGGTCGGGAATCTGACCGCGCTGCGCGAGCTGGCCCTGCGCTGGGTCGCCGACCAGGTCGACGAGGCGCTGCAGAAGTACCGTTCCGAGCACGGCATCGGCGGTGTGTGGGAGACCCGGGAACGGGTCGTGGTCGCGCTGACCGGCGGGCCCGAGGGCGAGACGATCATCCGGCGCGCGGCCCGGATCGCCGACCGGTCGGTCGGCGGTGATCTGCTCGCCGTGCACATCGCGCGCAGCGACGGGCTCACCGCCGGATCCTCACCCGCGGCCCTGGCCCGACAGCGGACCCTGGTGGAGAGCCTGGGCGGCAGCTACCACTCGGTGGTCGGCGACGACATCCCCACCGCGCTCATCGAGTTCGCCCGCGCCGAGAACGCCACCCAGCTCGTCCTCGGCACCAGCAGCCGCGGCCGACTGGAGCGTTTCGTGACCGGGCGGGGCAGGGGAGAGACCGTCGTCGCGCTCTCCGGAGACATCGACGTGCATATGGTCACCCATGAACGGGCCGGCAGAGGGCGGCTGTTGCCCTCCGGACGGCGCACCCTGTCCACGCCCCGGCTCATCGCGGGACCGGTCGCGGGTCTCGCCCTGCCGGTCCTCCTCACCTTCCTGCTCGATCACACCCGGGGCAGCCTCAACCTCACCAGTGAGGCCCTGCTCTTCCTGCTCGCGGTCGTCGGGGTCGCCTGCGTCGGGGGAGTGGTGTCCGCCGTGGTCGCCTCCGTGACGGCCTCGCTGCTGCTCAACTACTGGTTCATCCCGCCGATCGGCGCGTTCACCACCAACCTCAACAGCGTTCTCGCGACCGTGGTGTTCGCCGTCGTCGCCGGGGTGGTGGCGGCTGTCGTGGACCGCTCGCTGCGGCTCTCGCGCCGCTCGGCCCGTGCCACCGCCGAGGCCGAGACGCTGTCCTCGCTGGCCGGGTCGATCGTCCGGGGCGACCGAGCGATCCCGGCCCTGCTGGAACGTACGCGCGAAACCTTCGGCATGGACTCCGCGGAACTCACGGAGAAGCCCGTGGCGGACGACGGCAGCGTCGTCCAGGTGCCGGTCGGCGAGCAGGCGCATCTCGTGCTGCGCGGCCGCACCCTGCCGTCCTCCGAGCGCAAGGTGCTCACCGCGTTCGCCGCGCACGTCACCGTCGCCGTCGAGCGGGCCCGGCTCGCCGAGGTGGCGGCCGAGGTCGAACCCGTCAAGGCCGCCGACCGGATGCGCACCGCGCTGCTCGCGGCCGTCAGCCATGACCTGCGCACCCCGCTGGCAGCCGGGTGGGCCGCCATCGCCTCCCTGCGCAGCCGTGACGTCGACTTCAGCGACGAGGACCGCGACGAGCTCCTCGCCACCGCCGACGAGTCGATGGCCCGCCTCGGCAGGCTGATCGACAACCTCCTGGACATGAGCCGCCTCCAGGCGGGAGCCCTGAACCTGAGCCTGCGCGCCACGTCCCTGGAAGAGGTGCTCCCGACGGCCCTGGAGTCCCTGCCGCCCGACGGCCCCCGCATCGACGTCCAGCACCTCGACGCCGTCCCGGCCGTCCTGGCCGACCCCCCGCTGCTGGAGCGGGTGGTCGCCAACCTCCTCAGCAACGCCGCCCGGCACACCCCGCCCGGCGAGACCGTGCTGCTCACGGCGAGCACGCTCGCCGACCGGGTCGAAGTACGGGTCATCGACCGGGGTCCCGGTCTGCCCGCCGAGGACAAGGAGCGCGCCTTCGTGCCGTTCCAGCGCCTGGGCGACACCGACAACACGAGGGGGGTGGGGCTCGGCCTCGCACTGTCACGCGGCCTCACCGAGGCCATGGCCGGCACACTCACACCCGAGGACACTCCGGGCGGCGGTCTGACCATGGCCCTGTCCCTGCCCGTCGCCGAGCCACGGGAGCCCGCCGGGGCCGCCACCGGGAACGTCTCGGACGCGTAAGAAGGGTGTCAGGAACTTCGGGGTCCGCTTCCCCTTCCGCCGTGGCGGCGCATCGTGG
Organism: Streptomyces sp. NPDC048696; assembly: GCF_043198895.1. Classification (NCBI taxonomy): domain Bacteria; kingdom Bacillati; phylum Actinomycetota; class Actinomycetes; order Kitasatosporales; family Streptomycetaceae; genus Streptomyces; species Streptomyces sp. NPDC048696. The sequence continues at coordinate 179,239 of NZ_JBICVJ010000010.1, read as the reverse complement.
AAGACGGGGACCACGGGAGGTGGCCATGTCCGGGTTCTCGCTGCCAGGGGTCGTGGGTCGTGGTGGCCCCGTACGACTTGCCGTCCCGCCGCGCGACCGGCTCGCGTTGGCGGCGGCCGTCGCCGGGCCGTTCGCCGTGGCCTGCGTACTCGTCCCGTTCCGTACGCACCTGGCGAGCACCAACATGGCGCTGGTCCTGGTGGTCGCCGTGGTGGCCGTGGCCGCCAACGGGCATCGGGGCGGCGCCTGAAGGTGGTCACGGTCACCGACGCCGGGCATCTCGCGCGTATCCACACCACGGCCCGGTTGGCGCAGCGCGCCACCTCGGCCGACGCCGTCGTCGAGCACGTCGGCGAGCTGATCGAACTGCTCGCCCTGGACGGCTGCCGCTTCGAGTACGGCTCGCTCCTGGGGCACCCGGCGCGGCTTGAGCAGGACGGTGAGGTGTCCACGGCACGCGGCCGGTGGGACGTGGACCGCCGGGGCTGGCCGCACGAGGAGCTGGAGCTGCGCGCGTTCGGCCAGGGCCACTACTACGGGCGGTACATGTTGCGGCCGGGGCCGGGCGAAGCCGTACCGCAGCAGGCGCGTCTGGTGGCCGCGATCCTCGCCGGGCAGGCGGGCGCGGCACTGGCGGACGCGGCAGCGGGGGCGGTCCCCAGGGGCGACGAACACTCCTGATCCGGCCGGGAAGGAGATGGCGTCAAACCTGCGTCGAACGGCGCCCCTGGGCGAAGTCACCCCGTGCGGGCGGTAACGGCGACGTTCGTGATTCCTCGGGCCGATGCCGTGCCGGTCGCGTGGTGGACGTACTCCCGCTCCAGGCGGAAACCGGCCGTCCACGCGAGCAGGCGGCTGGCCCGGTTGTACCGGGAACAGGTCCAGCTGGCGGTTCGGCCGCGGGCGGCGACGTCGGCGCCGAGTGCGACGACACAGCTGAGGGCGAGCTGCTGGCGGCGGTGGCCGGGTGCGGTGACCACGGCGATGTCCTCGTACCGGCTGCCGAGGAAGTAGGTGCAGGCGACGGCGAGGAGGTGGTCCTTGTGGAAGGCACCCCAGGCGTGCCCGGAGGCGGCGAGCCCGCCGGGGCCGCCCCAACTGGCGTGTATCCAGGAGGAGTCGGCGTCGAGCGCGGCCAGCGCCCGGGTGTCGGCGGCGTTCACGCGCCGCACGGTCACCCCGTGCGGAGGGCGCGGCGGCTCCGGCTTCTCCCGCTGGATGTACACCATCCGCTCCCAGGGCACGACACGGTCGAAGGAGGTGCCGAGAAGCGGCACGAACTGGGCCGGGGCCTGCACGTAACGACCGGCCAGCGGGGCCAGCGCGGCGGGAGTCACGGCACCCGGGTCCCCGCGCAGAAGGACGTGGCCCGCGCAGGCGACGGCGACCGTGCGCGGCTGGTCGGCCCGGTCCACCCACAGACGGCCGACCTGGGTCGCGACGGCGTGTTCGGCCATGCATGTCGCGCCGGCGCAGGCGCGGGGAAACCAGCGGGTGTAGGCAGGGAGTCGGTGTATCGGCAGCTCCAGCACGGGAGACCTCCTGATTCGGGAAATGGATGGGGGCGGGCGTGCCCTGGTCGGCTCGCCCGCCCCTCGCCTCGTCGGCTGGGCTAGTTCGCGGCTTTGCTGCCGTGGTTCGCCTTCTTCTTGCGGCGAGCCTTCTTCTTGCGGGCACGCTTGGACATGCGGGGTTTCTCCTTCAGGCGGTGTGGCCGACGAGCAGGGACGCGAGCTTGTTGAGGCGCTGCACCGAGCGGTTCTCGGTGGCGGCGGGCGCCGGGTCGACGCGCGTGTCGCGGTCGTAGTACGCGCCGTTGACGATCTCGACCGCCGGGTCGCAGAGCCGTACGACATGAGCCGCGCCCTCGGCGGCCGGGACGCCCTCGTGGGCGTACAGCGGCAGCAGATCCGTGGCGCAGACGCCCGGGTGTACGGAGACGGCGGTGACGCGCGGGTCGGCGGCGAAGACGGTCAGGGCCAGCTGGGACTGGGCGTAGGCGGCGAGGCGGGAGTAGCGCTTGGTGCGGTTGGGGTCACTCCACTGGATGTTGCCGGTGCGGTGCAGCGACGACGACACGTTGATGACGCGGCCGCCCGGGTCGGTCGTGAGCGCGGGCTCAAGGAGGCAGGTGAGGAGGTAGTGGGCGAGGAAGTTGACCTGGAAGGCGATCTCGTTGCCGTCGGCCGTGATGGTGTGCCGCTCAGGGGCGGCCAGGCCGGCGTTGTTGACGAGGACGTCGAGGTGGGGGTGGGCTTCGATGACCCGGCGGGCCATCGCCTCGACCTCGTCGAGGCGGGTGAAGTCGGCCGCGTAGGCGCAGAGTTGAGCGGTCTTGATGCCTGCGGTGGCGATCAGCCGGTCGGTGGCCGCGCGGGCCTCCTCGGCGGTGCGCCCGTGGACGAGGACGGTGGCACCGCGCTCGGCGAGCAGGCGCGCGGCCTCGTAACCGATGCCGGAGGTGGCTCCGGTGACCAGGACGGTGCGGCCGGACAGGGCTGTGGAAGACATGGTGGATCCCTGGGTACGGGCACGACGAAGCCGCCCCCTCATGGGGCGGTGGACGTGCCGGGAAATGGGGACGCGCGTACGCCGCCCGGCATGGGACGGCGGCGGCGTACGCGCGGGGGAGGCGCGGCTCTAGAGAGCCGACGCGGGAACAGCACGCACTACCGGAGGCACCGGATTCGGTGGCCGGTCGTCATGGCGCGGACTGCTGTTCACGACACTGATCCAACTCCGGGACCATCCGGGGCACAAGAGACCGGTCCGGTCCTTGATGTCCTTCTGACGCAGGGGCACCCGAGGCCGGGAACCATCGACACCGGCAGCGTCGGCTGCCGCGCCGCCGTGGCGCCGATGACTACATCACCAAGCCGTTCAGCATGGACGAACTCCTCGCCCGGCTGCGGGCCGCGACGCGGCGTACCGAACCCACCTCGCATTCGGAGGGCTCGGGTCGCGTCATCACGAAGGACTTCACCCTCGACTTGCCGGCGAGGAAGGCCAGCCGGGGCGCGGAGGACGTCCGGCTCACCCCGACCGAGTGGCACATCCTGGAGGTCCTGGTCCGCAACCGGGGGAAGCTGGTCAGCCGGCGGCACCTGCTGGAGGAGGTCTGGGGGCCCGACTTCCGTACGCACAGCAACTATCTCCGCGTCTACATGGCCCAGTTGAGGCGGAAGCTCGAAGCGGACCCGTCCCACCCGGAATACCTGATCACCGCGCCGGGCATGGGATACCGGTTCGAGGAGTGATCCACCCGTTCCGCCACCGCTCAGCGGTCTGAACTCCTGCCCCACTGCCCACCGACGACAGAGAATAGAAGCCATGGCACGCGGCAAGCTCCGCATCTACATCGGCGCGGCGCCCGGCGTCGGCAAGACGTACTCGATGCTGTCCGAGGCACACCGCCGCATCGAACGCGGTACCGACTGCGTGGTCGGGTTCGTCGAGCACCACAGCAGGCCACGTACCGAGGTGATGCTGCACGGGCTTGAGGAGATCCCGCGCCGGGAGATCGAGTACCGGGGCTCGGTGTTCACCGAGATGGACGTGGACGCGGTGCTGGAGCGGCGGCCCAAGGTCGCGCTCGTCGACGAGCTGGCCCACACCAATGTGCCCGGCTCGCGCAACACCAAGCGCTGGCAGGACGTCGAGGAGCTCCTCGCCGCAGGGATCGATGTGGTCTCGGCCGTCAACATCCAGCACCTGGAGTCGCTGGGGGACGTGGTGGAGTCGATAACGGGCATCCGTCAGCAGGAGACGGTGCCCGACGAAGTGGTGCGGCGTGCCGACCAGGTCGAGCTCGTGGACATGTCACCGCAGGCGCTGCGCCGCCGTATGGCGCACGGCAACATCTACAAGCCCGACAAGCTGGACGCGGCCCTCTCCAACTACTTCCGGCCCGGAAACCTCACCGCTCTGCGGGAGCTGGCGCTGCTGTGGGTCGCGGACCGGGTCGACGAGTACCTTCAGGAGTACCGCAGCGAGCACCAGGTCTCGAAGATCTGGGGCTCGCGCGAGCGCATCGTCGTCGGGCTGACCGGTGGCCGGGAGGGCAGCACGCTCATCCGCCGCGCGGCCCGGCTGGCCGAGAAGGGCGCGGGCGGCGAGGTCCTCGCGGTGTACGTGTCGCGCAGCGACGGCCTCACCTCCGCCTCGCCCAAGCAACTGGCCGTCCAGCGCACCCTGGTGGAGGACGTCGGCGGCAGCTTCCACCATGTCGTCGGCGACGACGTGCCCCAGTCCCTGCTGGACTTCGCGCGCGGTGTCAACGCCACCCAGATCGTGCTCGGGACGAGCCGCCGCAAAGCCTGGCAGTACCTCTTCGGCCCCGGGGTCGGAGCAACCGTCGCCGTCGACTCCGGCCCCGACCTGGACGTCCACATCGTCACGCACGAGGAGGCCGCCAAGGGACGCGGCCTGCCGGCGGGGCAGCGTGCCCGGCTCGGTCGCGCGCGCACCGTCTGGGGCTGGCTGGCCGGAGTCGTGGGCCCCGTCCTGCTCACCCTGCTGCTGACCCGCGTCGACACCGACCTCGGCCTCGCCAACGACATGCTGCTGTACCTGTCGTTGACCGTGGCCGCGGCCCTGCTCGGCGGGCTCCTGCCGGCGGTGGCTTCGGCGCTGGTCGGGTCGGTACTCATAAACTGGTACTTCACACCACCGGTCCATGAGCTCACGATCGCCGACCCCAAGAACATCGTCGCCATCGTGATCTTCGTGCTCGTCGCGGTCTCGGTGGCCTCGGTGGTGGACCTCGCCGCCCGCCGCACCCATCAGGCCGCCCGCCTGCGAGCCGAATCCGAGATCCTCTCGTTCCTCGCGGGCAGCGTGCTGCGCGGGGAGACCAGTCTCGACGCGCTGCTCGAACGCGTCCGGGAGACCTTCACCATGGAGTCCGTGGCGATGCTGGAGCGGGCGAGCGAGGTCGACCCGTGGACCTGTACGGGCAGCGTGGGCCCGGCCCCGGTGGCCCGCCCGGAGGACGCGGACGTGGACATGCCGGTCGGCGACCGCATGTCGCTGGCCCTGTCGGGCCGGATCCTGCCCGCCGAGGACCGCCGGGTGCTGGGAGCCTTCGCCGCCCAGGCCGCCGTCGTCCTCGACCGCCGACGCCTCCAGGAACAGGCGGATCAGGCGCGCGTGTACGCCGAGGGCGACCGCATCCGTACGGCACTTCTCGCCGCTGTCAGCCACGACCTGCGGACACCTCTCGCCTCCATCAAGGCGTCCGTCACCTCCCTGCGGTCCGACGACGTCGAGTGGTCCGAGGAGGACGAGGCCGAACTCCTCGCCGGTATCGAGGTGGGGGCCGACCGGCTGGCCCATCTGATCGGCAACCTGCTCGACATGTCCCGTCTCCAGACCGGCACCGTCACGCCCCTCATCCGCGAGATAGATCTGGACGAGGTCATCCCCATGGCGCTCGGCGGGGTCCCCGAGGACAGCGTCGTCCTCGACATCCCCGAGGGCCTCCCGATGGTCGCCGTCGACCCCGGGCTGCTGGAGCGCGTGGTCGCCAACGTCGTCGAGAACGCCGTGAAGTACAGCCCCGAGGGCGAGCGGGTCCTGGTGTCGGCGAGCGCGATCGCCGACCGGGTGGAGGTACGGGTCGCCGACCAGGGCCCGGGCGTCCCCGACCAGGCCAAGGACCGCATCTTCGCCCCGTTCCAGCGCTACGGCGACGCCCCACGCGGCGCGGGAGTCGGCCTCGGCCTCGCTGTCGCACGCGGGTTCACCGAGGCCATGGGCGGCACGGTGACCGCCGAGGACACCCCGGGCGGCGGCATGACGATGGTGATCACACTCAAGCAGCCCTCGGGCCACCCACCGGTGAGCCCGGACCTGCCGGCGACTTCGTAACCGCGTGCCCCGGCCGTCGGTCACCGGATGCCACTCGGGCTCTGGTACGCCGGTCGGCCGGAACGCCGCTCACGCAGCCCCCGTCGGCCGTGGCCGGGCGGGGGCTGCGTGCGGAACTTCGGGTGGATCAGTGGGCCGGGGCCGGGTACGTCGGGTACTCGACGCCGGAGACGTGCTGGACGACCCGGATGACCTGGCACGAGTAGCCGAACTCGTTGTCGTACCAGAGGTAGAGGATCGCGTTGTCGCCGTCCACCTTGGTGGCGCCGGCGTCGACGATCGAGGCGTGGCGCGAACCGACGAAGTCCATGGAGACGGCGTCGGGGGCCGTGGTGAAGTCGATCTGGCGCTTGAGCGGCGAGTTCAGCGAGACGTCGCGCAGGTACTCCAGGACCTCCTCGCGGGTGGTCTCGCGGCCCAGGCGCAGGCTCAGGATCGCGATCGAGACGTCCGGGACGGGGACGCGGATCGAGCTGCCGGTGATCGGGGCCTTGAGGTCCGGCAGCGCCTTGGCGACGGCGGAGGCGGCACCGGTCTCGGTGATCACCATGTTGAGCGGCGCGGAGCGGCCGCGGCGGTCGGCCTTGTGGTAGTTGTCCAGCAGGTTCTGGTCGTTCGTGAACGAGTGGACGGTCTCCACGTGACCGCGCAGGACGCCGAACTCGTCGTCCATCGCCTTCAGCGGCGGGACGATCGCGTTGGTGGTGCAGGACGCGCAGGACAGGATCTGCTCGTCCGGCTTGATCATGTCCTGGTTGACGCCGTGCACGATGTTCGGGACGTCGCCCTTGCCCGGGGCGGTCAGGACGACCTTGTCGATACCGGGGCGCAGGTGGTTGGAGAGGCCCTCGCGGTCCCGCCACTTGCCGGTGTTGTCGATCAGGATGGCGTCCTTGATGCCGTACGCCGTGTAGTCGACCTCGGAGGGGTCGTTGGCGTAGATCACCTTGATCGCGTTGCCGTTGGCGACGATCGTGCTGGTCGCCTCGTCGACGGTGATCGTGCCGTTGAACTGGCCGTGGATCGAGTCGCGGCGCAGCAGCGAGGCGCGCTTGACGAGGTCCGCCTCGCCGCCGCCGCGCACGACGATGGCGCGCAGCCGCAGCCCGTTGCCCGAGCCGGCCTTCTCGATGAGGAGGCGGGCGACCAGGCGGCCGATGCGGCCGAAGCCGTAGAGGACGACGTCGCGCGGCTCACACCGCTCGATCTTGTTGGCACCCGTGGCGCCGACGACGGCCCCGGCGGTGAACTCCGCCACCGACAGTCCGCGGTCGTCGCTCTTGTACTGCGCGGCGAGCATGCCGAGGTCGATCTGGGACGGGCCGAGATCGATCTCGGTGAGGGCCTGAAGGAACGGCAGCGTCTCGGTGACCGAGAGCTCCTCACCGGCGATCTGCCGGGCGAATCGGTGGAGCTTGAGAATGCTGACCACCGACTTGTTCACCAGGGAGCGGCTGTGCAGCAGGACCGTGACGTCCCGCTCCCGGTGCAGCTTCCCGATGATCGGGATCATCGACTCCGCGATCTCCTCGCGGTTCTTCCAGTTAGTGAACGAGTCGTCGTTGACAGTCACAGGCTTATCTCTCGATCGAGCTAGGCGGTGCTCATATGCTAACCCGTCGAGATTTTGATCGTTCAAGCGGTCTCACCCCTGGACGCGCGGAGCCCCCGCACCGAGGTGTCGGCGAGGGGGCTCCAGGCGTACGAAGGGGATATAGGGGGCATACGGGAGGGTTACCAGCCGCTGCCCGCCTGGGTGCGGTCGCCCAGCGCCGTCGCGCCGGTGCCCGGGTAGAAGTAGAGCGGGCCGGTCGCTCCGGTCGGGGCCTGGACGGCGTCGAGGTCGCCCTTGCCGTCGCCGTTGAAGTCGGCGCCGACCAGCCCCCGCATGCTGTCCCAGCCACTGCCGATCTTGGTGCGCGAGCCGAGGGTGCTCATCCCGTTGAGGGAGCCGGTGCCGGGGTACTTCCACAGCCCGCCCGCGGTGTCCACGGCCACCAGGTCGCCCTTGCCGTCACCGTTGAGGTCGCCGGGGGAGGTGAGCTCGGTCATGGTGTCCCAGCCGGAGCCGATCTGCGTACGGTCGCCCAGGGTGTCCGTGCCGTTCAGCGACCCGGTGCCGGGGTAGGACCAGAGGTCGCCGCGCACGTCGACGGCCACCAGGTCCGCCTTGCGGTCGCCGTCCACGTCCAGCGCGGTCAGCTCCCGCATGCCGTTCCAGCCCATGCCGATCCGTACGCGGTCGCCGAGGGTGCCCGTACCGCCGGCGCTGCCGGTGCCCGGGTAGACGTACAGATTGCCGGTGGCCTTCTCGACGGCGACGAGGTCGGCTCTGCCGTCACCGGTGTAGTCGGCGGCGGTGAGCTTGTCCATGGCGCCCCAGCCGGTGCCGATCTGGACGCGGTCGCCGAAGGTGCCGTCGCCGTTGCCCGGGTAGAGGAACAGCTTCCCGCTGGCCGTCTCGACGCCGACGAGGTCCTTCTTCCCGTCGCCGGTGAAGTCGGCGGACGTCAGGTTGGTCATACCCGTCGGCGCGGGGTCCTTCGGCCATGAAGTGCGTACGACGATACGGTTGTCGGTGTTCTCGTTGACCATCCACAGCTCGTCGGTGCCGGGCCAGTACGAGAGGTTCTCCAGGTTGATCCCGGTGCGGGTGACCAGGCGCACCGGCTGGTCGGGCCACGCGTGGTAGAGGCAGCTGGGGATGTTCTTGCCGCCGTGCTCGGCGGGCACGAACTCCGGGCAGGGGCCCGAGAGCGCGAAACGGCCCTTGTTCATGGCGACGCCCTGGACGCCGCCCATCGGCGAGGCGAACGCCTCGGCGGCCTGCACACGGCCGGTGGTGTCGGCCTTCAGCGTGCCGGTGGCGGTGTCGATGGGCCAGCGGACGATCCGGGCCGCGACCTTGCCGAAGTCGCCCTCCACCCCGCCCGGGTCGCCCTCCGCGGTGACCAGTGCGGGCTGGGCGCCGGTGAGGTCGAGCGAGGCGGCGGTGATGCAGGGGCGCTCGGGGACGTCCGCCCCGGGGTAGCTGCCGCAGCCGGTGCCCGCGCCGGTGTACTCGTACGTCCCCTGGCGCGGCAGCACGTAGTCGTGGCCGCCGCCGTGCGTCTTCCCGTTGGCGTCCACGCCCACCGAGGTGTCGGAGGTGACGTCCATCTGCCAGATGTCGTTGAGGTCGAAGACGTCGAGGGTGCTGCCGGTGCTCGCCACGTACAGCTTCGAGCCCGACCAGACGATGCCGTGCCCGTGCCCGTCGACGACGGGGACGAAGTTGGCGCCGTCGCCGGAGGACATGACCAACTGGACGTGTTTGTAGGTCACATGGGCCGGGTCGGTGACATCGGCGAAGGTGATCCGCTCCATGCCGCTGGGCGCGTTGGTGCCGTACCAGCTGGTGAGGAGGACCTTGCGGCCGTTCACCAGGGCCTGCGACCGGGGCGACTCGCCGGAGCCGGTGAGACCCTGCGGGATCCAGGTGTTGGTCGCGTCGTCCTCGGCGGACCAGCAGAAGCCCTGCGCACCGGCCGTGTTGGAGGGGTGGCACAGCGGACGGGCCTGGGTCTGCGACGGGTTGGCGAGGACGCCGTTGATCGTGGTGCGCTTCAGGTTGGGGTGGGAGGACTCGAAGCCGGCGGCCCAGCGGGCCTGCGCGCCGCTGTCCCGCAGGCCCATGCCGTCGGTGGCGACATGGGTGATGGTGTTGTACGTGGCGATCGCCCCGTTGGGGACCGTGGCGGGGGCGGTGGCCGCGGCGGCCGGGCTCGCGCTCGCGGCCCCCGTGAGCAGTGAGGTCAGGGCCACGGCGGCTGCGGCGGCGCCGCGTGCCGAGCCGCGGATCCTGCGGACTGGGGTGGTCATGGCGGTGCTGTCCCTTCCTGGTGCGGGGTGCGGGGCAGCCGCCGCACCGGTGGATGCGGCGGCTGCCCGGGGGTGGAGCGGGAGCGGGGGAGCGGGTGACTACCAGCCGGTGCCGATCTGGGCGCGGTCGCCCAGGGTGTTCATGCCGTTGATGGAGCCGGTGCCCGGGTAGGTGTAGAAGGTGCCGGTGGAGCCGACGGCGGCCTGGACGGCGTCCACGTCGCCGACACCGTCGCCGTTGAAGTCACCGCTGACCAGGTTGGTCATGGCGCCCCAGCCGGAGCCGATCTGCACCCGGTCGCCCAGGGTGTTCATGCCGTTGACGGAGCCGGTGCCCGGGTAGGCGTACAGGTTGCCGGTGGACACCTCACGGGCGACGATGTCGTCCTTGCCGTCCTTGTTGAGGTCACCGGGGCTGACGATCTGGTCCATGCCGTTCCAGCCGGCGCCGATCTGCACGCGGTCGCCGAAGGTGCCGTTGCCGTTGCCCGGGTAGAGGAACAGCTTGCCGCTGGACGACTCGACCGCGACGAGGTCGCTCTTGCCGTCCTTGTTGAGGTCGGCGCCCGCCAGGTCGTGCATACCGTCCCAGCCGGTGCCCGCCTTGGTGCGGTTGCCGAAGGTGCCGTTGCCGTTGCCCGGGTAGATCCACAGCACACCGTCGGCGTCGACGGCGGCCAGGTCCAGGTTGCCGGACCCGGTGAAGTGGCCGGAGGTCAGCTCGCTCATGGTGTCCCAGCCGGTGCCGATCTGGACCCGCTCGCCGAGCGAGCCGCCGCCGATGCCGGGGTAGAAGTACAGCTTGCCGGTGGCCGCCTCGACGCCCACGACGTCGGCCTTGCCGTCGCCGGAGAAGTCACCGCCCGCGAGGTTGGCCATGCCCGCGTCCTTCGGCGGGGTCGGCGCACCCTCGATGATCTTGTTGTAACGGTACGGCTTGAAGCCGTTGTTGTTGATGTAGCTGCGGCTGTACGTGGCCTTGCGGGCATTGGTGCCCGTGTGGGCCTCTTCCATGATGTTCGCCGTGGTGTGGCTGGAGTCCGTCCAGCTCACGAAGAGCACGACGTGGGCGTCGATGTTGTCGAGCATGTCGCCGGGCTGGAGCTGGTCGAGGTTGGCGAGCGGGGCGGACACGTCCGGCAGCGACCAGGTGGTCAGGCTGGTGGGCAGGTGCCAGGCGAGGGAGACGAAACCGGAGCAGTCCTGCCGGTAGTTGCGGCCCTGCGAGTCGCCGGTGTAGCTGGACTGGCTGTACGGGACGCCGTTGTCGACCCAGTACTGGGCCCGGGACAGCACCTCGGCGGTGGTGATGCTGCCGCCGACCGAAGAGGTCCCGGCGGCACTGGCGGTGGCGGCGCCCGGTCCGGCGATCGACAGACCTGTCACGGCGGCGGCCGCGACGAGGGTGGCGACGGTGGTCTTCTTCAGCTTGGCGGTGAACTTCGACATCGTGGGATCTCCTGTGGAGGGGCACGGCGAACCGCGCCTGGAATCAGTGAAGTTGGTGGTGCGAAAACGTGCGTGGCGGTGCGAGGGCGGTGGCCGTCGCTACCGGGTGTCGTGCGGTGCGTGGTGGTGCGCGGCGCGTCGGGCCGTCGCTACCAGGTGCGGTGAAGTACGCGGGCGGGTGGGCCCGTTGCCTACCAGCCGGTGCCGATCGCGGCGCGGTCGGCGAAGCCGCCGCTGCCGTTGCCGGGGTAGAAGTAGAAGGTGCCGGTGGATCCGGCGGGGGCCTGGACCGCGTCGAGGTCGCCCTTGCCGTCGCCGTTGAAGTCGGCGCCGACGAGCTGGCGCATGGTGTTCCAGCCGGTGCCGATCTGGTTGCGCTCGCCCAGGGTGTCCATGCCGTTGAGGGAGCCGGTGCCGGGGTACTTCCACAGCCCGCCCGCGGTGTCGACGGCGACCAGGTCGGCCTTGCCGTCGCCGTTCAGGTCGCCGGGGCTGGAGAGTTCGGCCATTGCGCCCCAGCCGGAGCCGATCTGCACCCGGTCGCCCAGGGTGTGGGTGCCGTTCAGCGAACCGGCGCCGGGATAGGCCCACAGCGCGCCGGCGGAGTCGACGGCGAGCAGGTCCGGCTTGCCGTCCTTGTCGACGTCCATCGCGGTGAGGTCCCGCATCCCGCGCCAGCCGGTGCCGATCTGCACCCGGTCGCCCAGCGTGCCCATGCCCGCCGCGGTGCCGGTGCCCGGGTATACGTACAGGTTCCCGGTGGCGGAGTCGACGGCGAGCAGGTCCGCCTTGCCGTCGCCGGTGTAGTCGGCGGCGGTCAGACCGCTCATGCCGCCCCAGCCCGAACCGATCAGCACCCGCTCGCCCAGCGTGCCGTTGCCGTTGCCGGGATACAGCCACAGCTTGCCGGTCGCGGCCTCCACGCCGACCAGGTCGGCCTTGCCGTCGCCGTTGAAGTCGGCGGCGGTGAGCTGGACGATGCCGACCGGGGCGGGCGGGATGTTCGTCGTGGGGTAGGGGTCGACGCCGTCGTCGGTCAGGCCCGCCCCGCGCCCGCAACTGCCCCAGGCCCCCGGGCCCTGGCCTCTGAGGACCTTCTCGGCGATGAGTATCTGCTGTTGCTTGGTGGCATGGTTGGGATAGGTGGCGTACTGGCGGCCGCCGAACGCGTCCCAGGTGGAAAGGAGGAACTGAAGGCCGCCGTAGTACTGGTGGTTGGACGAGATGATGGTCCAGTCGTCGGTCGCCTCGCAGTGGGCGACCTTCTCCCAGGTGCTCACCGAGGCGGCCGAGGCGGTGCCGGCGGAGGCGGTCGACAGGGCGATACCGGCGAGGGTGAGCCCGGCCAGGGCGGTGAGCCGCTTGCGCGAGGTGGTTTTGGGCATGACGGATCCTTGGGTCGGCGGGTGAGCGCGTGGGTGGTGGGTGCTGCGGGGGAGAGGCCCGTTCGGGCCCGGCGTCCCGGTCGGCCGCAGCTGCCCTGCAGGAGCAGCTGAAGGTGTGTGCCGGGTGAGCCGGTGTCAGGCGGCGGGGACGTAAACGTTTACGACGTCCCGGCGCGGCCGGTGGGCGTGACTACGCCCAGATGATGTCGCCGTTGACGTGGTCCACGGGCGAGGGCGAGCCGGCGGTCGAGGCCCAGATGATGTCGCGGGCGCTGACGACCGAGGCGGAGTGCGAGGTGGTGGCCCCGGCGGCGCCGAGGAGGGAACCGGCGAAGGCGACGACCGCGGTGGCCTGGGCGAGACGGATGCGAAGCATGGTGTGAGAGTCCTGTTCTGACGACGGGTCGGGTGGTCCCGAACCGGTTCGCACCCCGCGGTGGTGCTGTCCGGCTCTTGCCTGCCGGGCGGTGTTCCCTGCTGGCAAGTACTACTTTCGTCGCTGGTCAGGCGGGGTGGAAGGGTTTTCGGGTGGACCGAAACGGCCTTGGACGAATCTGTCCACCCACGGCACCTCCGGGACGGATGAGGACAGCAGCGCCTCATAGAAGGGCGCGACCAGCGGTGCCTGGGCGGACAGCAGGGACCAGCCGTCGAACTCGGGGCACTGTGTCAGGACCCGTCGGCAGAGCGCGGCCGCCCGGGACTCGGCCTCGGCCAGGTTCCTGGCCTGTACATAGAGGCCGAGCACGGGGTGGGGGAGCGCGCGCGGATGGACGCTGACGTGCTCGACCCCGTCCTGCGCGCGGGCGTGGGCGAGGACCAGGGACCGCGTGTCGGCAGGCAGGGCCGCGCCGGAGGGCGCCTGCACGAGAGCGTGGACGAGATACATGAAGTCCACTCTTTCAAGTGGGCAGCACACCTACCAACAAACCGAGTTGGACGGATGTGTCCATGGCCGTTTCCGGCCGTCGCGAACCGGATGACGCATTCCGTATACGCAGGTATCGGCCATTTATGACATGATCCGGATGGCCCTGGGGTGGGGGTCGTGTCGAAGCCAAAGGGGATGGCGATGCTGACCGCATTGGGACTCGACGAGGTCGCCGAGTCGGTCTACCGGGCGATGCTGGCCGATCCGAGAGGCGGGGTCGCCGACCTCGTGGCGCGGGTGGGCAAGCCCGAGGAGGAGGTCAGGGACGCGCTCGACGTACTGAGCGAACTGGCCCTCGTACGACCGTCGGCCGAGCGGGAAGGCAGCCTGCGGGCGGTCTCGCCGGACATCGGCATGGAAATCCTGATGGCGCGTCAGCAAGCCGAACTGGCCGCCCAGCAGCAGCGCCTTGAGGCCTCCCGGGCCGTCGCGGCCCAGCTGATCGCCGAGTACACCGATCTGCGGCCCGCTGCGTCCAGCCCCGGTGTCGAGCAGCTCATCGGCCTCGACGAGATCCGCGACTGCCTGGCCCGGCTCACCCGCGGCCTGTCCGTGGAGGCCATGACGTTCGCGCCCGGCGGGGCCCAGCCCGCCCAGGCCATGGCGGCGGCCCGGCCGCTCAACAAGGATCTGCTGGGGCGCGGGGTGCGGATGCGCACCGTCTATCTGAGCAGCGTGCGCAACGACCAGCCGACCGTCGAGTACGTCAACTGGCTCGCGGAGCTCGGCGGTCAGGTGCGCACGGTCCCCGAGCTGCCCACCCGGATGATCATTTTCGATCGCACCACCGCCGTCATCCCGGTCACCAGCGACGACAGCGCCGCCGGCGCCGTCGTCCTCACCGGACAGGGCACGCTCACCGCGCTGTGCGCGCTCTTCGAGAGCGTGTGGGCGGGTGCCCAGCCGCTCGGCGAGGCGGCGGTCAAGGACACCCACGGGCTGAGACCGCAGGAGGCGACCACCATCTCCCTGCTGGCGCAGGGGTACACCGACGAGGCCATCGCCAAACGGCTCGGGGTCTCGCAGCGCACCGCCCGGCGGATCGCGACCGAGCTGATGGAACGGCTGGGCGCGCGCAGCCGGTTCGAGGCGGGGGTGCGGGCCGTGCAGCACGGCTGGCTGCCGTCCGAACCGGCCTGAACCGCACCACCCCGCCCGCGTCCGGGGCGGGGTGGTTCAGGCCGTGGCGCGGCGCGCGCGGATCAGTCGCCGTCGGGCCAGGTCAGCGCCTGGCCCGACAGCGCGTGCGCCGGCGCCGTCCCCTGTCCGGCCGCCGCATGGCCCCGCAGTGACGCGCTGACCTTGTACAGGCGCAGCGCCAGCTGGATCTCCAGGGCCGGGCCCGGCTGCTGCCAGTCGGGGCCCAGGAGCTGGGAGATGCGCTCCAGGCGCCGGGCCACCGTGTTGGTGTGCACCCGCAGTGCGGCGGCCGCGTGGGTGGGGCTGGCGCCCGCCGCGAAGTACGCCTCCAGGGTGGCGGCGAGGTTGGTGGAGCGCTGCTCGTCGTAGCTGATGATCGGGCCGAGCGTCTGCTCGATGAACGCGCCGATGTCACGGTTGCCGCCCAACAGCATCCCGACGAAGCCGAGTTCGACGGCGGTCGCCGGGGTCCGGGCGTCCTCGTCGCCGAGGATCGTCAGGACCTCCAGACAGGAGACGGCCTCCTCGTACGCGGCCAGCAGCTCCTCGGGGCCGCCCCGGGCCGAGGCCGCGCCCACCGGGACGGGACGGCCGAGCGTCTTGCCGAGGCGCTGCATCACCTCGCGCGCGGCCTCCCCGGCGTCGGAGTGCGGCAGCAGGAGCACCAGACGGCCGTTGTGGATCGTCCGGGCGCCTCCGCGCAGCCACACGAAGGTGGAGGTCCAGGTGGAGACCGACTGCCAGTCGTCGGCCGGGATCTCGGCGACGATCACGGCGTGCCGACGGCTCAGGTCGAGTCCCAGATGCTGCAGCCTCATCTGACATCGGCGGCTGAAGGGGCCGCCGTTGAGCAGCCGGTCAAGAGCCTCGTCGCGGAACCTGCGGTCGGAGGACTCCGCGCCGCGATCGAGCGTGATCAGAATCGCCGCCGCCTGGACCGCGTACTGCAACAGGCCCGCGTCGGGCGTGCCGTCCCGCTGGTGGCTGCGCAGCACCAGCGCGCCCAGGTCCTCCTCGGCGATGCGGACGGGGGCGACCGTGACGCCGTCCTCGCACCGCACCACGCGGTGCTCGGCGCGCGCCGTGAAGACGGCGGCGGCCAGCTCCTCCTCGTCCTGCCAGACTCCGCTGGTGCGGGCGAGCGTGCCGTCGTCCTCGTCGCGCAGCCACACCGAGCCGCCCAGCGCCTCGCCCACGGCCGCGGTGAACGCCGTCACATCGACGCCGCCGAGGGCGAGTTCGACGAGGCGGTGCCCGTTGCGCGCGTTCTGCTGGCGCGTCCGGTCCCGGATGCGCAGCCGGTCGACCTCCACCGAGAGGTCGACGACCCGGTCCCGGGTCCGCTCCACCGCGCGGACCCATTTGACGGCCGAGGTCGCGTAGTCGGCCAGCGTCGACATCATGGCGACCTCGTCGGCGGTGTACGAACGGGCCACCCGGTCGCCGCCGAAGAGCACGCCGACCACCTTGCCCCCGCTGCGCAGCGGCACCGCGAGCAGCGCCGTCAGCCCCTCCTCCAGGACCACCGACTCGATGTGCTCGGACCGCCCGAGCATGTCGTCCCGATGGCAGTCGGAGGTCCAGACCGCGGACCGCCCCACCGCGTCGATGGCGCTGAGACCGTGCCGGGCCGGGGTGCGGGCCACCCCGCCGAGCACGGATATCGCGCCGTCGGTGGCCTGAATGCAGCAGTCGTCGTCGCCGTCGAGCAGCATCACCCAGGCCATGTCGACGTGCAGCAGCAGCCGGGAGCGGCGTACCAGCGTCGTCAGTAACGCTTCCAGGTCCTCCTCCTCGGTCAGGGCCCGAGCCGTGTCCAGGAGCAGGGAGAGCTCGTTCTTGCGGCGGTCCAGGTCGGCCAGCTGCTGCTCGACGCCGAGGGCCAGCTGCTCGGCGCGCTCCAGTTCGTCGACGACATGAGGTGGGGCGCCGCCGCGCCGGGCCTGCAGCGCCGGTTGGCTGAACGCGCCGCGCGAGGCGCGCACGGCGAGGAGTTCGAGGTAGGTGAATGCACCACTCCGCGTGACCGTATCTTGCGACATTTCACTCCGTACTGTGTGCGGGGGGACGCTCCGTCAATGAGGGGTGTCGACGCGACGAAGCGACTGGGGAAATGGCTGGTCCGTGCCGGTCCGTTTCCTGTCGGAACGCGGTCCGGAGTCGGTCGGCCGGGCGTGCGCGGCACACAGCCGCGCCGCTCGGCCGCATAACAGCTGACCTGCTCCTGCGCTGTTCCCTTGTTCTCTCGACCGCCATCACGGGACCCCACGCCGCAATTAGGGGTTCATGGCGAAGGTGCGATCAAGTAATCCCCCCGGTTTTGGCCGGAATCGTTCGCCGCCCGGCCGGTGTCGCGAACGGCCGGGCGGGGGTACGGGTCGTACGGAGGTGTGGACGCCGGCGGTTCGGAGCTCAGGCCAGCGCCCTCGCCCCCTGTCCCGGCGTGCCAAGGACGGACACCGCGTGGGCGGCCGAGGCCAGGGTCACATGGCGGTGCCAGCCGGCGTACGAGCGGCCGGTGAAGTCGCGGATGCCCAGGCGGTCGGTGGTCTCGCGGAAGTCGCGGTCGGCGCGCCGGATGAGCCGGCTCAGGCGCACCAGGGTGGGCAGCCGGGCCTGCGTCATATCGGTGAGCCACAGCTCCACGGGCTTGTCCCGACGGGCCTCCGCCACGCCGAGCAGGGCCAGTTCGCCCTGCCCCACCACCTGCCGCACGGCCCGCGAGGGGCGCACCCGGATCTTGGTGGTCAGCTGCAGCGGCCGCCCGGCCCGGGCGCCGCCCTGGGCCGGCAGGGGAGCCGGGCGCATCCGGTCCCGGGCGGCGGTCATGATCTGGGCCGCCTGCTGCACCTCCGGCGTACGGCCCTGGAGCGCCGGGTCGGTGACGGCGAGCTGGAGCGAGCCGTTGATCCGGGCGAGGAACGGCACACCGGCCGCGCGGAAGCGGGCGATCGCGGACGCCAGGTCCATGTGCCGGGCGTCAAGCACGACCGGCCGCTGCGGCAGGCCCCACTGCGACGCCGCCTCCAGGGCCGCCTCGACCGCCCCGTCACCCGGCGACTGCTCGCCGACGTCGTCCGGGATCGACGCCTGGCGGCGGCGGGCCCGGTCGCCCAGCCAGGAGGCCGACAGATGCAGCCGCCAGTTGATGGGCACGCTCATCTCCTCGGTGGCGGACCAGACCCCCGCCGCCTGCTGGGCGTTGACGAGCTGGCCGAGCTCCGAGACGAACTGCCGGTCCACCCCGACGGAGTTCTCGCCCGTCTTCGGAATGACCATGGGCCGCACCACATACGCGAAGGGCGGCGCCTGCTCGGAGATGTGCCGGGCGAGCGAGCGGCGCACCGGCGCCCAGTCCCAGGTCGAGTCGGACACGAAGTGGTGCAGGCTCTGCTCGGTGGCCGAACCACCCAGTCGGGACGCCATGTTGCGTATCGAACGGCGGCCCTGCGCGCCCAGGAGGCCGCGCAGGTACTCGGTGCCCCTGAGCCGCTGGTCACTGCGGCGCAGAGAGGCGAACAGGACCGTGCTCATCTCGCTGAGCACCCGCTCGTCCCAGGCGGCGGGTCCGGCCGCGGGGTCGGCGGTGTCCGGAGAACCGCTCTCCAATAGCTGGGCAACAGCATTCATGAGTCCCCCGTGGACCGTTGGAATGATGTGGGAGGAAGGCTCCGCCGGGGCCGGCGGGACCTCTGGATTCCGGCTCCAACGATGCGGTCGGGCCGATCGCGTGCCAAGGGTGGCCGGGCACCCTCTCGCCGCCCGGAGGTGAGGCGGGGCCGCCCACGCTCCCTCGCCATCCCGCGTTCGAGCGCACCTCGCCCGGCGTTCGAGCGAGGTGTGCTGAGCGGACGTGTGGTGCGGCAACACTGGAACGGAGTGTTCCAGTGACAGAACGTCGCCACCGGCCCGCTCTCACGCGGGTGAGGGACGCCATCGGGCATGTGGTCCGGCCACATGAAGTGAACCCCGGACAGGGTCCCGAGGGCATCGCGCACCGCCCCTACCGGGGGTACGGAAGGCGAACTACCGGGAGTACGGCGGGTCGTGCCCGGCCTCCGTACAGCCGACACGCCGGGCGCGTCGGGCTCAGGCGATGCGGCGGACCCCGGCGCCGCGGACGCTGTGGGCTCCCCCACTGTTTGACCCCGCGCTGTGTGCTCCGGCACTGTTCGCCCTCGCGCTGTTTGCGCGGGCCGTGTGCGAGCCAGTGTGGGCCAGCAGATCCAGCGAGAGCAGCGGGGCCGTCTCCGCCGGGGCGTCGATCACCGGGTCGCAGGCCAGCACCGCCTGGTGGAGCCGGTTCATCCGGGGCGAGGGCTCAAGGCCCAGCTCGTCGTCGAGCATCCGGCGCAGCCGCTGCACGACCTCAAGGGCCTGGGTGCGCCGCCCCGAGCGGCTGAGCGCCAGCATGAACTGGGCGTGCAGATTCTCGTGCGTCGGATACAGCGCGCACAGGGCGCTGAGTTCCCCGAGCAGATCGTGGTGCCTGCCGAGCCGCAGATCGGCGTCGATGCGCTGTTCCTGCACACTGATCCGCGTTTCCTCAAGACCCGCCAGATGAATACGCAGAACGGGACCGGCCTGGACGTCGGAGAGCGCGGAACCCTGCCACAAATCGAGGGCCTGCGAAAGGAGTTCGGACGCCACGGCGTCGTTCCTGCCGAGTTCGGTCCTGCCTTGTCGTACGAGGTCGTGGAAGAGATTCACGTCGAGTTCGTCGTGCCCCACCGAGAGCAGATATCCGCCGTCCCGGGTCTGCAGCAATTCACGGGCCGCCTGGAGGCTGCCGATGCGGGGCACCCGCTTCAGGATCCGGCGCAGCTGGAGCACATACGACTGGAGTGTGGACAAGCCCGTCTCCGGCGGGTTCTCTCCCCACAGCTCCTCTATACAGGTGCCCACCGAGACGACCTGATTGGCGTTGAAGACCAGCAGAGCGAGGAGTTGACGCTGTTTCGGCGCTGTGGGCGCGTAGTCCAGACCGTTTTCGCGTACGCGCAGCGAACCGAGCACCGAGAATTCCATGACGACCTCTCATACGAATCGGCGGACCCAGCCGACCCCGAAACCTCGGCGACCGGCGCGGTCGTTATGCAGGGAAACTATCCCCGAGGCGCGATCATCCCTCCCATCCGCGTTCAGGATCCGTCAACTCGCGCCATCGCGGGCCCCCATCGGGAGTTCAGCCAGCCTCGCTCGGGATTCCGTAGCGTCGGCCTCCGTCGACACGATCCCGAGGAGGCACACGTGCGACTCGCAGGGAAGGTGGCCATCGTCACCGGTGGCACCAAGGGCCTGGGGTACGCGATCGCCCAGGCATACGCCAAGGAAGGGTGCCGCGTCGTCTGCGCCGCCCGAGAGCCCGACGAACGGCACGAACTGCCGCCGGTGGGCGAGGGGGACCTCGCCTACCATCCCGTCGACGTACGCGACCCGGACTCCGTGGACGCGCTGACCCGGACCACGTACGAGACCTATGGCCGCCTGG
This sequence comes from Streptomyces sp. NPDC048696, assembly GCF_043198895.1. Classification (NCBI taxonomy): domain Bacteria; kingdom Bacillati; phylum Actinomycetota; class Actinomycetes; order Kitasatosporales; family Streptomycetaceae; genus Streptomyces; species Streptomyces sp. NPDC048696. The sequence goes on along the minus strand of NZ_JBICVJ010000010.1, from coordinate 159,114 downwards.
ACGTCCTGGTCGCGAGCGCGGGCGTCAGCCGTCCCGGTCCGGCCCAGGGGATGGACGTCGAGCACTGGGGGGAGGTCATCTCCACCAACCTCAACGGCACGTTCCTGTGCGTGCGTTCGGCGGTGCCGTATCTGGTGCGCGACGGCGGGGGCCGCGTCATCACGCTGTCGTCGGCCCTGGCGACCAGGGTGGCCCCCGGCTCGTCCGCCTACGCGGCGTCCAAGGCGGGGATCGAGATGCTGACTCGGGTCGTCGCCGTCGAGCTGGCGGGCCACCCCATCACGGTCAACTGCCTCAGCCCCGGCTTCATCGACGAGGGCATGGGACGTGAACTGGCCCGTCACGAGGGCCTGTGGGGCTATTACGGTGGGAAGATCGCGGCAGGCCGCGCGGGCCGGGCCGAGGAGGTCGCCGAGGCGGCGCTCTTCCTCGCCGACGACGGCTCCGACTACGTCAACGGCCATGTCCTGGAGGTCAACGGCGGACTCAGATGGTGACATCCGGCCACCGGCCGCTGCCCCGGACACGGTCCGGGCGACCGGCGCCGCGATCCCGCCGTACGACGGCGCACACTCGGTGACACCCCAGATCGGACAAGGAGATCAACAGCCATGCCCCCATTGACCATCGGGCGTACGCACCCGCCCGCGCAGACCGGGCCGACCCGGGCGGCCGCCTCGTGAAGGCGCTCGTGACCGGCGCCTCGGCACTGCGGCTCGACTCGGTCGCCGAGCCCGAGCCGCGCCCTGACCAGGCGCTCGTCGAGGTCCGCGCGATCGCCGTCAACCGCGGTGAACTGGCCCTGATGGGGCAGCTGCCGACCGGGTCCCGGCTCGGCTGGGACGTGGCGGGCACGGTGCTGCGCGCCGCCGCCGACGGGACCGGCCCGGCGCCCGGCACCCGCGTCACCGCGCTCGCCGAACGGGACGGCTGGGCCGAGCGGATCGCGCTGTCGCCGACGCGACTCACCCCGATACCGGACGGCATGGAGTATCCGGCCGCCGCCGCCCTGCCGGTGGCCGGACTGACCGCGCTGTACGCGCTGGAGTACGCGGGAACGCTGCTCGGCCGGTCCGTGCTGATCACCGGCGCGGGCGGGGGAGTGGGCCGCATGCTGGTCCAGCTGGCCGCCGCCGCGGGCGCCGAGGTGATCGCCCAGGTCGGCTCCCCGGGCCGGGCGGACGGGCTGCGGGCGCTGGGGGCGCACCGGGTGGAGATCCACGACGCGTCCGGCGGCGCCACCGGTGAGCCGGTGGACGTGCTGGTCGACAGCGTGGGCGGGCAGGTGCTGGCCGACGCGTTCGGGCGGCTGCGGCCCGGCGGCTCGGTCGTCTGCTACGGCAACACCGTGCGCGAGGAACTGCGGCTGCCCGTCGACTGGGGCCACGCGCGCCCCGGTCTGCGCCTGCGCTATCTCCACCTGTTCGACGAGCTGACCCGGCGGAGCGTCGCGCGGGACCTCGCGTCGCTGGTCCGGCTGGTCGCCGAGGGACGGCTCGCCCCGCAGGTCGCGGCCGTGGGCTCCTGGACCGACCCGGAGACCGCACTCGACGCGCTGCGCGGCCGGCGGGCCAACGGCAAGGTCGTCCTCGCGCTCTGAGACGGGTTCCGGACCTTCTGGATCGACTCCGAACCGGTTCCGGTTCGGCTCTGGCCAGGCCCGGCGGGTGTGCGGACCCGCCGGGCCCTTCCGCTGCCCTGCGGCGGTCCCGGGCGCCCGTCGGCGCCCGTCGGCGGCCTCCACCCGGCGGTCATCGGCGCACCTGCCGTCCTCCAGGACGCCCGGCCACCGTTGAGGCCATGAGCCTGCCTTCCACAACGCCGTACGACAGCCACCCCACCCGCGTGCCGCCGCCCCGCGTGGAGGAGGTCGCCGACGGGATCTTCGCCTATATCCAGCCCGACGGCGGCTGGTGCCTCAACAACGCCGGGATCCTCGTGGGCCACCACACCACGGCGTTCGTCGACACGGCGGCCACCGAGGCCAGGGCCCGGGGCCTGCGCGCGGCCGCGCTCGAACGCGGCGGCGTGGAACCGAGGATGGTGCTCAACACCCACCACCACGGCGACCACACCCTCGGCAACGCCGTCGCCGCCCCGTACGCGACGGTCGTCGCGCACGCGCGCATGCGCGACGAGATGGCGGCGAAGGGCGAGGGCCTGAAACACATGTGGCCGGACACCGAGTGGGGTCAACTGGGCGACATCCGGCGCTCGTTGCCCATGGTGGCCTTCGAGGACCGGCTGACGGTGTACGTCGACGACCTCGTCGTCGAGCTCATCCATGTGGGCCCGGCCCACTCCGACAACGACGTCGTGGTGTGGGTGCCCGAGCACCGGGTGCTCTTCGCGGGAGACGTGCTGATGCCCGGCTGTACGCCGTTCGTCCTGATGGGGTCGGTCAAGGGGTCCCTGGAGGCGATCGCCGGGCTGCGGGAGCTCGATCCGCGCGTCGTCGTCGGCGGGCACGGGCCGGTCGCCGGGCCCGAGGCGCTGGGGGAGACCGAGGCGTATCTGCGGTGGGTGCAGCGGGTCGCCGCCGACGGGATCGCGGCCGGACTCACCCCGTACGAGGCCGCCCGGGACGCCGCGCTCGGCCCCTACGCGCAGTGGCGGGACGCCGAGCGGGTGGTGGCCAATCTGCACCGCGCGTACTCCGAGGCACACGGCTGCCCGCTGGACACCCAGATCCGCTCGGCGCCGGTGATGGCCGAGATGGCCCAACTCAACGGCGGCGAGCCGATGGTGTGCCTGGCCTGAGATCCGTAAGCGGACAACGCCCGCGCCCCGCCGGAACATCCGGCGGAGCGCGGGCGTGGTTGTTCCGCGGCCCTCAACCCCGTCGGGGCGCCGGGATGTCGGCGGAAGGCGCCACCGTGTGCAGGGCACCCCGGTGGAAGACGAGCGGCGGGCGGGCCGCGTCCACGCCAAGCCCGACCACCTCGGCGACGGCGAAGAAGTGGTCGCCGAGCCGCTGCACCTGGCGTACCAGACAGTCCAGCCACGCGGTGGTGCCCGGCAGCACCGGGTTGCCGTGCGGCGACTCCCACCAGCTCAGCCCGGCGAACTTGGCCGCCGGATCGTTCTCGCCGCCGCTCTTGGCGAAGCGCGCGCACAGCTCCTGCTGGTCATGGGCGAGGATGTTGACGGTGAACGACCCCGCCTCGCTCATCGGCGGCCAGCTCACCGACCGCTCGTCGATGAAGATCCCGACGAGGGGCGGTTCGAGCGACACCGACACGAACGACCCCACCACGAGCCCCGCCGGCCCGGCCGCCGTCGCCGCGGTGACCACGGTGACGGGGCTCGGGACATGGCCGAGTATGTGTCGGAACAGCTGCGGCTCCACGTGCACTCCCACAGGCGGTGCCCAGGACATGTCGACCTCCCCAAGTAGTGTTCGCTATTCGACAGCGATGCTGGCAGCGGCAGTTGGGGAACCGCTCGGCGCTCGATGCAGAGCCGCCGACGGGCGCACGAGGATGTGGTCACGCCGTCGCACGAAGACGCCGTGCCGCCGTCGGCCATCCTCCATCCGTCCCCCATCGGCCCCGCCGACGATGGGGGCACCCCTATACATGGATGGAGGAGCCGGCCATGCCCGTGCCCCAGCAGCGTGATCCCGAACTCACCCGAAAACAGCTCACGACCTGGCTCGCCGAGCGGCTGCCGGGCGCGGTGGACCTGCGGACCGAGGTCGAGGTGCCCAAGGGCCTCGGTTTCTCCAACGAGACGCTGCTGGTGGACGCGGTGTGGCGGGAGGCGGACGCCGAACGCAGGCGCCGTCTCGTCGTCCGGGTCGCCCCCACCGCCTACCAGGTGATGCCGGGCTCCCGCCTCGACGAGGAGTACCGCGTACTCGACGCGCTGCGGGACACCGACGTACCGGTCCCCGGCGTCCTCGGCTTCGAGCCCGACCCCGCGCTGCTCGGCGCGCCCTTCTACGCCATGGACCGGGTGGACGGCTGGGTCCCGCCGGACCTGCCCTCGTACCACCGCCCGGACGGGCCGGTCTCCAACCTGGACGAGAGCGGCCGGGCGGCGGTGTGGTGGGGCGGCGTCGAGGTGCTGCACCGCATCCACCGCCTCGATGTGAGCGAGCTCGGCCTGGACGACCTGCGGGCGTCCAAGCACGGGCCGTACGGGCTCGGCGCGCAACTCGACTACTACGAAGCCCACATGGACCACTTCGGCGGCGCGGACTCGGTGCCCGTGCGCGAAGCGCTCGCGCTGCTGCGCGACGCGCTGCCGCCCGAGCCGGAGAAGCCGAGCCTGCTGTGGGGCGATGCGCGCCTGGGTAATCTGCTCTTCTCCGGCGTGACCCCCGCCGCCGTACTGGACTGGGAGATGACGTCCCTGGGCCCGGGCGAGGCCGACCTCGGCTGGTACCTGTATCTGGACCGGCACCTCAGCGAAGGCGTCGGCGCGCCCCGGCTGCCCGGCCTGCCCGGCCGCGCCGAGACCGTACAGCGGTACGAGGAGCTGTCCGGGCGGTCGGTGGCCGCGCACCTGGACTGGTACGAGGTCTTCGCGGGCTTCCGCTTCGCCCTGATCGCCTCCCGGGTGGGACGGCTCCTGGTGGAGCACGGCCTGGTCGCCGCCGAGGCCGACGTCCCGCTCGCGCGCAACGCGGCCCGGCTGCTCGCGCGCACGCTCAAGCCGCTGGGCTGAGCCCGATGACTTCCGCGCCCTGACCCCACACGACGCGGAGCCCCCCACACACGCACTACGGATCGACCCTTACGCATGTTCCGAAACGTTCAGAGAGGCCGTCCCATGGAAACCCATCAGCACCGCACCGACGCCCTGGTCGTCGGCAGCGGTTACGCCGGATCGATCGCGGCCCTGCGGCTCGCCGAGGCCGGGATCGCCACGATCGTGCTGGAGCGCGGCCGCCGCTGGCAGGTCCGCGCCGACGGCGACACCTTCGCCACCCAGCACCGGCCGGACGGCCGCGCGTCCTGGCTGAGCCCCAAGTCCCCGCTGACCGACCGGGAGCTGGACATCTACCCGGGTGTCCTGGAATCCCTGGAGGGCGAGGGCCTGACGATGATCGCGGCGGCCGGTGTGGGCGGCGCCTCGCTGCTCAGCAACGGCACCATGGTCGAGCCCTCGCCCGAGCTGTTCCGCCGGGCGTTCGGCGACTTCCTCGACCAGCAGGAGATGCACGACGTCTGGTATCCGCAGGCGCGGGAGCTGATCGGCTGCTCCCCGATACCGAAGGACATCCTGGAGTCCGAGTTCTACCGCTCCTCGCGTGACTTCATGAGCCAGCTGGAGCGCGCGGGCATCCCGTACGACCTGGTCGACCTGGCCGTCGACTGGGACGCGGTCCGCGAGGAGATGGCCGGGCGCCGGGAGGCCTCGCACATCGCCGGGCTCAACGTCTTCGGCGTCAACAGCGGGGCCCAGCGCAGCATGGACGTTACCGTGCTCGCCCGCGCCGAGGCCACCGGCCGGGTCGAGGTGCGGCCGCTGAGCCTGGTCACCGGCATCCGGCCACAGGGCGAGGGCCATGTGGTCGCGTACGACGAACTGGACGAGAGCGGCACCGTGGTGGCCCGGCACGAGGTGCACACCACGCATCTGGTGCTCGCGGCCGGCACACTCGGCACCACCCGGCTGCTGCTGCGCGCGAAGGCGCTGGGGTATCTGCCGGACCTGGACGACTCGGTGGGCACCCGGGTCGGCAACAGCGAGGTGATCACCGCGCGCACCGGGATGGCCCCCAACAACCCGGCGCAGGGCGGCCCCTGCTCGATCGTCGTCAAGGACTGGCAGGACAACCCGCACGCCCCGGTCACCCTGCTCAACTTCCCGTGGGTGGACGCCCCGTCCACCGAGGGCTGGATCACCACGATCGGCGCCTCGCCGACCGAACCGCTCGGCTCCTTCCGCTACGACGCCGCCAAGGACGACGTCGTCCTGAACTGGCCGGTGGAGGACCCGCGCGCGGTGCGGGCGACCCACGCGGTCCAGCACACCCTGGACCGGCTGAACGCGGCGACCCCGGGCAGCAAGACCGCGTTCAACCGCATCGGCACCACCGGCGGCAACGTCGTCGGCGGTGTGCCGCTGGGCCTGGCCACCACCGCCGACGGCTCGGTGCGCGGCGCGCGCAACCTGTACGTCGTCGACAGCTCGCTGCTGCACGGCTCGTCCGGCGCCGTGCCGCCGGCGCTCACCATCGCGGCGGTCGCCGCACGCGTGACCGCTCTCCTCGTGCCCGCCGTCGCGGGCGCCTGGGTCGCCGGAGTCTGAGCACCGTGTCCGCTCACGGAAACGTGAGCGGACATACGTGTGCCGGGTGCCGGACATACGAGAGGGGCTCCCCCCGATGGTTTCGGGGGGAGCCCCTTCCTCGTGCCCGCGGCCCGTGGTGCGGGCCGACTTCCCTGCTGCTAGCGGAAGTTCGGGATGACCTGCTCGGCGAAGAGCCGGGCGGTGCGGGTGGTCTCCTCGAAGCTCGGGTTGCCCGAGATCATCTGGAGGCTGATGGTGACATCGCCGTACCACTCGCGGATGGTGCGCAGCCGCTCGGTGATCTCCTCCGGGCTGCCGACGAGGGTCTTGTTCTCGGCGAGCGTCTTGTCGAAGTCGGACCGCTTGACCTTGTCGACGATCTCCTCGTAGCCCTGGTAGCCCTCGCTGCGGCGGGTGCCCCAGGCGGCGACGGCGTCGATCATGACGGCGTTGGTGCGCTGGTTGTACTCGCGGCCCTTGGCCTTGGCCTCGGCGGCGTCCTCGGCGAGGTAGCAGCCGTAGCTGAGGTGCACCTCGTCGCCGCCCGCCGGGTGACCCGCCTCGGCATACGCCTTGCGGTAGAGGGTCAGCATCTCCTGGACCTTCTCGCGCTTGGAGATGGACGGCACGAGCAGCAGCCCGTGGCCGTCGCGGCCGGCCTGCTCGCAGGACGACGGCGTGATGGCCGCGGCCACCAGGATCCGCGGGTGCGGGCGCTGGTAGGGGCGGGGCAGCAGGGTGACCGGGCCGAACTTGTAGAACTCGCTGTCCCAGACCACGTTCTCCTCGGCCCACAGCTTCTGGCAGGCCTTGAGGCCGTCGACGAACCGCGGGCGGCTCTCGTCCATGGCCAGCTCGAACGCGTCGAACTCGTCCGGCAGGAAGGCCCGGCCGAAGCCCACCTGGAGGCGGCCCTTGGAGATGTTGTCCAGCATGGCGAGCTTGCCCGCCAGCTTCAGCGGGTGCGTGAAGGCCGGGATGACGGCGCCGGTGACCAGCTTGATACGGCTGGTGCGGGCGGCCGCCGCGGCCAGGAAGGTCACCGGGTCGGGGCTGTAGCCGCCGTACTTGAAGAAGTAGTGCTCCACGGTCTTGATGTGGTCGTAGCCGAGCTCCTCGGCCAGTTCCACGAGCCGCAGCGCCTCGTCGAAGTACTGGTCGGCCGGCTTGTCGTCCGGACCGACCGTGGGGAAGAAATTGATACCGAATTCCATCGCTGCTCCATGTGTCTCAGGGTTCGGCGCTTCAGGCCGGGCCGTGCTGGTGTGCGGGCCGGGTCGTTCTCAGAACACGACTCCGGCGCCGCCGTCCACCGGCAGCACGAGGCCGGTGGCGTAGGACGCTTCGGGGCGGGCGAGGTTCACCAGCCACCAGGCGATCTCCTCGGGCTGCCCCACCCGCCCGAGCGGCACCCGGGCGCGCTGGCGCTCCCGCAGCCGGACGACGCCCTCGGCGTCCAGGCCCGCGTGCTCGCCGATCGGGGTCTCGACCGGACCGGGCGCGACGGCCGCGACCCGGATGCCGCGCGGCGCCAGCTCCAGCGCCCAGGTGCGGGTGAGGAAGTCGAGCGCGGCCTTGGTGGCGCCGTACACCGAATGGCCGGGCCAGCCGCGCTGGTTGCCCGCGGTGGTGACGTTGATGACGGTGCCCTTGGCCGCCTCAAGGTGGGGCAGGGCCTCCTGGGTGAGGAAGAGCGGCGCCAGGAGGTTGGTGGCGACCTGGCGGTGCGTGTCGTCCGGCTCGATCCGGCCGAGCGGCGCGGACCGCATGGTCACCGCGTTGTTGATCAGGACGTCGACGCCGCCGAGCTCGCGCACGGCCGCCTCGACGATCGCGCGCGGTCCGTCCGGCGCCGAGACGTCGGCGGCGAACGGGTGGATCCCCGGGCGCCCCTCGGCCGTCTCGGCCAGCCGGGCGGCGCCGCGCCCCACGGCCAGGACGCGGGCGCCCTCGTCGGCGAAGGCGTGCGCCACCGCCCGGCCGATGCCGGTCCCGGCACCGGTGACGACGACGGCCCGGCCCGACAGAGCGGTGCCGTCGCCGGCCGGGGCGGTCACAGCTCCGTGCGCTCTCCGTCGGAGCCGACCGGCGACCACCACAGGTTGCCCCGGGTCACCCCGTCCGCGAACAGGGCGCTGCGGCCCTCGACGATGCGGCCGTTCTCCCAGCGGAGCATGTGCACGCCCTCGACCTGAAGGCGCTCGTACGGAGAGGTGGTGCCCTCCTCGGCGTGCGCGCGGTAGCCGTCGAGCTGGTAGATGTCGACGGAGATCCCGTCCGCCTCGTTGATCAGGATGTGGTGCGTGTCGGCCGTGATGCGGCCGCCGCACGCCTCGCCGAGCTTCCCCATCTTCTGGAGGTAGTCGTCCAGGCCGTTGAACCAGCCGGCGAACTGGTGGTTACCGGGCATCTGGAAGCGCAGGTCCTCGGACCAGTACTCAGTGATCTTGTCCCGGTCGCCGGTCATGAGGGCCGCGTACGCCGCCTCGACGCGCTCACGTGTCAGATCGGCCATGGTGTTCCTCCTGCTCGGGGCCGGTGTGCGAACCGGCCACGCTGTCGTGTGAGTTGACTCGGTGACGGACGAGCCAGCCGTCGTCGCGACGGACCAGCTCGTCCCGTCCGGTGGTGCTCAGGTGCAGTTCGGCGCGACCGCCTCGCGGGGTCTGCACCAGCAGCGCGTTGTACCGGGTGCGCACGGCGCCGTCCCCCGCGGGCTCGACGGTGAGCATCCCGATCAGATACCGGCGCACCCGGCCGTCCGCCCGCCGCTCGCCGACCGCGCCCCGGGCCGCCGCCGCGATGGCGGCGCGCCCCCGGCGCACGGGCGGCGCGTTCCCGGCGAAGACCTTGTCCGCCGGGGCCTCCTGCTCGAAGACGGCGTCCTCGGTGAAGGTGAGCGCCCAGCGGTCGACGTCGCCCTCGCCGAGCAGCCGCACCTGGGTGGCGTAGAACCGCTGGATCTCGTCGTGGACGGAGCCGTCGACGGTCTGCGGCGCCATCGGCTCAGACCCCGTCGTGGGCGATGTCGCGGTGCTTGATCAGCCACCGGCCGTCGCGGCGCACCAGCAGGTCCTCGCCGGTGGTGCTCAGATACACCGAGGCCTTGCCGCCGCGCGGGGTCTCGAAGACCACCGCGTAGTACGTGGTGCGCACGGCCTCCTCGTCGTCCGCGCCGGCGGTCTCGGGGGTCGCGACGACCATCGAGAACCAGTGCCGCCGCTGCACGTCGCGGGCCGCGAGCCGGTCGATGCCGCGCCGCATCGACGTGGCGATGAACGAACGGCCGCTCCACGGCTCGGGCTTGACGTTCTGGGCGAAGACGCCGTCCTCGGTGAAGCCGTCCGCCCACGCCTCGGCGTCGCCGCCGTCGAGCAGCTGCATGTGGTGGGCGTAGAACTGGAGGATCTGCGCGTACGACTCGGCCGAGACGGCGGACAGGTCCGCGGCGGTGGCGGTGGGCGCGGTCATCGGGCCGCTCCGGCCTCGCGGGCCACACCCTCGACGACGACGTCGCTCATGTGCGGCTCGCCCTTGATGACGGTGCCCAGCGCCTTGAGGCGGGCGCGGAACTCGGGCTCGGCCAGCGCCTTGTCGAAGGACTCGTTGCTGTCCCACTCGGCCACGTTGAAGTAGGTGCCCGGGTCCTTCTGCGAACGCAGGAGCTGATAGCGGATCAGACCGGGCTGCTCCTCCATGAACTCCGCGACGTGCGCGTAGATCCGCTCCAGCTCCTCGGGCTTGCCGATGAGCGTCAGCTTGTTGACGAAGACGACCACGAAGACTCCTCGGTAAGACGAACGGTGTCGCCCGGGCACCGGCCGGTGCGGCAGGTCCCCCGGCCCGCACGGGCCGGTGCCCCGGGCACCGTCCACACTTCCGGCCGCCGCTGATGCCTGGTTGGTGACTCGTTGGAGGACGGCGGCAGCGGCGCCACGACCGAGCCCCCAGCCCGTCGGCATCGCGTCCCGATCCGGTCACCGTCCGCGCTGCCGATGCTGAGCGCATCGTCCTTGTCCACCGAATCCGGGAGTGACCGTGTCCGAGGCATCCGTGCCTGTCCTCATAGCCGGCGGCGGTCTGTCAGGCCTGTCCACCGCGCTCTTCCTCGGTCTGCACGGCGTGCGGCCGCTGCTGGTCGAGAAGCACCCCGGCACCTCCGTAGTGATGAAGGCGCGGGGCCAGTACCCGCACACCATGGAGGCGCTGCGCATCGCCGGTGTGGCCGACCGGATCACCGCCGCCTCGCCGGGCGGCACCGGCGACTTCTACATGGCGCTCGCCGAGACCCTTTCCGGCCCCGTCCTGCGCGGCATCATGACGCAGGGCGAGATGAGCATGAACCATGTCTCGCCCGAGGAGTGGGCCATGGCCAGCCAGGAGCTCACCGAGGAGATCCTCGCCGACCGCGCCCGCGAGCTCGGAGCCGAACTCGCCTTCGGCACCGAGCTCGTCTCCTTCACCCAGGACGCCGACGGGGTCACCGCGCTGCTGCGCGATGTGAAGACCGGTGCCGAACGCACCGTGCGCGCCGAGCAGTTGGTGGCCTCCGACGGCCGCCGCAGCCGGGTGCGCCGGGCCCTAGGTCTCGGAGTGCACGGCCGGGGCCGGCTCGGCGAGGTGTTCCGGGTCTTCTTCGACGCGGACATGAGCGGCCCGCTCAAGGGTCTTGAGGGCGGGGTCACCGAGGGCCGCCGCTTCGCCCTGTTCCATCTGCTGCACCCGGTGCCGGGCGTCTTCTACACGACCGACATCCCGGGCCGCTACGGCTACATCCGCGGCATGACCAAGGAGCAGCCCGACTTCACCGACTACTCCGAGGAGCAGTGCGCCGCTCTCGTACGCACCGGTCTGGGCATGCCCGACCTGGAGCTGACGGTGGCGGGCTCGGGTCTCACCGAGATCGTGAGCGAGGTCGTGGACCGCTTCTCGGTGGGGCGGGTGCACCTCGTGGGCGACGCCGCCAAGGTGGTGCCCGCGCCGGGCGGGCTCGGCGGCAACACGGCCATCATGGACGGCTTCTACCTCGCCTGGAAGCTCGCCATGACCGTCACGGGCCAGGCCGGTCAGGGGCTGCTCGCCAGCCATGACGCCGAGCGCAGGCCGGTCTCCGACATGATCGCGGAGCAGCAGTTCGCCAACACGGTGGAACGGCTCGGCCCCGAGCTCGACGACGGTACGGCGGCCGCTCCCATCGACCCGGTCGTCCAGGTCTTCGGCTACCGCGTCGCCCAGGGCGCCGTGGTGCTTGAGCCGGGTGACGAGGGCGAGTTGCTGGAGGACCCGACCGCGCCCACCGGACGGCCGGGCTCGCGGGCGCCGTACGTGGCGCTCGACGGCGGCGGCTCCACCACCGCCCTGTTCGGCCCGTCCTTCGTGCTGCTCGTCGGGGCCGGGAGTACGGGCTGGGAGGAGGCGGCGAAGGCGGCGGCCGACCGGCTCGGCATCACCCTCGCCGTCCACCGGGCGGGCGGCTGGGAGAAGGCTTACGGCGTCACCGAATCCGGTGCCACGCTGGTGCGACCCGACCGCTTCATCGCCTGGCGCGCGGCCGACGACTCGGGGACCGGTGGCCTGGAAGCCGCCCTGCGCACGGTCCTCGACCGCCCCGCGCACTGACCTCCCCCTACCTTTCCCACCAGCGGAATCGGAGATATCCATGACCATTTTGGTGACCGGGGCGACCGGCAACATCGGCGGCAAGGTGCTGGCGCGCCTGCTCGCGGCGGGCCATCCCGTACGGGCCCTCACCCGCGACCCCTCCCGCGCTCGACTGCCCGCCGGGGTGGAGGTGGTGGGCGCCGACATGGGTCGGCCCGACACGCTCCCGGACGCGCTCGACGGCGTACGCGCGGTCTTCCTGATGTCGCTCGGCCACAACAAGCGCACCCACGACGCCCAGTTGATCGAGGTCGCGCGCAAGACGGGCGTGGAGCACATCGTGCAGCTCTCCACGCTGGGCGTCGCGGAGGTCGAGGAGGAGAACGACACCCCGCTGGGCCTGTGGCACCGGCAGGCCGAGCGGGCGCTGACGGAGTCGGGGATCGCCTGGACGATCCTGCGGCCCAACGGGTTTATGACGCACGCGCTCGGCTGGCGCGACGCCGTGCACGGGGACGGTGTGGTGCGCAGCCCCGTCGCCGATCTGCCGGAGGCCCTGATCGACCCCCGGGACATCGCGGACGTCGCGGTGCGCGCGCTGACCGAGCCGGGCCACCAGGGCCGCGTCTACGCGCTGACCGGGCCCGAGGCGCTGACGGCCCGCGAGCAGGTGGCGGTGGTCGGTTCGGTGCTCGGCAAGCGGCTGCGCTTCGAGCAGATCTCCATCGAGGAGCACCACGCGGTCATGGCCCGCCAGTACGGGGAGGAGACCGCCGACGGTGTGGTGGTGGCCCTGCGCAAGGCCCTCGAATCCGGCGACGACTTCCGGGGCCGGCTGTTCCCCGACGTCCAGCAGGTCCTCGGCCGCCCGGGCCACAGCTTCCGCGAGTGGGTGGAGGCGCACACCGCCGACTTCGCCTGATCGGCCCGAACGGCACGGTGCCCGGCGTCCGCCTCGCGGACGCCGGGCACCGGTGCGTGCGGCTGATCGGGCCGATCAGGCCGCGGCCTGCGAGAACGCGCGGGTCCGCTTCTCGTAGCGCGGGCGCCACACCGCCTTGTAGATCATCCGCACCGGCGGCGGCAGCGCGCCGAGGGCGGTGCGCCGGGTCTCCTGTGAGGCGCCGTCCAGCACCCAGGGGAAGTACAGGGCGCCGCCCTTGAGGCCGAGCATCCGGCGCTGCTCGTTGCCGAAGGTGTCGTACTCCTCCTGGCTGAGCACCGCCTGGACCACCGGAAGGGCGGCCCGCTCCTCGTGGTCGAGGTGGTGGGCCAGCTTGTCGGCGACCGTGGCGACCAGGGCCGGCAGCCGCTGCTGCTGCCCCTGGGCAAGCACGTCCTCGACGGCCGCCAGCAACGGGTCGAGGACCTCGTGCTCGGCGTCCATCTCGTCGAGCATCCTCAACTGCGCGGGCTCCTCGGCGAGTTTGGCCCGCATCATGGGCCAGAGCACCTTGTCCTCGGCGGTGTGATGGATCGTCAGAAAGGTCTGGAAGGTCTCCCAGCCGGTCCGGAAGGCCGAGCCGGGCGCCGTGCCCCGGTCCTCGGCGGCAGCGGCCAGCAACCCCAGATCGCGCCGGAAGGCGTCGTGGGTCGCGTACATCAGCGTCAGGTCGGGCATGTGGTGGGCGCCGTCCTCGTGAGAGAAGTTATGGGGCATGCTGTTCCGAATCTGTGGAACAGCATGCCCCACGCCGGGATGCGGGGCAAGTTGTTCCACAAACCCGTCCGGGGCAGACTGGTGCACTGGTGACAAGACGACAGGATGGAGCCGGATGTCCGCGCCGACCGGGCCGAGCAGCACCCATGACGCACCGGGCCGGGGGCCCGACCCGCGCGCCGAACGCAGCCGGACCGCAGCCCTGGCCGCCGCCCGCGATCTGCTCATCGAGCAGGGCTGGTCGGCGGTGACCCATGTGGCCGTCGCCGCGCGCAGCGGAGTGGGCCGTACGACCCTGTACCGCCACTGGCCCGACGCCTCCGGCCTGGTCCGGGACGTCATCGCCGAGCGGATCTCCACCGCGCACACACCGCCCACCGGGGTGCTGCGCGAGGATCTGATCCATGAACTGGACGGGCTGCGGCGGCTGCTGCACGACCCGGTCAGCGACCGGGGGCTGCGCGCGGTCATCGAGCGGGCGGGCGTCGACCCGGTCTTCGCCCGGCTCAAGGAGGAGCTGTACCACCAGGGCTCGCGCGTCTTCAGGACCGTGCTCGACCGGGCGAAGGCGGCGGGGGAGCTGGCCGTGGACCTCGACGCCGACCTGGCCGTCGACCAGCTGGCGGGACCGCTGATGTACCGAAGACTGCTCGCCGGGCGCGCGGTCACCAAGGAGTACGTGGAGCGCGTGGTCGACGACTTCCTCGCGGCCCACGCCCCCTAGTCGGCGCCGTCCGCCGACTGAACCGCGCAAGCCGCCCGATATCCCAGCGGAGCCCGGACGTCGGTCAGGGTCCAGCGGGGGAGCCGGGCGGGGATCGCGCCGGCGCCCACATAGGTACGGGAAGGGTGCTCGGCGAGGCCCGTGCCCGTCCCCTTGAGATACGCCTCCTTGCGCGCCCAGCAGCGCGCGAAGGCGGCCGGTCGCGCGGCGGGCGGCACCGCAAGGAGTTCGGCCCGCTCCTCGGGGTGCAGCGCGGTCAGTACCGTCTGGGCCGTGTCCGGCGCCGGGATCTTCTCGATGTCCACGCCGATGGGGGAGGCGGCGATCCCCACGAGCACCACGCCCGCACCGCGCGAGAGCGAGTAGTGCAGCGGCGAGCCCGCCACGGCGGGGCGGCCGTGGCCGTCCCCGCAGCACGGACACGCTTCCCGGACGAGAGACACCCGCGCCGGGTGCACACCGAGGCAGCCGCCGAGCAGCCGTCGCACCAGGGCATGGGCACGGATGTACGCGGCGCGGTCGCCGGGGCGGACGAACGCGGCCGCCCGGGCGAGTTCGTCCGCGTCCAACAGCGCCCGGTCGGCCGTCGGCGCGGGCCCGGCCGGGAAGGGGCCCGCCAGCCACAGGCGCGGCGGCCCCCCGTCCCACGGCCCGGGCAGCCGGTCCGCGTCGTAGCGCTCGGGGAGCCGCACCCGGGGCCCGCTCAGCCGGCCTCCCCCGCCTGGACCGGCACGGCCAGCGGCTGCTCCAGCGCGGACTTGAGGGCCTGGAGGAACAGCACCGCGTCCCGGCCGTTGATGACCCGGTGGTCGAAGGCGAGCCCGATGTGCGCCTGACGGGTCGCGACCACCTCGCCCTCGTCGGTGAGCTCCAGGACGTTCTGGGTGCCGCCGAGCGAGACCATGCAGGTCTGGCCGGGGAAGACGATGGGCTGCGTGAACACCACGTCCGCGTCGTTGTTGAGCGACAGCGTGATCGCGGCCCCGGTCAGCTCGCTGCCCTTGAACGAGCCGCGCAGCGCGGAGAACCGGATGTCCTCAAGACGCTCGGCGACATCGGCGACGCTCAGCTCGTCCGCGTCCCGCACGACCGGGATGTAAAGACCCTGGCCGAGGTCCACGGTCACCCCGATGTGCGACCCGTCGGCGTACGCGATCGTGCCGTCGTCGTGGTACGTGGCGAAGAAGGCCGGGAAGTCGCCGCGCAGCCGGGCCAGTTCACAGATCAGCAGCTCGGGCAGGCTGATGGCGACGTCCGTGTGCCGCGCGAGTTCGCGGGCGGTGTCCTCGGCCGCGTCGACCCGTACGCGTACCACCGTGAAGGAGGTCGGGACGGTGTGCAGCGACTCGGTGACCACCGCGCCGATCGCGCGCTGGAGCTGGCTCAGCGCGACCCGGCCCGAGTCCTCGTGCTGTGCGGGGGCACGCCGCGCGAGCAGGGCCTCCACGTCGGAGCCCTTGATCACGCGCTTGCCCAGCGCGCGCAGCTCGTCCGCGCCGACATCGTGGGTGGCGGCCAGCGTGCGAGCGGCGTCCGTGAGGACGTACGCGGCGTCGTCGCCCGGACCGGCCGTGGCGGCCGGGGCCGAGGCCGCCGAGGCCAGGTACGCCGCGCGCTCGGCCTCGTCGGCGAAGAGCCGGCCGACGACGGTGCCCGGCGCGACCTGCTCGCCCGCCGGTACGGCCCGCAGCAGCACACCGTCGTGCTCGCAGACCAGATCCTCGGCCGCCTTGGACGTCTCGACCGTGGCGAGGTCGTCGTCCTTGGCCACCGTGGCGCCGTCCTCGACCAGCCACTCGACGAGGTCGTAGTGCGCGTCGTTGTTGTTCAGCTTGGGTACGGTGATCTCGATCATTGCGCCAGCTCCCGCAGGGCGAGTCCCAGCGAGTCGCTGCTCACCAGGACGTTCTCTTCAAGGTGGAGGGCCGTCGGGATGACGGCGTCGGCGGAGTGCACCAGCCTGACCGGGGCGCGCAGCGCGTCCCAGCAGTGGGTGTACAGCTGCTGGGCGACCTCGCCGCCCCAACTGCCGCCCGGCGGCGCGTCGTCCACCACGCACACCCGCCCGGCCCGCGCCACCGGCTCGGCCAGGACCTTCGCGTCGAACGGGTACAGCCGTGCCGGTACGTAGATCTCGCAGGCGATCTCGTGGCTCAGGAACAGCGCGCGGGCGGCCTCGACCGCGCGGTGGGCGAGCCCGCCCGGCGCGATGAGCACGAGGTCGGGCTCGTCGACGCCCTCGATGGCCAGGCGGGCCACCGGGAACGGCTCCTCGCCCACGAAGTCGAGCGAGAACAGACCGCCGACCGGTCCGGCCTCGCGCCGGTGCGTGCGCTCGGTGTAGAGGACCTTGTCCTCGAAGAAGACGCAGGGGGCGCCCAGTTCGACCATCCCGGCGAGTACCGCGCTGGTGTCGTGGAAGGGCGACAGCTCGAACAGATGCAGATCGGGAACGCCCAGGAAGTGCTTCTGCGGGCTCTGGCTGTGCGTGGGGCCGTAGCCGCGCCGCCCGCCGACGGGGCAGCGCACCACCAGGTGCATCGGGTGCCGGGTCCCGTACATGCTCACGGACTTGGCCGAGAAGTTCACGATCTGGTCGAAGGCCAGCGTGATGAAGTCGCCGAACATCATCTCGGCGATCGGCTTGTTGCCGGTCAGGGCCAGCCCGTTGGCGACACCGAGGATGGCGTTCTCGCTGATGGGCGTGGTCAGGACGCGGTCCCCGAACCGGTCGGACAGGCCCTTGGAGATGTTGAAGGCGCCGCCGTACGGATCGAGGACGTCCTCGCCGATCAGGAAGGTGTCGTCGTGGGCCGCCATCACCTCGTGCAGGGCGCGGTTCAGGTTCTCGCCCACGCGTTCGTTGCGCGTCATGCCGTCCCTCCGGCTGCCAGCGGTCGCGCCAGGACGTCGGCGGCGACGCGGTCGATGAGTTCCCGCTGGGTGCGGTCGTGCGCCGCGAAGCGCTCCGGGTCGGCCTCCCGGCAGGCGGTGTACCAGTCGCGGGCCTGTGCCGCCGCGATGGTGTCGGCGGGCCGGGTGTCGTCGCCCTTGCTGTGCGGGCCCAGGCGTACGGTGTCGAACTCCACGACCAGCGGCATGCGTTGCTCGCGCACCCGGGCGATCCTGGGCGCCAGCTCGGCGCGGATCGCGGGGATGAAGTTGGTCGTCACGCGGTGGTGCTCGATGTCGAAGGCACGGGCGCGGTCGGCGACCGTGCCGGCCATGTTGACCTCGTTCGGGGTGGTCTGCGAGATGCCGTTGTTCTCCACGACTACCAGCAGCGGCAGCTCCCACAGGCGCGCGATGTTGAGCGCCTCGTAGACCGACCCCTCGCCCCAGGTGCCGTCGCCGATGTAGGCGCACGCCAGCAGGGGCAGGCCCTGGCGCTTGAAGTGCAGCGCGGCGCCGGCGGCGACCGGCAGGCTCTCGCCCTGGATTCCGGTCGAGACATAGCTGTCGCGGAAGATGTGCTGGCTGCCGCCGACACCGCCGCACACCGCGCCCTCGCGGCCGGTGATCTCCGCGAGGAGCCCGGCCGGATCGGCGAACCGGGCCAGGTAGTGGCCGTGGCCCCGGTGGTTGCTGAAGAGGAAGTCGCCCTGGGACAGCAGGGGTTCGAGCGATACGGGAACGTACTCCTGGCCCAGGCAGGTGTGCGTGGTGCCGTTCAGCTTCCCGGCGGCGAACAGCTCCAGGAGCTTCTGCTCGAAGTGCCGGATCAGCAGCAGCGAGTCGAGGTCGGCGTCGGTGAGCGCCGAGGCGGACGAGACGGCCGTGGGGGAGGGTTCGGTGACCGTCATGCCGCGAGTCCCTTGCTCAGCAGGACCTCGCGGATCGCGCCCACGGATTTGAGGGCGCGGACCTCCTGACGGCTGAAGGAGGTCGCGTACCGCCCTTCCAGGGCGATGATCAGCTGCATCTGCTTCAGGCTGGTCCAGCGGCTGTCGCGCACCGGCCCCAGGCTGTCGTCGACTTCCCCCCGGGGGATGCCGAGTACGTCCGAGACGACGTCTTCAAGCTTCATGCGTCAAACACTCCGAGCGGTTGCGGTGACAACCAAGAAGTCGGTGGTGGATGCGGCCCAAGTGCCAAGGGCTCCAAGGTGCTTGGCACTGGCGCCGGACACGCTGTGGTTGCGTGAGACCTCAGTAAAAGCAAACCTTCATGCCGGTTTCAATTGCGATCAGACATCTCGATGGAAGCGGCGCGGCTCTGTAACGGGGGTGTGAACGGAGCTTGACCTGGGTTCGACGGGACCCCCTGCCGGGTCGTACCTGCTGGTCACGGGCTATTTTGTGGCGTGGGCCACGTGGTGGGCTGGAGCGGCTGGCGCCCTTGCAATAAACATACCGGTAGGTATATTTTCGGCCCCGAGAGCGGAGCACGTATCTCCGCTCATCGGACGATCCAGCTGTCGTGGGAGGGGAGAACATGGAAATACAGCATCTGCGTGTCTTCCGCGAGGTCGCCCAGGAGCTGAGCTTCACCCAGGCGGCCAGGAACCTGTACTGCGCGCAGTCCACGGTGACCGGCCAGATCAAGAGCCTTGAGCAGGCATTGGGGGCCGAACTGTTCCATCGGCGCGGCCGGCTGCCGATCGAGCTCACCGAGGCGGGCGCCCGCCTGCAGCCACGCGCCGAGCAGATCCTGCACGCGGTGGAGACGGCGGTACGTGAAGTGCGTACGGGTGTGGCCGGGCCGGCTGCCCGGGCGCGCCGGGAGCCACTGTCCCTGGCGGGGGCGATCCCGTCCCAGCCGCGGGCACGTCGCTGAGCGGACTTGTGGCGACCCGATGCGCTTTTGCGCCCCTCAAGGGGCGCGGGGCTGTGACATATGCGGCTCCGCCGCGTGGGCGCGACCAGCCACGCACGATCCGCAGTCGAACGACCCCACGTCCAGCGGAGCGTCTAGCGGGTCGGGCCCATCAGCAGATCCCAGATGTCGCCCGCCCGCAGCACCAGGCAGTCGCCCTCGGTGGCCGCCGTGGTGTGCCGCAGTCCGAAGACCGCGGCGAGCAGCAGCCGGGCGAGCGTGTCGACATCGCGGCCGGGCGAGATCTCGCCGCACTGCCGCGCCTGTCGGGCCAGCCGTTCCACCACCTGCCCCGACTCGCCCACCACCACCGGCACGGCCTCCCGCGTACGGGCGTCCTCGCAGGTCAGTCGCAGTGCCGCGGCGAACCGTACGTCGTTCTGGATCCGGCCGACGAGGTCCAGGACCAGCGTGCGCAGCGCGGCCAGCGGGCGGCCGTCGGCCGCCTCGGCCTCGGCGCGCCGCAGCAGTGCGCGCCAGTCGTCGTCGAACCGGCGGACCAGCTCGTCCGCGAGCTCCGCCTTGGAGGAGAAGTGGCCGTACAGCGCGCCCTTGGTCAGCCCGGTGCGCCGCACCACCGACTGCAGTTGGGTGCCGGCGTATCCCTGGGCGGAGAACTCCTCGGCGGCGGCGTCCAGGATCGAGCGGCGCGTGCGCAGCGCTCTGTCCTGCTTGATCACGGTCAGATCCTTTCGTGCCTCGGTCGCACCCGGGGATCCGCACTCGGTGGGGTGGGCCGCGCTCGGCGCGGCGGGGGAGGCGCCTCGGCGGCTCGTGCGGTCCCCCGCGACCGGCGGGGCAGGAGCGCTCGCGCGCCTCGTCCGGGGGCGACCCAGCGCGAACTATGGCAGACGCCGGACGGTGTGTCCACCGGCTCCCACCACCTGTCCAGCGGTCATGACCTGCGCGGACGTGGGGACTTGGGGGCCCGGGCGGGTGTCCGGCCGCTTCTGTCATCGGGGTATCCGATGACATTTGAAATCCGTCGCACGGGGGTGATTTCGTGAGTGCGGGGCGTCTCCCCCCGGGCCCGCTCTCCGGGCGGTGCGGGATTCGCACGTCACTCGGCCGCAGGTCGTCCGGACGCACGTCACCCGGCCGGAGCCCGGCCCGCCGTGCCGCAGTCGGCCGGGAGCCCGGCCGCGGCCGGAGTGGACCCCAGTGCTGCCGCAACCGGCGCCACCCGCAAATCCGTGAGGTCTTTCCTGTGCATACACCGCAGAAGCCGCAGACACCGCATACGCTTCAGGCGTCGGAACATCCCCAGCCTTCCCGGGCGTTCCCGCTGACCGAGGCGCAGCTCGGCCTGATGGCCATCCACCGCTCGGTGCCCGCCCGCAACCTCTACAACATCGTCATCGAGTTCACGCTCGACCCCGGGTTCTCGTCGCAGGACGTACGCACCGCGCTGGCGGCGGTCGCCGAAGTGCAGCCCGCGCTGCGCCTGGGACTTGGCGAGGCGCCGGTCCCGCACGCGGAGCTGGTGGCGCCGCTCACCCCGGAGAACGTCCCGCTGAGCGTTCACGTGGCCCGGCCCGACGAGTTCGCCGTCACGCGCGCCGTCCTCCTGGACGAGCTCGGCGCGCACGCCTTCACGCTGAACGAGCCGCCGCTGTTCACCGCGGCCCATCTCGCACGGCGGGGCGAGACGGGCGACGCGGTGCTGCTGCTCGCCGTCCACCACACCGTCTTCGACGGCTTCTCCGCGGGCCCGTTCGTACGTGATCTGAACGCGGCCCTCGAAGGCACCCTCGACACCCGCGCCCTGGCGCCGGTCCGCGAGGCGGCGCTGCGCGCCGAGGTCGAGGCGCAGCTGGCGGCGGCCGACGACGAGGACGTCGCGCAGGAGGCCCGGGAGCTCGCCGCCCGGCTGCGCTCGGTCCCGGCCACCGAGCTCTATCCCCGCCCGGGGCGCCCCACCCGTACCGACTTCTCCGGCGCGCGGCATGAACTCCCGCTCTCCGCCGAGGAGTCGGCGGCCGTGGACGAGACCTGCCGCAGGCTGGGCGTCACCCCCTTCACCTTCTTCTCGGCGGTGTACGCGGCCGTCCTGGCCCGCCACAGCGGCAACGCGTCCGCGACCTTCGGTGCCACGCTGATGTCCCGGCGCACGCTCGACTCCTTCGACCTGTGCGGCTTCTTCGTCAACACGCTGCCGCTGTCCGTGCCGGTCGACTGGGACGCGCCGTTCGCCGAGTTCGTGGCCAAGGTCGTCGACGAGGAGGTCGAGGACACCAAGTTCCGTACGCAGCTGCCGTTCAGCCGGGTGGTGGAGCAGTACGCGCCGGACCGCACCAGCGACCGCAACCCCGTCTTCTCCGCGCTCCTCGCGATGCAGGACAGCACGGTCACCGCACCGGGCGCGCCCGTGCGAGGCGTACGCCAGCACGGCAACGGGGCGGCGAAGTTCGACGTACTCCTCTTCGCCACGCCGACCGCCGACGGCTGGCTCCTTGAGCTGGAGCACGACCGGACCCTGCTGCCCGCACCCGTGGCCGGGGCGCTTGCCGACTCGCTGCGCCAGGCGCTCACCCGCGCCTCCACCGCGAGTGACACCAGCACGGTGGCCGGACTCTTCGAGGACTGCGCGCACCACGACGCACCGCCCGCGCGGCCGCTTCCGTACGCCACCGTCTACGAGTGGGTGATGGCAACGGCGGCCGCCCATCCGGAGCGCACCGCCGTGATCGAGGAAGGCGCGCCGATCAGCTATGGCCAGTTGGTCCGGCGCGTCGACTCGGTGGCCGGGGGGCTCGCCCGGCGCGGTGTCGGTCCGGGCGGTGTGGTGGGAGTGGCGACCAGGGGGCTGACCGACACGGTGGTCACCGTCCTCGCCGCGCTGGCGCGGCGGGCCGCGTATCTGCCGCTGGACAGCCAACTGCCCACGGAACGCCTGGCCATGATGATCGATCAGGCGCGGTGCCGACTGGTGGTCGGCGCGGGCGAGAGCGCGTTCGCGGGTACGGACGTCACCGTCGCCCGCCCCGCCGACCTGGCCGCCGAAGGCGCCCGGGACGGTCGGCCGCAGGTGACCGGGCGCGGCCCGGACGACCCCGTGTACACCATGTTCACCTCCGGCTCCACCGGCCGCCCCAAGGGCGTCCTGATGGGCAACGGCGCTCTGGTCAACCTCACCGACTGGCAGCTCGGCGTGCTCGGCATGGACGGCACGACACGCTTCCTCCAGTACGCCCCCATCGGCTTCGACGTCTCCTTCCAGGAGATCTTCCCGACCCTGGTGTCGGGCGGCACGCTGGTTTCGCGCGAGCCCGTCGACCGGCGCGACCTGCCCGCCCTGGTGCGCAGGGTAGCCGAGACCGGAGTGACGCACCTGTACCTGCCGGTGGCCGCGCTGCGCCCGTTCGCGCTCGCGGCCGAGGACCTGGGGGAGCGGCTGCCCGGGCTGCGCCACATCTGCGTGGCGGGCGAACAGCTCCAGGCCGACACCAGCGTCCAGCGCTTCTTCGAACTACGGCCGCACATCCGGCTGTTCAACATGTACGGGCCGACCGAGACCCATGTCGTCACCGCGCAGGAGCTGACCCGCGACACGCTGCCCTGGCCGGTCCACGTACCGATCGGCCGCCCGCTGCCCGGGGTCACCGCCCAGGTCGTCGACGTCACCGGCCACCTCGCCCCACTCGGCGTCACCGGTGAGCTGCTGCTCGGCGGCCGCTGCCCGGCCCTCGGTTACGTCAACGACCCCGAGCGGACCGCCGAGCGGTTCGTGCCCGACCCCTACGGCGACGGCCCCGACGCCCGCCGCTACCGCACCGGCGACCAGGTCTTCCGGGACGAGCACGGTGTGCTGGTGTACGCCGGACGCGACGACGACCAGGTCAAGATCCGTGGCTACCGGGTCGAGCTCGGCGAGCTGGAGTCGGCGGCCACGGCCCTGCCGGGAGTGCGCGCGGCGGTCGCCGCCACCCACAAGGACGGCGTGGAGCGGCAGTTGCTGCTCTTCGTGGTGGCGGACGAGGCGGGAGCGGACGAGGCGACGCGAGAGAGCGCGATACGCGACGCGCTCGCCGCCCGCCTCCCCTCGTACATGCACCCCGCCCACGTCCTGACCGTGGACTCCATCCCCACCAGCCACAACGGCAAGCTCGACCGGGCCGCGCTGCTGCGCCGACTGCCCGAACTGCTCGCGGATCGGGCCCAGGACGGGCCCGCCGCACCCGCCGTCGACGGCGGACCCGCATCCCCCTTGGAGACCGAACTGTGCGCACTGTGGGCCGAACTCCTGGGCGGAGATGTGCCGGTGGACGGCTCGCTGGTGGAGCACGGGGCGCACTCGCTCAATGTGCTCACCGCCCTCGCCCGCATCGAGCAGCGCCACGGCGTGCAGATCACGATCCTCGACTTCTTCCGCACCCCCACCGTGCGGGCGCTGGCCGAGCTCATCACCCTGGAAGGCAAGCACGTATGACCACGCCACCGGCCACCTTCGCCTCGCCCCTGCTGGTCCCGCTGGGCCGGGGCACCGGCGACGCGCACACGGTGCTGCTCCCCGCCGCGGGCGGCGGCTTCAGCCCGTACTACTCCCTCGCCGGCGGACTCACCCACCGCGGCCCCGTCCACGCGATCCGCGCCATGGGTCTGATGCCCGGCGAGGAGCCCGACCGCGATGTGCCCACCATGGTCGAGCGCTATCTCGACCTCATCAACTCCCTGCCCACCAAGCCGAGTTACCTCGTCGGCTGGTCGCTCGGCGGGGTGCTCGCCTGGGAGCTCGCGGCCCGGCTCGCCCATCAGGGCGACGCCGCCCCCGCGGTGGTGATGGTGGACAGCTACGCCCGCCTCGCCGACCGCGAGGGCGCGACCCGCGACGAGGTCCTGGACCGCATCGGCCGCTCCATGGGCTTCGAGCCGACCTGGGACCAGGCCCCGCGCGTACGCGAGGTCGCCGCCGCGCACCTCGACGCGGCCCACGCCCACCTCGCCTCGGCGGGGTGCGAACCCCCGGCCCTGCTGCTCTCCTGCACGGCCGGACGCGGCGCCGACCAGCTCGACCAGTGGGCCCTGCGCGCCCCGAACCTGCGGGTGCGGGAGGTGGACTGCGACCACTTCGAGGTCCTGGACGCCGCCCGCACGCCGACGCTGCTGCGCCACATCGACGACTTCCTGACGGCCCTGGACCAGGGCTCGTACGGGACCTTCGCGGGCTGAAAGGGAATCGCCATGGCCGACACCGCACCCGGCAGCGCGCTGCCCCCAGCCCTGCCCTCCGCTCTGCTTGACGGGTCTCCCTTCGCGCTGCTCCACCGCCCGCACGCCACGGGCCAGGACGGACTGGAACTCCTCCTCGGCGACATCTCATCCGTCGAGCGCCTCGCCGACCTGCCGCTCGACACCGCGACGCCCGCCGCCGACCGCCATGAACTCCTCGCGATCCTGCCGTACCGGCAGATCACCGAGCGCGGCTACGCCTGCAACGACGACGGCGCCCCGCTGGTGGTGATGAGCGTGCGCGAGCAGCGCGCGCTCTCCGTGGCGGGGCTGCTCGCCGAGATCCCCGACGTCCCCCAGACGCTGGGCGACGCGGGGTTCGACATCGACGACGAGGAGTACGCGCGGATCGTCCGCAAGGTGCTCGCCGAGGAGATCGGCAACGGGGCCGGCGCCAACTTCGTCATCAAGCGCTCCTTCGTCGCCACGGTCGAGGACTGGTCCCCGGCCGCCGCGCTGGCGCTCTTCGGGCGCCTCCTCGCCCGGGAGTCGGGCACCTACTGGACCTTCCTCGTGCACACCGGTGAGCGGACGTTCGTGGGCGCCTCGCCCGAACGGCATGTGAGCCTGGAGGCCGGCACGGTCACCATGAACCCGATCAGCGGCACCTACCGCTACCCGGCCTCGGGTCCGACGGTCGAGGGCGCGCTCGGCCTGCTCGCCGACCGCAAGGAGCGCGAGGAGCTCCACATGGTCGTCGACGAGGAGCTGAAGATGATGACCCGGATCTGTGATCCGGGAGTGCGGGTGGAGGGGCCCCACCTCAAGGAGATGAAGCGGCTCGCCCACACCGAGTACTTCATCCGTGGCGAGAGCGCGCTGGACGCGCGGGAGATCCTGCGGGAGACCATGTTCGCGCCGACGATCACCGGCAGCCCGGTGGAGAGCGCCTGCCGGGTGCTGCGGCAGTACGAGCCCCGGGGCCGCTCCTATTACAGCGGCGCGCTGGCCCTGATCGGCCGGGACGGCGAGGGGCGCCGGGCCATGGACTCCGCGATCCTCATCCGTACGGCCGAGGTCGACCGCGCCGGA
The DNA here is from genome assembly GCF_043198895.1 of Streptomyces sp. NPDC048696. Lineage (NCBI taxonomy): Bacteria > Bacillati > Actinomycetota > Actinomycetes > Kitasatosporales > Streptomycetaceae > Streptomyces > Streptomyces sp. NPDC048696. The sequence continues at coordinate 133,810 of NZ_JBICVJ010000010.1, read as the reverse complement.
CGCCTCGAACTCGGCGTCGGGGCCACGCTGGTACGCCACTCCGACCCGGCGAGCGAGGTGGCCGAGACCCACGCCAAGGCCGCCGGGCTGCTCGGCGCGCTCCGGGACGAGCAGCCTTCGGCCCGGCGCCGGGAAGCGGCCGCGTCCACCCTGGCCCTGGACCCCAGGGTGCGCGACGGGCTCACGCGGTACAACCAGGGTCTGGCCCGGTTCTGGCTGGACCCCAGCCCGTCGCGGCACACGGACCTCGCCGGGCTGCGCGTGCTGGTCGTGGACAACGAGGACACCTTCACCGCGATGCTGGGGCACCAACTCCGCTCGCTGGGGCCGCAGGTGACGATCCACAGCTGGTACGACGTGCCGGAGTCGGCCCTCGACGACGCCGATCTGGTGGTCGTGGGCCCCGGCCCCGGTGACCCGCGACAGAGCGCCGACCCCAAGATCGCGGCGGTGCGGGGTCTCGTGGAGCGGCTGCTCGCACGCCGGATCCCGTGTGTCGCCGTGTGCCTCGGCCACCAGGTGGTCTCGGGCGTCCTCGGCCTCCCGCTGGTGCGCAAGGAGGTCCCCAACCAGGGACTCCAGGAGGAGATCGACTTCTTCGGCCGCGAGGTGCGCGTCGGCTTCTACAACGCCTTCGCCGGACGCGCGGACAGCGACCGGATCCACCTGGACGCCGGGTTCGGCCCCGCCGCCGTGGAGATCAGCCGGGACGCCCGGACCGGCGAGGTGCACGGGCTGCGCGGCCCCGGCTTCGCGACCGCCCAGTTCCACCCCGAGTCCCTGCTCACCGAGCACGGCCCGGCCCTGCTCCACGATCTGGTGACCACGGCCCTCAAGACGCCGTCGTCCGACACCGTCACGACCGACCACGCACGGGGGACCGACCGTTGAGCATCACCACCGCGGCCCGGCGCCCGGACACCACCTTGCTTCCGCTGCCCGACAGGGAGCGGGAGTCGATGGCCGCGCTGCCCGCCGGGCAGCAGCCGTCCTGGGCGGACCGGGAGCTCCTCGCGAAGGTGCGCGGCGAGCTCGCCGACAGCGCGCCGCTCGTCCCCGCGCACGAGACCGTACGCCTGCGGGCCCTGCTGGCCGAGGTCGCCCACGGCCGGGCGCTGGTCGTCCAGGCCGGGGACTGCGCCGAGGACCCCGCCGACCGCACCCAGGAAGCCGTCGACCGCAAGGCCGGGCTGATCGACTGCCTGGCGGGCATCCTCCAGGCGCGTGCCGGACTCCCGGTGCTGCGCGTCGGCCGTATCGCGGGCCAGTACGCCAAGCCCCGCTCGCAGCCGGTCGAACAGCGTGACGGCGTCGAACTCCCAGTGTTTCGCGGCCCGTTGGTCAACGGCCCCGGCTTCGATCCGTACGAGCGGCGCCACGATCCCCTGCGCATGCTCGACTGCCACCAGGCGGCCGCGTCCGTACGGGACCGGTTGCACGACCGGCACGACACCCGGCCCGGCGGCACCCCCGTCTGGACCAGCCATGAAGCGCTCGTCCTCGACTACGAGCTGCCGCAGCTGCGCCGCGACGCCTACAACCGCACCTTCCTGACCTCCACCCACTGGCCGTGGATCGGTGAGCGCACCCGGCAACTCGACGGCGCCCACGTCGAGTTGATGTCCCGAATCGCCAACCCGGTGGCCTGCAAGGTCGGCCCGGCCATGACGGCGGACGACCTGCTCGCGCTGTGCGCACGGCTCGACCCCAACCGGCAGCCGGGACGGCTCACCCTCATCGCGCGGCTCGGCGCCAACGTGGTGAGCGAGCGCCTGCCCGCGCTCGTGGCCGCCGTACGCGAGGCCGGGCACCCGGTCAGCTGGCTCTGCGACCCGATGCACGCCAACACGTACACCGACCGGGGCGGCCGCAAGACCCGGTCCGTCGCCACCGTCGTCGACGAGGTCCAGCGCTTCCACGCCGCCGTCACCGACGAGGGAGGCGCGGCGGGCGGGCTCCATCTGGAGGCCACGCCCGAGCCGGTCGCCGAATGCGTCGCCGACCGCGAACCGCTGGCCCCCGGTGCGTACACCACGCTGTGCGACCCCCGGCTCAACCTCCAGCAGGCCATCGCCGTGGCCAACACCTGGCCGGGACAGGCCAGTTGAGCGCCGCCGCTCACCGATCCCCCCTCGAACCGTCGTCTGCCGAAAGATCCGTCCCCATGGCACTTCCCGCGATCCAGTCCTATCCGCCGCCGTCCGGCCCCGAGCTGCCGGAGAACCAGGCCACCTGGCGCATCGACCCCGACCGCGCGGTCCTGCTCGTCCACGACATGCAGCGGTACTTCGTCGACGCCTTCCCCGCCGGCCAGGAGCCCGCGCTCTCGCTGACCGCCAACGTCCGCGCGCTGCGCGACAGTGCCGCCGCCAACGGCGTCCCGGTCGCCTACACCGCACAGCCCGGCGGTATGACCGCACCCGAGCGGGGTCTGCTCAACGACTTCTGGGGCCCGGGGATGACCGTGAGCCGCGAACAGCGCGCGGTCGTCGACGGTATCGAACCGCGCCCAGGCGACTGGGTGTTCACCAAGTGGCGCTACAGCGCCTTCCACCGCACCGGGCTGCTCGACCTCCTGCGCGAACAGGGCCGCGACCAGCTCGTCATCTGCGGCATCTACGCCCACATCGGCTGCCTGGCCACCGCCGTCGAGTCGTACACCAACGACATCGAGACCTTCATGGTGTCCGACGCGGTGGCCGACTTCACCGCCGAGTACCACCGCATGGCCCTGCGGTACGCGGCTGAGCGCTGCGCGGTGGTCCTGCCCACCCGCACGGCCGTCGACCAGATCACCCAGGCGCGCCCGGCCATGGCATCGGCCGCGCCGACACCCTCCAGCACAGCGATCTCAGGGGAGACCCGATGACCACCCTGTTCATAGCCAACAACCGCACCGCGCAGATGGTCGGCGACCTCGACGAGCTCACCCCCGAGCACCGCCGCACGGCGGGCGTCACCGCCCAGCGCATGATCTGGTACGCGGCCGAGGGCGACGTCCTGGTGGTGCCGCATGTGCCCAGCGAGGAGTTCCTGGCGTACGTCACGGGGCTCACCGGCCGCAGCCGCGCGGACATCGCGGTGATCGCCCCGCCGCCGGGCCGGCTCGGCACCGATGTGCTCACCCCGGACCGCTGGGAGGACACCCCCTTCGTCGAGCAGATCCGGCGTTACGTGGAGAAGGGCGAGATCACCCGCGTCTACCCGATCTACTTCGACAGCTCGGTCGTCCGGCTGACCCAGGAGTTCGGCCTGGACACCTCGACGCCCGGATTCCCGTACATCCACCAGGGCGGCGGCCAGCTCCTCAACAGCAAGGCCACCTTCCGCGCCCTCGCCGCCGGGATCGGCAGCCCGGTGCCCGAGGGCACGGTGGCCTTCGACCGGGCCGCGGCCGAGGAGTTCCTGTGGGCACTGCTCTCGGCGGACCGCCACGCCATCGTGAAGAAGGACTTCCACGTCGCCGGTTACGGCAACGCGATCCTCAGCCGCACCGCCGACATCACCCCGATCGGCGCCCCCGAGGTCACCGTCGTGGAGAGCCGCGAGGCGCTCGCCGCGCATCTGGACCGGCAGTGGGGCTGGTACTCGAACGACGACACCCGGCCCGTCGTCGTCGAGGACTACACCCCCGACAGCATTCCGGTGTACGCCGAGTTCCGCATCACGGCCGAGGAGACCCGGCTCTTCGGACACGGCGAGATGCTGATGGGGCCGATCTTCAACGGCCTGGTCATCCCCGCCAAGTCCGCCGACCACCCGGGCTTCCCGCGCTTCCTGGAGGAGGCGCACCGGCTCTGCGAGACCGTGCGGGCGATGGGGTACCGGGGTCCGATCAGCGTCGACGGCATCGTCACGCCCGACGGCCCGATCCTGCTCAACGAGTTCAACGGCCGGGTGGGCGGCTCGACCCACATCAACTACCTGGCCGAGCAGCTGGTGGGCGAGGACTTCCTCACGGAGCGCGTCCTCATCCAGCGCCACCAGTGGAAGGTCCCCTCCTTCCAGGAGGCGGTGCGCGAACTCGCCGAGCGGGGGCTGGCGTTCGACGCGCAGACCCGTACCGGCGTCGTGATCACCTCCGACGACAGCCGGTTCGGCGGCACCGTCGAGTACTGCCTGATCGCCACCGACATGGCCGCCGCCGAGCGGACCGAGGAAGTGCTGTCGGCGCTCTTCGCCTGACGCCGCACTACCGGCGGGCGCGCGAGCACCGAGAGCCCAGCACCGAGCACCGAGCACCAAGAAGAAGACAGGGAACATGAGTTACCGGAAGATCCTGACCAGAAACGTCCTGCTGTGGATGCTCACGGCCTTCGCGGGCCGACTGCCCATCGCGATCGCACCGCTGGGGCTCGTGTTCCTCGTCAGGGAGACGTCCGGCGGCTACTCGCTGGGCGCCACCCTGGCCGGTGCGTACGTACTCGGCGAGGTGCTGGGTTCGGTGGTGCTCGGCGCGTGGATGCATCCCACGCGGCTGCATCTGTCGATCGGCATGGCCGTCGGCGGCGCGGCCTTCGCCGGACTCGCGCTGTTCCCCGACGCCTCGATGGCGCTGACGGTCGCCCTGGCGTTCGTCGGCGGCGCGGCCCCGGCGGCCGGACCGGGCGGTATGCGCAGCATGCTGATCGCCCTGGTCGACAAGGCGGACGAGCCCAAGGCGCTGAGCGCGGAGACGGTACTGACCCAGGTCACCTGGGGCGGTGCGCCCGCGCTCGTCGTCCTGCTCGCGGTGAACGTCTCGCCCCGCGCACCGCTCGGGCTCGGCGCCATCGGCTTCGTCGCGGCCGCGCTCGTGCTGTTCCTGCTGCCCGCCGCGAGCCCGACGGCGGCCGAGGACGAGGGCACGGGCCAGGCCAAGACGGCGCGCGGCCGGGTGCTCGCCTCCGCCTGGCCGATCTACCTCACCAGCGCCGCGGCCATGGCCATGCTCGCCACGGCGGAGCTCGCCCTCACCCCGCTCCTGGAGTACCGCGACCTGACCGTCAACTGGTCCGGCGCCCTGCTCGCCCTCTTCTCCCTGACCAGCGCGTTCGGCGCGTTCCTCTACGGCCTGCGCACCTGGCCGGGCACCGTGCGCAGCCAGAGCCTGGTGTTCCTGCTGCTGACCGCTGTGTGCGTGTCGATGTCCGCGGTGCTGCCCAACCTGATCGGCATCGCGGTCGCCTTCCTCGCGGCCGGTGTCTTCCAGGCCGGTGTCATGGTCACCCGAAGCCTCAGCCTGCGCGAACGCCTCCCGGAGCACGCGCACACGGCCGGCTACTCGATCCAGTACGCCGTCCAGGGCGTCGGCTACACCCTCACCGCGTCGGTGGCGGCGATCGTCCTCGACGGCTCGACCCCGGTCGTGGCCATCCTGGGCGGTGTGGTCATCACGCTGCTCCTTACGGGGGTGAGCGCGGCCGCCGAGCTGCGGTTCCGCCAGACGCGGGCCGAAGAGGCGGTCAGTTGAGCGGGCGGCGCCCGTTGACGGTGTCACTCGGTGGAAGGAAGCGCTGACCATGCCCAAGCTCGTCCTGCCCAACGGCGCGCTCCTCTCCACCAGTGCCACCCCGGACACCCCCGGCTTTGACCACCTCACGGCTTCGACCCGTACGTGGGACGGAAGCTGCCCGGGCTGCTGCGCCGCGCGGGGCTGGTCGACGTCGACGCCGAGGGGCGGGTGATCACCCTGCGGGGCGCGAGCTCCACGCTGGCGCCGATCTACACCAAGTCGCACGAGCAGTTGGTCGCCCGGTCCGATGCCCGGGGTCTGATCACCGACGAGGAGAGCGCGGCCTTCCTGCGGCGGATGGCCGACCCGGAGTTCGACATGACCGGGCAGACCATGATGGCCGCCTGGGGCCCACGTCCCGGCACGGAGGCGGGCGTGTGAAGATCGGGGTGACCACGTTCGTCACGGACCACGGCATCGGGCCCGTCCCGCTCGGCCTGGCGGTGGAGGAGCGGAACTTCGAGTCGTTCTTCATGCCGGAGCACACGCACATCCCGGTCAGCCGTGAGTCGCCGTTCATGCCGATGACGGCCAAGTCGGACCTCGTACTCGCGGGCGAGCGGGTGCCGCCGGAGATGAGCGCGGGGGATCTGCCCGAGAAGTACGCGCGTACGCCGGATCCTCTGGTGGCGCTGAGCGCGATCTCGGCCGTGACCGGCCGACTGCTGATCGGCACCGGCATCCTGCTGGTCGCCCAGCGCGATCCGATCATCCTCGCCAAGCAGGTCGCCAGCCTCGACCACCTCTCGGGCGGCCGCTTCCTGTTCGGGGTGGCGGCGGGCTGGAACCGCGAGGAGATGCGCAACCACGGCACCGACCCGCGCCTGCGCAACGCGGTGCTGCGCGAGCGGATCCTGGCGATGAAGGAGATCTGGACACGGGAGCAGGCGGAGTTCCACGGCACGCATGTCGACTTCGACCCGATCCTGTCCTGGCCCAAGCCGGTGAGCGTGCCGCACCCGCCGATCCTCGTCGGCGGCGAGGGCCACCCTTCGTAGCGTCGGGCGCAGGAGTACGGGGACGGCTGGGCCCCCATCTACGGCGGCGACGCGGAGGGGCTGGCCCGCCAGATCACCCGTTTCCGCGCCGAAGCGGAAGTGACGGGCGCTCCGGTACCCCCGGTCACCGTCTTCTGGGCCGCCGCGGATCCGAGGGTGCTGGAGACCCTGGCGGCCGCGGGGGTGGAACGCGTTCTGCTCGACCTGCCGTGGGCGACGGAGTCGGACACGCTCCGGCATCTGGACCGGCTGGTTGCGGCGCGGGAGGAGTTCCTGGGCACGGCGTGAGCGGCCGGGAGCCGAGCACGGTCCGCATCTGAACAACCCTCCCACCCCGCTCAGAGCCCCCGCAGCAGCTCGTCAATCCCGGACTTGATCCGCTCGGGGGTCACCTTCCGTTCCACCGTGAGGTGTTCGAACAGACTCGGCACGAACGGCCCGAGCAGCAGGTGGGCCGCCACAGCCGGATCCGAGCCGGGCTTGGCCTCCCGCAGCAGCATGGCGACATGCGCGTACGTCGCCCCGTACACCCCACTGCGATATCGCGCGCCCGGCGACGCGGCCTCCGCCATGCTCATGATCGCGATCTGGTCGATGATCCGGTCGGCGAGCGCGTGCAGGAAGGCGCGCAGCCGCTCGGCGGCCGGGGCCCCGGGCCCGAGGGGCGGGGGACCGGTCAGGAACGACTCCTGGAAGCGCTGCTCGGCGTCGTCGAGGAGCGCGAAGAGCAGCTGGCTCACATCGCCGAAGCGGCGATAGACCGTGCCGACGCCCATGCCGGCGGCGTGCGCGACGGCGTTCATGGTGACGGCCTGCGGCCCCTGCTCGGCGACCAGCCGGGCCGCCGCGTCGAGGATCTTCCGGCGGTTACGGGCGGCGTCCGCGCGCTCGGGCGGGGCCTGGCCGGTGACGGAGAGTTCGATGCGGGTCATGTTCCGAGGCTACCGGATAGTTATCCGCATCGCTCGTTCGGTGCGCGAAGGCTCACGGGGTGGGCTCACGGAACGGGTTCACGCGGCGTTCATGGAAGGGGCTTGCGAAGTGGATTCGTATCCGGTTTACTCATGGACGTCGAAGCGGATAGATATCCGGATCCGGGTCGACGACAGAAGCTTACTGATCTCTGCTTGGGAGGGGCCTCGTCATGAGCGCCAAGGTTGCGGTCGTCTACTACTCGTCCACCGGCAACGTCCACCAGCTGGCCAAGGCGGTCGCCGAGGGTGCCGAGAAGGCGGGCGCCGAGGTGCGGCTGCGCCGGGTGCCCGAGCTCGCCCCGGACGCCGCCATCGACGCCAACCCGGCGTGGCGCGAGCACGTCGAGGCCACCAAGGACGTCGAGATCGCCACGCTCGACGACCTGGAGTGGGCGAACGCGTACGCCTTCGGCTCGCCGACCCGTTACGGCAACATCGCCGCCCAGTTGAAGCAGTTCATCGACACGACGGGCGGCCTGTGGTCCAAGGGTCTCCTGGCCGACAAGCCCGCCACCGGCTTCACCAGCGCCCACAACGCGCACGGCGGCAACGAGTCGACGACGCTCGCGCTGTACAACACGTTCCACCACTGGGGCTCGATCATCGTCGCCCCCGGCTACACCGACCCGGTCGTCTACGGGGCGGGCGGCAACCCGTACGGCACGGCCCACGCGGGCTCCGACGCCGTCTCCGAGGAGACCCTGACCGCCGCCCGCTACCAGGGCGAGCGCCTGGCGACGATCGCGGCGCGGCTGCAGGCCGGTGCGCGCCAGTCGTAGCTCGGCGTGCTGTTCGTGAGAGCCCTTGCCCAAGAGGCAGGGGCTCTCAGCCCGTTCGGGGCCGGAATTCTCCGAGCATGGCCGAGTGCTTCGCGGGAACTCGGATGCCAGGAGGTGTACGTATGGTTCCCCTGCTTCTGGTGCTGTTGCTCGCGCTGCTTCTTTTCGGTGCGGGTTTCGCGCTCAAGATTCTGTGGTGGTTCGCCGTCATCGTGCTGGTCTTCTGGCTCGTGGGATTCGCGGCGCGCTCGGCAGGTGCCGGTGGTCGGCGAGGTCGCTGGTACCGGTGGTGAGGTGATTTCCGGGAGGGAGCGTTAGGGACGGGTCCCCGGGGGCACCCGTCCCACGTCCAGCCGACCATCCGTACCAGCGAATTCGGAGGTAATACCATGGGTCTGGGCGGATGCATTCTGTTGATCGCGGTGGGAGCGATTCTCACCTTCGCGGTCGACTGGCATGTGCAAGGCATCAACATTCACGTGGCCGGGCTCATCATCATGGCTGTCGGAATCATCGGAACGGGCGCCTATGTGAGCATCTTCAAACGCCGTCGGCTACAGGCGCCCCCGCCTGCCGCGCCGGTGGTGGAGGAAGACCGCCGCTACTACTGAGCACGGAGTTCGTAGCACGTAACCGCTGAGCCACCGCCGAATTCGACCGTACGAGCGCACATGCAGGCACGAGTACGCACGCGAGCATGTGGGCCCACGAGTCGAATCGGCCGAGGGAGTCCGATGGTGAGCCGAACCCGCGTCCTGGTCGTAGGAGCCGGATTCGCCGGCTACCAGGCGGCCCGCACGGTCAACCGCCGTCTGCGCGGCCGAGCCGAAACGGTATTGCTCAACCCGACCGACTACTTCCTCTACTTGCCGCTCCTGCCACAGGTGGCCGCCGGAATCCTGGAGCCGCGCCGGGTGACGGTCTCGCTCCCCGCAACCCTGCCGGGCGTACGTCTCGTCCTGGGGGAGGCCGGGCGGGTGGACCTGGAACGGGGCCGCGTGCACTACCGCGACCCGGAAGGGCGGCCGGGTGAACTCGGCTACGACCGGCTGGTGTTGGCCGTGGGCAGCGTGAACAAACTGCTGCCCGTGCCGGGAGTCGTCGAGTACGCGCACGGTTTCCGCGGCCTGCCCGAGGCGTTGTACCTACGGGACCACATCACGCGCCAGATCGAACTCGCGGCGACTTCGGCCGATGCCGGGGAGCGCGCGGCGCGCTGTACGTTCGTGGTCGTCGGGGCGGGCTACACGGGCACGGAAGTGGCGGCCCAGGGAAGCCTGTTCACGGATGCGCTGGTGCGCCACCACGCCGACCGGCGCCATCCCGATCGGCGACACACCAGCCCGCCGCGCTGGCTGCTGGTGGACATCGCCCCCAGGGTGCTGCCGGAGCTGGACCGCCGCCTGTCCACCACCGCCGACCGGGTGCTGCGCGGCCGTGGCGTCGAGATACGCCCGGGGACGTCGGTGGCCGAGGCCACGCCGGACGGGGTGCGCCTGGACGACGGCGAGTTCGTACCGACCCGCACGCTGGTCTGGTGCGTGGGCGTACGCCCCGACCCGCTGGTCGGCGAGCTGGGCCTCCCTGTGCGGGGCGGACGGCTGACCGTCGATCCCCGCCTGCGTGTGCCGGGCCACGAGGAGGTGTTCGCCTGCGGCGACGCGGCGGCCGTCCCCGACCTGACCCACCCGGGCCGGCTGACGGCGATGACCGCCCAGCACGCCACCCGCCAGGGCAGGACCGCGGGAAACAACGTCGCGGCCACGCTGGGTGTGGGGGAGCAACATGACTACCGGCACCACGACTTGGGCTTCGCGGTGGATCTCGGCGGGACCTCGGCCGCGGCGAACCCCGTCGGCGTCCCGCTCTCGGGCCCGCTCGCGGGTGCGGTGACGCGTGGCTACCACCTCGCCGCGTTGCCGGGCAACCGGATCCGCGTAGCCGCCGACTGGCTACTGGACGCACTGCTGCCGCGCCAGGCGGTACAGCTGGGGCTCGTACGCTCCGGTGCCGTACCGCTGGACATGGAGACACCGGAACCGGCCCGTGCGCCGGGGCAGCGGAAGTAGCAAATGGAACCCCCTCACTTACGCGACTGTACTGCTGCATCGGGTGGAGAAGACGAAATGGAACCCCTGTCAGAAGGCGTCACGACGGACTCAACAGGCTTGGTGGAGGCGGCGGTTCTGGTCCTGGACTGCGCCGAGCCGGAGCCGTTGGCCGAGTTCTACGCCCGGCTCCTGGGCGCCGAGATCCCGCTGGAGCGGGAGATCGAACGCATCGAGATCACCGGGCGCGGCGGTACGCGCATGGCCTTCCGGCGCGACCACGGCGCCGCCCCCAACAGCTGGCCCCGCCCCGACGACTCCCAACAGGCCCACCTGCAACTACTGGTCGCCCGCGACCGGATGGACGCCGTGGAACGCCAGGTCATCGCCCTCGGCGGTCGCCCCCTCGATACCAAGGACAACAGCGGCCTGCACGACACCCGCCTCTATTCGGATCCGGCGGGGCATACGTTTTCGCTGCGGAGCGAGTGACGCGGATCAGGCGTCGATGTGCAGACCAAAACCACTGCGACCCGGTGTCTCCAGTCCCTCGTGCAGACGCGCCGAGGGTATTTCGTAGTCACCGCCGTTCTGGCGGCGGTACGGGATGGGGTCGGTGTCTTCCAGGGGCAGCAGCCTCTTCTTCCACAGCTCGGCTGGCTCCGCCGCCCACGACAGCCTGCGCCTGCTGGCGAGGCTCGGTGCCACGGGCGCCCCCCCCGCCGAACCTCCGGGACGAGCCGCGAAGCGCTGGGTATTCGGCGATTCCGGGATCTTGAAGTCGCGGGGCGGCGTGGGTGCGTGACGATCTCAGGCCTGCCGTCCGTGCGTCGAGGCGTCCGCGATGCTCTCGCCGAGCAGTAGCGCGGCGACCGCCTCCGGGGCCTCGTGCATGGCGTCGTGGCCGGTGGGGAGGTCGTGGACCTGCCACTCGGGATCGGCTTGGAGTCGGGTGCGTAGTTCGGCGAACGGCGTACGGTCCTCCCATCCCGAGCAGTACACGAACTCCCGACGGGGGACCTGGGCGAGCGCGCCCGTGAGCCGGATCCTCTGCAGGAACGAGGCGAGGGGATGGGGACGGCGACGAGGATCGCCGCCGTCCGGCGGGCGAACGGCGTAGCCGGTGGTCGCAGCGCCGGCAGCGATCAGTTCCCGGAAATACTCGTTCGTCGACGACCACCACGACTCGCCATCGCGCGGTACGAAGGCGTCGAGATGCACCAGTCGTGAGATCCGGCCGTCGGCGCGGTCGGCGGCCGCGGCGATCACCATCCCGGCGTAACTGTGGCCGACCAGCGTCGCGTCGGTGATGTGGGCGCGATCGAGGAGCCGCAATACGTCGTCGGCGTGCGTGTCGAGGTTGGCGGTCGCGACCGTCGCGTTGTCGTCGTCCGGCCGCAGACCGGTCAGGGTGAGGGCGTGCACCGTGTGACCGGCACCCTCCAGCAGCGGAACCACGGCCTCAAACGCCCAGGAGCCCTTCCAGGCCCCGGGCACAAGGACGAACGTAGCCATACGTCTCTCCTTCTCCATTTCCCCATCAAGCCGCGGCATCGATGCGAGCTGCCTCGATGCCACTCCCCATGGAGGCAGTCTCACTGGATCAAGGTGTGGCTCACTACCGCTACGATGCCAACTCATGCCTGTTCCCCGCCAACCTCGCCAGATCGCCGGTGTGACGTCACACATATGGCCGTCCGGCGGGCGCCACCTCTGGTCATCCGGCGGAACAGGCCCGGTGCAGTCGCACGCACAGGGGCACTTGGTGTACGCGGCCAGCGGCGTCCTGGCAGTTCACACCGAGCGCGGCACGTCGATCGTTCCCGCCAACCGGGTCGCCTGGACCCCCGCCGGGTTCACGCACCACCACCGCGCCCACGGCGACACCGATATGCGGATCGTCTTTCTCCCGCCGTCCCTGGCCCGGCTCATACCGGACCATCCCGCCGTCTTCCATGCCTCCGACCTCGCCCGCGAAGTCCTGCTCGCCCTGACCGGCCCCCGCAACTACGACGCCGCAACGCCTGGCTACAGCCGCTCCGCGCGCTCTCGCCTCCTTCGTGTCCTCGTCGATGAACTCCACGAGGCACACGAACAGCCACTGCACCTGCCGGAGCCACAGGACGACCGACTGCGGGCCATTGCCCGGATGCTGTACGAGAACCCGGCGGACAACGCGACGCTGGCCGAACTCGGGAAGACGATCGGAGCCAGCACCCGCACCATCAGCCGACTGCTGCGCAACGAACTCGGCATGACCTTCTACGAGTGGCGCACGCAACTGCGCGTCTACCACGCGCTGGTACTCCTCGCCGACGGCCACGACACCATCCACACCGCCTACGCCTGCGGTTGGGCCAACCCCAGCGGCTTCATCACGGCGTTCACCAACATCATCGGAACGACCCCGGGCCGCTACCGAGCCAGTCGCCGGACCACGGCCCCCGCATCTCACCTCCCGACGGCGGTCAAGTCCTCGGGGTGATCACGGCACCGCTCAGCGCGTGAGGATCAGCCACCATGCCGCAGGGTCGCAACCGCTCGCGGCACCTCATTCACCCGTCGTTGATCTGCCGTTGAGTGCGCCACGTTGCAATGCCCGGACAAACGCTCTCCAGGTACCCAGAGAACGAGGTCATGGCATGCTCCTCCAACATCAGCGGATGAGGAACAGACGACGGCGACGGAGAAACGGGTACGGCGTGCCCGTCGTCCTGCTCCTGGCCGTCGCTCTCCTGGCCGGGCTGCTCCCGGCCTTCGTGCTGCCCGCGCACAAGGCGGCCGCGGTGCCGGGGGGCTTCCAGTACAAGGCCGCGTCGTGGAACCTCGCATTCAACAGGTCGAGACTGAACGACAAAGTGCCCACGCTCATGCAGGCGGCGGGCGGTCTGGACGTCATGGCCCTCCAGGAGGTGCGGGACGAGTTCGCGGGGGACGTCCTGCCCGGGGTCGCCGAGCCGTCGGTGGACGTCCCGGAAGACCGGAAGGTCGTGGACCCTGATACCCCGGGGGGCTGGGAGGCGCGGCGGACTTGGACAGTCGATCGCACCCGGTGGACCCCGCAACCGGGGCTCTCCTTGTACCTGTACCGCGTGAAGACGCCGGGGGTCAACAACCGCTCCGTGGTGATCGTGCAGCGCAGCTGGAACGCCGGACAGGCGCTGCTGGACGCGAACGACCTGAGCGTGCTGTCTACGCGGCCCGACCACAAGGTGCTGCGGCCGCTGCCCACTGCCACCGCCGTCGTTCCCAAGGCCGCGGGTTTCCCGGCTCTTGGCATCCGCCTCAACGTCGCCGGGCGCGGCGGACCCACCTGGTTCTACTCGATCCACGCGACCAGCGAAACGATCCGCGCCGACAACAACGCCGACTTCATCGTGCAGGACGTGAGCTCCAACGACCCGCGACGCGCCGCAGGCGACCGCTGGGCCATGCTCGGGGACTTCAACCGGATCCCCACCGCCCGCTCGATAGGCAACACCGGCAACGCGGTGAATGACGCGCCTTTGGAAGACATTGTCGACCGTGAACCCGGCGAAGCGTTCCACTACTCGGACGTCACGCTGCCGACCTATACGAAGAAGAACGGCGCCAACATCTCCAAGTCCCAGCTGGACTACATGGTGTCCAAGGAGGCGATCGACAGGTACCGCGCCGTGCGCTGGCCCGATCGCATGGGGTCCGACCACTACCCCGTCGTCTATGTGCCACCGGCTTGCCCGGTCGGCCCCCGCGTGGCCGGTGCCCGTACGGCCGGTGCCTCGGCGGCCGAGGGCGACAGCTGCGGGACCAAGCTGCCCGCCGCCGTCTCCCTCGGCGACAGCTACATCTCGGGGGAGGGCGGCCGATGGCTCGGCAACGCGAACACCTGGGCCGACGGCTCCGCCTGGGGCACCGACCGTGCCGCCGTGGCGTGTGACGCGGACGAGGCGAAGTGCGACCACGATCTGAGCCGGGTGTACGGCGACACCTCGTACGGCACCAATGGCGAGGGGGAGGAGGGCAATCGGTGCGACCGGTCCGACACCGCCGAGATCATGACGGCCGACCTGCCGGGCATCAGCCGGGAACGCCGCTTCAACCTGGCCTGCTCCGGTGCCACCACCGAGCATGTGCGCGGCACCGAGTTCAAGGACGAGGACCCGCAGATCGACCAACTGGCCGCGTTGGCACAGTTCTTCGACATCAAGACGGTCGTCGTGTCGGTGGGCGGCAACGACCTGGACTTCAGCGGAATCGTCAAGGCGTGCGGCGAAGCGTTCGTCAACCGCCTGACCACCTCGTGCAGCAAGAGCAGGGAGCCCGGCTTTGCCAGCGCCCTCGGTGACGTACAGGGCAAGGTCAAGGCGACCCTCGACGCCGTCCACACGACCCTCAACGCCACGCAGGAGCCCGGCAGTTACAGCGTCGTGCTGCAGTCCTATCCCTCGCCGATCCCGCGCAACGACAACAACCGCTACCGCGACGCCCTCAACCGCTACGAGTCGGGTGGTTGCCCCTTCACCGCCCAGGCGTCCGACTGGGCGCGCGACTCGGTCATGCCCCGGATCAGCTCGATGCTCCGGCAGGCGGCCCGCACCGGGGATGCGGCGTTCCTCGATGTCCAGGACGCCTTCAACGGGCACGAGTTGTGCGCCAAGACGGCGCAGCAGGCCACATCGGCCAACCGCCTGGGCACACCGCAGCCCGCCGAGCAGGCGGAGTGGGTGCGGTGGGTTCCGTACCTGTTCGAGACGTCGAAGAACTGGCTGTGGCAGTCCCAGGGCGACCAGCAGGAGGCCGTCCATCCCAACGCCTTCGGCCAGCAGATGCTCGCCACCTGCCTGAGCCGCCTCGTCGGCCAGTCGCCGCGCGGGGGTACGGAGTTCTCCTGCACCAACACGCCGGGTCAGGGCCCGGACGGCGCCCAGGTGCGGCCGGGTACGGCCCGCGGTATCGACGCGACGCTCTCGGTGGCCACCAACGAGGCGTACTTCTTCCACGGTGACCAGTACGCCCGGGTGAAGCTCGGGCGCAACGGCGCCAACGAGATCGTCGACGGCCCCGACAAGGGCATCAAGTCCATCGGCGACAACTGGCCGAGCCTGCGCGGCACCCAGTTCGCCAACCGGGTCGATGCCGCCTTCTCCCTGCCCGATGTGCCGGGCGAGGCGTTCATGTTCAGCGGCAGTCAGTACGTACGGATCAAGAACGTGCATCCGGGGACCACGGACGACACTCTGGTGAACGGGCCGTGGTCGATCTGTACCGGGTGGACGAGTCTGTGCAGCACACCGCAGCTGAAGGCGTTGTTCGCCGACGGTATCGACTCCGCGCTGTCGGTGCGCAAGAACGAGGTGTACTTCTTCAAGGGCGACCAGTACGTGCGCGTGGAGGCCAATCCCGGGAGCATCGACCGCGTCATCAGCGGCCCGCTGCCCATCGCCGACCACTGGCCCAGCCTCAAGGCCGCCGCGGAGAAGGCTCCGACGGCGGGTTTCACCAACGCCATCGACGCCAGCTTCGGTGTGCCCGAGTGGTACTGCAGCTGGCTTCAGGCGATCGTCACGCTGGGCATCGCCTGCACGATGAACGAACCGGGGCGCGGAGCGGTGTTCGCGGGCGGTCAGGTCGTCGCGATCTCGGTGATCCCGGGCACCAACGACGACAAGCTGCTCGGCGGGCCCGATCGGATCACCGACGTGTGGACGTCGCTGCGCAACACCATCTTCGACGAGCAGCCGGACCCGGCGGTGATCCGGGCGCGCTCGTCGATGCGCGGCCCGCAGCCCGCCGCGGACCGTGAGCCGAAGGGGCCGGGCCCCTGGTCCACGGACCCCGCCGATCAGCCCAAGTGCCGGCCGGACGGTATGACCGCGACGCCCGACGTGAACACACCGTACTGCCAGGTGTACGACGACGAGGGGCGGGAGCGGATGGGCAGTACGCATCCCCGGCGTGTCGTCGGCTACTTCACCGGCTGGCGGACCGGCGCCGACGGGCGGCCCCAGTATCTGCCGAACAGTATTCCCTGGGGCCAGGTCACCCACGTCAACTACGCCTTCGCGCACATCCAGGACGACAAGATCTCCGTGGGCGACCCCAACGACCCCGACAACCCGGCACTGCGGATGACCTGGCCGGGCATCGCGGGCGCGGAGATGGACAGCGGCCTGCCCTACCAGGGGCAGTTCAACCTGCTCACCCAGTACAAGCGGCAGCACCCCCGGGTGAAGACACTGATCTCGGTCGGCGGTTGGGCCGAGACCGGCGGGCGGCTCAACCCGGACGGCACCCGCACCGCCGACGGCGGATTCTACTCGCTGGCGACCAAGGAGGACGGCAGCGTCAACCAGTCGGCGATCGACACGTTCGCCGACTCCACGGTGGAGTTCCTGCGCCGTTACGGCTTCGACGGCGCGGACATCGACTACGAGTACCCCACGGCGCTACCGAACACCGGGAACCCGCTGGACTGGCCGGTGTCCAACCCGCGGCGCAAGGGGCTCACCGCCGGATACACCGCGTTGATGAAGACCCTGCGCGAGCGGTTCGACCGCGCGGGCGCGGCGGACGGCCGCTACTACCAGCTGACCACCGCCGCTTCCGCATCCGGCTACCTGGTGCGCGGCATGGAGGACTACTCCGCGCTGCAGTACCTCGACTTCGTCAACGCCATGTCGTACGACCTGCACGGTTCGTGGAACCGTTTCGTCGGCCCGCAGGCCCCGCTCCTGGACGACGGACGCGACAACGAGCTGGCCGCGGCCGGGATGTACGACAAGGCCAAGAACCCGGAGTACGACCAGTTGGGGTACTTCAACACCGACTGGTCCTACCACTACTTCCGGGGCGCGATGCAGGCCGGGCGCATCAATCTGGGCGTGCCGTACTACACGCGCGGCTGGGATCACGTGAGCGGCGGTGTCGGCAACGGTCTGTGGGGCACGTCCGACCTGCCCGACCAGAAGGCATGCCCGCCCGGGACCGGCCCCAACGGCGGCCGGATCGCCTGTGGTTCGGGTGCGAAGGGTGTCGCCAACCTGTGGCACGACACCAATCCCGACGGCAGCGAGGTCGGCGCCGGTTCCAACCCGATGTGGCACGCCAAGAACCTCGAACGCGGTGTCACCCCGGGCTATCTCGAACGCTTCGGCCTCGACCCCGACGACCCCGCGAACGCGACCGGAGGCTACACCCGCCACTGGGACGACAGGCTCAAGGCGTCCTGGCTGTGGCACGAGGACAAGAAGACGTTCCTGTCGACCGAGGACGAGCAGGGCGTCGCCGCCAAGGCCGAGTACGTCAAGGACAAGGGTGCGGGCGGTGTGATGCTCTGGGAGCTCGCCGGGGATTACGACTGCCCCGCCGAGGGGGAGTGCCGCCCCGGCTACACCCTGACCACCGCGCTCGACGACGCCCTGCGCTCCGCCGGGCCCTACGGCGCCGAGCGTGCGCAGGGATCGACGGCCAGGCTCCCCAAGGAACAGCTCGACGTCAGCGCCCAGCTCGTCGAATTCCCCACCGGTCTGGACGACCTGTGGCCCCAGCAGCCCAAGCTGCGGATCACCAACCACACCGCTGCGTCGCTGCCCTCGGGCGCCGAGCTGGCCTTCGACATCCCCACCAGCACCTCGCCCCTCGTCAAGGACGGGGCGTGGAAGGAGCTGAAGGACGCGGTCCAGGCAGGCCACAGCGGCCCCAACGTGGGTGGTTTGAAGGGGGACTTCCACCGGGTCACCCTGAAACTCGGCTACTGCGAGGACATCCCACCGGGCAAGTCGCGCGACATCGCGCTCAAGTACTACCTGCCCATCACCGGCCCCGCCAACTTCACCCTCAAGATCGGAGACACCACGTACGGGCTGAGCCAGGACCGGCGCAAGAACACCACCGCCGTGTCGCCGCCCACCGGGGCGGGCGGACCGGGCTGCCAGGCCGAGGAGTGGGACGGCGGCCGTACGTACAATCCGGCCTGGGCCCCGTTCTCGTTCTGGCAGACCGGCGACAAGTGGAAGATCGAGGACGTGAACAGCGGCAACCTCCTCGACCACCCCGGCGACTGGTCCACCGCTCACCTGATCGAGAAGCAGGACGGCAACGCCAACCAGCTGTGGACGGTCGGTGAAGACTCGGCCGGCGGCTGGTTCCGGATCAAGAGCGGCACCAGCGGCCACGAGCAGTGTTTGGGCGCATCGAGCACACTCGGCGCGCTGACCGTGCGGGACTGTGACTACAGTCCCGGGCAGTGGTGGCAGCTGCGCACGGATTCCGGGGAGGTGACGACGGGGGCGCCACGCCACGGCGGGTCGTACGGGCTGGTGTCGTTCGCGGCGGGCACCGACTTCGCGAAGCCGGACTTCGTCGCCGAGCCGCGCAACAGCGGCACGGCGCCGGGCACCGAAGTCGTGGCGGGCACCCCGGACGGCAGCACCCGCACCGTCGTCTCGTACGGCGGCTTCTACTGGAAGGCGAAGTACTGGACGAAGGGGAACCGCCCCGACGCCGCCGATCCCGCCAGCCCCTGGACCCGCCTCGGCCCCACCTCAACGGAACAACTGCTGCGGGGCCCCACCTTTGGGGGTGGCCTCGGGGGTGGCCTTGGGGGTGGCCGCACGCTTGGGGGCGGCCTCACCCTGTCGCGTACTCCGCTGATAAGAACCATGTGACCGGGCCGGAGGCGGCCGAACTCCACGAGTAGTACCTGGACGGTGGCCTGCTAGGGCAGGCCACCGTCGAGCTTTTCGGCTCGACTGGGGTCGCCGTGCACTGCCCGGTCTACTCGATCAGCCCGGTCACGTTCACCAGTTGCGCCGCCCACAACGGTGGACGAACACGGGATTACTGCCCAGATAAGAGCTAAGTCGATCAAACGAGCCCCCTTGTCGGGTCCCTGACCCGTCGTCACAATCCCGTAGTGGCTGAAACTCACCGCGCGTAGACCGTGACTCGATACGGGAGTGCCGATGAAGAAGTCCAGACTATGGCTGGTCGGCGTGGCCGGCCTGGCCCTTCTGCTCGGTGGGACGCAGGGCTCGGCGCAAGGAGCAGGAGCGAGCGGCTCCGCACACCCCGCGACAGGCGTGGGCTCGTGCACACTGAAGAACTGGAACGCCGACCAGGACCCCGAAGACGCCAAGAACCTGCCCGAGGGGCAGCGTCCCCAGTCCTACAAGCCCGACGACTACAACTGCACAGGCGCCCACTTCGCCGCGCCGGGCGTTGAGTTCGCGAAGTTCCCGCAGCCGCACAACTACTCGGCCAAGGCGGCCACCGGGGGCGGGAAGCCCACCGCCACCACCGCGGCGACGAACCCGCTCGCCCCTTACTTCCCGCCGTTCACGCACTTCGTGATGCTGACCCGGGAGAACCACACCTTCGACGACTATCTCGGTGACTGCGCCACTACGGTGCAGTCAGGGTGCAACGGCGTCGTGCAGAGTACGAACCACATGAGCTCGGTGCCGAACCTGCACACGCTCGCCAAGACCTACTCGCTGCTGGACTCCTACAGCACCGGCACGCAACCCCCGAGCGGACCCAACCACTGGTGGATGTTCTCCGCGCAGTCGTCCTCCAGCTCGCAGCAGCAGTCCTACCCCGCCGCCACCGGCACCCAGTTCGACCGCTTCCTCAAGGGTGCCTCGGGCCCGTCGGGTGAGGGAACCAACCCCTGTGTGGCGCAGACGGGCATCGGGAGCGGAACCGCCCAGCTGTCGATGGTGACCGAAGGCGACTTCTACTGGATGCTCAGCACCGGCAGCGGCTACTGGCGCAACCCCGCCACCAACGCCCTTGAGGTGCTGCCGGTCAACCGGCCGGGCACGACGATCCCCGAGGAGCTCGACTACAACAACTACACCTGCAAGGCGCAGAACGATGACGACCAGGTCATCGGGAACAACTACATGAACTTCGTGACGGCCAACGGCCTGCCCGCGTACTCCTACGTCGAGCTGTTCAACGACCACCCCGGCACCTACCAGGACATCCAGAAGAACGACTCGGTCACCCGGCAGATCGTCGACTCCATCATGAACAACGCGTCCTACAAGGACAACACGGTCATCGTGGTGACCGAGGACGACACCCAGAACGGCAGCAACGGCCCGGACCACGTCAGCAACACCTACCGGGTGCCGACCGTCGTCATCGCCTCGCCCAAGTACATGAAGCAGGCCAATGTCAGCCATGTCGCCTACTCCACGAACAACGTGCTGGCGGCGATGGAGCGGGTGATGGAGAACGTCCACCCGGGCGTCATCGACCCGAACAACAACATCGGGCTGAGCACCTTCCCGATGACCACCAACGACCAGGCAGGCCTGGGCGATCCGCTGGAGGACCTGTGGATCCAGGGCGCCACGCCCTTGTCCGCCTCCGCGGGCGCCTCGCCGACCACGGGCAACGCGCCGCTGGCGGTCGACTTCACCGGCTCGGCCTCGGGCGGGACGGCGCCTTACAGCTACAGCTGGGACTTCGGTGACGGCTCCGCGGCCAGCACCGCGCAGAACCCGAGCCACACCTACAGCACGGCCGGCAGTTACACGGCGACGCTGACGGTCACCGACAGCGCCTCCCCGGCCCACACGGCCACCTCGACGGTCGCGCTGAACGTGAGCGCGGTCGGCAACCCGCTGGCGGCCAGCGCCTCGGCCGCGCCGACCTCCGGGCAGGTGCCGCTGAACGTGTCGTTCACCGCTACGGCCACGGGCGGGACACCCGCGTACTCGTACAGCTGGGACTTCGGTGACGGCTCCGCGGCGAGCACCACGCAGAACCCGAACCACACCTACAGCACGGCCGGGAGCTACACGGCGACGCTGACGGTCACCGACAGCTCCTCTCCCGCCAAGACCGCCACGTCGACCGTGACGATCACGGCCTCACCCATCGCCGGCGCGCCGCCGGGCGCCCCGACAGGCCTCACCGCCGCGCCCGCCAACGGGCAGGTCACGCTGAACTGGAAGGCCCCCGCCAGCAACGGCGGCGTCAACATCACCTCCTACAAGGTCTACCGCGGCACTTCCAGCGGCTCGGAGACCCTGCTCACCTCGGGCGGCTGCGGCAACCTGGCCGTGGTGCTCTCCTGCACGGACACCGGGCTCACCGACGGACAGACCTACTACTACAAGGTCACCGCGGTGAACTCGATCGGCGAGAGCCCCCAGAGCAACGAGGCGAACGCCACGCCCAGTGGCTGCACCGCGCGGCAACTCCTGGGCAACCCAGGCTTCGAGACGGGCACGGCCTCGCCCTGGTCCACGACCACCGGCGTGGTGGCCAACTCCTCCACCGAGCCACCGCACTCCGGCAGTTGGGACGCCTGGCTGGACGGCTACGGCACCACCCACACCGACACCCTGTCGCAGACGTTGACCCTGCCGACCGGCTGCTCCTCAGAGCAGTTGAGTTTCTGGCTGCACGTCGACACGACGGAGACCTCCACGACCAACGCCTACGACACCCTCAAGGTGCAGGTCCTCAACAGCTCGGGCACCGTACTGTCGACCCTGCACACCTACTCCAACCTCGACCACGTCACCGGTTACGCCCAGCACACCTTCGACCTGTCGGCCTACGCCGGTCAGACGGTGACGCTGAAGTTCACCGGGCACGAGGACTACACCAAGCAGACCTCGTTCGTGCTCGACGACACCGCGGTCAACATCAACTGACCCCACAGCGGGGACAGCGACGGTCGGCCGGGTGACGATCCCCGGCTGGCCGTCAGCGTGTTGGACGGACATCTCGTGCCGTGGCGGTGTCAGGCGGCGGCGGTGCGGGATGCCGGTTGTTGTCGAAAGTCGAACTGGACAGCCCCCATGGGGCTACCTGTCGCCTGCTGCGCCAGTCGGACGGGCCCGAACAGTAGGTGCCGCAAGGCCGCCGACCGGCTTCCGGGAAACAGCCGCCGGGCCACCGGTACGCTGGCGGCCGATGCCGGAACCCCGTCAACCCTCACCGCGCTTCACAACGCCTGACACACCATCGGCGGAGACGCCTCGTGGTGCGGCCTGGATCCCGCACGGCTGCCACCTCGACGCCCACTCCCACACCCACGGCCAGCTGGTGTACGCCGCCGCCGGAGCGTTCGCCACCACGACCGAACGCGGGACATGGTTCGCCCCGGCGAACCGGGTGACGTGGACGCCGCCCGGATTCGACCACTCCCATCGCTTCTACGGCCGAACCGACGTCCGCCTGCTCGACATCCCCGTCGACCTGTGCGGCGAACTCACCGCGTACCCCGGTGTGTTCGAGGTGAGCCCGCTGCTACGGGAGGCGCTTCTGGCCTTGACCGACCGGCCGGAGTTCCGCCCCGGGGCCGACCGGCGGCTGCTCACGGTGGTGGTCGACGAGCTCGCCGAGGCCCCCGAGCCGTCCGTTCACCTGCCCGAACCGCGCGACGACAGGCTGAGAGCAGTGACCGCCCTGCTGCACGCCGATCCCGGCCGGACCGCGACCCTGGCGGCGTTGGGGCGGACGGTGGGGGCGAGCGAGCGGACCTTGAGCCGTCTGTTCCACACCGACCTCGGTATGAGCTTCCACCGTTGGCGCACCATCCTGCGCATCCATCACGCCCTGGTGCACCTCACCAACGGCCGGTCGGTCACCGACACCGCGATGGAGTGCGGGTGGTCCAACCCCTCCAGTTTCATCGAGGCGTTCACCACCATCGTCGGTGAGACCCCGGGCCGCTTCCATGCCCAACTGCGTGGCGAGAGGTCGTAGCCGTACGCCGTTCCCACCTTGGCGGCTTTGCCGTATTCGCTGACCGTTTCCCAGTTGGGGGAAATCGCGGCGCGTCTCACAGTGGGGGGTGGGCACGCCGCGCCGCACCGGGCGACGACAGGCGTAGCGAAGGGGAGACGGACAGATGATGGATACAGGTGAGAGCACCGCGGTCGTCATCGTGGGAGCCGGGGTCGCCGGACTCACTCTCGGCAATCTCCTGCTGCGCAGCGGCATCGACTGCATTGTTGTGGAGAAGCACAGCCGGGCATACGTCGAGCAGAGGCAACGGGCCGGAACCGTCGACGCCCGAGGGGTGCGTATGTACCGGGAGTGGGGCCTCGAAGAGATGGTGGAGAGCTTCCTCTCCTCGAAGATGATGGGTTTCCGGCTCGACGGCGAGGAGTTGCCGCTCGTCTTCGGCGGGGATGAGGTCGACGAAATCGCCTTCTGCCCGCAGCAGGTCCTCGTACGCAACCTTACGGACGTCTTCCTGCGCGAGGGCGGCGACCTCCGGTTCGAGGCCGCCGACGTCTTGCTTGACGGCATTGACGGCATTGACGGCATCGACGGCGAGCGCCCGCGCGTCCGTTATCGGGACGCCGCCGGTTCGACGAAGACAGTCGACTGCGACTACATCGCCGCTGCGACGGTCACCACGGCGTCAGCAGGGCCTCCATCCCCGCAGGCGTACTCACACGCCACGCCCATGAGTTCGCGTACGCCTGGCTGAGCGTCCTGGCCGATGTACCGGCCGATCCCGCAGCCATGGCGATACACTCCCGAGGTATGGCCGGGCTGATCCCCCGTGGCACGAACGCCAGTCGGCTATACCTCCAGTGCCCGGCCGACGACACCCTTGCGCAGTGGCCGGACGAACGCATCTGGAGCGAGCTGGAGGCCCGCTTCGGCACTCCCGTTTCGACCGGCGCGATCCTGGACAAGCGGCTCGTGCCGCTTCGTAGTGTGGTGTACAGCCCTTTGAGTTACGGCAGGTTGTACCTGCTCGGAGACGCGGCGCACCTCGTCCCGCCGATGAGCGCGAAGGGGATCAACCTCGCTCTGAACGACACGGAGGTGTTCGCCCGCGCCATCATCGGCCGGGTGAGGGAGAACGATGCGGCCCTTCTCGACGCCTACTCGGAGACCTGCCTGCGCCACATCTGGAACTACCAGGCGTTCGCGGTCTGGATCACCGAGCTGATGCACAACGCCGGAGACGCCTCCTACGAAGGGGAGTTCCGCCGCCGGATCGCCCGAGCGGAGCTGAAGCGCATGTTCACCTCGCCGACGGCGAAGCGCCTGTTCGACGAGTTCACGGCGGGCGTGAACTAGGGACGGTGCGGCGGCGCGTGCGCGGGGACCCCCATGCGATCTAGCCCGGGACTGTTGGCCCGAGGGTGGAGATCCCCTGCGGGAGTGGGGGGACTCAACGCACAGTGCCATGGCCATCCGAATGGTCGTCCGAGTCGAAGCGGCGTCGTGCGGTGTCGATTTCGTCGAGGTAGCGGCGGGTCCAGGCGCACATGCCGTTGACCGTGTCGCGTAGCGCCGCGCCTGCCTCGGTGAGGCGGTAGTCCACGCGGGGTGGCACCGTCGCGTACACGGTCCTGTGCACCGCCCCGTCCCGTTCCAGCCCGCGCAGGGTCTGGGTGAGCATTTTGTGGCTGATGCCCTCGACTTCGGCTCTGAGCTCGGTGAACCGCAGTGTCCGCGTCCCCAGGGCGTTGATGACGAGCAGTGCCCACTTGTTGGCCACCTCCGAAAAGATTTCGCGGGCGAGGGATTCGGTGCGCGTCAAGTCCGCGTCGTCGGGTACGGGCTGGGGCTGCTCGGTTTCCATGAGGTTCCTCTCTCACCGAAAAGTGCGTTCTTCCACGCCCGAGGCTACGCACCTACGGTTCCAGAGAACCCGGAAGAGACGTGAGAGGGCACGGCCATGACCATCCTGAAGACCTACGCACGCCTATGGACCGACGACCTCGACCGCGCACTGCCTCTCCTGGAGCAACTTACCGGCGAGCAACCCCACTTGCGGCTGGCGTTCGAGGCGGTGGGCCTCGCCGCCATCGGCGACTTCCTGGTGATCGCGGGCTCGGCTGAGGAACGCGCGAAGTACGACCATGCCTCCGCCACCGTCGTCGTCGACGACCTCGACGACCTCCAGACGACGCTGGCATCGGCGAAGGCGACCATCACGACCCCCGTAACCGACGGCCCGACGGGGCGGTTCCTCTACGCCCGCCACGCGGACGGAGCGGGCGTGGAGTATGTCGAGTGGAACCCGGAGTTGGTCGGCAGGCTCATCCGCGCGTAGGCCCTGATACGACCAGGGCCGATGGACTGTCCGCACGCACCGGAAGATGCCTTCGGCGGGGTCGGGTCAGGTCAGGGGCGGTCGACGCGGGAGGCGCTTGCGGCCCGGGGGATGGTGCCGCTCGTGCGGGCCGGGACAGGGGCCGTGACTGCGACGGCCCTCGCGTCGCGCCGGATGAGCCGGTGATCCAGCTCGCCGATGAGCAGACCGGTGGCGGTGATCGCGGCTGCGGGTAGGCCGAGGTGGTTCACGGATACCACGTCGTCCAGGAGGAAGCCGCCGACGAGTCGGTGCGGGATCGGGACGAGCCGGGCCCAGCCGCACGCGCCCCAGATCACGACACCGATGCACGCTGATACGAGGTGTCGGCTGCCCCATCGGGTGGTGAGGAAGACGAGGACGGCCGTGACGCCTGCGGTGTTGATGACGATGCGGTTGCGGAGTACGCCGACGGCGGCGACGAACATCATGGTGCCGGGCCAGTCGATCCCGCTGATGGCATTGCCGATGGGGGAGCCGCGGGCGGTGGCGGCGCTGAGCCTCCGAAGAGGATCGACAGGGCGGCGGCCCGCTTCTCGGGACCGGCCAGGGCGACGACGCCACCCCCGCACGCGCGGGCACCACGGTTTGTACGCCACCGACGCTCATGACGGCGCTTGCCCCAGGTCAGCGCGTGAGGATCAGCCCACAGCTGTAGGCACGGGCATGGCCGATGCCTGTGCCGAGCGCCGTGACGAAGGCTGTGGGGTCGACGACGGACAGCGAACCGCGGAGCTCGGCGCGGGCGACCTTGAGGCGTGTATGGGGCGCGGGACTGGAAACGGTGGGCAGGAGGCGGACCGACAGGGAGTTGGGGTCCACGGTGGCGCCGACGGGGCCGGGAGTGTGACTGTCCCCGAAGTGGCGTGCGCACCATTTCCTGACGCCATCCGGTTTGGTGTGGGCTACGCGCCTTCCTCGGACGAGCTCCCCGCTGGGACCGAACTGCCTCTTGCCGTAGGTCGGGTTGATGACCGAACGGAACCCGACCGTGTCACCGGTGCGGAAGGTGCGGTCGACGGTGATGAAGTGCGGGTCGTCCCGGAGCGCGCCGCGGGGCACGTGGCTCCAGTCTGCCGCGACTTTGGATTGTACGACCAGGACGAGGGCGGCTGCTTTGAGATCCACGGCCCATGTCGATAGGACGCCCATCTGGGCGCGGGCGTCGGCACTGCCGTTGTCCACCCACCCTTTGAAACCGCTCATCACCGTGCGGTGCATGTCCTGGGCGTCGATCAATGACTTCGCTACGTACGGGTGTCGTGCGTCAAGGGTCAGAACTGAGTGGGTCGCGATGAAACGGGCCTGAGCCGTCGCTGTGCGGGCCTGCGGGGGGTTGTTCACGGGACGATGCCCTTCCAGTCGTCGGCGTTCGGCGCGATCGTGATCCGGCGGCGGACTTCCCAGCGGGTGGTGTGTTCGGGCCTGAGCGAGTCGAAGTGCACTGGCTGGTCCTGTACGGGTGTCGCGCCCCGTTCGGAAGGCGGGGCTTGGAACCATCCCCAGGGCTTGCGTTGTGGGTCGGCGGTGCCGTCGGGGCCGGGCAGGAGCTGGTGGGTGTCGAATACCGAGGCGAGGTCGCCGGGGGCCGATTTGAGCGTCAGGGTTCCGGACGGGGGGCAGGACTTCCGGCCCAGCCACAGCAAGCGCCGTGGGTGTTCCAGCGCCTTCCCGACGGTTGACAAGAAGCCCTCGTCCTCGTGCTGGAGCCCTACCAGGAACGTCGCGTCGGCGAGGTACCACCGCTCGGTGATGAGCGCCGTGCGGGTCAGCTCGCCGGACACCAATACGCCAGAGACCGGATCAGCGGCGATCTTCTTGGGCGCGCCGTACCAGTGGGGCAGGGTGTGGTGGCCGAACTGGTCTCCGGTGGCGGTGTCGAGGTTGGCGGAGGTGGCGGCGGCGCGTCGGTGGTCGGTGATCAGGTCGCGGGGGCGCAGCGGATATTTCCCTGCACCGACGGTGTGGTAGTCGCGGACGGGAGTGCCGGGATGGTCGGCTCGTACACCGAAGGTCACCTGGGCCAACTCGTCCAGGTCGGCGTCGCGTGGCAGCCCCATGGCTGCTGCGCACATCCCGATCACTGCTGATTTGGTGGGGCGGCTGTGTGAGTCGCGGCGGGCGGGGAACCGGGAGGTCATGCCCCAGGACTGCAGTGGGCCGGCGAGTCGGAGGAGGAGTACATGGGTCATGGGGTGAGCCCTCCGATGGTGGTCACCCGATTGGCGTCTGAGGTGTTGAGTTCGTCGAGGAGGGCGTCGACCTGTGGGTCGTAGGTGAGCAGTCGGGTTGAGCGGATGTCGGGGCGGCGCTGGCTGACGAAGTCATGGTGGCGTAGCAGGCGTCGTACTCCGGCGAGTCCGGCCGGTCCTTCTCCGCCGGTCGCCATCTCCTTTTCGTCAGTGTTGACGGGGTTCTCGTCCACGGGCTTCTGGAAGGCACCGGCGTAGTTGTAGGGGCGTTCGCCCTCGAAAGCCAGTACCAGCCCGGGGAGTGAGCCCGTGGAGGCGGTGGAGTTCTTTTTGGCCTCGGGGAAGGCTTCGACGAATGCGTTGACGAACTCCTGCTCGGCGGCGATTGTCGCTTCGCTGGCTTGCTCTTCCGTCATGCCTGCGACCTGGAGGTTGGTCTTGAGCTGGTGGCGGTCGAGGACGGCGTGTCGGTAGAACGTACCGGAGATAAGAGCCTGGTATCCCGTCATTCCCGCGCCGGCGTCGTCGGCCGCGTCGAGGAAGTCCAGGGCGTTCTTCTTCCGCTCCAGTTTCGCGTCGTCTGCCGCCGCATAGAAATCGTCTACCTGCTCGGCCTCATGAATAGTGAACGCGTGTGCACTTTGTACGGCGCCGTCTACATTGGGCGAGTCGGCGATTTCCGCGAGGAACCTCCCATACAGGGCGATGTCGATGGCGTCGCGTGGGGCCAGCGCGGTGAGTACCGCGGCTCGTGATGCCTTCGGTAGCGGCGGCAGGTCTTTCGTCTTGGCCGCCGCCTCGCCTTCTTCGTCGCCGTTCTCCTCGGAGGGCTTGCGCGTGCCGCGCTTGGGTGTGGCGGTGGCGGATTGCGCGGCCAGGTATGAGTCCCGCCAGGCGCGCAACTCCTCAGCCTGGGCTGCGATGTGTGCTGCGATTCGGTCGCCGGTGTCGGCGGGTGCGAACAGCAGTACCTTGGTGAGGTTGGCGACGGTCTTCTTCGACAGTTCGCCGAACTTGAGCCCGGTTGCTTCCAGTACGGCGCGGGCGGTGGTCACGGCTTCGTCCTTGTCCCAGCCGTGGTGACTTTCCAGCGCCCGAGCGGTGATGAGTGCCCACTCCCGGGTACGGAGGCCGGTGGTGCGCCCGGCGAGCGGACCCTGCCCCGCGTTGGCCCGGTTGCGGGCGTGGACTCGCTCGGCTCGGCGCCGCGCCTGGCTGGTGATCATGTGACGTTCGGCGCCGCCGTAGACGAGCGTTTTGGGCGAGCCGTTTTCGTCTCGTACGGGAAGGACCGCGACCAGGGTCTCCAGTAGGTGGAGGGAGAGGAACTGGCCTCGCGAGGTGGCTGTTTCAGTCACGTGCTGCTGCCCTTCTGGGTGGTCTTCCTGGCGTTGGTGTACGGCGCGTGGAAGTCGACGGCCCAGTTGTAGGCGATGCGGGCCTTGCGGTCGTTCCACTGGGAGAGGTCAACAGCGAGCTGTGTCCAGGACGGTGGTTGCTGCTCGCACGAGCGCAGCCGGGCGATGGAGTGCTGGAGGTGTCGCCAGGGGATGCGTCGACTGGCCACGATGCGGTCGACGAGCCGTGCGGCGCCGGGGTCCCCGGGGCCTCGGTGTTTGGGGTCTGTGCGGCTGCCGATCCTGCGGGCAGCCGTGCCGAGGCTTCCGTAGCCGCGTGTTGGGTGTCCCACGCCGCGGTGGTAGAGGGCGAACAGGAAGGCGACCTGTTCGTAGATGTCCCGGTCCTGCTCGTTGGGGGCGGACCAGCCGGCTCGGATGTGGGCGGTGGTCTTCACGCCGCTGCGCCGAAGCTGGGCGAGGTCGCCGTACTGGTGGTTGCGCACGAGCGCGATGAGGTGGGCGGTCAGCTGGTCGGCGGATTCTTCTGTGGTCCGCTGTCCGGATGCGCTGGTCATGCTCCTCCTTCCGTAAGGCTGGTGAGGTCGCCCGGGGCCCGGGTGCTGGTGAGTTCGGATTCGAAGCGTCTGCGTGCGGCGGCGCGGGCTCGCAGTCCCTGCCCGTTCTTCGGCAGCGAGTCGAGACGCTTGTCCAGGAATTCCCTTGCCATCTCCAGGAGCCACTCCACATATCCGGGTATGCAGTCGGCGACCATTGCTCCGTCGGCGACGTCGACGAGCAGGGTGTGGAAGGGTTCCTCGGTTGCCTTCCATTGCTCGCCGCGGGCGTCGAAGCGGGCCAGTTGAGCCTTCTTGTCGGAGGGCTTGGGGTTGGGGTAGGCGATCTCCCAGGCTGCGTAGGCTGCCCGGTCCAGGCTGCGGGCGATGTGTTCGGCCACTTCAGACCCGCGTCGTGATGCGTTGTAGAGGTGTGGGGCCAGGCCTGGGGCGAAGGGGAAGACACTGGTGACCCAGCCCATGGGGGTGGCCTTGCTGGAGAGGAGACCGACGGCCAGCAGGTCGAAGGGGTGACGGTCCGCGGCCTTCTCCTTGGGAAGTTTCGCGAGGCGTGCGTACAGTCCGCCTGTCCCGTCCTTCACGGCGGCGTAGAGGGCATGCGCCTCGCGCCACAGGTCACGGGTGGCGGATGGCCACAGCGGCTTCTTCTCGCCGGTACGGGTCTCGGAAATGACGGCGTCCTGGAGATGCAACTCTGCTTTGAGATCGAGGAGTTCGCCAGCACCGATCAGGACGCGGTCGACGGCGGCTTGGTCGCGGTCGAGTCCTTGTTTGGGACGCATCAGTACGGAGCGGCCGAGGTAGCTGTGGAGGTCGGCGAATCCTCGTACAGGGCGGGCCGGAGGTTTGGTCGTGAAGCCCCGGCGCTCGATCGGTCCAGTGGTCCAGGTCAGGTTGAGTACGCGCGGGTCGTTGGTGGTCGGGGCCAGGTTCAGGCGCAGGGTGTGTCCGAGGCTTTGGCCGAGCGCGAGGACCCGGATGCGGCCGCCGAGCCGCCCGGTGGCCAGGTTGGTGATGGCCGGGCCCAGGGTGGCCTTGCCCGATATGCGGGCGCGGCCGGAGAGGCCGAAGGAGTGCTGGGTAAGCATGGCCCGGAAGGCTTCGGCGGCAGGCAGCGGGTCGCTGTGCTCCAGGTGGTGGTGGTCGGCGAACTGGCTGTAGTCCCCGGCGCGTTCGATGACCAATTGGGCGGGTCCCGTGCCGTGCTGCTCCAGGAAGGGAGCAAGGAGGCTGTTCTGTCCCAGGGGTTTGGTGGGATGGAAGAGGTTCCAGTCCTCGTCGGACTGGTCGGTCAGCCACGACACGACAGCCCCGAACGGCGTCGGACCGGGCTCCTGCACCCGGTGCAACCATTCCTCATCGGATGTTGGGTACGTGTCGGAGGCGTAGCACAGTGCGAGGAGGAACTCTACGACGGCGGCCTTCTCGCCCGGGGTTGCTCCGTCGATGTCCCGCAACTCTTCTGCCCGAGCGAACAGTTGCACAAGATTCAGGTCGACGACGCCGCCGTCCTGCTTCAGTGCCCGCACGCATGTGTGCTCTCGGGGGTCCCAACGGGGGATCCTGGAACTGCCGTTGGGCGGGGGTAAGTCAGACAGGTGCATGGTGGTTGACCTCGTCGTCATGCGGTTCGTTCACCTGAATGGAGCAGGAAGTTAGTAGGAGTGGAAGGGCGGAGAGAAAGGGTTCCGTTATGTCGCGTGTCCGTGGGGGAGGGGGAGCGGAGGGATCCCCGCCAGCGCGGGGAAAACGGTGACGCGCTTGCGTCAACGGACTGATCTAAGGGGGCACCCCTGCTAAGCAGGGACTCTTCAACGTCCAGGTCAAGGTCTTCCGGTATCGTCCGGAGGGTTCGCCCTGGGGCATGTCGACATCGTCTGTGTGTGGGGGCAAGGGCTGGGCGCGGCTGGAGGTGGTCCCTCCCGGCAATGAGACTGCCGGGAGGGACCTCCTTCAGGCGAGCGTCATCAGATGGGACAGCGCAGCCGACGCACAGGCTTCGAATGCCAGCCGAGCCAGGTCACCCCTGTGGGCCCACAACCACCTCCTTAATTCGATCAGACGTGCCTTTGGCCATGGCGTCGGACGATCTTCCAACATGCGCACTCCTCTCCTCCTGCGCTCCGTGCCCTGCCAGTTGGTCAGGGCACGGAGCAAGGGAGGAAACATCGCGAGTCCGCGTGAATTGAGTCTGGCAGTCGGAGGCTTAGCGGCGGCGGTGCTTGAGCGAATGTGACTTCAACTGATCGGTCTAACTCGTCTGTCCGAGTCATCTCGTCATGCGCGCGACCGCCGCCGAACGAGGATCGCCAGCGTCGCGCGGGCGTCGCGGCGACGGGTCGGGTTGCGGGAGGCAACGGAGACGAGGGCGACGCCGAGCAGGGTCGCCGTGTACAGGAGGCCTGTTGCGGCGGTCAGGGTCGTGGCGTTGGTAACTAGGGCGGGTAGTGCGGACATGGCGGGGCTACCTCTCGGACGGGCCGTCCGGCGAGTGACGGGCGGCGAGTGCGGTAGTTCTCTCGCGTCCGGCGGGTTTCCGGCGATATCGGAAACGTCCTGCGGTGGCATCCGCGCTGGTCGTAGCCTACGAAAAAAGTTGTCCGGGGACTGCGGAGGAAGCCGTTTGAGTACCGGAAGTGCCGTCGCTCGGCTGACCGCCATGCTGAGGAATCTGCACAGGGACGCCGAGCGAGCCCACGGCCCGATCACGTACGCGCAGATGGTCCGCGAGTCGGGTGCCAGCCGCTCGACCATCGGCGGATGGCTCTCCGAACGGGAGGAGGCGCGCACGGCTCCGACGACGGGAAATCTTCCCAAGTACCATTCATTGGTACAGTACTTGGCCGGAAGAGCGGGGGTGCGTGTCGAGTGGAGGGATTGGGATCAGGCCATCGAGGACGCGGTGGCGGAGAGCCGTAGGAACCGTGGCGGCCGACCGCGCAACGATCCCCGGAGGGCCCGGCCTGGCCGATTCCAGTACGCCCCCGCCGCTAAAAGCCTCCTGCCCCCGACCCTCCTCGATCGCGAGGCGGACCTCGATCGGCTTGCCGAGTTGGTCCGTACCCGTTCTGGCTACTTGGTCTTGCGTGGTGATCCCTCGTCCGGGAAGACGGCGCTGCTGGCTACCTTCGCGGCGCGTTACGCGGCTGATATCGACATCGATTTTGTGAGCTACTTCGTCCGACGGGGACAGGATACGGACAACGCGCAGGCATTCCTCTCCACGATGGTCTCTGTACTTGGGCGGCACGTCGGCAGACGGCGACCCACAGTGGACCGGGCCACGCTTGTGGAGCTGTGGGAAGAGGCCGCTCGGACGAGTGGCTTGCGGGGCCGCAAACTGCTCGTGGTCGTGGACGGGCTGGATGAGGACGCCGGGGCGCGGCCGGGTGGGCAGAGTATCGCCGGGCTGCTGCCGAAGCAGACGTACCCGGAACTGGTCGTCCTCGTCAGTTTCCGCCGGCACCCGCCGCTGCCCACCGATCTGGATGCGGACCATCCACTGCGCGATGCCGACGGAGTACCAGGCTTTCGTCCTTCGCCGCATGCCCTTGTGCTGCGCGATATCGCCGCAGTCGAACTCGACGCACTGATCGACGAACCCCAGGGGTGGGGGCAGCAAGTAATCGGGTATTTGCTCGTCGCGAGGGGTGGTCTCACCTATGCCGACCTGATTGAGCTGATCGATCTCGATCCGACTGTCCCGGCCCCGATGCCACGCGTGCTGAAGCGCATGCTGCACAACGTGGCAGGACGGGGCCTTAGCGCCGAGGATCTCGAACCGGAGAGTCTCGTTCTGGCTCACGAGCAGTTGTACGCGGCGGCCGAGGAGGCACTGGGGCCCGGGCTGATTGAAGCCCTGACCATCCGCCTGCATACCTGGGCGGACCGCTACCGAGCTGAAGGCTGGCCCGATACCACTCCGGTGTACCTGCTCCACCATTACCAGAAACTCCTCAGCGGCAGCGAAGACTTCGACCGCTATACCGCCTTCGCCCTCGACCACCGCCGACTCCTGCGCCTTGCTGACATGGGGCGTGCCGACCTCGCACTCTCCTCCCTTGACCGCTTTACTGGGGCCACAGCAGCGTCTGCCGTCTTGGCGCCGGCCGCTGCTTCCCGCTCGCTTCTGAGGGGTGAGAACCGTACGCTGCCGCGCGAGGTGTTGCCGGCCCTGGTTGTCGTCGGCGATGCTGATCGGGCCCGGTCGTTGGCGCTGTCGGCCCTGGATCCGGCATCCAAGGCGGTGCGCCTCATCGAGGTGGTTCGAGCCCTCTTGGCGACCGGGATGCCCGAGGCAGCGGAACGAGCGGCGGACCTTGCGCGCGAGGCAGCGGTGTGGGCGGAGCGGTCCAGGTACCAGGACTCGGTGCTGTCTGCATCGACGGAGATGGACACGCAGGCGATTCTGCCGCGGGCTGCCGTGGCGCTTGCCGCCACGGGATCGGCGGACGAGGCCGTGCGCGTGCTCAAACAGATCGATTTCAGCAGGCCGGAGAATGTCGCTCCGGTGGCCGAGGCCGCATCCCTGCTGGCTGGCGCTCGGCCGGAGTTCGCGGCTTTGCTGCTGGACGAGTTGGAGATCGAGGCGGACTATCAGGCCGAGGCGGATGAAGGGCGTCCCGTCTTAGCGGTGGAGATCTGGGCGGCCGTGGCCGCGGCTGACGCCGGGCGGGTTGAGGCGGTCCATCGCACGTTGATGGAGTTCGTCGAGCAGCTGGGCATGGCATCGACGAGTCTGAGCGTCGTCGACTGTCGAGCCCTCGCCGCGTCCGCGCTCGCAGGAGCTTTACCGGACAAGGCTCGTGAACTGGCCGACGCAGCTCGGCGCGGGGTGCGGGATCTGCTGGAGTACGCCCCGCAGGACGTCCTGGGCGAGACGATATTCCGAGTGGTCCGGGCGCTGCTCGACGTTGGGGAGGCGCCCGGCGAGATACGCACGCTGGTCGCCGACGCACCAGAAGAAGCTGCGTCCCGGGCCCTGGAGCTTCTCGACGGTCCTCCGGACGAGGACGACCTGGGCGAGGCGACAGCCGAGACGACTGGTGTGAAGGAGACTGCGGCGCTGCTCAAGGACATGAGTCGTCTGTCGGACCTCGGGGACGGCCCCCGGCTGCGTCAGAGCCTTGACCGGTTCACTGGGCGGGCCGTCGAACGCAGCGCCCCCGAGTGGCTGCCCTTCCTTGCACAGGCCCTGCCCGGCGCATTCGATGATGCGTGGGAAAGGCTCCTGCCCGTGGTGGACGAGTTGTCGGACACGCCCCTACACGTACGCGTACTCACCTCTGCGACGCTGGCATACGCGGACGCTCGTCGTCATGACGAGGCGAGGCGGTATGCGGAAAAGGCAGCTGGGATCGCCGCGCGTATGAAGCGCGTACAACCGCCGACCGTGCGAGGGCTGATTGCCCAGGCCTTCGCCTGCGTGGGCGACGCTGAACGAGCCAGGGTGTGGGCTGTCCCCGCCGTTGGGCGCAGGCCGTCCGGCCGGGCCGGCGTTCCGTACCGACGGGCTGCTCTGGCAGTGGAGATGGGTCTTGAACCGGCGGCCGTCCTCTCACGGATCGTCGAGAGCGGGCCGCCAGGGCTGGGAGGTGGCGCGTCGGGCATGGGTACATCCGGGACCGAATTGGTCAGAGCCCTCTGCGATCACACCGCCGGCGTGCCGATGCAGGCCCACGTCGCCGCGCTGGAGACAGAGGCCCGCGCGCGCCTCCACACGGAGCCTCTGCTCGCCACTGGGCTGGCTCTGCTGCACGCCGTGCTCGGTGACACTGAGCGTGCGTCCGTCGAAGCCGCCGGGCTTCCGGACCCGGCAGCCCGTGGCAGGGCGCTGGCAGCCGTGGCCACGTATGTGGCGCACGTCCCGGTGCATCTGGACATGGCCGCCGACGGGGACAACTGGACGCTTTCGGTGCTCGGGGTCCTGGCTCATCGCATGTGTCCAGCTGTGCCCCTTCGAGCCACGGCTGCGTGGGACATGGCCCGCCATACCCTGGACACGAGCGGCTGGTACCGGGCGCTTCCTGTCCTGAGCCGTACGGATCCCGAAGTGGTGCGGCAGGTCGCTGCCGTTCTTGCTCGGCACTCGGCCGTGCGGCGCCCTGGGCCTTGAAACGCGCCAGGGTATGGCGGCTCACGTCATGAGACCACCTCCCGCGGACTCGGGGACCACTTGGCGGGTGCCCGGGCCGTGATTCATCTCGGGACCACCCTGCATGCGCGGGGAGCACATCGGGGCTGGGGCCTCGGCGCGCGGCAGCAAAGGGACCGTTCCCGCGGCGCGTACCATGCCGCGAGCCACGGCGTGATGCCCATCGGGAGACTAGCCCCGCATGCGCGGGGGCCACTCCGCCAAGTATCTCGGCGACATGATGGACCAGGGACCACCCCCGCGTCGGCGGGAAGGACTGGTTCTCGGGAACCGTGCCCGGCCGTCTCCGCGGATCACGGAACAACCCCACGCTGGTGGGGAGGACTCCGCACGCTGGCGCGCCAGTACTGCCTAGGGTCTGTCCGGCGGATCATTCCCCGTGGCCGGTGAGCCCGGGCAGTGATCCACCGGACGCGGCTGGGAACGCGGCGTCAGGCCATGGAGAACTTGGCGACATACTCGTCGAAGGGCTCGATGCCGACCTCCGCACGGCGTTCGTCCATGCGCTCGGGCTCTTCGCAAGGCCACGGAACCGGCGCCCCGTCCTTCACGCCGGCGATCTGAGTGCCGTAGACCTGCTTACGGCCCTCATTGACCAGCGTGCGGTCGCGCAGAAAGGCCAGCTCGCGCGGGCTGGCCGAGCCTGCCGCCACCGCCTGCTGCATCAACTGGAGGGCACGACGCTGAACGTCGAGCTGCCGGTCGGCGTGCTGGGCGATCAGCCATGCCGCGCGTGCGGCCTCCTCGCCAACCAGTTCCGCCGTCGGCCAGCCGTACTTGTCCATGATCTCGTCGAGCCGGTCACCGTGCCGGGTCGTCAGCCGCCGCCAGGCCAGCTGCTCGGCGGGGTCGTCGCTGTTCGCGCGGACGGCGGACTGGTGATCGGCCGCAGCCATGTCCGTAAGTTCCACCGCCAGCGCGGCAACGTCGTGCGCCACTCTCAACTCCCAGGTCAGATCCGTGTTTTGGGTCCGCCCGCAAGCCTAGAGGTGCAAATCAGGCTTAAAGATCATTCCGGAGAACGGTGACAGACACCTACCCGCACGGGGATAATGGATCTACCTTCGAAGCCAGAGCCGGATCGCTGCGACGGTGACGGTGCCCTGGAAGACATAGACGCGCTAGTCAAACCTCGTGGCCGCCACCCGGAAGTTCTTGAGGGCGTTGATCGTCCGCTCGATTTCGTTTCCGCGCTTGTAGATCGTCTTGTCGAAGCCGGCGGGTCGTCCGCCCTTGCTGCCGCGGCGTTGGCGGATGGCCCGTTGGTTCCTCGGCTCGGGGATGGTGTGTGTGATCTGCCGTCTGCGCAGGTAGCGGCGGTTACGCCGGGAGGAATATGCCTTGTCGCCCCCGAGGTGGTCCGGTCGGGTGCGGGGGCGTCCGCCGCCGAGTTGGCCGACCCGGATGTGTTCCATGACGGGGATGAGCTGCGGGGTGTCGCCCCACTGGCCCGGTGTGATCAGCAGGGCGAGGGGGCGGCGCCCGCCCTCTCCGGCGAGGTGAATCTTGCAGGTGAAGCCGCCCCGGGAGCGTCCGAGTCCCTTCGTCGGGGCGGTGCTGCCGGGGCGTGCGTCATTTCCCGGCACCCGCGGTGGCCTCTTGAGTGCTACGGCGGCGTGTTGGTGGGCCCGGCAAGTGGTGGAGTCCACGCTCACCATGGACCAGTCGATGCGGCCCTGGGCATCTGCGTCGGCTAGGACGGCCGCGTAGCTCTTGTCCCACTTGCCGTCCGCCGACCAGCGCCTGTGCCTCTCGTAAACGGTCTTCCACTTACCGAACC
Source organism: Streptomyces sp. NPDC048696 (assembly GCF_043198895.1). NCBI lineage: Bacteria > Bacillati > Actinomycetota > Actinomycetes > Kitasatosporales > Streptomycetaceae > Streptomyces > Streptomyces sp. NPDC048696. The sequence continues at coordinate 96,406 of NZ_JBICVJ010000010.1, read as the reverse complement.
GCGCAGGCAGATCCCGCCACGGCACGCCGGTGCGCTGCCGGAAGAGGATCCCGTTGATGATTCTGCGGTGGCTGGCCCAACGCCCGCCGCGCTTCCCGGACTTGGGCAGATGCAGCTTCAGCCGGGCCCATTCGTCGTTCGTGAGATCTCCCCGCCCCATGAGCATGCCAACGTGCCGGAGCGCGAGAAGTCACATGATCCGCCGGACAGGCCCTAGCCCCGAGGCCCGGTTCGGCCAGCGTGTACAGGTCGTGGACGTAGTCGATCGCGCCCGCCAGATACGGGGTCGCGGCGCTCATCCCCGCAGTCAGCATCCGCGTGAACTTCTCCATCGCGGGGGCCGTCGCCGTGTACAGAACCTGCCCAGTGTTCTTTGCTTGCGTCCGAAGCTGTGTGACCGCGCCCGACAGGCCCTTGGTCTGGGAGGCGGCGATCTCCTCGGCAGCGCCGGTGCGGGCGATCGCGGTGTGCATCTGGTCGTACGCCGCGACACCTTGATGCGCGAGAGCGGCAGCACCGGCGAGTGCCGGCTTGCCCACGACGCTTGCGAGGGCGCCGAGGAAGTCCTTCTGCGACATCCGGTGCTGGGCCTGCTCGAAGCCCTCGATGACCGTACGCAGGCCCTTGAAGGTGCCCTGGGCGTCCCACGCTTCGATACCGAGATCAGCCAGGCCCTGGCGCATCGCCTTGGTCGGCTTCGCCAGGTTGGTCAGCATCCCCCGCAGGGACGTTCCTGCTTTCGAGCCGAGGATGCCGGAGCGGGCCAACAGCGCCACAGCCGACGCCGTGTCCTCCAGAGACACATTGAGCTGGTTGGCGACCGGCCCGGTGTAGGACATCGCGCAGTAGATGTCCTGCAGCCCGCCCGACGCCGCGTTCGCACCGGCTGCGAGGACGTCGGCGGCCCGGCCCGAGTTGTTCGACGACAGGCCGAACTGGTCCATGACATCGCCCAAAAACCGGGCGGCGTCCGCGGCCGAGAGATTGTCGGCGGCGGCAAGCTGCATCGCCGCCCGCGCGTTCGCGATCGACGACGTGGAGGTCTGGCCCGCCTTGGCGAGCTCCAGCATCGCGTCCGCGGCCTTCGCCGCCGACGTGCCATGGATCTCCAGATCGGCGCCGAGCTCGCGGGCCTTCGCGCCGGCCTGCACCATCTCGACGCCGGAGGCACCGGTGACCGCGCCCCACTTACGGGCTGACCCGCGATTGAGGTTGGGACGTGTTGGCCTGGGGCTCGGCAGGTGGGTGGTTTAGCAGGCTGTTGTGCGGACGGGCACGAGCTCGGTGCTGGGCTTGCGGCGGGTGGGCCTGCGGGCGGCCCGGTCCGAGACGAGGGAGGCGACGGCGCGGTGGGTTTCGCCGTAGTCCTCGCGGCGTCCGGTGTATCGCTGGAGCGGGCGCCATTGCCGGTGCTCGGCGTTGGCGTGCTCGACGCAGATCCTGCGCGAGGACTGGCGGCGTTTGTGCTCGCGCCAGCCGTATCGCTCAGTCAGCGGCGTGTCGTCGTCATCCAGGCCTTTCGGCTTCTTCGGCGGTGCCGAGACCTGTTCGGGGAACTCGTTCGCCAGCCCTCGGTAGCCGTCGTCGACCTCGGCCTTCACCGTGGGATGCTGCCGGAGCTGCTCGGCGATGCCCTCGGTGCGCATCGCGGTCTGGTCATGCATGCGTCCGGGCCGGGTGACACCCGACCACAGAGTGCGGCCCTGTGCGTCGCTGATCGTCGTGGTCTTGATCGTGTTCTGCTTCCGCTTGCCCGAGACGAACGCGCGCCGTCCGGGCCGATGTGCCTGTGGGCGCCGTACTTGCGTCTCCATCCCGTCGATCCGCAGCGTGACGCCTTCCGCGTCGGCGTAGGCGAACACGTCCTCCAGAGTGCGCAGCCGCAGCCCGGGACTCTCCGGGACAGCGAAGCCGCGCTCGGCGAGCAGCGGGCGGATCTCCCTGACCGCCCGGCCGATGGTGGACGAGCCGACCTCGTAAATCACGCCCAGGGCCTTGTGAGTGAGTCCGGTCCGCAGGTGGACCAGCGTGACCAGCAGCCGGTCGACGAACTCGTACTTCGGCCCGGCCCCCGCCTCCCGCTTCCGGGCGCCTTGACGCCGCTCGTGGCGGTCGGACTCGCACCGTGCCTCCCAGCGTGGTGCGAGCTCGGCAACCAACTCGCCCAGGAGTTGGTGTGAGACGCCGCAGAAGGAGGGATGGGACATGGCAGCACGGGCCTGATAGAGCATCACAATCGAGACAACCCGCGCGGCCCTCGCCGTGTCCCCGTTCGTGACGCTTCGTGACCAAGATCACCAATCGTCAGGTCGGGCGGTCAGTGCCGTCAGGCGATTCCCTCATATGGGTGATTCTTTGGGCAGGCCGTTGAAAGAGCCGATAGTCAGCGAGGATTTTTGTAGGCGCGCAACGCTCCTGTTTGCGTTCGCTGATCAGCTGTGCAGCCCCCTCAATTACCGGGTCGGTCTGGGTCCTCCTGGCCCCCAGGGGCTTCGCGGCTTAGGTCCGAGAGGATGACGCACCATGAGTCCTTCACTCAATCCCCGGCCGAAACTTGGCGGTCTGCTCTGCGCGGCACTGCTGGCCGTAGCCGGCACCTGCGCCCTCACCCCGCCCGCCCACGCGGCCCCTACCCTCCTGGACATCACACGGTCGTTGACTCTACGCAACATCCTGAACGGTTCAATCCAACTCAACCTACTTGCGAACAGTCAACCCTCCGACGCCGGTGCCACGGTGAATGTCATCGGCGAGACGCTCGCAGCAGGCGTAGAGGTGGGTGAAGGTACAACCCAGTTCACCGACAACGGCGGTACCCAGAACGTCACCATCAACGAGCACAGCATCGGGCAGCTTGTACCAGGTGAGAAGGTCCAGGCGACCGTCACAGGGGTCGAGACCAAGGGCGGCGTGGTTCTCGGCACGTCGACTGTCACCCAGACGCTGACCTGCGGCCAGCGTGACAGCTCCGGAACACTCACCTGCAGTTGACCAGATATGAAGTCCACTCCTGGGCCGCACCGTGTGCAGCAACGACTTCCAGGGGGACTGACAGCCCGAGCCCCGTTCAGCCACAGCGGCAAGACGGGGCTCAATGCCGCGCTGAGATCCGCCAGGCAGGCCCTGACCAGCGAGCACACTGGTTCACCACGATCTCGAGGTATTGCGGGTCAGCCCGTTATTGATCGCGCGCGGGTACTCGTTGCCCTTCCGGGCGATCTCCGCCAGCCCGGCGACGATGCCGCCGCCGACGACCAGGCCGCGCAGATGGTGCAGTTCCTGGCGTGCGCTGAACAGACCGTGTCGCAGCTGCTGCGTCGAGGCGTGCCCGTCGGAACCCAGACGGCGCAGCCCACCCCGGGCACTGTCCGCGTCGCGGCCCAGCGCGCGCAGCCCAGTGGCGACACCGCGCCCTCCGTCACCGACTTGCGAGAGCCGGCGGTGAAGAGAAGCCGTGTCCCGGCCCAGGCCCCGCAGGGCTTGGGACGTCTGCCGGACCTCGGAGAGCAGCTGGGAGAAGTCCGCCCGCGCCTGAACGCTGAGCGTGTACTGCGACACCGGGCGGTGCCCTTACTCCCCGCACCCCCTTCTGGCAGCGCCCCTCACCACCCCCTAACGGGGACGCGGTACAAGGCCGATGCGCACCCCATACCCGCCAGGCTCCTCCGGGACCTGGTCCTGCTCAACCGCGATCAACTCACAACCCACGCACCGCACCGTGGTCGTCACATATGCATAGCGGTCACCGCCCTGCGCCTCGTCCCACTCCGAAGCCCGGGTCCCGCACTGCTCACACACACTGCGCTGGTACACCGCGTACGCCAGAGCCTTGGCCCGGTCACTCTCGCTCCAGGCACCGTCACCCGCACCGAGGAACCGCGAGTGCGGGATACCCCACCGGTCGCACAGCTCCAGCTCAGCCCGCAACCGTGTGTCGGCGATCAGCCTTTTCCCAGCTCCACCGTCGTGGTGCGGACGATCTGCTGCGCCTGCCAGGCAGCCGCGAACAACGCATTCGACTCGGCCACCGGCCACGAGTCCAAAAGGCCCTGCGCCTCCTCCTCGGTCAGCCCCTCCACCACGGCACCAGAGCCATCACGCTCGATGTGCGCGGCCGCCACCAGCGCCGCCGGGAACGTCTCTGGGTTCCACGCATCGCCGTCCTCCGCCTGGGCTTCGGTCGGCGGGAACCGCTTGATCAGCCCATCCAGCACCGGACGCGGCAGCGCCTTGAACGTCAGCTCCAGCGCGATGGCATCGAAGTCGGCCTGTGCGGAGGCCAGCGCCGCTTCCGCCCGCTCGGTCTCGGGGTTGGCGGTGCGCTGGTCCTCCGTATCCGCCATGCGACAGCGGGCGGCCTCCAGCTTCGCCTGTTCCAGCTGCTTCCGAGCGGACAGGTCGTCACAGATCTGAAGCGTCTGCTCCGGCAGCTGACGGGCGCGCAGACGCGCCAGCTTCGCCTCCCAATGCGCGTCACGGACAACGGCGTTCGCCGGGGGAGCGGGTACGGAACGAGCGACGGCGGACATACAGAAGACTCCGGGAGTAGACGGTGAGGAAGGAGGCTGGGGCCCGGCAGGATTTGCACGGAACAGCGCCGTTAAGGGGTGAGGCGGAGGCGCTGTTGCACGTACCAGAACCGGCCGGGCGGTATCAGGAGGCGGGCTGCGGGCTGGCCTTCGGCGCTGCGGCGGGCGGGATCACCGCGTCCTGCGTTGGCTTCTCCGTGATCGAGAACGACACCGTGAACTTCGCCGCCTCGTTGTCCGTCGAGTAATTCGGCGACCGCGAACCGACCCGCACCGGGAAGACATCCATGCTCCGGGACCCCGGCACGTCGCCCTTCCGAAGGAAGACGACCCAGCCGGTAGCGTCCTTCGACAGCAACTGCTCGATCTCGTCGGACACCTGGTCCTCGTAGAAGCCGAGCGAGGAGTCATCGGCCTGATCTGTGCCGGGGATCTTCGACTCGAACGTGCTGCCCAGATCCGGGGTGTCGATCGCCTGGTTCTTCAGCGACCACCCGTCGATCGCCGCGATCGCACTCGTCAGCTCAGTGCCAGCCGTCAGCTCCGGCCGGGTGGGAACGTGGCCAGGATCGACGACCGCCTTCAGCCACAGGACGCGGGTGACACCGCGCCGCGAATACTTCTTTACCTGCAAGGGTCTGCTGTCCGATTCCGGGACGGCAGCCACACCATGCAGTCAGAGGATGGCCCCGTCCCTCGACGTCCTGTCGGGGAACCGGCCCATCCGGAAGCTGGGTGGGCGTCCGCGCGAGACCTCCACGGTGAGGATGCACGTTGGCACGACCTGCTGAGACAACGGCACGTCAGCCACAATACTGCCGCCACGGTGAGTCCAGGCCGGAACCTCTGGGGGCACCGCCACGTTTCTGGAACAAGGCGTCGACCTGGTCGTGAAGAAAGGAGCCGTTGGGCCACGCCCACATCGGCGTCACCGCCACCGTCTACGCCCACGTCCGACTCCGCCTCCAACGCCAAGCCAGCGACCCTGGGTCACGTACTCGATGCGACCGAACGACGGCACTGACGACCCACCCGCCGCGGTGGCTGTCCGCTGACGTTGCCGGTCACCGTTGCCGTCAAACAGCCCAGAAGCCCCGCCGGAATGTTCGGCGGGGCTGCGATTCACCAGCGAGAATCCATCAACGGGGCCAAGGGTCGAGTCCGGGGTCGGAATGCAGGCATACCAGTGGTCTGTCTGCGCATACAGTCAACTCCAATGCTTCTTCGAAGGTGGAGCCCAGTTCCCATATCCAGCCCATCCCAGTGGCAATTACCCTGCCTTGAGACTCCACGAAAACGCTTGAATAGCTGAGCCATTCACCGAGGGGGAAATATGACCCACCCAGGATACCCTCAACCTCCATGGCCATCTCGCGCTGACCCGATCCAGCCGCAAGAGGATCAAAATTGAATGGCTCGTCATTGGTGAAATTGGGGCCGACTCGGTTGATTGGCTCGATCGAAAGGCCACCCATTGTTGCGAGCACTTCCTCGGCCAGCGGATGCACTCGATACCCTTCGCTCTCCAATGGCTCCACCCATTGGCTGGTGTCGACACTCCTCTGTGCACTCCACCCAGACGCACTAAGTGCTTCCAGCAAATCTTGGCGGAGCAATTCGAATCGAATCATAGAAATCAACCGATACCCAGATCTTCGAGCAGTCGGCCACAGCGAGCACAAGGTCTACCTGGTTCGCCATGTCCAGTTTTATTTGATGTCGGCATAGAGTTGTTGCGCGATTGCACCGTGCGCATTGTGCCTCCAAGGATGGCATCGGGCCCTCGGCATCCTGGGTCTGGACCAGGAAATGCACTTCCGCGCAACCCCCGTGGCGATCTGCCCTCTCCAGTGCATCCGCCAACGGTCCGTCCGCCTGCTGCCCGCGCCTGTTGTGACTGTAGTACTTCTCACCTTGAACCCCAGAAGCCCCGCCGAAGGTCATTCTTTGGCGGGGCTTCCAATGGTTCTTCTACGCAGACCATGCGGGCATTATCCAACCGCTGGCGCAGTCTCGCAACGCTTTGGTGATCAACCGGCTACCGGCCTCACGGCCCGCTGCTTCACTGATCGCTGACTGATGCGGATCGCTCTATCCGGATCGCCACCGAAGCCACCGGATTGACGAGATCAGAGGAAGCGACGCAAACGCACGACCAGTGACCATCGGAGAGTGAGAAGATTACAACCTCCGGGAACTTGCTGAGTGTAATCGCTTGATTGAACCGATCGACTTCATCTGCACTCAGCCCAGCTTCCCGAAGACTTATCGTGCGGGAGGCGTAAAGCCCCTCTGCGTCAGACTTCGCCATTGGAGTCGTGGAGTAGGCGTAATCGCTCAAACCATCCAGAATCTCCAATCCAATTCGGGCAGAGTTCCACCCATCGCCAGCAAGCCTAGCCAGGATATGCCGGGCAGCCCGCTCGTCGATTTCAACCGACATTCGACCGCCTGCCTCTCTTGCATGTGTCAGACTGTCAACGCAGATCGAATACAGTGGCTCCATGGACAGGATTCTCTACCAGCACTTCGCTCTCCCCCCACTTGTCTTCGCCATATAGGGACATCTGTCGAAGCGGATTACCTGGTGTTGGAAGTTCGACCCGCATGATGACGCCTGGCGTTTCTCCAGACCTCACCCCCATAGCGTACCTGTGCGCCACTCCAGGGTTGGTGGTCCAAGATGTGAACGGACTGTCTGTGCTTCCGTCATTGTGCTGAACTGGATTCGACTGGCCACCCCGTGGTACAGCTTGGCCTTCCGTGGCATTCTCGAATCCAGGATGCCCCTCCGGAACGCCACGATAGAGATATTTACCATCAGCATGCTCGGCCTGAAGTGTCTCGTAGGGACCGCAGTTGTGGACCAGGACTGGCGTGTTTCCTGCGAGGACATAGTACGTGTGGAGTTCGGCGATGTTGAGGTTGTAGGTGCGGGCGTGCTGGCTGAAGGGGTGGTTGGTCTGGATGCTGGCGGTGCTGCCGTCGCTGGTGAGCAGGGTGGTGCCGGGGGTGAGTTCGCTGGCTTTGATCCAGCGTTGGGCTGTGGGGCTCCAGAAGGGGTGTTCGTTGGTGGCGGTGAGTTTCTTGGTGCCGTCAAACACCCCAGAAGCCCCGCCGGAGCGAAATCCGGCGGGGCTTCTGGCGAACTCGATTAGCGATCGGACTCTGGCAATCCGAGCCCATCACGATGAGCCCTCGCAAGAGCACCCTCTTCGATGCCGATTTTCCCTTCATCGGCAACACCAAGGAGGGCAAATCTCATCGATGCATAATCGACGTACGGTGGCACATCAATTGCCCACAAGTAGCCCGTTGCGTCAATCTCCCAAGAACACTCAAAACTGCGGAGCATGGCGTCAAGAATGGCCCTTGCATCGTCATCTTTAATGATGATACGGACCGTCGAATGCCCGGCCTCCGACACGAACTCCTCGAACACGAACTCTCTGCGCTCGTGATCAGCTCTTACTCGCACGATGTCCCCGAAGGCGATTCCCTTCACGTAGAAGGGAGTGTTCCGAACCTGGACCTCCATCTGTACGGAGGTCTTCCCAGTCCAGAGCCGCTCCGAAGAGGCGTGGGCCCAATCGGCAGTTTCGTCAGGGAGGTCGAAGGCCACCTTGTACAGCCTCTCAGGCTTACCCGCCGACACCGACTCACTGCCGCTAGGGTTCGAGGAAGTCTCTGAGCTCATCGTCCCAATCTTCCATAGTCTTCGTGGACTTATCCCTGTTGCATCGACGGCAGACGCGTTCCGCGGCCCCACGGGCGGCACCGCGAACCCCGGCGACGGAGACAACCCCCGAATCTGGGATCTTGGTCCACTGGCGTTGCCGCCAACTACTGTCGTCAAGGCATCCGGAAGGCCCCGCAAGAAGTTGCTTGCGGGGCCTTCCGGATTCATCTGTCCGACATTTCAAGTCAGGCACTCTAATGCAAATTGTATCGCATTCACTTGGCAGGCTATTGATTAATCAAGATCCGAGAAGAAAGATCGGACATCATGATTTGCAATCATCCTTGCGAGGCCGACAGGAGTTTGCCCGCTGGAATTTTCCGCATGCGGATCTGCGCCACGGGATCGGAGTAGCCCGATCAGCTCACCCCTCCCTTGTGAATTGAACACAGCGACGAATAGTGGTGTATTTTCGAAGCGGTTCCGTCGATCGGCTGCGGCGCCCCCGTCCAGGAGCAGCCTTGCGGCATCCACCTGGTATTCCTGGGCCGCGAGATGGAGGGGTGTAAACCCGTTGCCGTCACCCAGGTTGGGGTCAATCCCAGACGAAAGCAGTCTCTCAACCTCGGACAGATCACCTGTAAGTGCAGCATAGTGGAGGGGGGAGCGGCCTTGCCGGTCAAGCTCCATGTCACGGTTGCTCATATTGATGACTCAAATTGTTGTAGGGGTCTTCGATTTGATAGTGACTCGGATCGTTCTCATATTCGATGAACTGCTCTCGCGTCCAACCATTGGCTTCAGCCGCATCCCGACTACGCCAATACTCGAAACCAGGCTTGTGCCCATAGTGGAAGGGGCCACTCGCCGGGATGCTTTGGCCTGTATTTGGGTTCAATGAAGTTCCCGGCTGCATCCCTCGGTGCAGCATCCTGGATTTCCTGCTTGGTCGATCCACGAAGTGTCACCCTCGCATACCTGGCGTCCGAGACCAGACTCGGATTCGGCATGAAGCGACCGTCTGGCCCTCTGGCACAGTTGGAATTGTGGACGAGCGCCGGCGTGTTTCCGGCGAGCACATAGTACGTGTGGAATTCGGCGATGTTGAGGTTGTAGGTGCGGGCGTGCTGGGTGAAGGGGGGTGCCGTGGATGCTGGCGATGCTGCCGTCGGATCGGCGTTCTTCGAGGTGAGACTGAGCTGGCGGGCTTCATCTCCGAGACTGGATTTTCCTCGACTTCCCCCGACCCGTCACCCTGACCCTTCAGCCTCCGAGCCAAAGGGCCCTGAAGGCCCGCCGGAACGAATCCGGCGGGCCTTCAGGGAATTTTGGAGAACATCCAATCAGATGGAGGTCAGTTGGCCCACCCCTGAACGTTCGACATCGATTCAATTGAGAAATCGCTATCCACGGTCATCCTGGAACCGGTCTGCCTTTCATACTGCTCCGGCGCAAGGTAGAGAAGACCCTCAGCTTCCTGAGCAAATGGCGCAACGAAGTGATCGAATCCAGCACCAGAACTCAGGACGTCGGCGAAGGCTTTTTCGCCGGCCAAGATGCATGCACACCGCGCGTAAAGGAAGTGATCACTTGTCTGTGGGAGTTTCAAACCGCCCGCAAGGACCACCGGCAATTCCGCCAAATCCCTCCTATCGATCCGATACAGGGATTCCTGAAGTCGCTCAGCAAATCGAGTCAGGGCTGCGGGCGTCATGGTGCTGAGCCGCTCAGAGATCCTCTCCAGGGCGGAATCAATCTCCCTGGCGTCCTCTACGGAGCTTGAGCCGATGACCGTCCAGAAATCTGTCACTTCAGGCCCCCTTACCAGAGTGAGAGTTGTTCGAAATTTTCAGCATCCTGTCTTTGCTCCAAAATTTTCTTACCTGGCGATGCGATGTCATTCGACAATTCGACCCCCTGGCCGCGCAGTTCTTCCATTCGTTGATGCTCGGCAACGAATAGATCATCATTCGTTCCGCAAACGTGCGTGCATGTTGCATCTTCGCGGCTGTTCAAGCGCCCACTGTCGATATGATCTTGCAGACGATTATTGAAGTTCTTCGTCTTGCCTACATATGTCTTACCTGGGTTTCGCTGATCGTCGAACTCGTAAATCCCTTGATTCTTGTTGCAGTTATGTACGAGGACCGGCGTGGTCCCGGCGAGGACATAGTACGTGTGCTACGTGAAGCCTTTGACCTGCCTTTTCGCAGGTCAAGTGCGGTCTGCTGGTCCGGTGAGGTGCGTGGGTGTCCGTGGTTGTGCGGGGTTGTTGCCGTCGCTACTGCCGTCAGATGGTTCAGCCCAGGTACGGCCTTTCGCGCTGTTCTCGGAAGTGTTGGAGCCTGAGTCGTTGGGTGTGGTGCATCGGCAGCTGCTCAATCTCTTCCGGCGGCACGAACCGGAGTTCGGTGGACTCGTCGGAGATTGTCAGTTGGCCGCCGGTGATGCGGGCGGTGAAGCAGACGTTGAACTGTCGCCGGACCTCGCCGTCGGTGTAGGCGATGATGTGTTTCGGGTCGGAGTAGGTGCCGACCAGGCCAGTGATCTCGACGTCGAGGCCGGTCTCCTCTTTGACCTCGCGGACGGCTGTGCCTGGCAGGGAGTCGGTGAGGTCCATTCCGCCTCCGGGCAGGGCCCATAGGTCGTTGTCGCGGCGGCGCTGGAGGAGGATGCGCCCGTGGTCGTCGGTGACGACGGCGGAGGCGGCGACGACCATGCTGTTCGGCTTGGGGGCGTTCGGGTCGTCGTAGTACTCGGTGCGGGCCACGGTCAGCCTTCCTCTTGTACGGGGGTTGCGGTCGCCCACACGGCGTCGAAGCTGTCGGCGTAGGTGTCGAACATGCCGCCTGTCTCGTGTCGGCGAAGGTGCCACACGGGGGCTGCGTAGGCGTTGACGCCCCAGACGTGTGCGTTGACGAGTTGCTGGTCGTCGGCGCGGTAGAGGGAGTTGTAGAGCGTGGTTTCGTGGGTGCGGACTTCGATGCCGGGGGTGCCGGCGAGCGGCTTGTAGTGCATGAGCGCGAGGCGGCAGCGGGATTCAATGCCGTGTCCGAACCGCTCTTCATGGCCGCGGGCTTGGACGGTGTCGCTGTCGGGGTCCCCGATCGCGATGCGGACGGTGCAGCCTTCGGCGGCGCGTTCGGTGAGGAGTTCGTTCAGCCGCGGGTAGGCCTCGTGGAGGAAGACTGCCGCGTAGACGAGGATGTCGATCCGTTCCCGGGCCTGGGTCAAGAGGTCAGTGAACGTCGAGACGGGGAGGTCGGCCCGCTGCTGGTAGAGCGCGACCAGTTCGGGGCTGATGGCGCGGGCGGGGCGGGCCTGGCGGAGCGCCGGCCAGAGTGCGTGCACATCTTCTCCCAGGGCCTTGGCCGCCTGGAGGGCGGTGGCACGACGTGGGATACGCCCGAGGTTCACCCAGCGCTCGACCGACTTGGGGTCGACCTCGACCTGCTGAGCGAGTGCGGCGTACGTCCAGCCTCCCGCCGCCATGACGGCTCGTAGTCTCTCGTTCGGCACGAGTCTCCCCCTTCGTCCCAGGACGGCACTAGGGACGTTCTACACGGTGCGGGACGTCCCGAAGTGGGGTTTGGTGGAGGTTCCTTCGTCCCGGTGACCCGCGTGAGGATCGGTGCCGACCCTGCGGCACCAAGAAGCCCAGGGCACGCATCAACGCCGCCGAGGAGCGTCACCGTGCGAATGAGCGCCACCCCACGTGTTCCCGCCCTGCGACTGGACGCCCGGTCGCGCGCCGCGTCGCCGGGGCGGTCACGATGACGGCCCCCACCCCTGATGCCGACGGGCACACCGTCTCGCCCGGTACCGGCGCCCTGGTGGTCGACCGGCGGAGCGGCAAGGTGGGCGTGGTGATGGGGCATGTGGGGACGTACGTGCAGCTTCGGCCACCGCGCGGTGGCCAGGAGTGGGACGTGCCGCCCGAGGACGTACGTTCGCCGACTCCGACGGAGGAGTTGAGCGCGAAGGTGGCCGTAGCCAACAGGAGGTGGGGACGGTGACCCCACGCTCGATCCTGCGCTACGAGACCTGGACGCTCCAGCCCGACCGCGAGCCGGACGCGGAGCCGGTCCTTTACGTGATGCAGTGCGCCGTGGACGGAGAGACCTCGCCGACAAGCGAGGACTTCGCCGAACCGCAGGACTGGGTCCTGCGGCATTGCGGCCAGAACCCGTCCCACCACACCTACCGGGAGATCATCACCCGCCCCTGGCGGACCTGGCGCCAGACGTGACCCGCGTCGCTCGCCCAGGCGCCGCACCGCGCTCACCCACCCGACTCCCGTCCCTGCCGGGCGCGGCCAATCGAGGCTCCCCGCCCTTGTGAGCCCCGGCAGGGACGGGCCCATATGTGCGTGCTGTGCTTATGACTACGGGGTCGGAGCCTCAGCCACAGAAAGTCAGCCACGACGGCGGGTGCGCCGAACGATCACCCGCCACGTGTGTTTCGCTCAACCCCGCACCGGCATCAGCCCCGTTATCTCCATCGTCACGACCCCCAGCCAGGCAGCAAGCATGGGCGGCCGGGACGGCGCGAGCCCGCCGGGCGGCCTCTCAGGTGCCCGGCCAGTCTGCTGCTGAGCCGTCGGACCGGGGCTTCCGATTGATGGTCCGGCTTACGCTCCCGGGCTCTGCGCGCTGAGTGGTCGGCGACCGTCGCCAGCGGGGCGGCAGACAGGAGCGGGCGGCGGTCACCGACCGCCGGCGCGCGGCGGCCCGCGTCAGCGGGACGCCCTTGACCTCGCCAGCGGAACCGCCAGCATCCGACGCACGCTCCAGCGCACCAACTCCGGCGGCCTGACCGCCCTACCGACCAAGACCAAGAGCTCCGAACGGCGCATCGCCCTGCCGACACCATGCCTGCGCTCCCTCGAACAGCACCGTGACCGACAACTCAAGGAACGCGAGGCAGCAGGGACGGGCTGGAAGGACAACGGCTACGTGTTCGCCCGCCCCGATGGCGCCCCGATCGAAGGGGCAACCCTCACCCGGCACTTCAACAACCTGCTCCGCCAGGCCAGGCTCCGCCGCATCCGGTTCCATGACCTCCGACACTCGGCGGCGACGCTCCTCCTGGAGCAGGGGGTGGAACTCGTGGTGATCAAGGAGCTGTTGGGGCACGCTCACATCGGCGTCACCTCCACCGTCTACGCCCACGTCCGGCTCCGCCTCCAGCGCGACGCCATCGACCTCCTCGGCCACGCCCTCCGCAACCCCGCCGAGATCACCGGCAAGCCCGACGACGGCGACGTACCACCACTCTGCGCGGTCCGCGTCCGCTGACGTTGCCGTCAACTACTGCCGTCAGGCACCTCAAAGGCCCCACCAGAAAAAACCCGGTGGGGCCTCTGCGCTATTCCCAAGGGGGCGCCTCGGAATTTCCTAGCCGTACCAAATTATTCGGAATCCATCGGATTAGAATCTGCCACCGAAGGCCGGACCCCAAGGCATGAAATGACCTTCTTCAAGCTCGGCGCCAGGAAGATCTGGAAGTAATATCCGCCGTCGGGTCGATCGTCGACGTACCCGATCAGAAGTTCCGCCTCTGCGCATGCCTTAAGATCAGCGACCGCCTCAGCTACCCCCATTGAAGGCTGTCCGGTTCGATTCATAGTCCGCATCCGGCGGGAATAGATAGATGCGAGCTCATGCGCAGACGTCGGCTCGATCCAGATTTCGAAAGTGGCGCCACCAGTCAATGCAGACCGGCAAAGGCGGAAGATCTCCCTATCGCCTACAAGGAGTTCGGCGAGTTCCATCCGCTCCAAGACACTTACCTCCAGGTCATAGCCAGGTGGGGCCGAGTTTTCGCACTCGACCCTACCCGGCTGTCTCGCGCAGGAGCCTACCCCCCTGGCAGAGTCCACGGCCCCCTGTTGATGCTGATCTCCGCGCCGCCTACAGGCCCTCGGAGGGCGTGCTCCATTTCCTCGTACGATTCAAGATCCGTATCGTGAATCTGAGTGTCGATTCCCTTTGGAACACTGGACCTTGGAATCCTCAGAACGATTCCACCCGGACCAAGCTCCTCTGCGGCATCGAGCGCCACGCCTTCATAGTCGTGGGTCCACGAGGTGAACTCGCTCTCAGTATTACCTCCCGCGTGACGTCCAGGGTCAGAATGCCCGCCTCTGGGAACTGCACGCCCCTGGAGGGCATCATCGTATGCGGGATGCCCCTTGGGAATTCCACGATAGAGATAGTCGCCCGCTTCATCGCAGTTATGCACCAACACCGGCGTGGTCCCGGCGAGGACATAGTACGTGTGGAGTTCGGCGATGTTGAGGTTGTAGGTGCGGGCGTGCTGGCTGAAGGGGTGGTTGGTCTGGATGCTGGCGGTGCTGCCATTGCTGGTGAGCAGGATGGTGCCGGGGGTGAGTTCGCTGGCTTTGATCCAGCGTTGGGCTGAGGGGCTCCAGAAGGGGTGTTCGTAGGTGGCGGTGAGTTTCTTGGTGCCGTTGTGGGTGGTGATGGTCAGTTCGTTGAAGTGCTTGTCGTTCTCGGTGATGACCAGGCGGTTGACTTGGTGGGGGCCTGTCTTGCCGGTGAGGGGGTCAGTGGCGAGGACGTGGTCGCCGGGTTTGATGTCCTCGATGTTCTTCGCGGCACCGTTGCCCATGAGGACCTTGGTGCCGGCGAGGAAGCACTGGGTGCAGTCTCCGCCGGTTTTTGTCTTCCCAGCCCCGCCGCGTGGGCCCATGCCTGCCGTCATGCCGCGGAAGCCGAGTTCCCCGAGGCTGACTAGGGCGGCGAGGGAGCCTCCCTGTCCTGTGGCCTGCAGGGTCATGTTCTTGGGGCACTTCATGAAGTGGCAGGTCAACCAGACCCAGTGCCGGAGCTGGGCTTGGGCGTTGTCGTTGTCCCGTTCGACGAGGTAGCCGTCCGCGTAGGGGTTTCCGCCCTGGGCGTTGCTGAAGTACCGGTAGAACCGCTTGGTGAATTCGGCTTCGCCCCGCCAGTGGTCCGGCACGGTGACGCCGGGGAAGATCTCGTGCCGACCGCCGCCGGTCTTGAGTTCGCCGGTGTTGCCGTCGGGGACTTCGCAGGAGCCGTGGTGGCAGTAGCCGGCGCTGTTGTTTCCGGGGTCGACGGGGCCGTCCGTGACGAAGGTGTCTTCGGTACCGCCCTTGAGGGTGCCGATGCCGCAGAGGTCGACGGGGCACAGACCGGAGGGGTCACTGGTGTTGACGGGGCTGTTGTTGCTGTAGGCGTAGCCGTTCCACTGCTGGGGCTGGGCAGCGTCCAGGAGGGGGTCGGGGTTGAGGAAGCGGCCGGTCGATGGCTGGTATTCGCGGGCGCCGAGGTTGGTCAGGCCGGTGGCGGGGTCCTGGGTTCCGCCGACGAAGCCGTGGTCGCCCGCCCAGGTGGTGGGCTGGGTGCCGCGGGGGGTGCCGAACGGGTCGCTGGTGCGGCGCGTTTCGGTGAGGGTCGTGGCGTCGAGGGCGAGGGTTGCGGTGCCGTGGTGGTCGCCGACCTGCCAGGTGATGCCGTTTGCGGTGCGCACAGCGGTCAGGCCGTTGGGGAGGGTGTAGGTGCGGGTGGTGTGGACCTGGCCGGTAGCCGTGTCGAGAGTGAGTTCGTCGCTCCCGAGGCTGAGGGTGGTCTTGCCAGGGTCGCGGCGGATGAGCTGGTTGCCGCTGGTGTCGTAGACGTAGCCGGTGTTGCCGCTGGTCCCGGTGGCGGTGGCGGAGGCGAGCTTGTTCTCCGCGTCCCAGGCCAGTGTCGTGGTGCCGGCGGTGGTGGTGATGGCGGTGGTGTTGCCAGCCGCGTCGTACTGGTAGGAGCTGGCACCGGGGTTGTTCGGGCCGCTGCTGGCGGTGGACAGCAGGGCGTGGGCGCCGCCGGTGCCGCCGCCCGAATTCGGGGCGGTGGTGGGCTGGTTGGCCTGCCCGGTGGGGGCGAAGGTCTGTGTGGTGGTGACGTCCTTGGTGGTGTCCCCAGAAGTGTCGTGCTGGGTGAGGCTGGTGCGGTTGCCGGTGCTGTCGTAGCCGTAGGAGGTCCAGTAGGCGGCGGGGCCGCCGACGGTGGTCTTGCCGGTTGCGGCGCCGCTGGTGGGGGTGGTGTTTGTGCAGCTGCCGGTGTTGGGCACGGACGGCTGCGGCTTGACTGTGGTTCCGCTGGTGTCGGTCCATGCCTGGGTGAGGCGGCCGAGGTAGTCGTAGGTGAAGCACTGCAGGTCGCTCTGGGCCGGGGTGTTGTCCGCGACGTTCTGGATGGCGGTGACCTGGCCGGCCGGGTTGCGGCTGTAGGCGGTCTGCTGAACCGCGCCGGTGGCGGCGGTCTGCTTGTCGATCCAGGACGAGAGCAGGGCGCCGGTGGCCTGGTCGTAGTTGTCCGTGGCGACGATCTGCGTGCCCCAGGGGTTGACCGTGGTGCGGATCGCGTGGCCGAACGGGTCGTAGTCGGTGGAAAGGTCGTAGGTGATGGCGGCCGAGCCGAAGGAGTCGAGCGGCCCGTTGGCGTCGTAGGCGTAGTCGAGGGTCTCGACCGGGATATCGCCGCGGGCGTAGGTGATGCTCTCGTTCAGCGCCCCGCTGATCGGGTCGTAGCTGGCCGTCGACTTGTACTGGCCGGCCAGCTGGTTCTCGCTGGCGGGGATGGTGACGGTGGTGGCGGTGGGCCGGTAGCCGGTGTCGTACTGGGTGACCTCGCTGCTGTAAGCGGCGTCCGTCTTGCCGCCGACGAACCGGCTGGACTTGACGGGCTGGCCCTTGGCGCCGGTGACACTGTCGTAGGTCCATGCGCTTAGCGGCACGCGGCTGGTGGCCGGGGGTGTGGTGGAGTACGACGCGGTCTTGCGGCCGATCAGGTCGTATTCGTAGCTGAGAGTCTGCTGGCGGGCGTCGGTGGTCGAAGCCAGTCGCCCGTCCGCATCATAGGTCCGGGTGGTGGTGCCGGTGTCCGGATCGGTCGCGGAGGTCTGGCGGCCGCGCAGGTCGTAGCTGTAGTTCCAGGTGTTTTTGCCGGTGGCATCGGTGCGGGTAGCCGGCTGCCCGCTCGGCGTATAGGTGTAGGCGGTGACGTCCGCGTCGCCGGCGTGCCCGGTGGCGGTGGGGGTCTGGTACTGCCACAGCTGACTGGTGCGGCCGAGCGCGTCGGTGATCGTCGTGGTCGGTGTGCCGCCCTGCGGCGGGGTCACATCCGTCTCGTCCGCACCCGGGTAGGCCGTGGTGGTGCGCCACTGCTCAACTGCGTAGGAGGAGAAGACCGAGGCGGTGGCGCGTCCCTGGCCGTCGTAGAGCGTGGTGGTCTGGCCGGGGATCTGACGGTCGTTGGTGGCGACCAGTGTGGTGGCGGGCGCGGTGGTGTCGTCGTAGTACGGGCTGGTGGCCTCGGTCTTCCACCCATGGGAGTCGTACAGGGTGTCGCTGATGACGCGTCCGTGGAAGGCTGACAGCGCCGGGGTGGCCTGGGTCTGCCGGGTGCGGCCGAAGCCGTCCATCACAGCGATCGACTGGTTGTAGTAGTAGCCGTCGGCGCGGAGGGAGCGCGTCGTGACTGAGGAGGGGCTGGTGCTGCCGCCCACAGCGTAGGTGTAGGTGGTGTTGGCCTTTTGCGTGGTGGTGCGCCCTGGGGACCAGACGGCGGTGAGGCGGCCGAGTGCGTCGTACTGCTTGGTGGTGGTCCGCCCGTTGAGGTCGGTGCTGGTGAAGGGCTGGTTGCGACCGACATCGAAGGTGGTGGTGGATGTCCAGTCGGTGGTGCTGTTTGGGGCGGGCGCGGTGACGGTGACGGTGGCGGGCAGCTCACCCGGCTTGGCTGGTGTGTAGGTGGTGCTGGTGGTGGCGCCGCCGGGGTGCTGGGCGTCGGTGGTGTTGGGGTCACTCACCGAGGTGATCCGCCCGTAGGCGTCGTAGGTCTTGGTCTGGGTGGTGGCGAAGACGGGGTTGGCGGAGTCGTCGTAGTGGTCCAGCGCCTGGGTGCCGGTGATATCGCCTGTCCCGGCCTTGCCGAAGGGCTGCCCGTCGAACAGGGTGCGGGTATCGGAGACGGTGTTGCCGGTGCCCGGGGTAGCAGCGCAGGCGTTGCTGCCGGTCAGTGTCCTGACCTCATCAGCGGGGCCGGTGATGGCGTTGCTGCTGCTCGCGGCGTATGAGGTGAGGGTGCACTGCTCGCTCTGCCCGTCAGCGGCGATGTCCACGCTGGTGGTGCGGTTGGCGTGGGCGGCGTCGGTGCGTGAGGTGGTGATGGTGGTCCGCCATGTGCCGTCCGCCTTGAGGGCCTTGGAGGTGCCGACGGTGGTGGTGGCAAGGTAGCGTGCGACCAGGTCGGGCAGGCCGCTGCCGCGGGAGTGGGTGGCGGTGGTCGACGGGCCGGTGGAATTGGTGACCTGGTACGCGGTGATGCTGCCGCCGGCTTTGTCGTACGTGTCGGATTCCAGGGTGTGGCCGGCCAGCCAGTCGGAGTCGGTGACCTGCTCGCCGAGCGTGTCGGTGACCTTGACGGAGCGGGTGGCGCCGCCGGGCAGGGTGTCGCCGTCCATGCCCTGCAGGTACTTGGTGACACTCTGGGTAAGCGGGCCGTCCTGCCCGCTGCCGGTCGTGGTGGTCACCGTGGCGAAGCCGCGGAACTGGTCCCAAGTACGGGTCTTGGGGTCGATGACCTCGCTGGTGTTGTAGTGCCAGGCAGCCGGGCCGTACTGGTACTTGGTGACCTTGGAGGTGGTGTGCGCGACCGGGTCGTTCTCGGTGACGTCGGCCACGGTGTAGCGGTTGAACCAGTCCGAGGCCGGATCCGCCCCGTACACGGTGCCCGGCGGATACCACTTGTCGTTGTAGCAGGCCCGGATGTCGGTGTCCGCCGAGGCAGGCATGACCTTGTTGACCCGGGAGCAGTCGGCCTGGTTGTAGTCGACCTGGATCTGCTCACCGGTCTCGGTGGTGATCGTCTGGATGCGGGGCCGGTTGAAGGCAAGAGGCGCGGGCACCAGATCGGTGCCGTCCACCCGGTTCGCCAGCTCCACTGGGGTGAACGTCACTGCGGGCAGGGTGATCGCGGGGGTCGTGTTCTTGCCGGTGCGCTGAACGCTCGCCAGCCACAGAGCGGGCTTGTTGCCGTCCTGGGGGTCCGGGTAGGAGTGGGTCAGGGTGTAGGCGTCGACGTTGCTGTACGCACCGTTGGACAGCACCTGCGTGGTGATCGACGCCAGGCGCAGGTTGGACCAGAAGCTCGGACCGTAGTTGGTGCAGGTGCCGCTGCTGGTGCAGTTCTGGTCGAAGGGGACGTCAGGCCAGTGTGCGGCGTTCGTCGTGGAGATCGTCGCCCCGGTGCAGGTGAAGCCGCCCGCGGTCGAGCAGCGGCCCTCAGGGGCAGAGGTGAACGTGACCTTGGCCGCCGCGTTCAGTTTGCCCTTGGCCGCAACCTGGTCCGCGAGCCGCTGCCCATAGGCGATCGAGGCCAGCGCGCCGCCTCGGGTGTATGGGGTCTGAGTGCCCTTGCCCTGGTTCTGGCCGCCGCCGCGCGCGTAGTAGTTGGACTCGGCGGTGTAGGTGTAGGTGGTCAGGTTGCCGTGCGCGTCGACGGCGTAGTCGAGATTCCACCGCCAGCCCATCTGGCACCAGGACGCGGTGCCCTGGGCGGAGTCGTAGCAGGGATCGCCGCTGTTGGGCGAGTACACCGGCTTGATCCAGGCCGAGTTGGCGGCCGGATCGCTCTTGTCGCCGCCCGGCAGGTGGTTCAGGCCGAAGTAGTAGGTGCTCCCCGAGATCGTGGAGACCTTGATGTACTCGCCCGTGGACGTGCCGTTGGCCGCGCCGGTCAGGAACTCGACCTTCGAGCCGTCGTCGTTCTTCAGATGCCACGCACCCGTGGCGTCGTCACGGACCAGCTCACCGCTGTGGCCCTCCAGTGACAGGGTGGCGTTGTAGCCGCCCCAGCAGGAGTCACCGGAATACTGCAAGCCGTCCTTGTCGCAGGACTTGTAGGAGCGTTCGACGAAGCCCGGGGTGTAGTCCCAGCCGTCCCCGATCCACGACGCCTGCGCGTTGGTCGAGGAGGTGCGCCCGTCCACCGACGACGAGTCATACGACAGCGCGACCTGAGGTGCACTTCCGCCGAGCGCCGGCGGGACCTGGATCGGGTAGCTGTACGTGAATCCACCGCTGCTGGAACCGGCCGCCCAGGCCGCGCTCGGCGAGAGGCTGCTGGCCGTGTAGTCGCCGCCCCCGCCACCCGAGGTCGTCGTCGCGGCGAGCACCAGCGGCTGCACATCGACCACACCGGACTTCTCCGCCCGAGCCGGGGCGGCAGCAGCCCCCGGCAGTGTGACGTCGGCGACTAGGCGGCCCGTGGCCGCATCCAGGTGCGAGGCAACGGGAGTCTGCGCGGCACAGCCTGCCGCTTCGGGAGTGGTCAACGCGCACGCGGGCAGCTGCACGAGGCGGGACCGGGATGCGGCACCGGCGCCGAAGGAAGTGTCCAGCTGGCGTGCATCCACGCCGACCTCGATGCGTCCACCCGCACCGGTACCGGTGCGCGAGAGTGTCACCACCGGGCCACGCATCCCCGCGGGGCGAGCCTGGGCCTGGGTGAGGACGCTGACGCTCACCGCCGTTCCCGCAGAGGCGGGAGAGGGAGCCTCACCCGTGTGGCTGGCGGGCGCCTTCTGGCCTGCGGCGGGGGTGATCCAAACCGGCAGTTTGCCTGCCTGCGGTGCCTGGGGCGAGCCCGCCCCGGGCCTGGCCGCCAGGGTGAGATCTGCCGTGCCACTGGCCGCCGGGGAGAGTTCGGCAGGTCCGTTCCAGTCGTCGGGCACCTTGTAGCGCGGCTTCGGCTTTGCGGGTGCCGGAGCCTTGG
Source organism: Streptomyces sp. NPDC048696 (assembly GCF_043198895.1). Classification (NCBI taxonomy): domain Bacteria; kingdom Bacillati; phylum Actinomycetota; class Actinomycetes; order Kitasatosporales; family Streptomycetaceae; genus Streptomyces; species Streptomyces sp. NPDC048696. Next base: position 75,389 of record NZ_JBICVJ010000010.1, on the reverse strand, counting down.
AGCCGTGCACCGCCTTGGTGTGCGGCAGCGCCGTGTGCGGCGGGGACCACTTCTTGTGCAGATCCACCGGCTTGGCCTCGGCCGACACCGGCCCCAGTAACGTGGCCGCGGTCGCTAACGCGGTGACCGCGCCCAGCCATCCTCGACGGCGCCCGCGTCGCCAGTCACGCGCCGCCTTGCTCCAGCCCCCCACAACGCCCCCTCGCACAGCACCAAAGAGTCGCTATGTCCACGACAAGCGACGCCGGAGAGGTGACCGTACCGAGGAGGTCGAACACAAACCAATCACATGACCCACACTTGAAGAATCCATTAACTGCCGTTTCATAGACCACAGTTCACGGCCACGCCCATAACGCAGCACACCGGACGTCCATGCTTGACCCCCTTCCCGCAAGCCCAGTTACTGTGCCCCCTCAACAGGTGCACACAGGAGCGCCACAGCCGGGAGGGGAACCCGCATGGGGGGCAACAACACGGATCCGCACCACCGCAGCAAACCGCACCGACGACGTATAGCCTCGTTAGCCGCTGCCGCCATCGCGGCCGCAACCGTCGTGCTGCCGATACCGGCATGGGCCGACAATGCGCCGGATCTAGCGAAGGGCGACGCACTCCATCAGGCGCAACTGCCGCCGGAGGAGCAGGCCGCCACCCAGGCGACAGCGCAGGCCAAGGCGTCCGGCAAGCCAGTGGTGGTCGACGCGCTGACCACGTCGTACGCACAGACGGTGGCCAACCCGGACGGCACGCTCACCCAGACCACCACGCCCGCACCCACCCGTGCCAAGGTCAACGGCGCGTGGGCGGACGTGGACTCCACCCTCCAGGCAGGGGCCGACGGATCGCTCTCCCCGAAGGCAGTGGCCAATTCCCTGACCCTGTCCGGCGGCGGCAGCGGGCCGCTGGCAACCCTGACCAGTCCGGGCGGCAAGACGCTGGCCGTCACCATGCCGTTCGCCCTGCCCAAGCCCACGGTCGGCGGGAACACCGCAACGTACGCGAATGTGCTCCCCGACATCGACCTGGCTGTCACCGCGAACGAACTCGGCGGGATCCGCGAGGTGCTGGTCGTCAAGACCGCTGATGCCGCCAAGAACCCGGCCCTGGCCACCCTGCACCTGGGCACCACCGGGGCAGGGCTGACGATGAAGGCGGACAGGTCGGGGGCGCTGCAGGCCGTCGACACGGCCACCGGCACCCCGCAGTTCGCCGCGCCCGCGCCACAGATGTGGGATTCCAGCACCACGTCCACGGCGAGCGGCACATTCCGCACGGCGCAACACGCCACCGCTACAGCGGGGTTGGCGAGTCGATCCCTGGCCGCCGGGCAGGCTGGCGCCAGCACGGTTGACGGTCCTGGCGCCGGGGCGCAGAGCGCCACCATGCCCACCGCGGTCGGCCACGGCAGTGTGGACATCACGCCAGTGGCGGACATCCTGCACGGCTCCCGCACTCACTACCCGGTGTTCATCGACCCGTCCTACCTGCCGTGGAGTCCGGGCGATCCGACCTGGACGTGGATCCAGTCCGCGCACTCGGACACCAGCAACTTCGGTGTCTACGGCTCCTCCCACAGCAGCCAGCCCGGCCTCGGCCTGTGCGGCACCTCATACCCCGGAGGCGGCGGCTGCTCCGCGCAGGACACCGAGCGCACCTACTACCAGTTCAACACAGGCGTCCTCGCCACCCACCACGACATCCTGGGCAGCGCGGTCCTCACGGTGAACCAGACCTACTCCGCGGACTGGGACTGCAACTCCACCTACGAAGTGAGCCTGTCGTACACGCATGACCCCATCGGCCCCGGCACCACCTGGAACAACTCTCCCTCCGACACCGACACTGGCCTCACCGACCGGGTCGGCGGCACCGGCTCCACCGGCTGCATGGACAACGTGCCCTTCTCCTACAACGTGAAGAACGTGGTCCAGAACAACGCAAACCAGGGCTGGCCGTCGATCACATTCGTCCTGTACGGCGACGAGAAGGACATCAACGGCTTCAAACGCCTGTCCAACAAGGCCACGCTGGCGATCACCTACGACCAGGTACCCAACGTGCCCACCGGAATGACCAGTTCCCCCGTGCCGGGCTCCGTCTCGGCCGGCACCAGCCAGCCGTGCGAGGCCCAGGCCGGGCCCACCGACCGGGCCTTCGTCGGCGCCCCCGGACTCGCGCAGGGACTGCAGCTGAAGGCGACCGTCTCCAGCCCCACCGCCCCCGCCCAGCCGGTACGCGGCTACTTCGCCCTGTGGGACGACTCGGTCAGCGGCCTGCCGAACACGGCGCACGGCACCGGTTACAGCAATGGCGGCGGCTACGCCTCCTCCGGTAGTCAGGTCTTCTTCACCGTCCCCCAAAGCGACCTCACCGACGGACACGCCTACGCCTGGAACGCCTCCACCAGCGACGGCATCCTCGCCTCCAATGGGAGCAGCGTCTGCCACTTCCGCCTCGACCTGGCCCCGCCCACCGTGACCACACCCACCGCATCGGACCAGGTGGCCGATCCGTCCACCACCTTCCCCCCGGCCGGTAACGGACAGACCACCGCCTTGCACATCGGGCAGAGCGGCAACGTCCCCTTCACCGCCACCGATCCCACCCCCGCCACAGGCGTCGCCTCCGGCCTGGCCTGCCTGCGCTGGGGCTTCGATCCGGCCATGGCGGACGCCACCTGGCAGTGCGGCAGCAAACTCCCCACCGGCACCCTGTCGGTGACGCCGGGCCACTGGGGCACCAACCTGCTCTACATCCAGGCCCAGGACAACGCCGGCAACTACTCCCAGATCGCCTCCTACGCCTTCTACGTCCCGTGGAACCCCAACGGCCCCGCCCCTGTCTTCGGCGACACCACCGGCGATGGCTCCCCCGACCTCGTCACCCCGCACAGCGACGGCAACCTCTACGCTCACACCGTCCCCGGCAACACCCAGGCCACCAGCCCCGCCACCAGCCTCGCCGCCCTCACCAAGGACACCCCCGACGGCGACTCCTGGAAGAACTACCGCACCACGCATCGCGGCAGCATGCGCGGCGGCACCAACGTCGACGGCCTGTTCGTTCATAAGGACGGCTCGCCGCTTCTCTTCTACTACAACAACCCTGGCAACACCGCCGTGGACGGTCGCTTCGACAAGAGCATCCTTCTCTCCAAGCCCGCCTGCACGGATGACGGGTCCGGCAGCTACTGCACCGGCTACGCCACCGACTGGTCGACCACCACACAGACCGCCGCCCTCGGCGACGTGTCCACCACCACCCTGAACGCAGGCAAATTCCAGAACCGCACCGGCCTGCTCACCGAGGAAGCCAACCCCTCCGGTGACGCCGCACTGTGGTTCTACCCCACCGTCACCGAAACCCGCCTCGGCACACCGGTACGCCTGGCCGCCACCGGCTGGAAGAACTGGGACCTGATCTCCCCCGGCGACTGGAACCACACCAGCCACCCCGGCCTGTGGGCCCGCAACCGCACCAGCGGCGACGTCAACGCCTACGCCCTCACTCCCGGAACCACCACGACCCCCGACGGCACCCAGAGCGTGCCCACCCTCACCGCCATCTCCACCGGCACCACCATCGGGAACCTCTCCGCCACCGACTACCCGGTCATCGGCTCCGACGGCGACCTCACCGGCGACAGCATCCCCGACCTGTGGGCCGTCACCAGCAGCGGCCAGCTCAACACCTGGCCCGGCCACACCAGCGACGGCACCGCAAGCACCCCGCTCGCTAGCTTCAACCGCCCGTTCGTCGCCGGAACCACGCTGATCGCCGCCAACAAGTGGAGCCTGGCCGGCAACCTCAGCGACACTGCCACCACCAACCCCGCCACCGCCAGCGGCACCACCACGTGGGCCCCCAACCACACCGGCACCAACCCGGGCGCCGCCACCTTCGACGGCAGCACCGCCTACCTGCACACCAGCGGCCCGGCCCTCGACACCACCCAGAGCTACACCGTCTCGGCCTGGGTGAAACTCGACTCGCTCGCCACCACACAGACCGCCGTCAGCCAGGGCACCGTCAACCACCAAGCCTTCTACCTGGGCTACGACGCCACCCTCAAAACCTGGGCGTTCATGACCACCACCAGCGACGCGGCCTCCACCACCTACAAAGTCGCCGGTGGAGGAACCGCGACCCCAGGAACCTGGACGCATCTCACCGCCGTCTACGACTCCGTCAGCAACATCCAGTCGCTGTACGTCAACGGCGCCCTGACGAAGACCGCCGTCGCCAACGCCACACCGGTCTACACCCCCACCGCACCCCTGGCCATCGGCGCCTGCGCCACGGCGGGCAGCAACACCCTGTACAACCAAACCACCGGAGCCGTCTCGGACGTCCGCACCTACCCGGCAGCACTCACCGCCGGCCAGATCCAGGACCTCTACACCCACTCCTGACCGCAAACCGCGCTGGTGCCCTGCCGGAACAACCGGCAGGGCACCAGCGGCGGCACGGGAGTGTCCATCTCCTCAAGGCACTCCCTCGCCACGGTGTGGCGAACTACCCCTGAAATCAAGGCGTTTCATGGAGCACTTCGAGCCGTGGCAGTGACGCGGCCGACGCTGCCGTTCGCCCCGCCAGCCGTGCCAACGATCTTGATGCTTTGATCCACATCGACCAAAGCATTCCGCCAGGACTCAAGCAGTCTTCGCCTGGATGGGCAACGTTGCCGTGGGTGACGGCTTCTCGCCCACCCCGCTGGTTGTGCGCAGGCGGTATCGCTGCGAGCGCACACCTCGGCAGGCTGCTCGTCCCGGTGGTGTGTCCCGACGCAGCGGAGCGCCGGCCCCGGCAGGAGCCGAGGTTCCAGGCGATCGGCATCGCCAGCCGGTTTTCCGCGGAAACGCCCCTCGCCTCCTGTGTCAGACCCGTGCCCTGCCCTCCCGTCGGCGCGGCGATTCGCGCCGCGACCTCTTTGCCAGCGCCAAGATGCGCTGCGCATCAATCACTTCGCTCCCTCATCCAGCGAAGCTGATCCCCCCTCAGCTCCGCGCCACGCGCAGCCCGCCTTGCTGCGGGTCGCTCCGGCACGCCCGGTTTCATCGGCTTGCTTTGCCGCGGGTCCGGTTTCCGGAGCGCGCTGAGGTCAGTGGCCCATGCCAACGCCACCGTCGACCGGCAGGACGGCGCCCGTGATGTACGAGGCGTCGTCGCTGGCGAGGAAGCGGACGGCGGCCGCGATGGCCTCGGGCCGCGCAGCCGAGCGCAGGGGGATTTGCGCGAGCAGGGCTTCGATGCGCTCCTCGGGCAGCACGGCCGTCATGTCCGTCTGTGTCAGGCCCGGGGCCACGACGTTGGACGTGATGCCCCGAGGGCCGAGCTCCCTCGCCACAGAGCGGGAAAACCCGATCAGCCCCGCTTTGGAGGCGGCGTAGTTCGCCTGTCCGGCCTCGCCCAGCATGGCTACCGCCGAGGAGATGAAGATCATCCGGCCCTTCCGGGCCCTCAGCATGCTGCGGCTGGCGCGCTTGGCCACGCGGAAGGCGGCCGTCAAATTGGTGTCGATGACCGCTGCGAAGTCCTCTTCGGACATGCGCATCAGCAGCCCGTCGCGGGTGATCCCGGCGTTCGCGACGAGCACTTCCACGGGGCCGTGCTCGGCCTCGACCCGCTTGAAGGCGAGTTCGACCTCATCGGGCACTGTGACGTCGCACCGCACGCCAAGCACACCTTCCGGCGGTTCCCCTGAGCGGTAGGTGACGGCGACCCGGTCCCCGTCGGCCGCCATGGCCTGGGCTATGGCGAGGCCGATGCCTCGGTTGCCACCGGTGATGAAGACGCTGCGGCCCATGCAGGGACCACCTCTCAGGTCGTCGTGGTTGCTGGCGGCCGACGACCTGTGCATCGCACGCGGATGGCCGTGGATGAAGCACGGCGTCAACATCAAGCTGTGGGCCCTCACTTACCCCGAGGCCCGACTCCAGCTGATCAACTGGGATGAAGAGTGGGCCAAGCCGATGGCCTCCCAGCTGCGACTGAGGGCTCTCGAAGACCCGGGCAACAAGCGCCTGGCCGAGGTGATCACCGAGATCAAGGAACGCGACCGAGTCGCCGCCCGCATCCTCAGCGAAGACCTCACCACCGTGAACCACCCCGACGGCTACGTCCGTTCGCTCTACCTGCCGCACCACGGCGACGAAGAGCACAAAGTGGTCTTTCGCGCGTACGCGCCCCTCAGCGACCGTAGTCAGCGACTCATGGTCGTCGTGCCCGCCGACGCCGAACAAGTGACGGAAGCCGCCGCGAGCTCAGCCATTCCCTCGACGCACGCCATCGTCCCCGAGCCGATGCCGTCGACATCAGCCTCGCGGTAGGCGGCGGCAACGGCTGTGAACAGCCGCTCCGGATGCTCCCAGCCGCCTGTCTGGTCCTCGAACACCAGGCGGGCGGCGTCCGAGAGTTCCACCCCCGCCGCAGCATGGGCACTCGCCTGGAGCCACACACGCTCCAGGTAATCCCGGAAACCAGTCATCCCGGCCCGCCCGGTCACAGGCCCGTGCCCCGGCACGAACGTGTCGGCGCCGGTCGCCAAGAGCTGGTCGCAGGCGCGGATGCACGGGCTCAAGTGCTGCGACCACACGATCATGTGAGAGCCGTTGAAGACAGCGTCACCGGTGAACACCACGCCATCGGCCGGCACGTGCACGGCCACGTCCCCGGCGCTGTGACCGGGGCCGAGGTCCATCAACTCGACGTGCACACCGCCAACATCCATGCTCTCGCTGCCGCTGAAAGTCCGCGTGGGCCCCATCACCTGAACCCCCGTGAAGTCGAAGGCTCCGAAATGCTCCGCGATGTAGGCGTGCGCCGCCGTGGTGGGTTCCGCCCGGCTCAGCGCGGCCAGTTGACCGGGTCCCATCTCCTGGCACAGATGCGCTGCCGAAGTGGCGGATGTGACGATCTCCGCCCCGTCGACCAACTGGTTGCCCCAGGTGTGATCGCCGTTCCCATGAGTGTTCACGACGGTCGTGATGCGGGCCTTCGGCACTGCTGCTGCTATCTCACGGAGCAACTGGCGGGTGTAGGCCAGAGTGAACTGCGTGTCCACCAGCAGAGCTTGATCCCCCGAGGCGATGAGGCCGGCGTTGCTGTAGCCCCACCCTGTCCGCTCGTGGACCCACGCCCAGGTCGTCGTGGTCAAGGGGCGCAGGAGCGGCGCGGTCAAAGCAAGATCCAGTTGTGTGGTGAGCGCGCCGCAGGCCGCGGCGCAGGTGATGCGGGCAAGACGACGAGCCCCGCCATCGCGGGGCTCGGACAATGATTATGCGGCGGGCAGGCGCCAGTCGATTCGGACCCGCTCCATCGGATCGAGGTGGCGGCCGCCACCGGAAGGCAGGACGTGAACGCGCCTGACGACCAGGCCGATCAACGCACGCAGCACATCGCGAGAGGCTTCCTGCCACCACTGGACCCAGTTGACGACGTCCGCTACCGGCAGCTCGGCCATGGGACGCAGTGAGCGCAGCCGCGCACGCGCATCCCGAAGGTCCCGGCGGGTCTCCTTGTCCGCGGCGATGTATGCCGGCTCGACCAGCGTCCCGTTGCTGCGAAGAGCCTTCAGGCTCTTCAGCCGCTCATCACCGCTACCGACATGGGCATCAAGGCGCGCTACCTCTCCCTGTACGTCCTGCTGGAGGCGAAGCAGCCGCGCGGCAGAGCCCGGACGCATCAGGTCCGCCAGTACTTCCTCGGCCACACCTGTCTCCAGTCGATCCGCATTCATGCGCACGGAGCCGCACGAGGCGACCCCCGGCTCAGGGGTCGGACAGCGGTAGGAGGGGGCAGCGTCCCCGTCGACACGGGCCCCGATCATGGACCAGCCACAGCCTCCGCAAGTGGAGGCGCCACTCGTCAGCAGGTACTCGTACGCCTCGCGTCGCTCGCCCTGCCGATTCCGCTGCTCTGCCCAGTGCGCCATAAGTCGCTGGTACAGCTCAGGCTCCAGCACCGTCTCCTCGTAGCCGAGGGAGTTGCCCTCGGAATCGAGCCCGGCAATGCGCGGGTTTGACAAGACGCGATCCAGAGTCTCGGGCCGCCATGTACCGCCGCGAGTGGTGCGGTGGCCGGTGCCGTTGAGCCAACGGCACGTGGCCGCCTTGCTCTCGTCGAACAGCCGGGTAGCCGCTTCGCGAAGCCCCGGCGCCTCCGAACGGTTCAGCACGCCGGCACTCGCGTAGCCCGACAGCCGTGCCATGACTCTCCATCCCTTGGGAGCGCCACTGCCTCGCCCAGTAGCAGTCGCTTAGCTCCTTAATAGGTCAATGTACTTGGGATGGCGTCCTCGGACCTCCGCCTCCGCTGTCTGGTCGAGGCCTATCAAGACGTTTCACCTGGTTAGCGGGATATCGGGGCCTGTGGTCTGATTTTCATGTGGTGCAGCTCATAGGTGCCACCTTGCGGCTGGGCGTGCCTCACCGGCGGTCCCGCCAGACGCGAGCTTGATGTCGTTGCTGTTGAGCTGGATCTGGAGGTAAATGGGCCCCTGCCGATTTTGTTTCCTCGGCATCAGCGCGGCGCATTTGTCCGAACCCTCCTCTCGTCGGCGGGAGTGACTCACCGCCATCGGCTGCATGTCGCACGGAGCGCCTCCCGCCGGTGGGGAGGACAAGGGCTGGCGCTGCGGACGGTTCGGCTTCGCGTCCTGGATCACCCCCGGCGTCGGCGGGAAACACTCGACGAGGCCGGGGCCGAGTGCCAGCGGATCGCCCCCGCGTTGGCGGGAAGGACCGCTGCTGCTGCCCGGCCAACGTGTTGGCCTCCGGAACCCACCCCCACGCAGGTGGGGAAGACCGGACGAGATGCGCACCGCGCTGGTTGAGGGCCGGAACACCCCCACGCAGGTGGGGAAGACGTGATCATGTGAACGGGCGGGCCGGGCGGGGGCGGAACACCCCCACGCAGGTGGGGAAGACTCGTTCCCGGTCGTGACGCTCTCACCGTCGTACGGAACACCCCCACGCAGGTGGGGAAGACGCGCTTCGGGCGGGGCCCGGCATCGTCAACGCCGGAACACCCCCACGCAGGTGGGGAAGACCTGCTCCAGCTGTCCAACGACCCCAAGGGGGCCGGAACACCCCCACGCAGGTGGGGAAGACGTGATGATGCTGAACCAGCCGTCGCCGCGTCCGGAACACCCCCACGCAGGTGGGGAAGACGCCTGTACCCGCACGTGGTACAGGGTGTTCGGCGGAACACCCCCACGCAGGTGGGGAAGACATGGCGAGCCGGTCGACCGTGTCGCCGGTGACCGGAACACCCCCACGCAGGTGGGGAAGACCGCAGGACCGGGATCCGCTCCCGGATGCCGTCCGGAACACCCCCACGCAGGTGGGGAAGACGAGGTCTACCCGGGCAACGGCCGTCTCGCCACCGGAACACCCCCACGCAGGTGGGGAAGACGGGCCTTGAGGGGCTGTACGGGCCTCCAGCGGCGGAACACCCCCACGCAGGTGGGGAAGACCGTTCTCTGTGATGACTACATCAGCGAGGGCACGGAACACCCCCACGCAGGTGGGGAAGACCGGCGCATCCGGCCGCCGCTGTTGGCGAGGAGCGGAACACCCCCACGCAGGTGGGGAAGACGCCGAGCAGGAGCCCGCTACCACCCTGAAGGACGGAACACCCCCACGCAGGTGGGGAAGACGCTGTACTCAGCCTGGTGTCGGTCATCTGCGCCGGAACACCCCCACGCAGGTGGGGAAGACTCCAGATCCTGAACGAGTCCACGTCCCAGGATCGGAACACCCCCACGCAGGTGGGGAAGACGTCTGCTGAGCCGGGGGAAGGTTCGCCAACGCCGGAACACCCCCACGCAGGTGGGGAAGACTCTTCCTGACCTGCACCTTAAGAGGGGCTTTGCGCTTTCTTTGCTTTGGCTGGGGCGTGTTGGCTACATGGCATGAGGGCACTTTATCGGAACCCATGACTTTCGCCCGGCTAAAGACCAAGATCGCCACGCCGACTACCCGCCGCCTTTGCCAGTTGCCTCTCTGTTCGTTACGGGCTCTTTGATGGAAAAGTCAGTAACAGGGTAGTTAGGGCCTGTCCGGTGGATCTTGCCTCGGACGCGGGGGTGTGGCACGCCCACCTGCCGCGTTGTCGTCGGTTGCCGACGCTCCGCGTCGCCGCCCTCCTCCGCCTTGCAGCTGCACGCACCACACCCCCGCTCACCAGCACCGAAACGGCGGCCCGGACCGAAAGCGGCCAGATCCACCGGATAGGCCCTAGTAACAGAGTGGTGATGGTGGCTTCGCACCGTGCGAAACGCCGATCGGCGTTCCCGCCGCCCGCCCCCGACCACTCGATCCGGGGTCCGGGAGCAGGTGACCCACGGAACGCGACCCACGACCTGTGTCTTCTGGCCGACATCCCCGCGCCTCAAGCCACCGGTTCCGCCTCAACCTCGATCACCTGCGCCGCACCCGCCCTGAACGCGGGGCTCGTAGCATCAGCAGCGACCATGTGCGCCGTCACATCATGCGCGGCCAACGCCTCCCGCGACGACCACAGTTCGACCAGAACGAACCGGTCCGGATCGTCGACCACCCGGTGCAAGTCGTACTGCAGGCACCCCTCCTCGGCCCGCACGATCGGCGTCAGGCGCTCAAACGCGTCGACCTGCTCCTGGCCCGCGGCCCGGAAGCGTGGTGATCGGGTCCGTACGGTACCGGGAGAGGTGCCAGCTGTAGGTGTGAGGCTTGCCCGACAATCCAGGATCGTCGCCCGAACTGGCCGACCCCCTTGCGGCGCTGAGGAGTTGTCATCTACTTCGTCCAGAGTTCGCGTCTTCGGCGACGACGCCGACGGGCAGCGGCGAGAGATGGGCGCAAGAACGGATATTGAGCGTTACACCTAGATATGCGAGGCGTGGCGGTGCGTGTGAGGCTGGCCAGGCCGAGGGTGTCGAACTGAGGCTGGACGCCACCGAGGTGCAGGTCCGACGGCCCGTTGCGGGCCGGGGCGGCAGGCGGGCTTTCGTGTCGGGCAAGAAGAAGCAGAACACGATGAAGGCGACCGTCGTCGCCGACTGGCGGGGGCGCACGCTGTGGAGCGACACCCTGCGGCCAGGACGGATGCACGATGTGACCGCCGCCCGCACCGCGGGCATCACCGGCTGCTTCGAGCACTTCGAATGGGTCGAAGTACTCCTGGTCGACGGCTACCTGGGCCTCGGCCGCGACCATCCCGGCCTGGCCGTCACACCACCGAGAAAACCCCGCCCCGGGGCACTGCCCGGCAGGTTCGAACAGTGGGAACGGGACCGCCACGACCACTCAGCCGACCGCATCACCGTGGAACACGCCCTGGCCGACCACAAACGCTGGAAACAACTCATCCGCTGGACCCACCGCCGCGACCGCCTGCCCGACACCTACCGCGCCATCGCCGGCCTGGTCTCCGACCGCACAGCGATGACCTGAAACCGGCCATGAACAGCCCAAACACGACCCGCCCGCTATCACGCACCAACTCGTAACTGATTGTTTCAAAATGAGGTGCGCAGGCGGCCCGTCACGCCTCCGGCGGCGGAAGCCCCCGGGCGGGGGTGGCGTTGCGGATGCGGCTCGCGCTGCTCTGCGGCCGGCCGGAAGGGGGGACTGCCGGGACGCGACGCCGGCCGTTGACAGGTGCGGTGGCCACCCGCGTGCCCGCAGGGGCCGAGCGGTCTGTGGCCGGCGTCACGCGACCGCAGGGAGCGCCCTTCACGCGCCACCGGAGACTGCGATCCTCAGAAAGAGGGCGGCCCACCAGAGACTCGCTGGACACCCCCGCCTCCTGAGCCTCCGGGACCCGAACCCGCGTTGCCCGATCGCCCATCGGAAGCTGCCCTGGCGTCCGTTGTGCCCCGTCGGCCCCGCCCACTAGACAGGGAGGCACGTACCCGTACCGCGCCCTTCAGGGGGATTCCCATGCACGCCAAGGACGCACCGAAGCCGTCGACCGCGACGGCGGCCGCGGCGGGCGCCCGCCGTGACGTTTCGCGCGGCACCACGAGCACCCCTGTGACCGGTGCCGGCGGTGGCCTGTCCCCGCAGACCGTCCTCGCCCTGCAGCGCACGATCGGCAACGCCGCCGTCTCCCGGATGATCGAGGAGTCCTGGCACCAGCACGGCGCCGGGTGCGGCCATGAGCAGAGAGCCGAGCCCGCCCCCGTACAGCGTTCCGCCGTCCACAGCGTCCTGCGCAGCTCCGGGAGCCCCCTCGACGACGGCACCCGCGCCGACATGGAGTCCCGGCTCGGCGCCGACTTCTCCGACGTGCGCGTGCACAACGACAGCGCCGCCCGCGCCTCCGCCGCCGAGGTCGGCGCCCGCGCGTACACTTCCGGCAACCACATCGTCATCGGCGACCGCGGCGGCGACCGCCACACCCTCGCGCATGAGCTGACGCACGTCATCCAACAGCGTCAGGGCCCGGTCTCCGGCACGGACAACGGCTCCGGTCTGCGCGTCTCCGACCCCTCGGACCGCTTCGAGCGGGAGGCCGAGGCGAACGCCCGGCGCGCCTTGTCGGGTGCGGCTCCGGCGGCGCAGGCTGCCGCGCAGCCCGTCCAGCGCGCGACCGGGAGCACGCAGCCCTCCGTTCAGCGGGTGCTGACGGAGCAGGAGGAGACGACGTCCTCGTCCTCTTCCTCCGCACCGGTCGCGCAGGAGGCGGTGGTCACGACCGCACCGGCGTACGGCACCGAGATCAGGACCGCGCAGGAAGCCAACGACAACGGACTGACGGCCGACAACACCCTCGTCGTGAACGCGGGGCACTCCGGCGACATGTACCACGTCCGGGCCGCCATGCTCCTCGACCCGAACCTCAAGCTCCTCATGTACGGCCTGCTGGACGACTTCGACGAGGTGGCCGACGTCAATCGGATCTCCGGTTCCGTGCGCACCACGAGGATGGCGGAGCAGGTCACGGGCAGGCAAGACCGCGAAGATCGGTTCAAGGCCAGGAAGATGGAGCTTCAGCGGGGAAGCGGCGACCTGAATCCCCCACAGGACGAGGTTGTCCCGAACCTGAAGAAATGGCGCAAGCAGCAGACGGACATCCTGATCGCCGCGGCGAAGGCAGAGATGCTGGACGCCTACGACGCCGGCGTCGCGCAGAGCATCACCACCGAAACCGCCAACAGGGTGAACGCGGAGAGAGCCGACCGCCCCCGCGCCAAGCGCGCCATCGCCCGCAAAGCCCTGCACATGTACCAGCTCCACGAGGATCTGGGGCCCAACCGGGTCTTCTTCACCAAGAGGTCCGGGGAGAGCCTCGGGCTCGCGCACGGCGGCGGGGAGAACCTCTCCACCAACAAGTTCAGGAGCGGCATGCCGGGGCTGAACGTCGCGGGCCGCGAGGAGCGGATGCAAGGGTTCTACCGCGACTACGCGGCTCCTGATCAGGCCACCGAGCAGGCTTTCAACGACGCTCGCGCGACGGCCGGTCACCCGCTGGGCAGGTTCCAGACAGGCGTCCGGTACGTCATCGTGAACTACCGGGACAGCGGCCACACCGGGGAGGGGAACGCCCCCGCGCTCGACACCGGGCGGAGCGGTCTGGCCCAGCTCCAGGAGATGATCAGCACGCACCCCGATCTCGGGGGCGCGCAGCCCGTGCTCATCGGCGGGTATCCGGATCCGGCCACCGTCGACGGGCCGCACCTGCTCAAGTACTGGGAGTGGCCCGGGATGACGGGCCGCCGCTCCGAGCTGGCGCTGCTGCACTACCTCAAGGAGAACTTCACCATCATCGGCGCGGTCGGCATGCGCAGCGGCGTCACCGACCAGTTCGCCTTCGCCGGGATCAAGACCCTGTCGATCGACATCTCCCCGAACCAGGCCAGGCCCAAGAGCGGCCAGACGGTGGACGACGAGACGGACGTGGAGAAGTACGCCTCCAAGGGCTGGGAGCGCGGTGGGAAGCTGGAAGCGATCCTCGGCCCGCAGTACGGACGGGCTTTCCTCCGCGAGATCAGGGAGGACGACCAGACGGTCCCCAACAAGGTGTGGGAGGGCCCCTTCGGAGAGCGGGACCGGGCGATGCTCCGCGACGCGATCGCGTATTTCTTCGCCGAGGCACGCAGCGACGGCGGCGCCCTCGCGACGGCCGAAGACTTCCGGCACTCCTCGCATCCGCTGCACCAGGCCAGCCTTGACGAGCTCGAACAGAGCACCACGCTGGGCGAGGCGAAGAAGGCGGTGATCCGCGCGAGGATCGCGGCACAACAGGCGCAGGCGTAGGGCGCCAACATCGTCGTCCAAACCCATACTTGGGCTCCGTACAGAGTTGAAAGACGCCCAGCTGCTGTGTGGCCCACGTAGGGGGAACTGGAAGACAACTCGGGCCCGTTCACGCTCGACGACAGTGGGGCCACGCCGCTGGAGGAGGGGGATCCCCGGCAGATCGGAGCTTTCCGGCTGCTGGGGGTGCTCGGGTCCGGTGGCATGGGGCGGGTCTATCTCGGCGCCGTGCCGGGGAAGTTCGCGGCGGAACTCGATCAGTTCCTGTTCACCCAAGCTCCGTCTCCACCGGGACCGCTCGGCCAACAGCGTGCTGCCCACGCCGATCAACGCACCCATGGCCGACCGTCCCCACTGCCTTGCCCGCTTGCCCATTTCCTCCTCTGCCCGTTACGCGGCCGGTTGCCGTTGTGCCATAGCCCATACCCAGTCTCCGGCGCCGCACAGAACACCTCTGCGCCAGCTCGCTCGCTGATCCGCATCCGTACCACCTCGTACGACGACGCCACGACTTGAACCTGACACCGGTGTCAACTCCTACGATCCCGTCCCGGCATCGCAACCACGTCGTACAAGGAGGAAACAGCGATGAGTGACCTGACCGGCAAGGTGGCCCTCATCACCGGCGGCAGCCGAGGCATCGGCGCTGCCACAGCAAAGCGCCTGGCCGCCGCAGGGGCCGCCGTCGCCCTCACCTACGTACAGGCAGAGGACCAAGCCCGCGCCGTCGCCAAGGACATCGAGGCGGACGGGGGGCGGGCTCTCGTCATACAGGCCGACCTCACCCAGCCGACCGCCGCCGCGGAAGCCGTGGAACAGACCGTGCGCGAGCTCGGACGCATCGACATCCTCGTCAACAACGCGGGCTTCCTCACCTACGGCCCACTCGACGAGGTGTCCGTCGACGAACTCGACCGGGTGCTCGCCGTCGACGTCCGGTCCGTGTTCCTCGCCGCGCAGGCCGCCGCCCGGCACATGGGCGACGGCGGACGGATCATCAGTATCGGATCGTGCTTCAACGGGCGCGTTCCCGGGCCGAACTTCGTCCTCCAGGCGATGGCCAAGACCGCGCTCGTCGGGCTGACCAAGGGACTCGCCCGGGAGCTGGGGCCGCGCGAGATCACCGCCACCATCGTGGACCCGGGCCCGATCGACACCGACATGAACCCCGCCGCCGGGGAGACCGCCGACTTCCAGCGTTCCCTCACCGCCCTGGGACAGTACGGCGCCGCCGACGACATCGCCGCCGCCGTCGCCTACCTGGCCGGCCCCGGCGGCCGGTACGTCACCGGCACCGCCCTCGCCGTCGACGGCGGATACACCGCCTGACGGCGAGCCTCTACGCGGCGGCCGTGAGCGGGAGGCCGTGAGCAGGGAGGCCATGAGCGGGGAGGCCGAGATCGCCCGCCTGCCCCCGGCGGCCGTGGCGAGGCGTCGAGCCCTCCCCGCCCGTCGGCGCCTCCGCATCGGCCTCAGTTCCGCCGTCCATGGCTCACGGCGGCCGAGGCCAGCCCAGCGGGCACACGGTCGAGGCCAGCCCAGAAGACACACAGCCGAAGCCACCCACTTCCACCCGCTCCGCCAGCGGCCCCCAGCGCCCCCACCGCCCCCCACCACGCCTCAATCGGCCCACCCCTCCGCGCGCCACCCCCACCCCCGCGTTCCAATGAACAAGTGACCGCCGGACAGCTCACCGCGCCCCTCGCCGCGACGCTGCCGCCGCCCCACGTCGCCGTGGTGCCCCACGTCGCCGCAGCGCCCCACGACTGTCTCGCGCGCAACGAATGGATCTGCGGGCAGTACCTCTCCACCCGCCGTCACATCCTCTGGGACGCCGTCGTCCAGCACCTCCAGCTGACCGTCGTCTCCGTCGTGATCGGGCTGGCCGTGGCTCTCCCGCTCGCCATCGCCGCTCGGCGGTGGCGGTGGGCCGCCGGGCCCGTGCTCGGGGTCACCACCGTCCTCTACACCATCCCCTCCCTCGCCATGTTCTCGCTGCTCCTGCCCGTGTACGGGCTCTCCGCCACCCTCGTCGTCGCCGGGCTCGTCCTGTACTCGCTCACCCTCCTCGTACGAAACATCCTCGCCGGGCTGCGCGCCGTGCCCGAGGACACGCGGCAGGCCGCGCGCGGCATGGGATACGGGCCCGTACGGCTGCTCCTCGCCGTCGAGCTGCCGCTCGCCCTGCCCGCCGCCATGGCGGGGCTGCGTATCGCGACCGTCTCCGCCGTCTCCCTCGTCACCGTCGGCGCGATCGTCGGATACGGCGGACTCGGCAACCTCATCTACTCCGGCATGAACACCTACTTCAAAGCCCAGGTCCTCACCGCCTCCGTGCTCTGCGTAGTCATCGCCATCGCCGCCGACCTCGTCCTCCTCCTCGCCCAGCGGTTGCTCACCCCCTGGACCCGGGCGGTACGCGCATGACCCGCCAGCGGCCCCGCCACCGTCGGCGCCCCGTGCCCTGGACCCGGGCGGGTACGCGCATGAACCCGCCCTCTGACACCCCGGTGGTGCGTGCACGAACCCCGCGCCCCAAGACCCCGCCGGTACAGCCATGACCACCCTCACCGACGCCTGGTCCTGGCTCACCGGCTCCGCCCACTGGCACGGCGAGAACGGCATCTGGCACCGGCTCGGCGAACACCTCTGGCTCACCGCCCTCTGCCTCGTCCTGAGCTGCGCCATCGCGCTGCCCGTCGCCCTCGTCCTTGGACACCTCGGCAAGGGCGGCGCCCTCGCCGTCAACCTCTCCAACATCGGCCGGGCCGTGCCCACCTTCGCCGTACTCGTTCTGCTGCTCCTCACCCCGCTCGGGCGGCACGGCGAAGCACCCACCATCGTCGCCCTCATCCTCTTCGCCGTACCGCCGCTCCTGACCAACGCGTACGTCGGTATGCGCGAAGTCGACCGTGACGTGGTCCGGGCCGCCCGGGGCATGGGGATGACCGGCGGGCAGCTGCTGTGGCGCGTCGAGTTGCCGCTCGCGCTGCCCCTCGTACTCACCGGCGTACGGATCGCGGCCGTCCAGCTCGTCGCCACCGCCACCCTCGCCGCGCTCGCGGGCGGCGGCGGACTCGGCCGGATCATCACCGCCGGATTCAACCTCGCCTCCACACCGCAGGTCGTCGCGGGCGCCATCCTGGTTGCTGTCTTCGCGCTCGTCGTGGAGGCGATCTTCGAGGTCGTGCAGCGCCTCGGGCCCCGGTGGGCGAGGGGCGGTGGCGCGGGATGAGACGGTCATGGCCGCTTCCGGTCCCACGCGGTACGCGCCTCGCCAGCCCACGGCGCACCCCTCGCCCCCACCGCGCACTCCTCGCCGCCACCCTCCTCACCGTGGCCACCACCGCCACCGCCTGCACCACCGGCCCCACCCTGGAGAACCAAGGAGCCGTCACCGCCCCACCCGGTGACAGCAAGCACCTCACCATCGGCACCGCGGGTTTCACCGAAAGCGATCTGCTGGCCCAGATGTACGCCCTGCTCCTCGGCCGCGCGGGCTACAGCACCAAGATCCTCTCCGCCACCAACCGCGAGCTGTACGAACCCGCCCTGGAGGCCGGACAGATCGACGTCGTGCCCGAGTACGCCGCCACCCTCGCGGACTGGCTCAACGCCAAGGCGCACGGCCCCGACGCGCCACCCGTCGGCTCACCCGACCTCGCGAAGACGATGATCGCGCTACGCAGGCTCGCCACCCCGCGCGGGCTCACCGTCCTCGACCCGGGCCGGGCCGTCGACCAGAACGCGTTCGCCGTCACCGCCGACTACGCCCGCCAGCACAAGCTGAAGACGCTCAGCGACCTCGGGGCCGCCAAGCTCCCGGTGCGGCTCGCAGCGGGTGATGAGTGTGTCCAACGTCCGTACTGCGAACCCGGGTTGAAGAGGATGTACGGGATCGACATCACGGCCGTCGACCCCAAAGGTGTCGGCACCACCCAGTCCAAGCAGGCCGTGCAGAACGGGCAGGATCAGATGGTCCTCACCACGACCACCGACGCCACCCTCGACAGCTTCGGCCTCGTCCTGCTCGCCGATGACAAGCATCTGCAGAACGCCGACTACATCGTGCCCGTCGTCAACCGCTCCCGGGCGGGCAGCAAGGGCGTGACGGACGCGCTCGGCGCGCTCAACACCGTGTTGACGACGGGCGACTTGGCGGATCTCAACCGGCAGGTGGACAGCTGGCGGCGGCTGCCGCAGGACGTGGCGAGGGCCTACTTGGAGTCGAAGGGCCTGCTGCGGCCGCGGCCTTGAATCCGGTCCCGCAGCCGGTCCCGGTGGCGGCGGTGCAGACGGTGCTGCACCTGGCCCAGGGCAGGGTCGGGCGCCGGCTCGTCCGGCAGGTCGTCGAGGCCCTGCTGTACGCGCGCGTGGACGTGCATGTCGTGCCAGCCGTCGGCGTGCAACTGGGCGCTGCGCCGGGTGCTCTCGGTGGGGAAACCCGACTTCATGGCGACGCGGCAGGCCGCCACGTTCGCCATCGGGTGGGCGATCTCGATCCGGTGGAGCCCGACCGTGTCCAGCGCCCAGTACGCGAGCGCGCTGACGCCCGCCGGAGCCACGCCCTGGCCGCGCACCGAGGGCAGCGTCCAGTAGCGGCACTCGGCGCGGCCGACCGCCAGCTCCAGATGGCACAGCGCCGCCCACCCGATCACCGCACCGTCGGACGCCCGGGCCATCGCCCAGTGCGCGTCCGTCTCCGCCCGCCAGCCCTGGCGCCAGCGCGCGATCCACTCCCTCGTCTCGATCTCGCAGTCCGCCCGCCGACGCGTCCAGTGCTGGATCGACGGATCCTGGTACGCCTCGTAAACGAACGGCGCGTCGTCGAGTTCCCAGGGGCGCAGGAACAGACCGGCGGAGACCGGGAGCGAGGGCTGCTCGGACCGGCCTAGGCGGCCCGCCGGAACAACGGCAGGGACCAGCTGGGGCATACGCACATCATGTCAGCCGAGCACCCTCGGAGGGGCGCGCTCCGGTCGGTCCGCACACAATCCGGCAGGAATCCGCGCCTCCCCTGTCCGCCCGCCCCCGCGCCCGCCCTCAGTACGCGCTCCCGCGCCGCTCATCCGCAGCGCGCACCCCCGCCATTCACCACCGTACAAACCGAGTTGACCCCGACAATGGGGCAGGACGACGAAGATCGCGAGAGGGGTACGAGGGTATGGATCACAAGGAGCTCCGGGACCGGTTCGCCGCGCTGACCACCGCGCACGTCGCGGACGCCTGCCTGCGCGCCGGTGTCCCCGTGCGGTGCGCGCCCGCCGAGGTGCAGGCCGTCGTGGAGGGCGGGCGCGTCGCCGGGCGCGTCGCACCCGCCCGGCACGTCGGCAGTGTCGACATCTTCCTGGAGGCGTACGAGGAGGCCGCGCCCGGCGACGTACTGGTCGTCGACAACGGCGGCCGGCGCGACGAGGCGTGCGTCGGCGACCTCGCCGTACTGGAGGCCAAGGGCGCGGGGCTCATGGGCGTGGTCATCTGGGGGCTCCACCGCGACACGGCCGACATCCGGGCGATCGGACTGCCCGTCTTCAGCATGGGCTCCACACCGACCGGCCCGCAGCGCCTGGACGGCCGCCCCGAGGACGCGGTGGAGTCCGCCGTGGTGGGGCAGTGGACGGTGGGCCGCGCGGACGTCGTCCTCGGTGACGACGACGGCGTCCTGTTCGTCCCGGCCGACCGCGTCGACGAACTCCTCGGCCTCGCCGAGACCATCCGCGACACCGAGCGCCGCCAGGCGGAACGCATCCGCGCGGGCAACTCCCTGCGCGGCCAGGTCCAGTTCGAACGCTACCTCGCCGAACGCCGCCGGAACCCGTCCTTCACCTTCCGCGAGCATCTGCGGGCGGTGGGCGGCGCGATCGAGGAGTAGCCCGGCCGCACCCTCTCGGATCGCACGTATGTGCGCTACGTGCGTGCGCTACCCACGTGCCATGCGTGCCGGGCGAGGATGATCGTGATACGACCATGGTCATACGTAACAACGCCGCCCACGTGACAACGCCTACGTAACGGCGCCTGCGTACCCGGGAACGGAAGGGTGTCCACGATGCTGATCGGTGCGCACGAGCCGCTGGCCGTCGAGGTGGCGGCGGTGATCCGCGCCGGGGACGTCCGGCGGCTCAGGGCGCTGCTCGCCGCGCACCCCGGTCTCGCCGGGGCGCGGCTGGGCGACGAACTGGTCAACCGCACCCTGCTGCACGTGGCCACCGACTGGCCGGGCCACTACCCCAACGGCCCGGCCGTCGTGTCCGCGCTCGTCGAGGCGGGCGCGGACGTGGCCGCGCGGTTCACCGGACCGCACGCCGAGACCCCGCTGCACTGGGCGGCCAGCTGCGACGACGTCGCCGTCCTGGACACGCTGCTCGACCTGGGCGCGGACATCGAGGTCGACGGCTCGGTCATCGCGGGCGGCACCGCGCTCGCCGACGCGGTCGCGTTCGGCCAGTGGCACGCCGCCCGCCGCCTGCTCGAACGCGGTGCCCGCACCACGTTGTGGCAGGCGGCCGGGCTCGGCGAACTCGACCTCGTGGCCGCCTGCTTCACCCCGCCCGCCACCGCCCCGCCCGCGATCGAGGTCACCGAGGCGCTGTGGTGCGCCTGCCACGGAGGCCACCGCCCGACGGCCGCGTACCTCCTGGAGAGGGGCGGCGACATCAACTGGGTGGGGTACGACGAAATGACCCCGCTCGACATCGCGGCCCGCGCCGGACACACGGAACTGGTGGCGTGGCTGCGGGGGAGAGGCGCGAAGTCGGCGCAGGACCGGGCGTAAGCGGACCGGGCGTAAGCGGGCCGGGCGTAAGGGGTCCCAACTTTCGTGCGCGTGCGCGCCTTTGAGGCATAGCTGTACGAATCAGGTCGAGCCGCCGTCGAGTAACGGGCCAGGCCACGCATCGGTTACCAGGTATTCACCGCAAGGGTCTACCCGCATAGATGGCCGAGATGTTGTCATGCCTCTATCACCCTGATGGTCCTACCCAGGTCGTCGGGGACCGCCTCGACCAACGGGAGCCCCCACATGCCTCGTCTGCGTAAAATCGCCGTCGCCGCATCCTCATTGATGCTCGCGACCGGCGGCCTGATCATCTCCACCGGCACCGCGCACGCCGCCCCCACCTGCTCGCAGAGCTACCTGCCGCTGCCCGACCCCACCTGCCAGCCCGGGGCGCTCAACTCCGCCGTCACGCAGGACACGATCCAGGACACGATCTGTGTCGGCGGCTACAGCACCTCCATCCGTCCGCCCACCAGCTACACCAACGCGCTCAAGGTGCAGCAGATCGCGCAGTACGGGTACAGCGACACCAACACCGCCGACTACGAGGAGGACCACCTCATACCGCTCTCGCTCGGCGGCAACCCCCGCAGCCCGCAGAACCTGTGGCCGGAGCCGAGGTACCAGGCGGGCGGCAGCACCTCGACCGACAAGGACACCGTGGAGTACAAGCTGTACCGCGCGGTCTGTGCCGGAACGGTTCAGCTCGCGCCCGCTCAGCAGGCCATCGCCACCGACTGGACCACCGCGCTGGCCACGGTCGGCCTGGAGTAGTCGGCCACCGCTCGCACTCGCCGTGCGCCGAGGCCGTCACAACTGGCCCCGGCGCACGGCGGATTGCGGACAGCCGACCCGGAACGGCAAATTCCCCGCCATGTTTCCGCCAGGCCCTGTCCGGGGTGTCGCGAGCACGCCAAGATCTCCCTCGCGTCGGGCCCCCCGTGCCCGGCGCGGGGAGGAGAGCGCAATGATGCCCGCACGGCGTCGACGACGGTTCATGACCTGCACCGTCGTGGCCGCCGCGTTCGGACTGGTCAGCACCCAGTCGTTCGCGGCAGCCGGTGACACCAGACCAAGACCCTGGAACGCGCGCCACCAGGCCGACATCGGCCGCAAGCACACCAAGGCGGTACTCGCCGGACACGGCCGGTCCGCTCTCGTCGCCGGGCAGGGCGGGGACGGCGGCTCCGACGAGGCCGAGAACTCCGCCGAAGGCACCGCCCAGTACACCGAGGCCCGCACCGCCCCCGGCGTGGTCGCGCCCGGCGCGTACGGGGCGGCCTGGGCGCAGCTCCAGTCCATGCCGCACACGCGCGGCGACTGGGACCATGTGACCAAGAAGCCGTACAACTCGGACGACCCCCGCTACCGCGACATCAACTCCAACTCCAGCGGCGGCTCCGGCGACGTGACCGGCCGGATCACCGGCATCGCCGCCGACGACCAGGGATATGTGTACGCGGGCGGCGCCAACGGCGGGGTGTTCCGCTCGAAGACCGGCGGCGGGCACTGGCAGCCCATCGCCGACAAGCTGCCCTCCCTGTCGACCGGAACCCTCGCCCTGGACGGCTCCAAGCGGCTCTGGTACGCCACCGGCGAGTCCAACACCGGCGCGACGTCGTTCGTGGGCACGGGAGTCTACGTACTCGCCGACCCGCAGCACGGGCAGTTCCAGCCCGGCGGCCGGGTCGGCGGGGCCGAGCTGGAGAGCACCGTCATCCACGCGCTGCGCTTCGGCGGAACCACGGTGTGGGCGGCGACCAGCCGAGGCGTGTGGTCGCACTCGACGACCACCCTGTCGGGACCGTGGAAGCTGGAGTTCGCCCCCAACCCCGACTATCTGCCCGGCGGTTCCAAGACCGCCGACCCGTCCGCCCCGTACAAGAACATCGCCAATGACATCGCCATCGACCCGAAGGACCCGAGCAAGGTCCTGCTCGCCGTCGGCTGGCGCGGTGGCGACACCTACAACGGGATCTACGGCAAGCAGAGCGACGGCAGTTGGAAGCCCGTCAGCGGGCTCGGCGACCTGCCGACCAGCAGCGACGACGTCGGCAACATGACGTTCGGGGCGGCGGCCGACGGCTCGCGCCTGTACGCCGTCGACGAG
The DNA here is from genome assembly GCF_043198895.1 of Streptomyces sp. NPDC048696. Lineage (NCBI taxonomy): Bacteria > Bacillati > Actinomycetota > Actinomycetes > Kitasatosporales > Streptomycetaceae > Streptomyces > Streptomyces sp. NPDC048696. The sequence continues at coordinate 52,255 of NZ_JBICVJ010000010.1, read as the reverse complement.
TCCCCGGCCCAGATGGCGGCCAACCCGGACAGCGGACTGAAGGGCGTGTACGTCTCCAAGAACGGCTCGCCGTTCGGGCCGTGGACGCAGATCGCCGACTACAACAAGCTCAAGGCGTCCGGCTCCGCGCTCCAGGGCGCGGGCTACATGCCCGGCATCCAGTCCTGGTACAACCAGTTCCTCCAGGTCGACCCGGCCAATGCCGACCATGTCTACCTCGGTCTTGAGGAGGTCTTCGAGACGAAGAACGGCGGCACGAGCTGGCTCACCCCCGGCCCGTACTGGAACTTCGCGTTCCCCTGCTGGAGCATCGACCCCACCAAGCAGACCGGCGACTGCTTCCCGACCACCCACTCCGACCAGCACGCCGTCGCGATCGGCTCGTACCAGGGCAAGAGCTGGGCGTACGTCGGCAACGACGGTGGTATCTACCGGCGTCCGCTCAACGGAGCGGTCGACTCCGGCGGCCACGCCAAGGACTGGCAGCCGCTCAACGACGGCACCATCGACACCCTCCAGTACTACTCGGTCGGGATCGGCAAGGACCTCGACCACGGCGGGGTCTCGGTCACCGGCGGGCTCCAGGACAACGGCCAGTCGATCCTGCGCGGCCACGACAAGGTGATGGGCTCCAACTTCGGCGGCGACGGCGGCGACACCATCGCCGACCCCGCCAACGGCTGCGACATCGCCGAGGAGTACGTCTACCTCGACATGTGGGTCACCCAGGACTGCGGCGTGAACAACGGCGCCTGGGCCACCGACCCCACCAAGGCCACCGAGTACGAGGTCGCCCCGCCCGACAAGGACCTCGGCGGCGCGGGCGCCCGCTTCATCGCCCCGATGGCCGCGGACGCCAAGGACGGCAACACCTGGGTGGCCGGCGGCCGGCACGTCTGGACGCAGTCCAAGGGCTATGCGATCCGCTCCGGCGCGGAGTGGAAGAACGCCTACGACCTCGGTGCCGGCCATGTCGCCACCGCCGTCGCCTCCTCGGGCGGCACGGTCTACGTCGGCTGGTGCGGCCCCTGCAACAACCAGGGCTTCAGCCGGGGCATCGCCGTCGGCAACGCGGACGGCACCGGCTGGCACCAGCTGAACCTGCCGGCCGACGGCACCATCCCGAACCGCTACATCTCCGGCTTCGACGTCGACCCGGCCAACGCCCAGCACGTGTACGTCGCCGTCAACGGCTTCTCGCGCAAGTGGACGGAGGGCCCCGGCGCGGGCTACGGCCACGTCTTCGAGTCCCGTGACGGCGGAGCCAGTTGGACGGACATCTCCGCCGACCTGCCCGACGTCCCCGCCAACACGGTGAAACTCCTGCCGAACGGCGGCCTCGCGCTCGGCACCGACCTCGCCGTCTTCTACCGGCCCGCCGGTGCGAGCCAGTGGCAGGTCCTCGGCAAGGCCCTGCCCACCACCGCCGTCCTCCAGCTGAAGCTCGGCCCGGACGGCAACCTGTACGCGGCCACCCATGGACGCGGCATGTGGTCCTTCGACCCGCGACGCCTGAAGGGACGTACGAGCTGACCCTTCTTCGTATGCCGATCCCCGTACGGTCTCTGCCGTACGGGGATCGGCGTATCGCGGCAGGTACGGCGGTCCACCGGATGCCCGTTGTCAGTGGCTCGTGCGAAGGTGGGATGCATGAGGACGACACTTGCCGGACGCCCGATCCCTCCGCTGCACGCGGACGAACGGGCCACGCTGGAGAGCTGGCTGGACTTCCAGCGAGCCACACTCGCGCTGAAGTGCGAGGGCCTCGACGACCGGCAGATACGGCTGGCCGCCGTCGAGCCCTCCCGGATGACCCTGCTCGGCCTGGTCCAGCACATGGCGGAGGTTGAACGGAACTGGTTCCAGCGGCTGTTCGCCGGCACGGACATACCGTGGTTGTACGGGGAGGGCGGCGACGGCGGATTCGTGCTCGACCCGGACCAGGGCATCGAAGAGGCACTGGCGCAGTGGCGGGCCGAGGTGGCACGGGGCCGTGAGCTGACGGCGGACGCCACGCTTGAGGACTGCGGCACCTTGCCGGACGACTATGCCGCCGTGCTCGGCGACAAGCATGTCTCGCTGCGCTGGATCCTCGTCCATCTCATTGAGGAGTACGCGCGCCACAACGGCCACGCGGACCTGATCAGGGAGCGCATCGACGGCACGACGGGGGTGTAGCGCCGGTCAAGGGCGGGCCCGGGCGACGCTGTCGGCGGCGAGCGGCAGCCGGGCCTCGAACGCGGCGCCGCCCGAGGACGCGTCGACGACGGTCAGCGTACCGCCGTGCCGTTCGACGACATCCCGGGCGATGGCCAGGCCGAGACCGGCGCCGCCGTCGTCGCGGCTGCGGGCGTCGTCGAGCCGGACGAACCGCTCGAAGACGCGCTCACGGTCGGCGCGGGGCACACCGGCGCCGTCGTCGGCCACCGTCAGAACGGCCTGCCTGCCTTCGGTCCGCAGGCCGAGCGTGACGGCCTGGGCGGCGTGACGCTGGGCGTTGTCCAGCAAGTTGCCCAGAACACGGCCGAGTTGGCCCCGGTTGCCATCGACATCGACGGCGTCCTCGGTGAGCTGGACGGTGGGGGTGATCCGTTCGGTCGGAGCACGTTTGGCGAGTTCTTCACGCACGAGCGAGGTGAGCGGGACACGGGTCGTCGGGGGATGGTCACCCGCGTCCAGCCGGGCCAGCAGCAGCAGATCGGAGGCGAGATCCTGCAGCCGTACGGTGTCCTCCAGGGCGCCGCCGACCAGTTCGCCCCACAAGTCGGGGTCGGGGTGGGCCTGGGCGACCTCCAACTGGGTGCGCAGCACCGTGATCGGGCTGCGCAGCTCGTGCGAGGCGTCCGCGATGAACTGGCGCTGGCGGATCCCGGACGCCTCCAGCCGGTCCAGGGTGGCGTTCATGGTGACGGCGAGCCGCGCGATCTCGTCCTGGCTGCGCGGCACGGGCACCCGCCGGTGCAGCTCGCGGTCGCCGATCGCGGCCACCTCGGCGCGGATCGCCTCGACCGGCCGCAGCGCCCAGCCCGTCACCCGCCAGGTGACCAGGGCGACGGTCAGGACGAGCAGCGGTACGACGACGACCAGCGCGACCCCGATGGTCTCGTCCGCCGTGTCGGCCTGCCGCAGCGAGGTGCCCGCGTACACCGTGACCAGCCCGTTCGCGGTGGCCGTGGTGACCTGGACGACCCGCTGGCGGTGCTCTTCGCGCATCCGCCCGCCGTTCCAGGTGCCACGGACGGTGCCGGGCGAGCGGGGCTGGTCGGTGGACAGCGCGGGGCGCCCCGCCAGGTTGGGGCTCGCCGCGAGGACCCGGCCCCGGGCGTCGACGACCTGGAGGAAGTCGGTGCCGCGCTCCGGCGCCAGTACGGTGTCCAGGCGGCCCTCGGCGGCCAGCCCGGCGGTGCGCAGGGCCTGGCGCTCGGCGCCCGTCTGGGCGTTGCGGATCAGGTTGCGGTCGAGCAGCCCGAGCAGCCCGAACGACGCGACCCCGAGCGCCAGCGCCACCACCAGGGACGCGCCCAGGGTGGCCCGGGCGCGCACGGACCGGGGGCGCAGCCGACGGACGAGCTCGCGCAGCGTCGCGCTCCGGCGCGTGCCGTCCTGCTCAGCCACCGTCGGCCGCCAGCCGGTAGCCCGCGCCCCGGACGGTCTCCACCGAGGCCCGGCCGAAGGGCGCGTCGATCTTCCGGCGCAGCGCGCTGACATGGACCTCGACGACGTTCAGATCACCCTCGTACGCCGTGTCCCAGACGTGGTGCAGAATCTCCCGCTTCGGCACCACCTCACCGGCATGCCGGGCCAGATGCACCAGGACGGCGAACTCGCGCGAGGTGAGCCGGGCCTCGGTCCCGGCCCGCGTGCACCGCTGCGCCGCCGGATCGATCACGAGATCGCCGAACTCCATGATCTGCGGACTGCGCCGCCCGGTGCGCCGGACGAGCGCGCGCAGCCGGGCGACGAGGACGACATACGAGAACGGCTTGGAGAGGAAGTCGTCCGCGCCGGTGTCGAGCGCCTCCGCCTCGTCGTACTCGCCGTCCTTCGCGGTGAGCATCAAGATCCCCGACTCGCAGCCGGCCGCCCGCAGCCGGGCACAGATCCGGTAGCCGTTCAGGCCCGGAAGCATGATGTCGAGCACGATGGCGTCGTAGTCGTGCTCACCGGCCAGCCACAGTCCGTGCGGACCGTCGTGGGCGACGTCCACCGAAAAACCCTCGGCGCGCAGCCCGCGCTGCAATGCCGCGGCCAGTCGCCGCTCGTCCTCGACCACCAGTACGCGCATGGGACAAGGTTCTCAGGTCCGCGTCGCCGGGATCCTGAAGAGTTCCTGAAGATGTCTTCAGGCGGCTTCAGCAAAGCTTCAGCATGCGTCTCGCAGCATCTGACGCAGCCGGGCGGAGCGCCCGGCCGCGTCAGATCACGAGGAGCAGTCCGATGACTCAGTCCCATCCCCAGCCCTCCGAGGGCCCGGCGGGCCCCGGTGAGGCGGCGGCCGACACGACCGGCAAGGCGGCCGTCCGCCGTGGCCGCCTCGTCCGGCTGACCCGGCAGGGGCGCACCCGGTGGGTGGTGCTCGGCGTGGTCGTCCTGCTCGGCGCGGGCGGGCTGGCCGCGGCGGTGGCGGAGCACCACCACCACGAGGGCCACCGGGGCGGGTACGCCGCCGAGGCCCGGGGCCACCACGGCGAGCGGGGCGCGGACGGCTGGGCCGGGGAGAAGCAGCGGCTGCGCGGCGAGCGGCCCGGCGGCGCGGGCGGCCAGGGCTGGGGCCGGATGGGCCAGGGCCTGCCCGGCGGCGGATTCGGCCAGGCCCCCGCGCCGCTGCCCGCCCTCCCGGCCGCGCAGGCCGTGGACAAGGCGGCGGCCGCCGTCTCCGGCGGCAAGGTCGAGGCGCTGCGGGTGGTGGCCCAGCAGGGCGGCGGCAGCGCGTGGCAGGCCGTTGTCCTCGGCCCCGACGGCGTGCGCCACGCGGTGACCCTGGCGGGCAACGACGGCACGGTCACGAGCAACACGGTCCTCGGGGGAGCCCCGGCGACCAAGGGCTGATCAGAGCAAGGGCCGATCAGACGGCGGCGCGGTGCGGAGCGGCGAGTAAGCCGCCCTCCACCGCGCCGTCGCCGTGCCCCCGGCTACCCGTCCAGTTGATCCGCGCGATCCGCGTGATCCGCCGCCAGCCCCGAGCCGAACCACTCGGGGTGGTCCGCGCGGAGGTCCCGCAGCGCGGGCAGGGTGCGCTCCAAGGCGTTCTGGAGCGGATACGAATTGCACTCCTCGATCTTCACTTCACAGCTGCCGAGGCGAACGGTCAGCGTGAACACCTCATTCGCTCCCACCGCATCCCCCGAACCCCAGCTTTCCCAGACGGAGGTGGTGGACAGGCGTGCCTCCTCCACACGGGAGTAAGGGATGCTGAGGGGAAGGAAGTTGGTGCGCACGATGATGCGCGTGTCGGTGAAGGCGACCACGCCCGGCGTGCGGGCGAACCAGCCCACGGCGACGAAACCAATCAGCTGCTGGTCCTGATAGATCGCGCACTTGCTCTTGATCTTGCTGACCTGTCGGGTGAACTTCCGTGTCTGGGCTTCGGCCTCCGGCACCAAGGGGATGCCGACGTCGGCCAGCAGCATGCGCAGGGCGTCGACGAAGGAAGCCGGCTCGCAGCGGTGCTGCTCGATATGGGCGTCCACCTGGGCTTTGTCGTAGCCGTGGCGGTTCTTGCCGGACACCTGGCGGAAGTAGGGCGCTCTCGCTCTCGTCCGGCGACGGGGGTCGGCGACGAGGGCGATCACGTCGAGTCGGTGTGCATCGACCTCGTCGATGTCGTATCCGGCGCCCTTGACCGGGTCGAAGTGGGGATTCCCGGACGGCGTCGTCGGCGCGGTGGTCAACGCCTGTGCCGACGCGTTCACGGGACGTCGTTCCGTACCGGTCCGGGCGCTGTTGCGTACGAAGGGGAAGTGGGCCGCGCTGTCGGTGGTCAGCCGGTTCGGCTGTGGCAGGCCCGCCTGCCGTAGCCGTGCCTTGAGGTGCGGGTAGATCGAGTCGAGCGTGAGCCACGGCGACGCTCCGGGCAGTCCGGTCTGTACGAGTTCCAGGAGCTGGCCGGTGAACGAGGTGGGAAGCGTGCTCTGCTGCGCCAGCGGTGGGACACGGGCCACTTCCAGGTCGGCGGCGGTGAGGGTGTACACACCTCTGGCCGCCGTCACGCTGCTCACCGCGTCGGAGCCCAGGGCGTCGATGGCACGCCCGGAATAACAGCAGTCGAGGATCACGATCTTGACGGCGGCGGGACTGTCGAGAAGCGCGCTTTTGACCCGGCTGTACTCGATGCCGGTCAGATCGGCGTCTTCGGGATCGGTGTCGTGGACGGTGAGGATCAGTTCCCCGGAGGCACTGATCTCGCCGTGGCCGACGTAGTACAGCAGCAGTGTCCCGGTCGTCTGCTGGGCGACGCGGCGGATCCGGCGGACCGCCTCGACCGCGTTGGGCGGGTCGAGCACGGACGTGACCTGCGTGGACGACCACCCGCCGAGCGCGGCATCGGTCAGCATGCGCTCCATGGCGCGCAGGCTGTTCGCGGCGGCGGGAACCGGGAGGATGTCGGGGTGCTTGAAGGCGGAGGCCCCGAGCAGCAGGGCGTGGGACCCGTCGCGGTCCGTACGATGTTCACTCACCGGCACCGCCGACGCCGCCCTGGCCGTTGCGGGTCTGCCGCAGCATCTCCTCGATGATGGGCGCGGCCGCGGAGAGCTGCGCCGCCGCCCCGTCCGCCACGTTCAGCCGGTGCGTGGTCCCGTCCGGCAAGGTGATGGTGAACTCCACAGCCGGGCGACGGCTTTTCAGCCAGGCGGTGAGCGACTGCGCCAGGGCGACGGCGACGCCGCCCGACCCGACGGCGATGCCCACCACGTCCAGTACGCCCGAGGAAAGCTCCTCCGGCCCGGCGGGCCGGTACTCCGCATGCACCCGGCCCGCCAACTGCCGTTCGGACCGCAGCCACTGGAACAGCGCCACGAGCTCCAGTACGCTCCCGTCGCCGACGGCACCGATCTTGACTTCCATCGATCCCCCCACTACCGCATGCCTCCCCCCGCCTACGCCTCCGGTCGACGGGATGCAGGCCAGTGTCCCAGCGGGCGACGCGCGCGTCCCGGATTCGTGGAAGCCGGGCATGACGTTTGTCATGCGGGGTTGGTGTCGGCAGACACTGACAGGCCGTCAGGGCGGGCCCGTACTGTCAGGGGCATGGAGATCACGAAGAACACCGCGTCCACCCCGTCCACCACCCGCCGCACCGAATGGAGCCTGTCCCTGCTGGGCGGGATCAAGCGACGCGGCGCGTTCGAGGCGCGGGAGCGCACGGTGCACGTGGCCGCGGTGGGCGGGGCCAAGCTCGACCACACCGAGGCTCAGCTGCCCGCCGGGCCGACCCACCTGGTGAAGGCGGCCGTGGTCGGCGGTGCCGAACTGGCCTACCCCGAGGGCGCGTCCGCCGAGGTCGACGCCTTCTCGGCCTTCGGTGGGGTCGATGTGTCGGTGCCCGCCGGGACGACGGTAGAGGTGAGCGGCTTCTCGCTGCTCGGCGCGCGCAGCAGCGGTGTGGCGGGGGAGCCGGGCGGTCCGGTGGTGAAGGTGCGCTCGTACTCGCTGGTGGGTGGTGTGAAGGTCCGTCAGGGCGAGTAGCGATGGGCTGACCGGCACGGCAACGGGCCCCCGGAAACGCATTCCGAAGGCCCGCCACCTACCTACCTACCTACCTGCCTGCGTGTGCCGCTACGGCAGTGTCCACCGCTGGTTGGCGCCGCCGTTGCAGTCCCAGATCTCCAGCTGATTGCCGTTGGTTGGGTCGGCCCTCGGGACATCGAGGCAACGTCCCGACTGCACGCTCACCAGTGAGCCGTCGGACTGCGGTACCCACTGCTGGTTCTGTCCGCCGTTGCAGTCCCACAGCTCGACGAGTGTGCCGTTGAGCGTGCCCTGCCCGGTGACGTCGAGGCATTTGCCGTTCGGGCCGCCGAGCCGCAGCATGCCGTTGCCCCACGACCACACCTGGGCGCCGGTGCCGTTGCAGTCCCACAGCTGGACGCGGGTGCCGTTGACGGTGGAGCCGGTGTTGTCGTCGACGCACTTGCCGGTGAGGCCGGACGCGATCGGGCCGAGGTGCGGCGGCGACGGTGTGCCCGGTGTGAGCGCGAAGTCGTCGAACTGGTCGGTCTGGTAGCCGGTCACGCCGAGACCCGCCTGGCCGCTGGTGAACGAGTAGTCCTTCGCGCTGCCGAGGGACGAGCCGTCGACGTATGCCGTCAGCGTCGCGTCCTGCATTGTGAACGACAGATTGTGCCAGGTGCGCAGGTTGAGCGCGCTCGTGGTCCCGCTCGCCAACGTGGTGAAGTGCCACGATGTGTCGCTCTTGACGATCGACCAGGCGCCGGTGTCGCTGATGCGGAAGTGGTACGCGTTGAGGCCGTTGTTGTTGCGCCCCTGCTGGCCGACCCGGCCGAGAAGTTCCACACTGCCGGACTGCTCCAGCATCGCGTCCGCCGAGACGGTGTAGTTGTCCCACGAGCTGTCGCCCATAAACGTATAGGGCGCGTTGTACGGCTCGTCGGTCCAGCGGATCGGACTGGTCGGGGCCATCTGCCGCAGACAGGTGCCGGTGCGGCCGCCGCCGCAGGCCACGGTCTGGAAGGCGCCGTTCATATCGGTGAAGTACTTGGGGCTGGTGGTGGCCGCCGGTGTCTCGAAGGCATCGGAGTAGGGCAGTTTCATCGCGGCGGCGGCCGGGGGAGTGGCAGTGCCCTTGCCCTGGCCGGTGGTCGTGGTGAGGGTGTAGACGTGCCCCGGCTGGAGGGTTACGGAGTACGTGCCGGACGCCGACGGCGCGATGTCCTGACCACGGACGAAGTAGTCGGAGTTGCTGGATGAGTTGAGGTCGGTTGACCAGACGTGGACGGTGCCGCCCGACAGGCCGCCGGTGACGGTGAACGTCGCGGTCTGGGCGGCCGTGGCGTCCATCGTCTCGATGACGGTGGAGTAGTCGGAGTTGTTGGTCGACTTGAGCGACACATAACTTCCGTTGGCCCGGTCGCCGCCGAGGAAACCGCTGGCCGAGTCGATGTAGTGCCAGCCGGGTTGGGCGAACTGGGTGGTGTGCGCGGTGACCCACGTGGTCTTGCCGATGCTGTAGTTGCCGGACCAGGGCTGGGCGGCGATCGACATACCGTCGGTGGAGAAGTAGAGGTTCGGGTAGAGCGCGGCGATGACCGGCCAGTTGATGTACGAGGTCATCCTGCCGTCGATGTAGTCACGGTTGATCGCGCGGGCGACGGCCTGGGCGCCGCCGTCGGCGTCCTCGGAGCCGTTCTCGCTGGCCCACAGCGGTTTGCCGAGGGCCCGTGCGGCGGGTGTGCTCGGGCAGGACTTGAAGTCACCGAGGTAGCCGCAGGGGTAGTGGACGCCGACGATGTCGACGGCGTTCTTGAACGCGCTGTCGGTCGCCATCGCGTCGGCGACCTCCCAGCCGCTGTCCGCCGCGACGACCTTGGTGGCGTAGCCCTTGGAGAGGAGCGCGGACTTGAGGTTCTTGTACCACCCGGCGTTCCAATTGCGCTCGTTCCAGCCGCCGAGGTAGTCGATGGTGAGGTTGTGCTGCTTGGCGCACCCGAACCAGGACATCAGATAGTCGACCATGTCCTGGGACCAGATGTTCCCACCCCCGATCCACCCGGGCGCGCCCCAGGCCAACCCGTAGAGCTTGATGTGGGGATTGCGCGCCTTGGCCTGCGCGGCGAGCCACCACTCGTAACCCTGGTCGCAGTCAACGGAGTTGGCCGTGTGCATATGGCTGGCCTCGGCGCCGTCCGTGGAGTTGGTGTCGCCGCCGATCTCTATCTTCAGTACCTGGAGGGAGGCGCCGTATCCGGGTTTGAAGAGGTAGTCGAGTAACTGGCTGCGCTGCGGCTCGGGGTAGTCGACGAGCAGCCGGGTGTTGCCCCCGCCGCCGCTGATCGCTCCGACACCGTCGAAGGCGAGGCCGGGTTTCGTGCCGTCGATGGCGATGGCCGTGCTCGTCGCGCCGGCCCCGCCCGTGGTGGCGTGCGCGAGGGGTGGGCCCCAGCCCATGAGGGCGCCGATCAGAAGGGCGAGGATGGCGAGGAGAGTTGGTGGCCGCCGTCTGGCCATGGAGGTGGTGGAGATCATGTCGACTCCAAGGAGGGTTGGATTGACCGTGATCGAGCTACGCCCCTGGGTGGCTGGTTCCCATGGATGCCCATGATCGAGCAACTTTCAACACAGGCAAACAGATTCACTCATGCGTGGGAGATGGTGGGGGAATCTGAGGGCGGTGTCAACGGGTGGGGACGAATGGGGGTACGACGGCGGCCCGCTGGACCGGGGGCTGATCAGCTGTGCCTGAGCGTGACGACGACTGAGCCGGGCCCGGAACCGAGGTCGCCGTTGGCGACGGTCACGGAGCTCGGGACGGTGCCGGTCGGGAGCTGATAAGCGGCCCAATCGGGCCCGCTCTCATGGGGGTTCAGCCCGTTCTCGGGGCCCTTGCCGTGGTTGCTGTTCTCGTAGGCCTGCCCGATGGTGAAGCCGTCGCTGGTGGTATCCGCCTTGTACGAGTCCTGGCCCGCCCCGAGGACGGCACTGCTGCCGACGAACCAAGCGTCGTTCACATGCCCGGTGTTGAGGGCGTGGACCTGCAGGACGCACCACTGATGCCCCGGCTGCGGGGGCGGAGGCGTCGGCGGTTCACCGATCGAGTCGAAGAACGCGGTCATGATGCGCGCGTCGAGGGCGCCGCACGTCACGCTGTCCACGGTGACGGAGAACGTGGTCTTGCTGGTGGCGATGGTGAACGGTTCACCGACACCGGGATCGCCTCTACCGACGCCGCTCACCGACACGGCTGGCGAGGCCGGGGTGAGGGCGAAAGCCGGGTGGTAGCCGGTGCCGCCGCACAATGCCACCCCTACGACGAATGCTCCGGCGGCGAGCGCGGTCCGGTGTGTGGACGTCATGGGGATCACCCCTTCGCCGCCGAGGACTCAGCCGCCGGGGCCGCCAGGTCGACCCCATCCGGGTCTGGATGGAGTCTGGACCTGACGGAAGTCGAATCCGCAGTCAGGACACTGCGCGACATCCCGGCGCATCTGATTGCCGCAGGCGGGACAGTAACGCCGGTGGGGTCTAGTGATCAGCCACAGTGTGCCGAGGATGATGTCACCGAGGGCCCACAGCAGGATGATCAGGCCGACCCCGATCCCCGTCCCGACCTGCCCGGCCTGGCACTGGGTGAGCGGGTCGCCCACCAGGCCCTTGCAGCTCTTGCCTGTGGAGGCTCCGGTGATCGCCCAGATCAGCATGACCAGGTTGAAGGCGAGGATCACCCAGGTGAAGGCGCGCCAGCGGGGGAACCGGGCGCGATGCGGCTTCACCGGCGGGCTGGCGTCGTTGGCAGATCTTGGCGAGCCCATGACTGGACCTCGTTCTGTGCCGTCGCCGCGGCCATGGCCGTCACTGCTTGAACATTTCTCACAATGGTCCCATGTGGGAGAAATGACAAGCATGTGACGTTGCAGGTACCGGTCCGGCGTGAGCCCCGCGCAGGAGCGGGGCAGGCGCTTGGCTCAGGTGGTGGTCTTGACGTGGATCGCGCCGCTGCTCGTGGAGACGTCGAGGTGGTGCGGGCCCGTCGGGTCGTCGTCTATGGCGATTTCCATGCCGCCGCTCTGGCTCTTCGCGGTCACCCGGTACCGGTCGGCCGGGACGGCGACCGTGACCGCGCCGCTGCTCGCCTGCGCCTTCACGTCCTCGGGCGAGGACGCGCCGAGGTCGATGGCTCCGCTGGACGTCTTGGCCTTGATGGGGCCGCCGTTGAGTCGTTTGCCGGTGATCGCGCCGCTGGACGCGCGTACGTCGACCGCGCCCTTGATGTCGTCCAACTCGATGGCCCCGGAGGAGGTCGACACGGATACCGGGCCCGTGTGGGCCAGTTCGACCGCCCCGCTCGATGTCTGACCGGTCACGGGGATACCCGCCGGCAGGTCGACCGTGTACGCCACCGAGCAGTCGTCGCCGCAGCCGCTCAGCACCAGGACGCCGTTCTCGACGTGGTGCGTCTGGCTGGGGCGGTCGCCGTCGTACTCGACGTAACGGTGCAGGTCCACCTTGGTGGCGCCCTCCTTGCCGTGCAGGGTGATCGCGCCGGATCCGCTGTCCAGGCGCACCGATGTGATCTTCTCGGTCACCGTGGTGTCGTCGTCGAAGTGGTCACGCAGCATGCCGCACGCACTGAGCCCACCGAGGGCGATTCCGGTCGTCGCGACGGCAGTGAGCAGTCGGAGGCGCGCACGCATGAAGTATTCACCGTTCCTGGGAGTGTCGGGCGTCCCCCGCTGGGGACGCCCCCACGCTATGCGCGTAGTCGGCCGCGGACCATGGGGTAAACCCCCGTATTCGAGGTGGCATTGGCTATACCCCGAGTCCCGGTGGGTGTGATGCGGAGGTGGTGGGCGGCCCGGACCGATGGTGCACTTACGCATCCGCCACCGAGTCGAACTCCACCTCCCCCCTCCCCACCCCCCGCGCATCCGCGTCCACCGACCGGCGCAGGGCCTCGTGGAGTTTGGCGGGGGTCAGGACGCCTACGAAGTGGGCGCCGTCCAGGACCGCCACCCAGCCCGCGTCGTACTGGAGCATCTCGCTGAACGCCTGCTTGAGAGGGGCGCCGACCGGGACCCAGGCCTCCATGCGGCGGGCGAGGTCGGCGACCTTGCCCGGGGTGCCGGCCAGGGAGAGTTCGTCCGTGGAGACCCAGCCGTGGAGTTCGCCGGACGCGTTGAGGACGACCGCCCAGCGCGCCTCGGCCTCGCGCAGCCGGGTGGCAGCCGCCTCGGCGGGCTCGTCCAGACGGGCGATCGGGGGCTGTTCCAGATCGGCTTCCTCGACCGTCGTGACGGACAGGCGCTTCAGCCCTCGGTCGGCGCCCACGAACTGGGCCACGTACGGGGTCGCCGGGGCGCCCAGTACCGCCGCCGGGGTGTCGAACTGTTCGATGCGGCCCTGCCCGTACACCGCCATCCGGTCACCCATCCGCACCGCCTCCTCGATGTCGTGCGTCACCAGGAGGACCGTCTTGCGGACCGTCGCCTGAAGGCTCAGGAACTCGTTCTGCAGCCGCTCGCGCACCACCGGGTCCACCGCGCCGAACGGTTCGTCCATCAGGAGGACCGGCGGGTCGGCGGCGAGCGCGCGTGCGACCCCGACCCGCTGGCGCTGGCCGCCCGACAGCTGGGCCGGATAGCGCGCGCCGAACGTCTTCGGGTCCAGGCCCACCAGGTCGAGCAGCTCCGCCGCCCGGGCCCGCGCCTTCGTCCGCTTCCAGCCGACGAGGGCCGGGACGGTGGCGGTGTTGTCCAGGACGGTGCGGTGGGGGAACAGGCCGACCTGCTGGATGACGTAGCCGATCCTGCGGCGCAGTCGCACCGGGTCGAGCGAGGCGATGTCCTTACCGTCCACCAGGATGCGGCCGGACGTGGGCTCGATCAGGCGGTTCACCATCATCATGGTGGTCGTCTTGCCGCACCCCGAAGGGCCGACGAGGGTGACCAGCTCCCCCTCGGCCACCTCGAAGGACAGGCCGTCGACGGCGCTCGTACCGTCCGGGTACACCTTGCTGACCTGCTCGAACCGGATCATGGAACCACGCTAAGCGCTCGGCTGGAATCGCGCGGCCCTTCGGCTGCGGACTTCCGGCGGTCCGCCCGGCAGGCATGGGATCCGTCGGAGCGCGGCGAAGATCGTCCGGCCTCGTAAGCTGCCCTCATGACAGACCAGTTGGAGCAGTTGGATCAGTTGGAAGAGATGCCCGACGACTGGCAGCGCGCGCTGGCGGTCGTCGCCCACCCGGACGACCTGGAGTACGGCTGCGCCGCAGCGATCGCCGGCTGGACCGACGGCGGACGCGAGGTCACCTATCTGCTCGCCACCCGTGGCGAGGCGGGCATCGACGGTGTCGCGCCCGCCGAGTGCGGGCCGCTGCGCGAGCGGGAGCAGCGGGCCAGTGCGGCCGTGGTCGGCGTCTCGGCGGTCGAGTTCCTGGACCATCAGGACGGCGTGATCGAGTACGGGATCGGGCTGCGCCGGGACATCGCGGCCGCCATCCGCAGGTACCGGCCGGAGCTGGTCATCACCCTCAACCACCGGGACACCTGGGGCGGTGTCACCTGGAACTCGCCCGACCACCGCGCCGTCGGCCGGGCAACCCTCGACGCGGCGGGGGACGCCGGTAACCGCTGGATCTTCCCCGAGCTCGCCGAGCAGGGCCTTGAGCCGTGGAACGGTGTGCGGTGGGTGGCGGTGGCCGGTTCCGTCTCGCCCACGCACGCCGTCGACGCCACCCCCGGACTCGAACGCTCGGTGGACTCCCTCTTGGAGCACCGCAGCTACATCGAGGGACTGACGGCCGAGGACCCCGAGACGTACTGCCGCACCTTCCTGACCGGCAACGCCGAGCGCGCGTCGGCCCGCTTCGGCGGTCGTCCGGCGGTCGCCTTCGAGCTCTTCCCGCGCTGAGCGATGCCGGGTTGACAACCGGCCTTGCTGATTCTGCAATGGACCGTATGGATGAGGAGCGGGAACTCGACGACGTACTGAACGAGGTGGGGCCGCGGCTGCGGCGGATCCGCAAGGACCGGGGGGCCACGCTCGGGGATCTGTCGGCGGCCACCGGGATCTCCGTGTCCACGCTGTCCCGGCTGGAGTCGGGGCACCGGCGGCCCAGCCTGGAGCTGCTGCTGCCCATCGCCCGGGCCCATCAGGTGCCGCTCGACGATCTGGTGGGCGCGCCGCCGGTGGGGGATCCCCGGGTGCGGGCCAAGCCGATCGTGCGGGGCGGCAAGAGCATGGTGCCGCTCACCCGCCAGCCGGGCGGGCTCCAGGCGTACAAGGTGGTGGACCGGGGCTCCGGCGCGCAGCCCGAGCCGAGGATCCACGAGGGGTACGAGTGGCTGTATGTGTTGGCGGGACGGCTGCGGCTGGTGCTGGCCGAGCACGATGTGGTGCTGGCGGCGGGCGAGGCGGCCGAGTTCGACACGCGGCTGCCGCACTGGTTCGGGCCGGCCGGGGAGGCGCCGGTGGAGTATCTGAGCCTGTTCGGTCCGCAGGGCGAGCGGATGCACGTGCGGGCGCGGCCCAAACAGTCCTAGGTTGCCTGTTCCATCAGCGACAAGCGACCGCTTAGTATGCCCTTGAGCAAGGGTACGCAGCGGTACCGCCTACAGCGCGTGGAGGCTCCGAATGCAGGCATGGCGAGTGCACGAGAACGGCGAGCCGGGCGAGGTGATGCGCCTCGAAGACGTCGAGCCGCCGACGCCGGGACCGGGGCAGGTCCTGCTCAAGGTGCGCGCCGCGAACATCAACTTCCCGGACGCGCTGCTCTGCCGGGGGCAGTACCAGATCAAGCCCCCGCTGCCCTTCACACCCGGCGTGGAGATCTGCGGCGAGACCGAGGACGGGCGGCGGGTGATCGCCAACCCCGTGCTGCCGTTCGGCGGGCTCGCCGACTATGTGGTCGCCGACGCGGCGGCGCTGCTGCCCGCGCCCGAGGCGCTGGACGACGCCGAGGCCGCCGCCCTGCACGTCGGCTACCAGACCGGCATGTTCGGGCTGCACCGCAGGGCCCACCTCCAGGAGGGCGAGACGCTGCTTGTGCACGCCGCCGCCGGAGGCGTCGGCAGCGCGGCCGTCCAGCTCGGCAAGGCCGCCGGGGCCAAGGTCATCGGGGTGGTCGGCGGCGCCGACAAGGCCGCGATCGCCCGGGAGCTGGGCTGCGACCTGGTCATCGACCGGCGCACCGACGACATCGTGGCCGCCGTGAAGGAGGCCACCGGCGGGCGCGGCGCCGATGTCGTCTACGACCCGGTCGGCGGCGACGCGTACGCCAAGTCCGCCAAGTGCGTGGCCTTCGAGGGCCGGATCCTCGTCATCGGCTTCGCCAGCGGCAACATCCCGGCGCCCGCCCTCAACCACGCGCTGGTGAAGAACTACTCGATCGTCGGTCTGCACTGGGGTCTGTACGCGCAGAAGGACCCGGCGTCGATCCTGCGCTGCCACGAGCAGCTGACCGAGCTCGCCGCCAAGGGAGCCGTCAAGCCGCTCATCAGCGAGCGTGTACCGATGCAGGACGCCGCGGCCGCCGTGCAGCGGGTCGCCGACGGCACCACCACCGGCCGGGTGGTCGTGGTCCCGGACGGAGTCGGCCGATGAGCGGGCAGCAGCCGGACGAGGCCGAACTCCGCTCCCGTACGCGGGAGTTGCTGGCCGCGCACCCGCCTGCCACCACTGAGGCGATCGACTTCCTCAAGGCCCGTTTCGACGCCGGGCTCGCCTGGGTGCACTACCCGGTCGGCCTCGGCGGGCTCGGCGCGCCGCGCTCGCTCCAGAGCGTCGTCGACGCCGAGCTGGCGGCGGCCGGAGCGCCCGACAACGACCCGCGCCGGATCGGGATCGGCCTCGGTATGGCCGCGCCCACCATCCTCAAGTACGGGACGGACGAGCAGAAGCGGCGGTTTCTGCGGCCGCTGTGGGTCGGCGAGGAGGTGTGGTGCCAGCTGTTCAGCGAGCCGGGCGCCGGGTCCGACCTCGCGGCGCTCGGCACCCGGGCCGTTCGTGCGGACGACCACTGGATCGTCAACGGGCAGAAGGTGTGGACCTCCAGCGCCCATCTCGCCCGCTGGGCCATCCTGATCGCCCGTACCGACCCCGATCTGCCCAAGCACCAGGGCATCAGCTACTTCGTCTGCGACATGAGCGATCCCGGCGTCGAGGTGCGGCCGCTGCGCCAGATCACCGGCGAGGCCGAGTTCAACGAGGTCTTCCTCACCGATGTCCGCATCCCCGACGCCCACCGCCTCGGCGGCATCGGCGAGGGCTGGAAGGTCGCCCAGACCACGCTGATGAACGAGCGGGTCTCCATCGGCGGGATGCGGCTGCCCCGCGAGGGCGGGATGATCGGGCCGGTCGCGCGGACCTGGCGCGAGCGCCCCGAGCTGCGCACCCACGATCTCCACCAGCGGCTGCTCACCCTCTGGGTCGAGGCCGAGGTGGCCCGGCTCACCGGTGAGCGGCTGCGCCAGCAGTTGGTGGCGGGCCAGCCCGGACCCGAGGGCTCGGGCATGAAGCTCGCCTTCGCCCGGCTCAACCAGGAGATCAGCGGTCTGGAGGTCGAACTGCTCGGCAACGAGGGCCTGTTGTACTCCGACTGGACCATGCGCCGACCCGAGCTCGTCGACTTCACCGGCCGGGACGCCGGTTACCGCTATCTGCGCTCGAAGGGCAACTCCATCGAGGGCGGCACCAGCGAGGTGCTGCTGAACATCGTCGCCGAGCGCGTCCTCGGGCTGCCCGCCGAGCCGCGCAACGACAAGGACATCGCCTGGAAGGACCTGGCCCGATGAGCGAGCCCGACCTGCTGTACTCCGAGGCCGAGGACGACCTCCGGGCCGCCGTGCGCTCGCTGCTCGCCGACCGCACGGACACGCCGTCCGCGCTGGCCCGCGCCGAGTCCGACACCCCGTACGACCAGGGGCTTTGGCGCTCGCTCGGCGCCGACATGGGGCTCGCGGGGCTTCTCGTGCCGGAGAAGCTGGGCGGCCAGGGCGCCGGTCATCGCGAGGCGGCCGTGGTCCTGGAGGAGATCGGCCGGTCCGTCGCGCCCGTGCCGTACCTCACCAGCTCCGTCATCGCCACCGAGACCCTGCTCGGCCTCGACACCACGTCCACCGAAGTCACCTCGCTGCTGGCCGAATTGGCGGCGGGGCGCCGGACCGCCGCGCTCGCGGTGCCGTTCGCGTACGGGCCCGACTCGCTGCGGCTGGGCGGCGGGCTCGACGGTGTGGTGTCCGGCGTCGCCGACGCGGCCACCGCCGATGTGCTGCTCGTCCCGACCGGCCAGGGCCTGTACGCGGTGGAGGCGTCGGACGCGGTCGTCGCGCCGCTCGTCCCGCTCGACCTCACCCGGCCGCTGGCCGCGGTGACGTTGGACGGTGCACGCGGCACGCTGCTCGCCGACGCGGAGACGGGGCGGACGGCCGTCCGGCGCGGGTTGCTGGCCGGGGCCGGGCTGCTCGCCTGCGAGCAGTTGGGGGTCGCGGAGTGGTGCCTTGCGGAAGCCGTCGCGTACACCCGGGACCGTAAGCAGTTCAACCGGCCGGTTGGGTCCTTCCAGGCGCTGAAGCACCGGATGGCGCAGCTGTGGCTGGAGGTCGTCTCGGCGCGGGCCGCGGCCCGCAGTGCCGCCGACGCGCTGGCGACCGGCAGCCCGGACGCGCCGCTCGCCGTCGCGGTGGCGCAGGCGTACTGCTCGGGCGTCGCGGTGCGGGCGGCCGAGGAGTGCGTGCAGCTGCACGGCGGAATCGGGATGACGTGGGAGCACCCCGCGCATCTGTATCTCAAGCGCGCCAAGTCGGCCCAGCTCGCGCTGGGTTCGGCCGGTGAGCACCGGGCGGCCGTCGCCGGGATCGTGGGGCTGCCCGGACCGGTGTAGCTCGCGGCGAGTGTGCCGTTTTTGACCACCCCTTTGCGGACTGTTTAAAGTGCGAGCTATTGCGATCAGTTCGCAATAACAGTCGATCTTCAACAAGGGGTGTGGGGCATGGTCGCCCGTTCGATCCGTGGAGCGAGGCGAGGGGCGGGTGCCGCGGCGCTGGCCACCGTGCTGGCCGTCGCCGTGGCCGCCTGCTCGAATCCCGGCGGCGGCCGGTCGAGCGGTGCCAAGGACTCGGCGGTCGTGGGCATCGCGTACGAGCCCGAGACCCTGAGCCCGCTCCTCGGCTACGGCAAGGACGGCAACTCCAAGATCTTCGACGGGCTGCTCACGCAGGACGCCGAGATGCGGCTGAAGCCCGCGCTCGCCGTCGCGCTGCCCGAGGTGAGCGCCGACCGGCTGACCTATACGTACAAGCTCCGCAAGGGCGTGAAGTTCAGCGACGGGCAGCCGTTCACCGCCAAGGACGTCGTCTTCACCTACACGACCATCCTTGACCCGAAGACCAACAACCCCTCCAAGGGCGAGCTCGACGCCGTCAAGGAGGTCCGTGCGAGCGGTGACGACACGGTGGTCTTCACCCTGAAGTACCCCTACGCGCCGTTCGCGCAGCGCACCGTGCTGCCCATCGTGCCCGAGCACGTCGCAGGCCGGCAGGACGTCAACAGCGGCGCCTTCTCCACCGCGCCGGTCGGCACCGGCCCGTACACGCTGGTGAAGTGGTCCCGGAACGAGAAGATCACGTTCCGGGCCAACCCGTCGTACTGGGGCGGCGCGCCCAAGGTGAAGAAGTTCACCATGGCGATCGTCAAGGACGACGACGTGCGCGCCACCCGGCTGCGCTCCGGCGACCTCGACGGCGCGATCCTGCCGCCCAACCTGGCCCGGGGCTTCGCGAAGGACAAGCACAAGAAGACCCACACCGCGAAGACGTACGACTACCGCAATGTGACGCTGCCGACCGGCAACAAGGTCACCGGCGACACCGCCGTGCGCCGCGCCCTCGACCTCGCCGTCGACCGCGAGGCCATGGTCGACAAGATCCTGGACGGCGCCGGCAAGCCCGCCTACGGGCCGGTCCCGACCGGCAGCCCCTGGTTCGCCCGGGGCACCGAGCGGCCGCACGACCTGGCGCGGGCCGAGAAGATCCTCGACGAGGCGGGGTGGAAGCCCGGCGCCGACGGCATCCGCGAGAAGGACGGCACCCGCGCCGCCTTCCCGCTCTGGTACCTCTCCGGCGACAAGCTCCGCCAGGACCACGCCCTCGCCTACGCCTCGGACGCCAAGAAGGCGGGCATCGACATCACCACCCAGGCCGGTACCTGGGAGGTCATCGAGCCGAGGATGAAGCAGGACGCGGTCCTCGCGGGCGGCGGCTCGCCGGGCGACCCCGACTTCGACCAGTACGCGCTGCTCAACTCCGCGCTCGCGGGCGACGGCTTCAACAACATGGCGTCCTACGCGAACCCGGCCGTCGACAAGGCGCTCGACGACGGCCGCAGGAGCGGGGAGACGGCCGCGCGCAAGAACGCGTACGACAACATCCAGCGCGAGCTCGTGAAGAACCCCGGCTACACCTTCCTCACCCACATCGACCACCTCTACGTCGTCGACGACCGCTGGGACGGGCTCTCCACCCAGACCGAGCCGCACGACCACGGACTCGCCTCCGGCCCCTGGTGGAACGTCGAGACCTGGGCGCCGAAGAAGTGAGCCGCCGCCTCCCCTGGGGGCCGATGGCACGGATGGCGGGGCGGCGGACCCTGTTCGCCGCCCCCGTCCTGCTCGTGGTCACCTTCGGCGTCTTCGCCGTCGCCGCGGCCTCGCCCTTCGACCCGGTCAAGGCCTACGCGGGCACCGCCGGGCTCACGGCCTCGCAGCACGACCTCGACCAGCTGCGCGCCAACCTCGGCGTCGACGAGCCGCTCGTCACCCGCTGGTGGGACTGGCTGACCGCCGCCCTGCGCGGCGACCTCGGCGAATCCGGCGTGCTGCGCCAGCCCGTCGCCGACGTGATCGGCGAACGGCTCGGCTGGTCCGTGCTGCTCGCCGCCACCGCCTTCCTTCTCGCGATCGTCCTCGGCACCGGCCTCGGCGTGCTAGCCGCCCGCCGCCCGGGCGGCCTGCTCGACCGGTGCGCGGGCTCGCTCGCGTACACGCTGGAAGCCGCGCCCCCGTTCTGGCTCGGGCTGCTGGCCATCTGGTGCTTCGCGCTCAGGCTGGACGTGCTGCCGGCCGGAGGACTGACCGACACGGCGAGCGACACGATCACCTTCGGCCAGGTGGCGAGCCACCTCGTGCTGCCCGCCGCCGTCCTCGGCATCTCCCAACTGCCGTGGTTCTTCCTGTACGTACGCCAGGGCGTCGCCGACGCGCTGGAGGAAGACCCCGTGCGCGGGGCACGCGCGCGTGGCCTGAGTGAGCGGACCGTGCTGCTCGGCCACGCCCTGCGCTCCGGCATGCTGCCGATGCTCACCCTCGTCGGTTCGCGGGTGCCCGAACTCATCACCGGAGCCCTGCTCGTCGAGACGGTCTTCAGCTGGCCCGGCATCGCCGCCGCCACCGTCCAGGCCGCCACCTCGGTGGACTTCCCGCTGCTCGCCGCGCTGACCGTGCTCGCCACGGCGGCCGTGCTGCTGGGCAACCTCCTCTCCGACCTCCTGTACGGCCTCGCCGATCCAAGGGTGGGTTTCGATGGCTGACGCCGCCCGCTGCACGCAACCCGTCTGGCGTTCGCACGGACGGACGCGCCGCTCAACCCGGACCCTGCGGGTGCGCTCCTCGGCCGTGATCGCGGTCGCGGCGGTGCTCGCCGTGCTGGTCGTGCCGCCGCTCGTCCACCTCGACCAGCAGGCCGTCGACCTCTCGCACAAGCTGCTCGCGCCGTCCTGGGAGCACCCGTTCGGGACCGACGACGTCGGCCGCGACCTGCTCCTCCGCTGTGTCTACGGGCTGCGGATCTCGCTCCTCGTCGGAGTGGTCGCCGCGCTGGTCGCCACCGTCGTCGGCACCCTCGTGGGCGCGGTCGCGGCGGCACTCGGCGGCTGGACCGACCGCCTGGTGATGCGGCTCGTCGACGTCTTCTCGTCGGTGCCGCATCTGCTGCTCGGCATCTTCGTGGTGGCGATGTTCCGGCCCGGCGTGTGGCCGGTGATCGCCTCGGTGGCGGTGACGCACTGGCTCTCCACCGCCCGAATCGTCCGCGCCGAAATCCTCTCGCTGCGCTCGCGCCCCTACATCGACGCGGCGATCTCCGGCGGCGCCTCCCGGCCGCGGGTGGCGGTCCGCCACCTCCTGCCGGGCGTGCTGCCGCAGGCCGGGCTCGCGGCGGTGCTGATGGTGCCGCACGCGATGTGGCACGAGTCGGCGCTGTCCTTCCTCGGCCTCGGCCTGCCCAGCCACCAGGCCAGCCTCGGCAACCTCGTCCAGTCGGCGCGCGGCTCGCTGCTCGCGGGCGACTGGTGGCCGACGCTCTTCCCCGGTCTGCTGCTCATCGTGCCCACCCTGGCTGTCGCGGGCCTGGCCGGCGCCTGGCGGGAACGGCTCAATCCGCGCCGCCGATCGGAGCTGACGCTGTGACCACGGATGCCGTGACCACGGACGCTGTGACCAAGGACACGGTGACCACCGTCCTTTCCGTACGCGGTCTGTCCGTGCGCTTCAGGATGCGCGGCGCAGGCCATGTCGCCGCCGTCACCGACGCCTCGTTCGACCTGGCGGCGGGGGAGTGTCTGGCCCTGGTCGGCGAGAGCGGCTGCGGCAAGTCCGTCCTCGCCTCGGCCCTGCTGGGACTGCTGCCGGGCAACGCCGAGACGGCGGGCAGCGCGGTCCTGCACGGCACCGGCGCGGACGAGGACATCGACCTGCTCACCGCCGACGAGCGCACCCTCGCGCGCACGGTACGCGGCCGCCGCGTCGCCCTCGTGCCGCAGAGCCCGGCCGCCCATCTCACCCCCGTACGGACGATACGGGCCCAACTGGCCGAAACCCTGCGGGAGTTGCGGGGCACGCCCCGGGGGGAGCTGCGGGCTGCCACGGAAGCGGCCGCCGAGCGGGCCGCGTTCCCGCTCGGGCACCTCGACCGCCATCCGCACCAGCTCTCCGGCGGACTCGCCCAGCGCGCCGCCACGGCCATGGCGCTGATCGGGGACGCGCCGCTGCTGCTCGCCGACGAGCCGACGACCGGGCTCGACCGCGACCTGGTGGAGCGCACGGCCGACGAGCTGCGCCGCTGCGCCGACGACGGCCGGGCGCTGCTGATGATCACCCACGATCTGGTGGCGGCCGAGCGGATCGCCGACCGGGTCGCCGTGATGTACGCGGGGCGCGTCGTCGAACTCGCCGACGCGGCCTCGTATTTCGGCGGTACCGGACCCCGCCACCCGTATGCTCGAAGCCTGCTCGACGCGCTGCCGGAACGGGCATTCACTCCCATCCCGGGAATGCCGCCCGAGCTGGGTGACCTGCCGGCGGGCTGTGCGTTCGCGCCCCGCTGCGAACGGGCCACCGGTCGGTGCGGCACGCCGCCGCCGTTCGACGGCCGGATCGCCTGTCACCACCCGGAGGAGCCCGGCCGTGCTTGACCTGAAGAACATCACCGCCGGGTACGAGCGCGGCGAGCCGGTCGTACGGTCGGTCAGCCTCGGCATCGCCCCGGGCGAGGCGGTCGGGCTGCTCGGCCCCAGCGGCTGCGGCAAGTCCACGCTGGCCCGGGTCGCGGCGCTGCTGCACCGCCCCGACGGGGGCACGGTGACACTCGACGGCGTGCTCGTCACCGGCTGGCGCCATCGCGCGCCGCGCGAGCTGCGCACGGCCGTCGGGGTCGTCTTCCAGTCGCCCCGCCTGGCCGCCGACCCCCGGCTTCGGCTGCGCGACATCGTCGCCGAGCCGCTGCGGGCGACCGGCCGACAGATCGAGGTCCGCGAGCGGGTCGACGAGCTGGCGGAGCTGGTCGGCCTCGGCGGCGACCTGCTCAACCGCCGCCCCCACGAGGTGAGCGACGGCCAGCTCCAGCGGGCCTGCCTGGCCCGCGCCCTGGTGCTGCGGCCCCGGCTGCTGGTCTGCGACGAGATGACGGCGATGCTGGACGCGTCGACGACGGCGGCGCTGGTCGCGGTGGTCGAGCGCTACCGCACCACGTCGGGCGCGTCCCTGCTGGCGGTCGGCCATGACCGCACACTGCTGGACCGCTGGTGCGACCGCACGACGGGGTGGGCGGAGCTGTAACGTCACTGCGTGAGGGCCCCGCCGACGTGCGGTGTTTTCGGCTGGGGACCGTCTGTGGCCGGTCGCTCCCACAGAACGTCCGCGCCGGTGGTCGTGCCCCGACCCGGCCGAGTCCTCCCCGGTGACGCCCCGGCGAAGTACCGGCCAACTCTGCGAACGGCCCTGCCGGTCCGCCCTGTCGGGCCCCCATACTCGGTCGAGTCCCGCCGTCCGTCGTCCCACCACCCCCGGGAGAGACCTCATGGCTCGACTGACCCGCCGCAGCGCCGTCGCCGCCCTGGCCGCGGCCGCCGCCGGAGCCGCCATCGCGCCCGCGGCCGCGGCCGAACGCACCGGTCGCCCCAGCGGGCCGAGACCGCTGCGCAGGACCCACGCCCACAACGACTACGAGCACCCGCACCCCCTCTTCGACGCCCTCGCACACGGGTTCACCAGCGTCGAGGCCGACATCTTCCTGGTCGACGGCGAGCTCCTGGTGGCCCACGACCCGACCCAGCTCGACCCCGCCCGTACGCTCGAAAGGCTCTACCTCGACCCGTTGCTCGACCGCGTCCGGGCCAACCACGGCACGGTGTACCGCGGTTACCACCACTCCGTACAGCTGCTCGTCGACATCAAGGCCGACGGCGCGGCCTGCTACGAGGAGCTGGACCGGCGGCTGCGCCCGTATCGCCGGATGCTCAGCAGTTACGCGCACGGCCGCACCCACCTGGGGGCCGTCACCCCGGTCATCTCCGGCGACCGGGCCGCCCGCGTCCCCATGGAGGCGCAGAAGGCGCGCCTCGCCTTCTACGACGGACGGCTCGACGACCTCGGCACGGCCGCGACCGCCGACTTCATCCCGCTGATCAGCAGCAACTGGACGCAGAGCTTCAGCTGGACCGGCGCGGGCCCGTTCCCCGCCGCCGAGCGCCAGAAGCTGCGCGCCATCGTGGCGCAGGCCCATGCGCACCGCCAGCGCGTACGGTTCTGGGCGACCCCGGACCTGGCCGGGCCCGAGCGGGACGCCCTGTGGAGCGAACTGCTCGCCGCCGACGTCGACTACATCAACACCGACGACCTCGCGGGCCTGGAAACGTTCCTGCGCGCACACGGCGAGTAGCGCGGCCACCCTGCCGCGGCCGCCTCCCGTACTTCACGTCACCCGCAGTCAACACCCGTACGGCGGACACGCCACCGGCCCGGTTCGTCCGCCTCCTCCGCCACACTGGCCGCCGAATGCCGCAATTCCGGCGCGGTGGAGGAGGTTGGCGATGGCCATTTCGATCTCGGTGGTGCTGTTGCTCGTGGTGCTGGCGGTGATCTTCCTGCGCAGCGGCGGCCTCAAGGCGTCGCACGCCACGGTCTGTGTGCTGCTCGGCTTCTTCCTCGCCGGTACGAGCATGGCGCCGACCATTCAGGACGGGCTGAACGCCACCGCGAGCGTGGTCGGTAGCCTCAGACCGTGACAGCGGCCCGACACAAGATCACCGCCGAGGCGCGGCGCGCCCGCCTCGGCCCCCGCCATCTGCTCGCCCCCGGGACCCGGGCGGACACCCCGGAGGCGGTCGCGGACGCGCTGGTGGCGCTGCACGCCACCGACCCCGCCACGGTGTATCTGTCGGTGGCCGCCCGGCTGAGGAACGCGTCCGTGGCGGAGTTGGAGCGCGCCCTGTACGAGGGCCACTCGCTGGTACGGATGCTGTGCATGCGCCGCACGATGTTCGTGCTGCCGACGGCGCTCGCCCCGGTGGCGGACGCGGCGGCCGCGAGGTCCGTCGCGGCCCGGGAGCGCAAGAACCTGGCGAAGGTGATCGAGGAGCAACTGGGCCTCGACGGCGAGTGGTTCGCCGCCACCCAGGAGAGCGTGCTCGCCGCGCTCGCGGCCCGGGGCGAGGCGACGGCGTCCCAACTGGCCGACGACGTACCCGACTTGCAGCGGAAGATCGTCATGTCCGAGGGCAAGCCCTACGAGGCGAGGCCGCGCATCACCAGCCGTTTCCTCGGCGTCCTCGCCGCCGAGAGCCGTATCCGGCGCGGCCGTCCGCTCGGCAGCTGGGCCTCCAGCCAGTTCCGCTGGACGGTCGCCGAACCGCACCCCGACCTGCCCGTCGAGGCGGCCAGGACCGAGCTCGTCGCCCGCTACCTCGACGCGTTCGGCCCCGCCACCACCGAGGACGTGAAGTGGTGGACGGGCTGGACGCTGACCGAGACCCGCAAGGCCCTGGCCGGCACCGACGCCGTGCCTGTCGCCCTGGACGAGGGCGATGGGTACGCCCTGCCCCGCCAGCTGGAGGCGCCGCCCGCGCCCGAGCCCTGGGCCGCGCTGCTCCCCGCCCTGGACCCCACCCCGATGGGCTGGCGCCACCGCGACTGGTACCTCGACACCGATCACAAGGCCGAACTCTTCGACAAGACCGGCAACATCGGCCCCTCGGTGTGGTGGAACGGCCGTATCGTCGGCGGCTGGGCACAGCGCCCGGACGGCGAGATCGTCACGCACGTGTTCGCGGACGAGGGCGCCGCCGCCCGCCGGGCCGTCGACGCCGAGGCCGCCCGGATGGCCGCGTTCTTCGGGGACGTACGCATCCGTCCGAGCTTTCGCACCCCGCTGGAGCGGTGGCTCTCGGCGTAGGGCCTCGGCGCCGCGCCGGGCGGGACGCCCGCGGTGGGGCGGCGTCAGATCAGCCGGGACCGGATCAGGAACCGTACGCCTTCCGGCGCCTCCAGGGAGAACCCGCCGCCTCGGCCCTCCACCACGTCGACGATCAGCCGGGTGTGCTGCCACACCTCCTGCTGGCTCGCCGAGATCCAGAAGGAGACGGGCTCCTCCACCCCGTCGACGCGCAGCGACGCGAGCAGCACATCCGAGCCGCCCGTACG
Organism: Streptomyces sp. NPDC048696; assembly: GCF_043198895.1. Classification (NCBI taxonomy): domain Bacteria; kingdom Bacillati; phylum Actinomycetota; class Actinomycetes; order Kitasatosporales; family Streptomycetaceae; genus Streptomyces; species Streptomyces sp. NPDC048696. The sequence goes on along the minus strand of NZ_JBICVJ010000010.1, from coordinate 25,611 downwards.
GAACTCGCCCTCCGGGTAGCACATGGGCGCGCTGCCGTCGCAGCAGCCGCCGGACTGATGGAACATCAGCGGGCCGTGGACCGCCCGCAGCCGCCGCACCAGCTCGGCGGCCGCGGGCGTCAGCTCCACGCGCGCGTGAGTGTCGGACATGGGCACCACGCCATTTCTCGATAGCGGACGGTGAGTCACGGATCGAACGTGTCGGCCCAAGTCAGGTAAGCAGGCGGGGGGTTGCGGGGACGTTGCGGTGAGGCTCGGGGGCGGGATCAGGACGTCGCCGCGCGACGGGCCAGGATGCCCACCGCCGCGCGGTTGAGGGTGCGGCCGCGTACGTCGAGGGTGACGTCCGCGAAGCCCGCCTCGACCAGTTCGTCGTGGAGCTGTTCGGGGCTGGTGTTCATGGTGTGGCGGTGGTGGACGATCACCAGGACGCCGCCGGGGCGCAGTACGCGCTGGAGTTCCTTGTACGCGGCCTGGCGGTCCCAGAGAGTCACGTTGTTGACCGAGATCGCCGAGTCGACCGACGCGTCGGGCAGACCGGTGTTGTCCGCGGTTCCCTCGCGCAGGGTGGCATGGCCGGTGGCCAGATGCAGGGCGCAGCGCTCGCGGGCCAGGGCGCGCATGGTGTCGGACGGGTCGACGCCGATCGCCCGGCCACCGGGAGCGACCGCCTCGGCGGCGAGCGCGAGCCCGACTCCCGGACCGGGGCCGATCTCCAGCACCTGCTTCCCGGGGGCGAGCTCGGCGTGCTCGACCGCCCACGCCTCCTGTTCCGCGTTGCCGCGCGACATGATGGCGCCGCCGATCAGACCGGGTATGCCCCGCGGGCGGCCGAAGATCGGGTCGAGGATCTGCAGGAGCAGCGAGTTCATCTGGGCGGCGTCCAATCCATGGAGAACAGACGGGGGGACAGACGGGGAAGAGCTGCGTCGGATGGTCTTTTCGGGTCCTAGAGGATCGCTGGAGAGCCGTGCCGCCTCGGTCAAGAGGCCCGCCCGCCGCCCCTTCCGGCCGCCCCGCGCCTCAGCCGTACGTCCAGCAGAGCTCGACCGGTGGTCGAGGTCGCGCGCTGACGGTGACGGGCACATCGGACGGGCCCATCGACAGAAGGTGCGTTATGAGCGGGTTCACTCTCACCGAATTCCGGAAGATCGTGGAGCTCTGCTTCGACGGGGCGGACGCCGCCGCGCTGGACGAGTCGGTCCTGGAGACGGAGTTCGGCGACCTCGGCTACGACTCCCTCGTCGTGTACGAGATCGCCATGCGGGTGCAGGACGACTACCACGTCACCATCCCCGACGAGGCGCTCGACGAACTGCGGACCCCGGGTTCCCTCATCGCCTACGTCGCCACCCGGATCCCGGCGGACCGGTGATCCCCACGCCTTGCGAGGAGTTGCTCCAGTGAGCCGAAGTGTCGCCATCACCGGCATCGGGGTCGTGGCCCCCGGAGGGATCGGGCGGAAGGCGTTCTGGGATCTGCTGATCTCCGGGCGGTCGGCCAGCCGCACCATCTCGTTCTTCGATCCGTCCCGCTTCCGCTCCCAGATGGCGGCGGAAGTGGACTTCGTCCCCGACCGGTACGGGCTTTCGCCGCGCGAGATCCGGCGGCTCGACCGCGCCGCCCAGTTCGCCGTGGTGAGCGCCCGTGAGTGCCTTGCCGACAGCGGCCTGGAGTTCGCCGCGCTCGATCCCGAGCGCATCGGTGTGAGCGTCGGCAGCGCCGTCGGGGGCACCACCAGCCTGGAGCGCGAGTATCTGGTGCTCAGCGACAGCGGGCGGCAGTGGGAGGTGGACGGCTCGTATCTCTCGCCGCACCTCTTCGACGCCTTCGTGCCCAGTTCGCTGGCGGCCGAGGTCGCGGCCCTGGTGGGCGCCGAGGGTCCGGCCGCCGTCGTCTCCACCGGCTGCACCTCGGGGCTCGACTCCGTGGGGTACGCGCGCGACCTCATCGCGGAGGGCCGCGCCGACGTGATGCTCGCGGGCGGTACGGACACGCCGATCTCGCCCATCGCCGCCGCCTGCTTCGACGCCATCAAGGCGACCTCGCCCCGCAACTCGGACCCGGAGCACGCCTCCCGGCCCTTCGACCGCACCCGGGACGGCTTCGTGCTGGCCGAGGGCGCCGCCATGCTCGTACTGGAGGAGCTGGAACACGCCCGGGCCCGGGGCGCGCACATCTACGGCCTGGTCTCCGGCTATGCCTCGCGCTGCAACGCGTACCACATGACCGGGCTCAAGCCGGACGGGCGCGAGATGAGCGAGGCGATCACGGCGGCGCTCACCGAGGCGCGGCTCCCGGCCGACGCCGTGGACTACATCAACGCCCATGGCTCGGGCACCAAGCAGAACGACCGCCATGAGACGGCGGCGTTCAAGCGGGCCCTGGGCGAGCACGCCCACCGGACGCCGGTCAGCTCCATCAAGTCGATGGTCGGGCACTCGCTGGGCGCGATCGGCTCGATCGAGATCGCCGCCTGCGCGCTCGCCATGGAGTTCGCGGTGGTGCCGCCGACCGCGAATCTGCACGAGGCCGACCCGGAGTGCGACCTCGACTACGTACCGAACGAGGCGCGTGAGCGGGCGCTCGACACCGTACTCAGCGTCGGCAGCGGCTTCGGTGGATTCCAGAGCGCGATGATCCTCTCCCGGGGACCCCAGGGACCGCAGGGACCGTCGAGGAGCGCGGCATGACCACGGCACCCGTGTCGGCGCCGCCGAAGCTCGCCGAGGCCGTCGTCACCGGCATCGGCATCGTCGCCCCCAACGGCCTGGGCGCCGAGGCGTGGTGGAGCGCCACGCTGCGCGGCGAGAGCGGGATACAGGCGGTCCGCGACTACGACGCCTCCCGCTACCCCTCGCCGCTGGCCGGACTCATCACCGGCTTCGACGCGGCCGAGTATCTGCCGGGGCGGCTGCTGCCGCAGACGGACCGGGTCACCCGGCTCGCCCTCGCGGCCGCGGACTGGGCCCTGGAGGACTCGGGCGCGGACCCGTCGGCGCTGCCCGAGTACGCGACGGGCGTGGTGACGTCCAACGCGACCGGCGGATTCGCCTTCACCCACCGGGAGATCCGCAAGCTGTGGACCCGGGGCCCGCAGCACGTCAGCGTCTATGAGTCGTTCGCCTGGTTCTACGCGGCCAACACCGGCCAGATCTCGATACGTCACGGGCTGCGCGGAGCCAGCAGCGTCCTCGTCGCCGAGCAGGCCGGCGGGCTCGACGCCCTCGGCCACGCCCGGCGCACCCTGCGCAAGGGCTCGGCCCTCGTGGTCGGTGGAGGTGTCGAGTCGGCGCTCGACCCCTGGGGGTTCGTGGCGCACCACTCCAGCGGGCGCCTGACGCGCTCGCACGATCCGCGCCGCGCCTATCTGCCCTTCGACGCGGCGGCCACCGGCCACGTACCCGGCGAGGGCGGCGCGATCCTCGTCGTCGAGGACGCCGCACAGGCGCGCGCCAGAGGGGCCCACCAGGTGTACGGGAGCCTCGCGGGCCACGCCGCCACCTTCGACCCGCGCCCCGGCTCGGGCCGCCCTCCGGGCCTCGCCCGGGCGGCCCGCCTCGCGCTCGACGACGCCGGACTCGGACCCGGCGACATCGACGTGGTGTTCGCCGACGCGGCCGGTGTCCCCGCGCTCGACGACGCGGAGGCCGCCGCCATCGAGTCGCTCTTCGGCCCGTACGGCGTCCCGGTCACCGCGCCCAAGACCCTCACCGGGCGGCTGGCGGGCGGCGGCCCCCCGCTGGACGTGGCGGCGGCACTGCTCTCCGTACGGGACGGGGTGATCCCGCCGACGGCGCATGTCGAGCGGCCCGTCCCCGGCCACCGCCTCGACCTGGTACGGGGCGGACCCCGGGAAGCCCGCGTCCGCGCGGCGCTCGTCCTGGCCCGGGGACACGGCGGATTCAACTCGGCCCTGGTGGTCACCGCGCCCCAGGACCGGCCCGAGCACCCGGACAACGACCGGCGATCACGAGAGGCGGCCCCCGCATGAGCGAGCCCGGCACATCGAGCGAACCGACCGACGCGAGCGAGCTGACCTTCACCGAACTCAAGCGCATCCTCGTCGAATGCGCCGGTGCGGAGGAGCAGTCCGACCTCACCGAGGAAGCGCTCGACGCCCTGTTCACCGACCTCGGATACGACTCGCTCGCCGTCCTGGAGACCGCGGCGGAGGTCGGCCGCCGCTACGGGGCCGACCTCAGCGACGAGGAGGTGGCCGGCGCGGACACCCCGCGCGCCTTCCTCCGGCTGGTCAACCGGACCCTGTCCACCGCGGCCTGAGAGGACGACGACGATGACCACCGCAACCCACCTGTACGGACCGGCACTTGTCACCGGAGCGACGCGCGGGATCGGCCGCTCCGTGGCCCGCACCCTGGCGGAACGCGGCCACCCGGTCTTCCTGTGCGCCCGCGACGAGTCGGCCGTCGCCGCCGAGGTCGACCACCTCACCGAGCGCGGTCTCACGGCGGCGGGCGCGGCCTGCGACGTGACCTCGCCCGCCCAGGTACGGGCCTGGGTGAAGCGGGCCGTCGAACGGTTCGGCCCCGTCCAGGTACTCGTGAACAACGCGGGCCGCAGCGGCGGGGGCACCACCGCGGAGCTCTCCGACGAGCTGTGGCACGACGTGATCAACACCAATCTGAACAGCGTCTTCCTGGTGACCCGCGAGGCCTTGACGACCGGAGGACTGAGCGGCCGCGCGGGCGGGCGGGTCATCAACATCGCCTCCACCGGCGGCAAGCAGGGCGTCGTGCTCGGCGCCCCCTACTCCGCCTCCAAGCACGGCGTGGTGGGCTTCACCAAGGCGCTCGGCCTGGAACTCGCCAGGACCGGCGTCACCGTCAACGCGGTGTGCCCCGGATACGTGGAGACCGAGATGGCGGGCGACGTGCGCCGCCACTACGCCGACCTGTGGAACGTCAGCGAGGACGACGTACTCGCGCGCTTCGAGGCGAAGATCCCGCTCGGCCGCTACACCGAGCCCGACGAGGTGGCCGCCTTCGTCGGATTCCTGGTCAGTGAGCAGGCGGCGGCCATCACCGCGCAGGCCCTCAACGTCTGCGGCGGCCTTGGCAACTACTGAGGCACAGGAGGAGTCGAGCATGTCCATCGAGTCAGCCACCGAACCGGCCGTCGCGCCGGGCGCCGAGTCCGCCGGACAGCGCCGCACCGCCGCACCCCTGCGCAGCGCCGAGCACCGCGCGGAGCTCGCCGCGCCCGCGCGACGCGCCTTCCAGCTGGTCGCCGACGTCACCCGCTGGCCGGTGCTGTTCCCGCGCTGCCTCGCGGCCCGGGTCCTGGAGAGCGACCGGGACTCCGAACGCATCCGGCTGTGGGCCATCGTCGGTACGGACGTACGGAGTTGGACCTCGTTGCGATTGCTCGACGAGGAGCGGCTGCGCGTCGACTTCCGCCAGGAGACGCCGAGCCCGCCCGTAGAGTGGATGAGCGGCCACTGGCACTTCGAGGAGACGGCCCCGCACCGCTCCCGCCTGGTGCTGGGCCACGAGTGGTCGGTGTCGGGGTCCCCGGGGGAGGAGCGGCGTATCGCCGAGGCCCTGGACCGCAACAGCCGGGCGGAGATCGCGGCGATATCCGAATGGGCCGAACTCAAGGACCCGTTCGGCGAGTTGGTGTTCTCCGTCAGCGACGAGACCGTCATCCGCAGCTCGCCCGGGCAGGTGTACGACTTCCTGTACCGGGCCGACCTGTGGCCCGAGCGGGTCGCGCATGTCGCGGGGCTCGATCTGGAGGAGACCGCGGACGTGGAAGCCGACGGGGCGCTCGTACAGACCCTCGACATGAGGACCAGGACCGCCGACGGCTCGCTGCACGCCACCCAGTCGGTGCGGCTCTGCTTCCCCGACGAGCGCATCGCGTACAAGCAGACGACCGTGCCGCGCGGACTGCGCGGGCACAGCGGGGAGTGGGTCATCACCCCGGTGGCCGACGGCACCCGGGTCACCGCGCACCACCGGGTGGCGCTCGACCCAGCGGCGGTGGAGGAGGTGTTCGGGCCCGGCACCACGTTGGCCGAGGCGCGGCGGCGGGCCGGGGCGCTCCTGAGCGGCAACAGCATGCGCACCCTCGAAAGCTGCCGCCGCCATACGGAGAGCGGGTCGGCCGTGGCGGGAGGCGGGGCGCGATGACGCAGGCCCTGCCGGTGCGGAGCACCCTGCCCGGTCCCGCCCGGATGCTGGAGGTCGCGGACGGCGTCCACGCGTACATCCAGGAGCCGGGCGGCTGGTGCCTGAACAACGCGGGGGTGCTGCTCGACGGGGACCGGGGGCCGGTGGTCGTCGACACGGCGGCGACCGAGGCCCGCGCGCTCGCGCTGCGCGCCGCGATCGCGGAACTCACCCCACGCTCACCCCGGTTGCTGGTCAACACCCACTTCCACGGCGACCACTGCTTCGGCAACGCGCTGGTCGCGGGCCCGGACACGACGATCCTCGCGCACGAGCTGGCCCGCACCGAGATGGCCGGCGCCGGGCTCGGGCTCATGGGGCTGTGGCCGGACGTCGAGTGGGGCGGCATCGAACTGCGGCTGCCGGACCAGACGTATGACGGCGGCCAGGTGGTCCTTCACCTGGGGGAGCGCAGGGTCGAGCTGTTGTATGTGGGGCCCGCGCACACCACCAACGACACCGTGGTGTGGCTGCCCGAGGAGCGGGTGCTGTTCGCGGGTGATGTGCTGATGCCGGGCTGCACTCCGTTCCTGCTCATGGGGTCGTTGCACGGGTATCTGCGGACCATCGAGCGGCTGCGGGCGCTCGGACCGCGTGTCGTCGTCGGTGGCCACGGGCCGGTCTGCGGCCCCGAGGTGCTGGACGAGACCGCCGGGTATCTGCGCTGGCTGCGCCGGACCGCCGAGGCGACGCTCGCCGCCGGACTCGACCCGATCGAGGCGGCGCGCGGGCTCGGATCCCACCCCTACCTTCAGTGGCAGGACCCCGAGCGCCTGGTGGGCAATCTGCACCGGGCGTACGCGGAGCTGCGCGGCGGAGCCGAGGGCGAAACCCTGGACGCGGTCGGGATCTTCGGCGAGATGGTGGAGTTCAACGGCGGTCGGCTGCCCGCCTGTTACGCGTGATCGCGGAGCTGGTACCGGGGTGGGCGCGGGCGGCCGAGGCGTTCACCGACCTGCCCGGCGCCGCGCCACATCCGGCCGAGCTGCGGTTTCTGCCGCCCGGCGCGGTGGAGCGGCGACGCCGGGAGTTCGCCACGGGACGCGCCTGCGCCCGGCGCGCCCTCGCCGCCCTCGGCGCCCCGGCGCACGGCCCGCTGCCGCGCGACGAGCGGGGCGCGCCGGTGTGGCCGCCCGGCACGCTCGGCAGCATCACGCACTGCACCGGCTACCGGGCCGCCGTGGCGGCTCGCGCGGGGGAGGCGACGGCGCTCGGCATCGATGCCGAGCGGCGGCCCCGACCGCTCTCGGAGCGGGCGTCCGCCGCGATCGCGACCGACTGGGAGAGCGATCAACTAGCGGGTCTACAACGGGAGTTCGTATCACTTCTGCCCTGGTCGACGCTGCTTTTCAGTGCCAAGGAGGCCGTCTACAAGGCCTGGCATCCGCATGCCCGGCGCCCGTTGTCCTTCCGGGACGCCGAGGTGCGCATCCATCCCGTCGATAAGGGCGGTGGCCTGCTCGCCGTCCGCCCCACTCGCCTCGCACTCCCGGAGCTGAGCGGTGGCTACCGCTTCGACGGCGGGCTGCTGGTGACGGTCGTACACCGGGGGCTCACCCTTCCAGTACGGCCAGCGCCTCCTCGAACGCCGTCAGATCCGCGTGGCCACCGGTCTGCCGGGCCGGAGCGAGCAGCGGCACGATGAGGCTGGAGCCGTTGCGTACGGCGGGATGGTGGCGGGCGGGGGCGCTCAGGCTGCGGTCGGCGCCGGCGTCCAGGAGCAGCAGCCCGGGCTCGGTTCCCTCGGCGTCGAGGATCCCTTTGAGCGCGGGCCAATACCGTACGGGCAGGGCCAGTTGGTCGGCCCAGAACGCCGCGTCGCGGGCCTGCGAGGCGGTGACGGGCGCCGCGGTACGGGACGAGATCACCGTGGTGTGCGCCGCGCCCGGGCGCAGCCGGGCGAGCTCCCGGCCGAACCGCGCCGCCGCCTGTGCCATCGACGGGCTGTGGAACGCGTGCCCGGAGCGCAGCGCCCGTACCGTGCGGCCCATCGCGTGAAGGCGCTTGTGCGCCGCCTCCAGCGGTGCGAGCGGACCGGAGAGGACCGTCTGGCGCGGTCCGTTGAGGGCGGCGACGCTCACGGGCCCCAGGTCGTGGGGGAGTTCGTGCGGCGCCGCCGCGACCGCCAGCATTCCGCCGTGGCCGCTGCCGTGCAGCGCCCGGGAGCGTGCCGCCGTCAACGCCCCCAGGTCGGTGGCCCGGTAGACCCCGGCGAGGCACGCCGCCGCGAGCTCCCCGACGCTGTGGCCCAGGAGGATGTGCGCGGGACGGGCGGCCGCGCCCACGGCCCGGCCGAGCGCGTGGCCCACGGCGAGCAGCAGCGGCTGGGCGACCTCGGCGGTGTCCATGTCCGGGTTGGGAGCGGGGCGCAGCCACTGCTCGGCGAGGCGGCTCCCCGCACTCCCCGACGCGGCGAAGAACTCGTCCATCCGGGCGGTGAACTCGGGCTGCGCCCCGTACAGCCCAGCGGCCATACGCTCCCGCTGGGCCCCCTGCCCGGGCAGCAGCAGCACGGTCCTTCGGCTCTCCACGACGCCTCCTCCCGGCCGGGCGGCGACGCCCGCCCGCTGGTCTCGTGGCGCAGACGGTGTCGGCGCGGTCTCGATACGAGGTGGACCGATGCTCAAGCGGAACTCGTCGCGGGCGCCCGACAGTCGGCGCACCCACGACCACCCCACCACCACCCAGGAGGACCGGATGACGCGTGACAGGGCACTCTTCGAGGACGACTTCCGGCAGGGCTTCGACACGGCCGCCCGCTGGCAGGTGCCGCCGCTGGAGAAGGCGCTCGTGACCTGCTCGGACGAGGGCCTGACGGTGGCGCCCGCAGGCGTCGACCACGTCACCGGGCAGCCGGTGTTCACGCACTCCGCGGACCAGGACGGGGTCGCGTCGGGGATCGGTGACCACATCAAGTGGGTTGCGCTGATGGGTGGTCCGGACTCCGGGCGCAGGGCCTTCGAGGTGCCCGCCACCGGTCGGCTCGACTGCTCGATGTCCATGTCGGCGGTGAGCCTGGGCGGCGAGCGGCACCCCTTCGGTACCGCCGTCCCGGACCCCGACAGCGATGTGCGACTCGCCACCGCCGTCATGATCACCATGGACCCGGTGAGCCATGTCGTCTGCGATTTCGTGCTCACCAACACCCGGATCTACGCGCTGTACGAGCGGGTCCCGTCGCCCGGTTCCTCGTACGCCGCGTTCTCGTACGCCGTACCGGTCGCCGCCCGTACCCCAGAGCAGTGGCACGGCCTGACCGTGCGGGTCGAGGACGGCGGACGGCGGGTGGTGTGGCGGGTGGACGGCGGGGAGGTGCTGCGGGTCGGGCGGCTCGGGCACCGGCTGCCCGACCGGCGGCACATGCTGCTCGACCACGGCGGCGAGGAGGGCGAGCCGGTGCGTCTGGGGCGGCTCGTCTGCGGGATCGGGATGCTCACGATGCTGGACGGCGCGGGCCCGGACGGCCGGGGCCTGGTCCGGCTGAACCCGGCCCCCGGTCACTACTTCTCACCGCGTCAGGGAGCCCCGCGCGCCCAGGAGTTCGTCGACGCCGAGAGCCTGCCGCGGAGCAGGTCGTGGGGCGCGGGCGCGGTGCTCAACGTGCGTGATGTGGCGGTCCGGACGGCGGTTGACAGCGCGGTCGGGGCTGCATAGATTTAAGTGGCTTTGCTTTGAAAGCAAATAGACTGGTGGCGGAGGCCCCCCATGAGTGAACAGCAAGCGGACAGCGGCCTGAGCTGGAACGAGCGGGTCATCAAGGAATTCCGGGCGAACAACGGCCGGGTGGGCGGCATGTTCGAGGGCGCGCCGATGGTGCTGCTGACGACCATGGGCAGGAAGACCGGCAAGCCCCACACCAATCCGGCCATCTACTACAAGGACGGCGACCGCTACCTGGTCTTCGCCTCCAACGCCGGCCGGGACAAGAACCCGGACTGGTACCACAACCTCCTGGAGAGCCCCCAGGTCACCCTGGAGATCGGCACCGAGGAAGGCGCCGCCAAGCCGTTCGCCACCCGCGCCGAGGAGCTCAAGGGCGAGGAGCGCGACCGGTACTGGGAGCTCCAGTGCACCCTCGACCCGGGCTTTCGCGACTATGAGTCCAAGACCGACCGGAAGATCCCGGTGGTCGCCCTGCGGCCGCTGGACCTCGATGGGGACAACGAGCGCAGCCGTATGATCGGCCAGCAGCTGATCAAGCACCACAGCGATCTGCGCGGCGAACTGGCCCGTCTGCGCACCGCGATGGAGCAGGCGCTCGACGGCGGCGGCGTGGACGGGACTCCCGCGGCCGAGCTCACCGAGCAACTGCGCTCCCGCTGTCTGACGTACTGCTACGGACTGCAGATGCACCACATCCGCGAGGACGGCTCCTTCTCCGCCTTCGAGGTCAGGTATCCGCATCTCGTCCCGGCCATCACCAAGCTCCGCGAGCAGCACCACGTGGTGGAGACGGCCCTGGCCGAGTTCGAGGAGGTGCTGGACAAGGGGCTGTCCGGCGACGGCGGCGACCTGGAGCGGCTGCGCGGCGAACTCGACCGTGTCGTGGCGGGTCTGGAGGCCCACTTCGCGTACGAGGAAGAGACCCTGCTGCCCGCCCTGGAGGGCTGATCCGTGCCGGACATGCGCTACACGGTCCTCGGCAAGACAGGCGTGCGCGTCTCGGAACTCGCCCTGGGCACCATGACGTTCGGCGACGACTGGGACCTGCCGAAGGAGCTGCCCGGCAGACTCCTGGAGCAGTTCGCCGAGGCGGGCGGCAACGTGATCGACACGTCCAACGAGTACGGGCACGGCTCGGCGGAGTCCGTACTCGGCGAGCTGCTGCGCGGCCGCCGGGACTCCTTCCTGCTCACCACGAAGTACACGCTCCAGATCCGCCCCGGTGATGTGAACGCGGCAGGCAACCACCGCAAGAACCTGGTGGTCTCGCTGGAGGACAGCCTGCGCCGCCTCGGCACCGACCACCTCGACATCCTGTGGGTGCACGCCCGCGACACCCTCACCCCGGTGCCGGAGGTGATGCGGGCCCTGGACGACCAGGTGCGGGCGGGGAAGGTCCTCTATGTGGGCGTGTCCAACTGGCCCGCGTGGGAGATCGCCCAGGCCAACACCCTCGCGGAGCTGCGCGGGTGGACCCCCTTCGCGGCGATGCAGGTCCACTACAACCTCCTCGATCGCACCGTCGAGCGGGAGTTCCTGCCGATGGCGCACGCCTTCGACCTGCCCGCCTTCGCCTGGGGCCCGCTCGCGGACGGCCGGCTCACCGGGAAGTACCTCAAGGGGGAGGGGGGTCGCCTCGACAAGGTGCCGTGGGGCAAGCCGCGTGGCGAGGGCGACGACGTGGTGCGCGAGGTCGTCAGGATCGCCGAGGAGGCCGGGCGCACCCCCGCCCAGATCGCCCTCGCCTGGCTCCGCTCGCGTCCCGGCACGGTGATCCCCGTCGTCGGCGCCACCTCCGAGCACCAGATGCGGCAGAACCTCGAAAGCGTCGAAGTCACCCTGGGTCACGATCAGTTGGCGGCGCTGGACAAGGTGAGCGCGGTGCAGGCCGGGTATCCGACGACCATGCTCCAGTTCCCGGCCATGACCCGCATGGTCTACGGAGAGCACTGGCAGCGCGTCGACGACCGGCGCACCACCACCGGCCGCGCGGTCGCGGACGACCTGTTCTCCGTACGACGCTGAGATCCATGGCAGGACACAGGTGCCACGGCGCGAACCGCACCGGTACGACAGCGCGGGCCCCGTCCTCCCGGACGGGGCCCGCACGGTTCGGCCGGGTCGGGACCGGCTCAGCCAGTAGTGCTGATCTTGAAGTCGCGCACCTTCAGGGTGACGCCCTGACCCCAGAGCCGGTTGGACTCCAGGCTCTTGTCGTCGTGGAACTTCTGCGGGGAAGGCGCCCCCTTGGCGGGGTCGAGGTAGAAGCCGGGGGTGTCCTCCAGGCGGACCAGACCGGCCTTGTCGCGGTCGTTCGCGCCGCCACCGCCGTCGAGGAGGTTGCCGGTGCCCAGGGCGCACTGCACCGACGACATCGTGACCTGCTCCGGCTTGCCGCCGTGGTCGATCCGCAGGTACTTGCGGTCGAACGCCAGCGTGCCGATGCGGTCGGTGGACAGCACCTTCTTCCCGTTGACCAGCCAGGTCACCCGCTTGCCACCCTCGTCGTAGCGGACCTGGAGGCGGACCGGCTGGCCGGGGGTGCGCTTGGCGACCGGCACCGAGTAGTGGAAGGAGGCGTACGTGCTGTTCTCCACGGGCAGCCGCTCGTAGATCGCGTGGACCTCGGTGTTGGTGACCGAGAAGTTGGCCACGGTGTGCGAGGCGTGGTCCACCGTGATCACGGTGGCGCTGGCCAGCCGCGGGTCCGACTGCGGGTCGGTCACCGCCTTGCCGAAGGGGTGGTTCTCGGTGCCGTCCGTCTTCACGGAGAGGTCGGTGGTGCAGCTCCAGGACCCGGTGGCGGGGATCGCGAAACCGTTCTTCGCGGACTCGCGCGGCTGCGCCACCCACTTGAGGTGGTCGCCGGTGCCGCCGCCGAAGCCGGTGGCGTCCTGGCCGGTCGTCGCCGCGAACGCGGGGCGGCCCGTCCTGGCGTTGCGGCCCGTCGGCACCACGGTGATGCCGTTGGCGTTGGACGTCACGATGCCGTCGCCCTGGGCGAGTTCACCGGCCGGGGTGTGGGCCTTGCCGAGCAGCCACGTCTGCTGGGCGTCGAAACCCGCCGCGAAGTCGTCCTGGAACAGCACCTTCTCGGACCGGGCGGTGGCGCCCCGGTCGGCGGCCTGGGCACCACCGGTCAGAGTGAGGGCCGTGCACGCGGTGGCGGCCGCCACCACGCCGACCGCGATCCGCCGCGACCGGGCAAAGGGCCGTCGGCCCGCTCCAGCCTCTACGGGCATGAGATCTCCTCCATATATCGAGTCCATACGTCGAGTACGTATGTCGAGTACGCATGTCGGTGCGTACGTCCGAGTCCGTACGCCGAGTGCGCGGTTGGAACGCTGCGCGCCGGGTCACCGTCGCGGCGGGACCTCGATTACCGCTCGAACCGCCGGGGCCCCGTGTCGACAGCGGATCCAGCGCTCTTCGAGGTGCGCTGCGAAGCATCCCGCGAGTACCGACCGGTTCTTCGGACGTCCACGGAAAGGGCGGGACACGCATGGACGGCATGGATCCATACCTGGAGATCTCCGACGAGGTGGCCACGGCGCTTGAGGAGAAGCGGCCCGTGGTCGCCCTGGAGTCCTCCCTGATCACCGCGAGCCCCACGCTCGAACTGGCCCTGGACATCGAGAAGTCGGTGCGCGACGCCGGCGCCGTGCCCGCGACGATCGGCATCGCCGACGGCCGGGTCCTGGTGGGCATGGACGCGGTGCGGATCGAGCAGGTCAGGAGCGCCGAGCGGGTGCAGAAGGTCAGCGCCCGCGACCTCGGACTCGCCCTCGCCGGCGGGGGCCTCGGCGCCACCACGGTCGCCGGCACGATCGTGATCGCCGAGCGGGCGGGCATCGAGGTGTTCGCGACCGCGGGCATCGGCGGTGTCCACCGCCGGGCGCAGCAGACCTTCGACATCTCGCCCGACCTGCTCCAGTTCACCCGCACCCGGATGACCGTCGTCTCGGCGGGCGCCAAGAGCATCCTCGACGCGCGGCTGACCGCCGAGTACCTGGAGACGGCGGGCGTGCCGGTGTTCGGCTACGGCACGGACCGGCTGCCGCTCTTCTATGTGCGCGGCGGCGACATCCCGGTCCAGCGCGTCGACGATCTGCGCCTGGCCGCGCGGGCCGTGCGCACCCACTGGTCGGTCAACGGCGGCGGCACCGTACTGCTGACCGTTCCGGTCGAGGAGGCCGACGCGGTCGACGGGGCGCTCGTCGAGGAGGCCATCGCGCAGGCGCTCCAGGAGGCGGACCGCACCGGTGTCACGGGCAACCGGGTCAGCCCCTTCCTGATGCGCGCGGTCTCCAAGGCGACCCGGGGCCGCACGGCGGCGGCGGGCCGCTCGGTGCTGCTGGGGACCGCCAGGGTGGCGGGGGAGTTCGCGGTCGGGCTGAGCGCCGAGCGCGCGGCGGCGAAGGCTCGGCGATGACGGGCGCGCCGATGCCGGGCGTACGGGGCCTCGTCCTCGACCTCGACGGCACCCTGGCCGACACACCGCAGGCCATCGCGACGATCACCCTCAAGGTGCTGGCGGCCCGGGGCGTCGACGCGGACGAGAGCGCCGTACGCCCGCTGATCGGCAGGCCGCTGGACCAGAACTTCGCGCGGTTGCTCGGGTGCGCGCCCGAGGACGCGGAGGTGGCGGCGGCCGTGGCCGAGTACCAGAGCCAGTTCCGCGCGCATCTCCAGGGGATCGCCCCCGAGGAACTGGCCTATCCGGATGTCCCGGACGCCCTCCAGCACCTGCGCACGCGCGGGGTGCTGCTCGGCCTCGCCACCTCCAAGCCGCGCGGCGCGGCCGAGCGGATGCTGCGCCTGATGGGCGTGTACGAGCTGTTCCACGTCGTGGCCGGGCACGACAGCGTACGGCGCGGCAAGCCCGACCCCGAGATGGCGCTGCTCGTCGCCGACGGCCTCGGCCTCACCCCCGGCCAGTGCGTCGTCGTGGGCGACGGCGTCGCCGACGCCGCCATGGGCCGCGCCGCCGGCATGCGGGTCGTCGGTGTGTCGTACGGGGTGGCCGACGCGGCCGAACTGATCACGGCGGGCGCGGAGCGCGTCGTGGACTCCTTCGGTGCGGTCGCCGCGCTCGTGACCGACCTGGCCTGAACCCAACAACCGTATGCATACGAGGAGTTGAGAGATGACCCAGCCGACCACGACGGACTCCACCGTCCTGTGGCGCGACGACTTCGCGGACGGTCTGCGCGCGTCCGGCGCGGCCGCCCCCTGGCGGTTCGTGCAGGCGAGCGCCGAGCATGTCGCCGACGACGCGGTGCTCACCACGGACCGCGACGGCCTGCACCTGGTGTCCCCGGGGCGCAACGCCCGTACCGGCGAGCCCGCCTTCACCCGGACCGTCCCGTGCGAGAACGGCGAGCCCGGCTCGATCCCGGGCTTCGCCGACCACGCGAAGTGGATCGCCTATGTCAACCGCCAGTCCGCCGCGGGCTTCCAGGGCTTCGACGCCGAGCCCGGACGGATCCTCTCCGTCGAGGCCACCGTGTCCGGACGTACCTACGGCACCTCGGGCCACCCCTTCGGGGACGCCGTCAGCGACCCGGACGACGATCTGCGGCTCGCCGGGGCGATGCTCAACACCATCGACCCGGAGACCTCGGTCGCCTTCGACTTCATCCTCACCAACAAGGGCGTCCACGCCTTCTACGGGCGCACCAACTTCGCCCGGCGCCACCTCGGCGGCTACGGCTCGTTCGCCAACACCGTCCCGCTGGCCGTGCGTTCACCCGGCGACCGGCACCGGGTCAAGATCTCCTACGACCGGGCCGCCGGTACCGTGCGCTGGTTCCTGGAGGGCGAGACCGTCCTGACCGTCGACCGGATCGGGCACCCCCTGGGCCGGGACACCCTCACCCTCGACGAGGGAGGCACCCCGACCCTGGTCGAGCCCCGCCAGCTCAGCTTCGGCATGGGGATGCTGAGCCTGCTCGACGGCTCCTGGCCGACCGGCAAGGGCCTGGTCCGGCTCTCCCGGGCCACCACGTACTACCGCCCCGACCGGGGCGCGCCCGTCGAGCAGTCCTTCGTCGACGAGGACAGCCGGGACGCCACCCGGCTCTTCGGCCAGGGCGCCGAGCTCACCATCAGCGGCTTCACGGTGAGCAGCGCTCCGACGTCGTAACGCGTCGTCGGTTCATCGACCTCGTACGAGAGCGGGGCCGCCGGTGTCGCACCGGCGGCCCCGCTCACCCGTGCGCTCTCACGCGTCCACGGCGGCCGTTTGGGCGAGAGCGGCGGCGGCGAACCGGCGTGCGGCGGGCTCCCATTGGAGGACCGCGTGCCCGGCGCCGGCGTTGGCGTCGCGCCAGAACCGCTGGAGCTCCCCGTGCACGGACTGGGCACCGGTGCCGCCGGTGCGCTGGAGCCGGTTCACGGCGTCCAGCAGCAGCTCCACCGCGGCGACATGGTCGCGCTGGGCGCGCGCGCCCGCCCATTCGCCGGCGAGCAGCCCGCGGTCCGCGTCCGCCGCCGCGCGGGCGAGCAGCAGCTCGGCCGCGTCGGTGAGGGCGGCGCTGCGGGCGAGGTCGAGCTCGACCGTGCCGCCCTGGCCCGTCCCGGGGCGGGCGGCCCGCTTGCGGACGACCGCCTGGGACCACGCCTCGGCCGCCCCCCGCACCGCACCCAGGATCGGCGCCGCGAAGGTGAGACCGCTGACGTTCTGGAGCGGGACGCACAGGCTGTCCGGTGCGGTGCCCGGCGCGCGTCCCGACGCCAGTTCGCCGCGCAGGAAGGAGTGGGTCCGAGGGACGAACACCCTGTCCAGGACAACGGTGTCACTGCCCGTGCCGCGCATCCCGACCGTGTCCCAGGTCCGCTCGATGTCGTACGCGGCCCGGGGCACGAGCAGGAACCGCACCTCCGGATCGCCGCCGGGCACCGGTACCTGGACCGCGAGCAGGGCGAAATCGGAGGCGTGGACCCCGCTGACATAGGGCCAGCGGCCGCTCAGGACCCAGCCGCCGGGCGCGGCCTCGGCGCTGCCGCCGGGGACGAGGGCGCCCACGACGAGGGCGTCGGGCCCGTCCGCCCAGACGGTCCGCTGCCCCTCCTCGGGCAGGAAGCCCGCCATCCGCGACAGCGTCGCCGTGACGGACGCGCACCAGCCCGCCGAGGGATCCTCCCGCGCGATGTGGACGACGGCTTCGAAGCAGTGAAGGAAACCGCCTTGGTCACCGCCCCAGCGGGCGGGCACGAAGTGGCGGGCGAAACCCGCGCCGCGCAGCGCCTCGTGCACCTTGGGGTGCAGACGCCGGTCCCGGTCGCCCTCGCGGGCGTGTTCGGCGGCCAGCGGCGCCGCCTCGTGCGGTCGGAGTGACGTGGTCTGTGCCGAACTCGACGTTGCTGCAACCGAGTTGGACATTGTTTCGGACAACGGGGGCTCCCCTCGGGAGTGTCGCGGCACTGCCTGCGACGGACGAAGGCCCGAGCGTCGGCCGCACGGGTCGAACGTGCCTTGACGAGCGCTCGACAGGCAGCGAGCGGGCCTCCAGGGCGCACGCGAAAACGGTCTCCCCGGTCGACGGAGGCGACCGGGGAGACCGGACGGACCGCGTCGGGGGATGCCGCGGACCGTGTCTGAGGGGGTGGTGTCAGTCCGACGCGGGCCGTGCGGACGTAACGGGTTCCGAACCGGCGGGCGCGGGCTCTTCCCGCTGCGGGGGTTTGGGGGCGGACGCGGGTGCGAACACCAGGCGCCCGGGCGGCAGGATGAGCGCGGCCGGTGCGGCGAGCACCCACAGGATCACCACGGTCACAAGGCCGGCGACGGCTGCGTCCACGGGGTTGCCCTTGTCGTCGAGGTGCCCGAAGAACACCGTGCCGACGATGGCGATGCCGGTCGCCACGCCGATCTGGATAGCCGTGTTCACGAGTGCGGCGGCGGCTCCCGCGTGCCGGCCCGGGGTCTTGGCCAGGACCGTGGTGATGAGCACGCCCGAGGTCATCGAGACCCCGAGGCCCGCGATCAGCAGACCGGGCACGATCTGCCAGGAGTGCAGGCCCATCTCGTACCGCTTGAACGCCGCGAGGACCAGGCCCATGCCGCCCGCCGCGATCAGCGAGCCGACGACGGCGACCGGCCTGCCGAACTGGCGGATCTTCGGCGCGAACGGCGTGAACAGCCCCACGCCGACGGCGAACGGCACCATGCTCAAGGCGGTGTGCAGCGGCGAGAAGCCGAGGCCGGTCTGCAGATGCACGGTGATCACCAGGGTGTAGCCGGTACCGGCGAAGAACAGCACGGCCACCAGCAGTCCGCCCAACGGGGCCCGTTCACGCAGGAGTTGGGGATCGATCAGGGGTGCCTGGCCGCGCCGGGTGACACCGCGCTCGTACCACGCGAACACCCACAGAAGCGCCGGGCACGCCGCCATCAGCGCGAAGCTCCACCAGGGCCAGCCCAGCGTGCGCCCCTCGACCAGCGGGTAGAGCAACGCGACGACGGCGGCGGTGGCGATGGCCAGGCCGGGGATGTCCGTGGTGGCGGCGTGTTCGGCGCGGGAATCGCGGCACAGGTAGTGCGTGGCGATCAACGCGGCGATGCCGATGGGGATGTTGACGAAGAAGATCGGCCGCCAGCCGAGCCCGAAGAGGTCGGCGTTGAGCAGCAGTCCGCCGATCAGCGGGCCGCCGACACCGCCGATGGAGAAGTTGAGGCCGAAGATCGCCGCCGCCTTCGACTGCTCACCGGCCGGGAACTCGACGCGCAGCATGGCGAGCACCTGCGGCACCATCAGGGCGGCCGAAGCGCCCTGGGCGATCCGGGCGGCCACCAGCATCTCGGGGTTGACCGCGAGGCCGGTGAGCGCGGAGGTGACGGTGAAGGCGGCCAGGCCGAGTTGGAAGATCTTCAGCCGGCCGAACCGGTCGCCGAGGCGGGCCGCGGTGATCATTCCGGAGGCGAAGGCGAGCACGTAGCCGGCGATGGACCATTCGAGCTGGGTGCTCGACGCGTGCAGTTCCCGCCTCAACGAGGGCAGCGCGACATTGATCACGGTGGTGTCCACCAGATCCATGAAGACCGCCGACAGCGTGACGACGAACGCCGCCCATCGCCGGGGGTTGAACTCGGCTGTGGCGGTGGCGGGAGATGAGGCTAAGGACATGGGCCATCCCTTTCCTGAGCAGGCCCGGAGCGCACGTGTCCGGTAGGGTGGACGAGCAAAGAGAGAGTTTGCTTTGAAAGCAAAGCTATAAGGGGGTCGGCAGGATGTCAACGGAGCGCGAGGCGGAGCAGAAGCGGCGTGCCGCGCGGGAGTCCGGGATGAGCCGGGACGACGCGATCCGGGCCATGCTCGTGCTGATGCCGCGTGTCGCACAGCGGCTGAAGCGGACCACCGTCCCCGAGCAGCTCCGCTCGATGAACCTCGCCCCGCGCCATCTCTCCCTGCTGTCCCACCTCGTCTTCGACGGCCCGGCCCTCGTCAATGAACTCGCCGCCCGCCTGGAGGTCGCGCCCACCACGGTGAGCCTGATGGTCGCCGACCTCAGCCGCCAGGGCGTCGTCGAGCGCAAGGCCGACCCCTCCGACCGGCGGCGCACGATCGTCTCCCTCACCGAGGACCCGGAGACCCGCGAGGCCATCAACAGCTGGCTGGCGCGCGGCGCCGACGCCTGGGAGAAGGCCCTCGATCCGCTCACCCCGCAGGAGCGGGCGATGTTCGTACGCACCATGGAGGCGTACGAGAGCGGGGCCTCCGGAGCGGCCGAGTGACCCGCGATCGGGTGTGACCTTCCCGGCCCCGCCCCGGCGTGACGGACCGAGCCGTGGCCGGGCGAGTCGCGCTCCGGCGGTCCCGGCCCGCCGAACGAGCCGTGCTGGAGCGGGATTCGAGCCCCGGCCCCTGAGCTGTGCGCGGGAACGGGCACCCCGCCCGCTCCCCGGACGCCGGGAGGGCGCATGGGGCACGCAGTACTGGTCACCGGGGCCACCGGGACGGTCGGCCGGCATCTCGTCGGGCGGCTGCTCGCGCACGGCAGCAGAGTCCGCGCCCTGTGCCGCAGCCCCGAACGCGCGGCGGCGCTGCTGCCCCCGGGCGTGGAGATCGCCCGTGGGGACCTCACCGACAGCGCCTCGCTGAAGTCCGCGCTGGACGGGGTGGACGCCGCCTTCGTCCTGCTCGCCGAGGACGCGGGCGAGGCGTTCGCGCACGCCGCGTACCACGCCACAGGCGTGCGGCAGCTGGTGGCCGTCTCCGCCGACGCCCCCCGGGGGCCGGGCTTCGACAACCCCCTCTTCGTCAAGCACGTACAGGGAGAGGCGCGACTGCGGGCCACCGGCCTGCCGCTCACCGTGCTGCGCCCCGGCCCCTTCGCCTCGCTGGCCCTCCAGTGGGCTCCCGCCCTCGCGGCCGGCGACGTGGTGGGCGCGGTCCACCCCGACCTCGCCGTGCCGGTGATCGACCCGCGCGACATCGCCGAGGTCGCGGCCACCGTGCTCCTCGGACCCGGACCGGCCGGCG
Source organism: Streptomyces sp. NPDC048696 (assembly GCF_043198895.1). Lineage (NCBI taxonomy): Bacteria > Bacillati > Actinomycetota > Actinomycetes > Kitasatosporales > Streptomycetaceae > Streptomyces > Streptomyces sp. NPDC048696. The sequence continues at coordinate 5,270 of NZ_JBICVJ010000010.1, read as the reverse complement.
TAAGGATCCTGCCGCTCTCCGGGCCGCAGGCGCTCGACGTCCACGCGCGCGTACGCGTCCTCGGCGAGGTGCTGGGCCGTGATCTGAGGGTGGCGCGGATCGCGCCGGAGCAGTGGGTGCGCCTGGTCGCGGGGCGGCTGCCCGAGGCGTATGCCCGTCAACTCATCGAAGTGGAGCGCTACTTGATCGAACGCCGACTGCCCGTCGTGGCGAGCGTGCGGGAGATCACCGGATCGACGCCCCGGTCCTTCCGGGCCTGGGCCCGGGACCACGCCGCAGCATTCAGCGCCCCCGAGCGGGCGCAGTCCATCGTGGAGGCATCGTGAACACCGCAGTACGCAGCACCGACACCGCAGCGCAGGCACCGGCGCCCGGCCCGGCAGGATCCGGACTCTACGCCGAGGTCCAGCTGTTCTACGCCCGCCAGGCGCACCTCCTCGACGCGGTCCGGGCGGAGCCGTTCGCCCGGACCTTCACCCAGGACGGTGTGTTCGCGCACTCCCCGGGCGTTCCCCCGGCGCGCGGACACGCGGGCATCGCACAGGAGGTGCGCGAGTACAACGAGCAGCGCTTCAAGTCGTCCCCGGTCCAGCGCCGCCACTGGTTCAACATGCTCGACGTACGGGAGAAGGCGGACGGCACCGTGCACACCGAGTTCTACGCACTCGTCGTGACCACCAGGCCGGGCCAGGCCCAGCCGGTCATCTCGCCGAGCTGCGTGGTACGGGACGTACTGGTCCGCGAGGACGGTGAACTGCGCACCCGCAGCCGTAAGGTGACGCAGGATCAGGAACTCTTCGACTGAGTCGGACGGATATACCTATGGGGGTGGCCGGGGGCTTTCGCCCCCGGCCACCCCCGAGTCGTCCGCTCCGGATCAGTCGGCGGCCCGCGGCGGGCCCACCGCCTCGACCGCCGCGATCACCGCGTTCTGCGCCCGGTCCCGCCAGGCCGCCAGCGGCTCGTACGGGTAGGGGCCGAACGCCTCGTCCGCCTGGGTGAGCATCGTCTCCACGGTGAGCTCGTCCACCGGTGGATTCCCGAGCCCGGCCCAACTGCGTTCCAGGCCCTCGCCCAGATGCTCCATCAGATGGCGCAGGCCGCCGGGGCCGCCGCCGAGATGGAAGGCGCGGAACGGTCCCGCGACCGCCCAGCGGGAGCCGATGGACGCGGTGACGATCTCGTCCAGCTCGCCCACCGTGACCACGCCCTCGCGCACCAGGTGGATGCTCTCGCGCAGCAGCGCCGACTGCAGCCGGTTGGCGACGAACCCGGGAACCGCGCGGCGCAGCACCACCGGCGTCTTGCCCAGGAACCGGTAGAAGTCCACGGCCGCCTCGACGTCCGCCGGCTTGGCGTCCTCGGCGGCGACGACCTCCACCAGCGGCACGATGTGCGGGGGGTTGAACGGATGCCCCACGATCACCCGCCCCGGCTCGTCGAGCGCGGCGCCGAGATCGGCGGGCAGCAGGGTCGACGTGGAGGACAGCAGCAGCGCGCCGGGGGCCGCCTCGGCCGCCTGCCGGAAGATGTCCCGCTTGAGCGCCAGGTCCTCCCGTACGTTCTCCTGCACGACCTGCGCCCCTGTCGCCGCCTCCGCCACGTCCCGGCAGAACGTGAGCCGCGCCGCCAGGCGTTCCGGATCGGCCGCGCCCCCGGGCAAGGAGCGCGCGTACAGGCCGAGCGCGGCCGTCACATGCTCGCGCGCGTCGGGTCTGGTGCTGCTGATACGGACCTGGAGTCCTCTGGCGGCGAACAGGGCGATCCAGCCGAGGGCGATGGTGCCGGTGCCGAGGACGGCGGCCGTGCGGGGCGTGGACGTGGCCGCGGGGTGCGGCGCGGGCGCGCTCATCACGCGGCCTGCCGTCGCGGCGTCGGGCCCGAGCCGAGCACCTGTTGGTGGAGCCGTTGTACGCGTGGTGACGGCTCCACTCCCAACTCGCTGACCAGCGTGGTGCGCAGCCGCTGGAACGCCTCCAGGGCCCGCCAGGTATGGCCCGCCCGGTACAGCGCCGTGATCAGATGGCCGCAGATGATCTCGTTGAGCGGATGCTGGGCGGTCAACATCAGGAGTTCGCCGAGGAGTTCACCGTGCCGGCCGAGCCGCAGATCAGCCTCGATGCGGAGTTCATGGGCGCGTGTCCTGGCCTCGTTCATCCCGATGATCTCGGTCTCCAGGACGCTGCCCGCGGGCACGTCGGCCAGCGCCGGACCCTGCCACAGGTCCAGCGCCTCGGCCAGGAGCGCGGACGCCTTCGCGTCCTCCCCGGCCGCCAGCGCCTCTCTTCCGGCCGCCGACCGTTCCTGGAACGTACCGAAGTCGAAGTGCATGACCGGCCCGTTCAGCTGATAGCTGCCGAAACGGGTGGCGAGCACGTCCTTCGCGGACAGTTCCGCCCTGCCCGCAATGGCTTTGGTGACCAGGCGGCGCAGCTGGAGCACGTAAGTCTGCAAGGTGGTCTGGGCGCTGCGCGGAATATGCTCGCCCCAAATCTCTTCCATCAAGGTGGGTACCGGGACGATCCGCCCCGCGCGCAGCGCGAGAAGCGCGAGCAGCTGGCGGGGTTTGCCGGCGCTCGGCACGATGGAAACGCCATCGATTTGGACCTTCAGCGGACCCAATACTTCGATTTCCACGCGAGGACCTCCATATGGGAATTGCTGACGCCCTTGAGTGTGGCACGAGGGTTCATGGAGATCCCAGTGAGATGTTCATGGACTCACAGGAGTTATTCATGGTTTGAATGGTCAACCATGTGAATCGCCTGGGGAATCGCGGGAATCGGGGGAGCCGAGGGAATCACAGGAGTCCGAACTCCCGGGCCGTCCTGATGGCGTCGATGCGATTGCGCGCGTTGAGCTTGCTCACGATCGTGGTGAGGTAATTGCGCACGGTCCCCACCGACAGATGCAACTGCCGGGCGATGTGACCGGCGTCGTGGCCGTCGGCGGTCAGCCGCAGCACCTCGGTCTCGCGCGGGGTGAGAAGCCGGGCCCCCGAGTCCAGGGCGCTGAGCGCCAGCCCAGAGTCGAAAACCCGCTGACCTGCCATGACTTTCCGTACCGCGTCGGCAAGCTCATCCGGCGGAGAGTCCTTCAGGAGCAGCCCGTCCACCCGGCCGTCCAGGGCCCGGCGCAGCATCGCGGGTCTGCCGATCCCGGTGAGGACGAGAATCCGGCATTCTGGAAGGCTCTTGCGTAATTGCTCGGCGGCGGTCAGACCGTCGGTGCCGGGAAGATCGACATCGAGAATGACCACGGTCGGACGGCTGCGCAGCGCGGTGGGCACGATCTCATCACCTCTGCCCACCTCGGCGACCACGGTGAAGTCCGCTTCCAGCTCCAACAGAGCCACCAGCGCTCCTCGGACCATGTGCACGTCTTCGGCCACGAGCAGGCGTATCACGAGTGCTCTCCCCCCAGTCTCATCGTCCGCGCCCGCCCCCCGTACCGCCAGCCCACACTACTCCGCGCCAGTGGATCACCAGGGTCGACTATCGGCCAAAACAATGCAGCGGAGTAAGAGTCCGGCCGGTGCCGTCGCCGAGTACGGCTCAAGGACTCCTCGACCGGGCGCTCCGACGCTGAGGCCGCTTCCCATTCCCACGGATACCGAACGCTGAAGTGGAGAGGGTTTGATGCGAACCGTCAGGACTGCCCGGCATGCGGATACCGGCGGCGCCGGGGGGCACAGCAGAATTCTCGGAATCGGCGGATATCGACCCCGGCAGGCGGTCGCCAACGCCGAGCTGTGCGAGGCGATCGACTCCACCGAGGAGTGGATCGAGACCCGCTCCGGTATCCGCGAACGCCGCTTCGCGGCGCCGGACGAGACACTGCACTCGATGGCCCTCGCGGCCGCCGGGAAAGCCCTCGCGGCCGCCGGTGCCGACCCCATGGAAATCGACCTCGTCCTACTCGCCAGCATGTCCCAACTCGACCAGACACCACCGCTGTCGGTACGGGTCGCCCACGCGCTCGGCGCCCGGGCGGCCGCGGCGATCGACCTGTCGGCCGCGTGCGCGGGCTTCTGCCACGCCCTCGCCCTCGCCTCCGACGCGGTACGCGCGGGCAGCGCCCGCACCGTCCTGGTCGTCGGCGCCGAGCGGATGACCGACATCGTGGAACGGACCGACCGGGGCAGCGCCTTCCTCTTCGCCGACGGCGCCGGAGCCGTGGTCGTCGGGAGCGCCGACGCACCCGGCATCGGACCGGTGGTGCGGCGTGCGGACGGCGCCTACAGCGAAGCCCTGCGGATGACCGCCGCCTGGGGTGACAGTACGGGCGTACGGCCGTGGATGCGGATGGACGGCCGCAGGATCTTCCGCTGGGCCATGGACGAAGTGGCGCCGGCTGCGGCCGAGGCGCTGAGCGCGGCGGATGTGCCGCCCGCCGAACTCGGAGCCTTCGTTCCGCACCAGGCGAACCTGCGGATCATCGACCTCATGGCGGAACGCCTGGGTCTCGGTCCCCGTACCGCGGTGGCCCGCGACGTCGTCCGCATGGGCAACACCTCCGCCGCCTCCATCCCCCTCGCCCTGGAGACCCTGCTCGCCGAAGGCCAGGCGGGAAGCGGCGACACGGCCCTCCTCGTCGGCTTCGGCGCCGGGCTCAACTACGCGGCCCAGGTGGTGGTTCTGCCGTGACCGAGAGGAACGCGACCGTACGTCCGACGGCCTCCGACACCTTCCGCTCCGCCATGGCGCGCTGCGCCGCCGGCGTGGTGGTGGCGACCACCCGGGACGCGGCCGGCAGACCCTGGGGCTTCACCGCCACCTCGTTCTGCTCGGTCTCCCTGGAACCGCCGCTGATCCTGGTGTGTGTGGCGCACAGCGCCAGCGGTTACGGGGCGTTCACGGAGTGCGGTGAGTTCGCGGTGAGCGTCCTGCGCGAGGACCAGCAGGACATCGCCACCCGCTTCGCCCGCAGCGGCGCCGACAAGTTCCTGCCCGAGGAGATGACGACAACTCGGGCCCTGCAACCGGCGGTTGCCGACGCGCTGTGCGCACTGGACTGCCGGGTCCACGCCCGGTACGAGGCGGGTGACCACCTGATCCTGGTGGGCAGGGTCACGGACGTACGCGTACGGAACGGCGCGCCGCTCGTCCACCACGATCGCGCGTTCCGTACGCTGCGGCCCTAGGGCCTGTCCGGTGGATCTGGCCGCTTTCGGTGCGGGCCGCCGTTTCGGTGCTGGTGAGTGGGGGTGTGGTGCTTCCCCAAGCTCTCAACTTCGTTCGAGCAGGGGAGACCCCAATGCTGCAAGGCGG